>JAPOQH010000131.1 GCA_026710825.1 Chloroflexota bacterium | reverse complement strand
GAGCGACCGGTCGCTGGTCCTGGCGGAGACGGGTATGCGATTTGGAGTCTGACGGGGTTGGCCGTGTACGACCGGTATCACCTCTGACGGGACGGTGCTGGATGTTATGTTCTAACTCGAGTGAGACCATTATGGGCTCATGCGTTCGCTTTGTCAAGGGATATGATCACATCGACCCACAGGGCGGACGAGACATTGGGGGTGAGATGGGTGCGGCATTGCCAGGACGCCTCATTCTGCAAAGGGAACTGTGAATGGATCCGGCAGAGCGGGGCAAGATAATAGACCGGCAGTCGCGCCGGCACGGAATTGATGACATTTGCTCGTTGTTCCGAACATTTTCCCTGTGATAGAATCCGCGCCGTGATTACGAGCCCTGCATTTTCAATAGGATATTGGATCGCGTTGAGCCAGACCCCGGGCCTGGGCGCCGCGAGATTCCGTTTGCTGGAATCGCATTTCGGCGGCGATCTGGAACTGGCCTGGAAGGCGCCACAACGGGAATTGCGGGCCGCGGGCATCGGAGGCGGCGTGGTCAAGGCGATCGTGGAGGGTCGCGAAAAAATCGACCCTGACCAAGAACTGGACCGGCTGGCGAGTTGCGGAGTCAAGGCGTTGACGTGGCACGATGAGGAGTATCCACGTCGATTAAAAGAGGTCGTGGACGCTCCGCCGGTTCTGTTTTGCCGAGGCACATTGCATCCCGACGATGAGACCTCGGTAGCGGTGGTGGGCACCAGGAGGCCTACGGAGTACGGATACCGAGTGACGGCCGAGTTGTGCACTGAGTTGGCGGTTCGAGGCGTGGCGGTGGTCAGCGGGTTGGCGCTGGGCGTTGACGCGCGGGCTCACAAAGCAACGCTGGACGCGGGAGGCCGAACGATCGCGGTGCTCGGCAACGGGTTGGATACGGTGTACCCCAGGGAAAACCGGCGGTTGGCGGAGCGAATCGTGGCCGAGGGCGGAGCGTTGGTGAGCGAGTTTCCGCTGGGGACCAGGCCGGAGGCGTCGAATTTTCCCCGACGGAACCGGATCATCAGCGGGATGACGCTGGGGACGCTGATCACTGAGGCGAGCGAGACCAGCGGGACACGTTGGACGGTGTACCACGCCCTGGAGCAGAACCGTGAAATTTTCTGCGTACCGGGCAGCATATATTCGGACGCCAGCAAACTGACCAACCGGTTAATCCGCGAAGGGGCGAAGTTAGTGTGCGACGTTAGTGATATATTAGTGGAGATCGGTCTGGACACCGCCGTGCGGCAGATCCCCATGTCCTTTGGCAACAAGGACGGGGAACGATCCAACCCTGGCGAAGAGTTCGGCAACCAGGCCGGCGCGACGACACTTGTTGAGGATGGATGGACAGAGGGGGTTACGCCGTCGCCAGCGTCAGATGACCCCGATGAATCTGATCTGCTCCGACACATCAACAGGGAACCGACGCACATTGACGATCTGGCCAGGTTGACGGGCCGCCCTATCACCGAAATCAGCGGCCTTTTGACCATGTTGGAGATCAAGGGACTGGTTTTGCAGGCTGGTATGATGCATTATCAACTACCCTGATCGAGATACAAAAACAATCGGAGACAAACTGACCCAATGCCGCCCAAGACCGGTACACGAAGCAAGACAACCGGGAAAACGTCCGCCAGATCCAAAAGCACCAAAGGCGCGGCGCGCTCCAGCAGCAAGACCAAAGCCGCCTCGACGCGTGCCCGGTCTGGCGTGCCGTCAGCCGCCGGCAAGCGGTTGGTGATCGTTGAGTCGCCGGCGAAGGCGCGAACGGTGGGGCAGATCCTGGGCAACCGGTACGTTGTGGCGGCGTCGATGGGGCACGTCCGAGACCTGCCCAAATCGACCTTGGGCGTGAACACCGACGAGGAGTTCGAGCCCAAATACCTGACGATGAAGGACAAGCGGGACCTGGTGAAAGGCCTCAAGGAGGCCGGAGCCAAGGCGTCCGACATATTCCTGGCGACCGACCCCGACCGCGAGGGTGAGGCGATATCCTGGCACCTGCAGGCGGCGGCAGGCTGGGACAAGAACGCCAATCCGCCGAAACGCGTGGTGTTTCACGAGATCACCAAGCAGGCGGTGGAAGAGGCGTTTGAGCATCCCCGCGAGATCGACATGGAGTTGGTCAACGCGCAGCAGGCCCGGCGGATACTGGACCGGTTGGTTGGGTACGAGATCAGCCCGTTGCTGTGGCTGAAGGTGCAGTTGGGACTATCAGCGGGTCGGGTTCAATCCGTGGCGCTGCGGATGATAGTAGAGCGGGAGCGGGAGATAGCCGCGTTCGTGCCCGAAGAGTGGTGGTCGCTGGAAGCGGACCTGTTCAAGAGCGCCGACGCGCCGGCGAATCCCAACACCTTCACCGCGACACTGCACTCGCGCAAAGGCGCGCGGCGCAAGATGTCGATTCCGGATGGGGACACGGCGCGAGGCCTCGAATCCGAGCTAAAGGGCGCGTCATACACGGTCGAAAGTGTGGAGAAAAAGCCGAGGCGGCAACGGCCGGCGCCTCCTTTCATCACCAGCACGCTGCAACAGGACGCGGGCCGCAAATTGCGATTTACCGCCCAACGCACCATGGCGCTGGCGCAGCAGTTGTACGAAGGCCTCAACGTTGGAACCGAAGGATCCATGGGGCTCATCACCTACATGCGTACCGACAGCGTGAATGTGGCCGAGACGGCGGTGCGGGAAACGAGGGAATACATCCGCCAGCGGTACGGCAAAGAGTACACGCCGGACAAACCGCGTACCTACCGTACCCGGAGCAAGAACGCCCAGGAAGCGCACGAAGCGATCCGTCCCACGTCCATCGGGCGTACGCCGCAGGCTATGGCGGCGTACCTGGACCGGGACCAGTTGCGGCTGTACACGCTGATCTGGGAGCGCATGGTTGCGAGCCAGATGGCGGACGCGTTGCTGGAGGCGACCACGGTGCAGATCGACGCGAACTGCGCCAGTCCGTCCGACAGCGTTTTCAGGTTCCGGGCGACGGGCTCAGTGCTGAAGTTTCCCGGGTTCCGCGCAGTTTACATGGAGGGCAGGGACGACGCTGGCGGCGGTGAGGAAGGAGCGCTGCCCGAGTTGGAGGCTGGCGACGGGCTGACCAACCAGGAGTTGAAAGCGAACCAGCATTTCACCCAACCGCCTCCAAGGTTCACCGAAGCCACTCTGATCAAGGAGATGGAGGACAAGGGCATCGGGCGACCCAGTACGTACGCGCCGACCATCGCGACGTTGGTCGAGCGGGAGTATGTGGAGCGTGAGCAGCGGAGGCTGCAACCCACTGAGCTGGGTTGCACGGTCACTGACCTTTTGAAGGAACACTTCTCGGACGTGATGGACATGAACTTCACGGCCCGAATGGAGGAAGACCTGGACAGCGTGGCGCAGGGCGAGCTGGAATGGGTGCCCATGCTGCGGGAATTCTACGGGCCCTTCCACCAGGCGGTGAACGAGGCCGAGAAGGAATTCTCCCCGGTATGCGACAAGTGCGGGCAGCTGATGACGATGAAGATGGGACGATTTGGCCGTTTTCTCGCCTGCACCGGCTATCCTGAATGTCAGAACATCAGGAATATGCGCAACAACCAGGAACGGCCGCCGGACGAAGAGACGGACGAGATCTGCGAGAAGTGCGAACGTCCCATGGTGATCAAGACGGGTCGATTCGGGCGGTTCCTGGCCTGCACAGGCTACAACGCAGAGGACAATCCCTGCGACAACCGCCGGAACATAGTCAAGAGCAGCGGGGTGCCCTGCCCCAAGTGCGGCGGCGACCTGGTGGAACGCCGGTCCCGAAAATCTGGGCGGCCGTTCTGGGGATGCGCCAACTATCCGAAGTGCGATTTCCTGGTGAACACGGAACCGCTGCCGATGCCGTGCCCGGAGTGTGAGGGAATGCTGGTGACGCGGGCGCGGGGGAAGGCGGCGTGCTCAGTCTGCAAGTGGAAGGGCGACCCGCCAGCGGTGGAGCCGGAGCCGACGCAGAATGCGCCCGAACCGGAGCTGGCAACCGTCGGCGACTAGCGCACGCGGGTTGTCAGGGTCAGCCGGATTCCGCGCCAAGGCGAAATCATTGGCATAAATCGGTCGTTTCGGTGCTGTCTCGAAGGTGGATTCAGACGCTCGCATCGAGTTTTGCCTGGTCCAGAATTGCCCGATACAGGACGCTCCGGATTCCGGCGCCAGCAGCAGCGTCAGCGTAGAATGCCGGTATGTCAACGATAGCCAGTGGTGTGATCACAGAGGATCGGAGCGGGCTTGAGCGCGAGTGCGGGCCGGCCACACCGGACCTGCTCGAGCGGTACGGACGGTATCTGACGGGCCAGCGGTCGCTGTCGGACAACACCCGGCGTATATATCTGGACGACCTGCATACTTTCCTGAGTTACTGCCAGCGCAAGGGAATGGGTTTGTCGGACATGGACCGCCAGATGCTCAGGGGGTACGTGGCCTACCTGGCGACCGAAGGCCGGACGGATGGAGAGCGACCCAAGGGATACGCGCGGGTCAGCATCGTGCGGAAGCTGACCGCGCTGAGGACGTTCTACAACTTCCTGGTTCAGGAGGGTTGGTTCAAATCCACTCCGGTACCGTCCGCGAGGTCCTTTCCGGTAAAGGTAGAGAAGCCTCTGCCGAGCTTCCTGGGCAAGAAGGAGGCGACGCGGTTGCTGGACGCGCCCGACGACGACACGCCGACGGGATTGAGAGACCGGGCAATTCTGGAAGTGCTTTACGCGTGCGGCGTACGGTTGGCAGAAATCGAGGGGATGGATCTGGGCGACGTGTACAAGGAACGTCGCGAGATCCTGGTGAGAGGGAAGGGCAACAAGGAGCGCTGGACCCTCTACGGTGAGCCGGCGGAAGCGGCGCTGGGCAACTACCTGAGCGACGGGCGACCGCATCTGGTTGCCGGCGCGGACAATGATGAGCCGCTTTTCGTCAACCGGTACGGCGGCCGGTTGTCCCGTCGCAGCATCGAGAAGATCGTAAGCAATTACGCGGCGCGCGCGGGTCTGAAGGAAGGGATCCACCCGCATACCCTGCGGCACAGTTTCGCCAGCCACATGCTGGAGGGTGACGCCGACCTTCGAGTGATCCAGGATCTGCTGGGGCACAGCAGCGTATCGACGACGCAGATGTACACGCACATTACCAAGCAGGAGGCCCGGCGGGCGTACCTGAGCTTCCACCCCTTGGCGGGACAGGACGGCGAAAGTTCGGATAGCGAGGCGGCGGAAGATGGTCACGATCCTAGTACTGCACGGTCCTAACCTGAACGCGCTGGGTCGGCGGGACCGACACCACTACGGGACGCTGACGCTGGACGAGATCAACCGGCGCATCGGAGAGCGGGCCACGGTATTGGGGGTTGCGGTGGAGTTTTTTCAGTCCAACCACGAAGGAGCGCTGATCGACCATCTGCAGGAGCGGGCCGACGGAATCGACGGCGTGGTGATCAACGCGGGCGCGCTGACTCACTACGGGCTTTCCCTCAAGGACGCCCTGACGGATGCCGGTGTTCCCGTGGTGGAGGTGCATCTGAGCAACATACACGCGCGGGAATCGTGGCGGCGACACTCGGTGCTGGCGGATACCGCGCGCGGCCAAATTGCCGGTCTGGGATGGAGGGGCTATACTGCTGCACTGGAAGCACTGGCCGGGATTATCGGCGACGACGCGGCAGAGCAAGCGACATAGAAGGGGATACCTAGGATGAGCATCAACTTTGGCGACCTCAACAAGGGCATGGTGATCGAGCTGGATAACCAGCCCTGGCAGGTCATGGACTACGAGCGGCACAAGATGCAGCAGCGCGCCCCGGTTACCCGGATCAAGATGCGGAACCTGATCAGCGGGTCGGTGGTGGAACGTACCTTCCAGCGTTACGACACCGGTTTCAGCCTGGCCGAGGTGGACAACCGGGAGACTCAGTACCTGTACACCGACGGGTCCCACTATTATTTCATGGACCAGGAGACCTTCGACCAGCACGAATTGACGAGCGAGCAACTGGGGAGCACGCTGGACTACCTGAAAGAGAACATGATGGTAGAGGTGGTGTTCTATAAGGGTTCGGCGATCAACGTGAACCTTCCGATCCACGTGGAGCTGGAGGTGGTGGACACGCCGCCGGCTTTCAAGGGCAACACCGCGCAGGGCGGCAACAAGCCGGCCACCCTGGAGACCGGCCTGCAGATTACCGTGCCCATGTTCATCACGCCGGGCACTGTGGTCAAGGTGGACACGCGGAACGCGACCTATTCCGAGCGGGTCTCGTAGCAACGCTCAGGGTACCGTTCGGGATGGTTCACTGGGCGTCTTCATACGGGGGCGCTCGACCGGGTCATCAAGCTGGACATTTCTGAGTTCCTGCTCGCGCAGGCATGACCTATAGAAGCGGAGCAGGTCCACGAACGACCGGCGCGGGGAACCATAGACCGGCCATACGAGCGTTCAATGTGCCGACTGGCAAGCACTAATCAAGGGACGACCAAACGAGACGTATGCTTTCGCCCGTAGTTTACTCGGTCGGCCAGGTGGCCAGTTACCTCAAGGAAAAGCTTGAGTCGGACGGGTTGCTGTCGCGGCTGACGGTGCAGGGAGAAGTTGCCAACCTGCGCACGGTGGCGTCGGGACATTCGTACTTCAGCCTCCGCGAGGACGGGAGCACGATCCGTTGCGTGATGTTCCGCGGGCGGTCGGGCCAGGAGTACCTTGAGGAAGGCCAGGAGGTGCTGGCCGGCGGAAACTTCACGTTCTACCCTCCGTACGGCGAAGCCAACATGCAGGTCGCCGCAGTTATCCCCGTTGGAGAGGGGGCGCTGGCCCTGGAATTGGCGAGACTCAAGCAGCAACTGGCGGCGGAAGGGCTGTTCGAGGCATCGCGAAAACGACCGCTGCCGGTATTTCCCACGGTGATCGGCGTGGTGACGTCCCCGAACGGAGCGGTTTGGCAGGACATTCAGAACGTGGTGAGGCGTCGGTATCCGCTGGCAGAATTGAGGCTGTCGCCCACGGCAGTGCAAGGTGACACGGCCGGCGGGCAGATCGCGGAGGCGATCAGGCAGTTGAATGAAGAGGGCCGGTCCGACGTGATAATCGTGGCCCGCGGGGGCGGATCGCTGGAGGACCTCTGGTGTTTCAACGCCGAGGAGGTGGCTCGGGCAATCTTCGGAAGCGGGATCCCGGTGGTTTCGGGAGTGGGCCACGAAACCGATCACACGATAGCCGACGACGTGGCCGATCAACGGGCGCCGACACCATCGGCGGCGGCCGAGTTGACGACACCGGACCGACGGCAGCTTCTGGCCAACGTCTTTGCAGCGGGGCAGCACTTGACCACGATGATGCTGGGCGACCTCGACCGGCGACGCAACGAATTGGAACTGCAGCGTCATCGATTGCAACGACGAGGGCCGGATGTTGCGGTCCGGATGCGACAGATCGACGGATTGACGGACCGGGCCACAGCAGCAATGACCCGCCACAAGGACCGGTTGCAACGGGGGCTGGAAGCGCAGCAGGCAAAACTATCGGCGCTGGATCCGGCGGCCACACTGAGGCGCGGATACGCCGTGGTGAGCCTGGCGCGCGAAGCCAGTGTGCTGACGAGTCCGGAGCAGGCGGGCAACGGCGATTTGCTGGATATCAAGCTGAGCGGCGGCGTGATGCAGGCGGTCGCTGGAACTGATGCCACCGGCGCCAATGTTTCCCCGGACAATTCGACAGCGGACTCGGGTGCTGACAACGGAACCAATCACTCCAAGCCGGCGACCCGAGGATCGCGCCGTCGACGCGCCGCGCAAGACACCCCCACGGCGATGCGGCCGTTGCTGTGACCTGCGGTCCCGGTCACCCGATCATGACAGAGCCCAACCAAAGCTGGAACGAAGAGCTTGACGGGTTGTCCTTTGAGGATGCGTACCGGAGGCTGGAGGAAACCGTCGATAAGTTGGAGCGTGGCGAGTTGGCTCTGACCGAAGCGGAATCGCTCTATCGCCAGGGAATGGAGTTGGCCAACCGCTGCCAACAATTACTGACCGAGGCCGAGCTTCGCATCACGCAGATTGGTGAAAACCGGAGAGCGGCGGTTGCTCCAGTGGCAGATGCAGACGACGATGATGACGAATGGGACCTTCCGCCCCCGGTCGACCCGGATGACCCGTCGCTATTCGAGGATGACGCTCCGTTCTGAGCGCGGTCCTGCGGCGGAATCATTCTGGCTGGATAGACCGGATAAGCTGAGCAGACGAATGTTCATGGCCTCATGGTCCGACAAGCACACCATGGTCGGCCGGGTTTAGCGGCAGCATAGAGCGATACGGCTGGTGTCATGCTGCGGATAGGCTGGTTTTCCACAGGACGGGGAGAGGGTTCCCGCGGTTTGCTTCGGTTCGTGGCCGACGCGATAGCCTCGGAAAAGCTGGACGCCAGGATCGAGTTTGTGTTCAGCAACCGTGAACCGGGGGAAGCGGAGGGCTCGGACGAGTTCTTTGATTTGGTCCGGTCGTACGGCTTCCCGCTGGTTACGCTCTCATCTTCCCGGTACAGGCGGGAGCACGGCGGGGGTCCGATGTCGCGGCACCGCGACGGGTTCGACCAGGAGGCGATGGCTCTGCTGCAGCCCTACCAGCCCGACGTTTGCGCTCTGGCGGGATACATGCTCATTTGCAGTTCTGAATTGTGCCGAACGTACCCGCTGCTGAACCTTCACGGAGCCCTCCCCGACGGGCCGACCGGAACCTGGCAGTCGGTGATCTGGGAGTTGATTGCGTCCGGGGCGACCCGCACCGGCGCGATGATCCACATGGCGACGGAGGAGGTCGACCGTGGTCCAGTGCTATCCCATTGCGAGTTGCCCATCACAGGCGGAGCGTTCGACGACGAACACAGGAAGCTGGCGGGGCGGGACACGGGGGCCGTGCGATCCGAGGAGGGGGAAGAGAACGGGCTGTTCAAGTTGATCCGCTCGGAGGGATACCGGCGGGAACCATACCTGTTATTGGCCACGCTGGGGGCAGTTGCGGACGGTCGGGTCAGAGTGCGGCCCGGCGAGGCGCTGGACGCGAACGGCGAGCCCTGGGGAGACACGCACGCCGCCGGGCTATCATTGACCGACGAGATAGAAACGGCCATAGCGTCGGACCGGGATTGAGCCTCGCACGAGGAAACGGGATGGGACGTAACGACGCCCGGGGTCAGTCGTTGTTGGATTCACCCGGTGACACGCGGCAACCGATATGAAATGGGGGCGAATTGTTATTCGCCCCTGCAAATGTGCCCCGGGTTGAAAACCTATTGGCCAATCAGGCGGTTTTTCTGCGCGACTGTTGGTCCGATCGGGCCATAGCGGATTTCAAGGTGAGGTAACGACCGCCGCTCCGACGATAGAGGCGGGGGGATGCTTCACCGTTGATGGCATCGCCATGGACGACACAGCGGCCTATGTCGTCGAGGGACGGGAGTTCGTACATCACCTCGAGCAGGGCGTCCTCGACTATGTGCCGTAAAACACGGGCGCCCGTCTGGTAAGCCAGGGCGCGCTCCGCAGCGGCGGCAAGCGCATCATCGGTGAATTCCAACCTTACGTCGTCGATGGCGAACAACTGCTGGTACTGTTTGACGATGGCGTTTTTGGGCTCGATCAACACCCGAATGAGGGATTCTTTATCCAGAGGCTGAAGGGCGGACACGATGGGCAGACGACCGACGAGCTCGGGGATGAATCCGAACTGCAGCAGGTCCTCCGGCGTGACTTGATCCAGAGGGTTTTCGTCGACCGGGTTGCGCTCTGACCGGTCGGACCCGCTGGCCAGGAATCCCATTGATGAACCCACGGACAACCGCTTGGTGATCATCTCATCCAGGCCGTCAAAAGCACCGCCGCAGATGAACAGGATATTGCGGGTATTGATCTGCAACATTTCCTGGTGCGGATGTTTGCGTCCGCCCTGCGGAGGCACGTTGGCGACGCAGCCCTCAATGATCTTGAGCAGTTCCTGCTGCACGCCCTCACCGGCCACATCGCGGGTTATGGACCGGTTGACGCCCTCTTTGCGGGCGATTTTGTCCAACTCGTCGATGTAGATGATGCCCTGCTCGGCACGCGGGATGTCCCAGTCCGCTGACTGAATGAGCCGCAGCAGAATATTTTCCACGTCCTCGCCGACGTAGCCTGACTCGGTGAGCGAGGTCGCGTCGCAAATGGCGAACGGGACGTCCAGGGTCCGCGCGAGAGTTTCCGCAAGCAGGGTCTTTCCGGATCCGGTGGGTCCGATCAACAGGATATTGGACTTCTGAACCTCGACGTCGAGCGTATTGGCGTCGCTGCGCACCCGTTTGAAGTGGTTATAAACTGCGACCGCCAGGGTTTTTTTGGCCTTTTCCTGGCCGATGACATAGGCGTCCAGGCTGGCGTCAATATCCCTCGGGACGAGGGTGGGTGGAGAACCGGGCGGATGCTCCGCGGCGGTCTCCGTAAGCTCAACGCGATCGGAGCTTTTCTGCGCGCGACCATCAGACTCATCACGACTACGCTTGCCGCCGCGGTCGGCAACATATGTGGCCAGTTCGCGGATGCAATCGAAACAGATGCCGCCCCGGCTTTGACCGGGCGGGCGCATGAGGCGACCCTGGGGGAAAAGGCTACCGCAGAAAGAACACCGGTAGGAATTACGGCTGGAGTTGCTGTTGCGGTTTCGGGTGGTCATGAATGGCCGCCTGGCATGAAGTGGGAGTCCGGAAACGGTCAGGCGGCTTCGGCAGTGGCTTCCTCGGTTTGCGCGCCGAGTATTTCATCCACGATGCCGTACTCAATAGCCTCTTCGGCGGTCAGGAAGAAATCGCGGTCGGTATCGTCGGAAATTTTCTCGATTGTTTGCCCGGTGGCTTCGGAGAGGATCTTGGAAAGACGCTCTTTCAGGCGAACGATTTCCTTGGCCTGGATTTCGATGTCGGCGGCCTGACCCTGGAAACTGCCCACGTTGGGTTGATGCATGTGGACGGTGGAATTGGACAGGCAATAGCGCTTGCCCTTGGCGCCGTTGGCGAGCAGCACGGTGGCCATGCTGGCTGCGGTACCAACACAGATGGTTGACACTTGGGAGTTGATCAACCGCATCGTATCGAGGATGGCGAGGCCAGACGCGATATAGCCGCCGGGGCTATTGATATAGAGGCTGATGTCGCGGTCACGGTCTTCGCGCTCCAGGTAGAGGAGTTGCGCGATGATGACGTTGGCAACCTGATCCGTGATTGGTGTGCCAAGATAGATGATCCGCTCTCTCAGCAGGAGCGAGTAGATGTCGAAGGCACGTTCGCCCCGGGGGCTGGTCTCAATGACCATCGGGACGATACTAGTCGGCTGGAGCAGGGGGGAATCTTCAAAAGGAAGGGCCATCATTCGGGTCTCCTGATGATTAGCTGAGGGATCGCTGCGGATTGGAGGGCGGGAATCGCTAGGCGATTGCGCGGGCGAAAACGTCGGGGAGTTGGTCCAGGACGTGGTCTACGATGCCGTACGCTACGGCAGTTTCAGCGTCCATCCAGTAGTCGCGGTCGGAGTCGCGGGACACCTTGTCGAAAGGCTGGTCGCAGTTATCGGAAAGGATGGTATTCAAGCGTTGGCGCAGCCTGAGGATTTCCTGGGCGGTAATTTCGATATCGGACGCGGAGCCCTGGATTCCGCCCATGACCTGATGGATCAGGACGGTGGAGTTGCGGGTGCAGTAACGCTTGCCCTTGGTTCCTCCGGAGAGCAGGACCGCTCCCATGCTGGCCGCCTTGCCGAGGCATACGGTGGCCACGTCGGGCTTGATCATCTGCATGGTGTCGTAGATGGCCATGCCGTCGAGCACGGAGCCGCCGGGGGAGTTTATGTAAAGGTATATGTCCTCGTCCGGGTTTTCCCATCCCAAATACAGGAGTTGGGACACCACTGCGTTGGACACGTCGTCATCTACGGGAGTTCCCAGGTAGATGATCCGAGCCTGCAGGAGGAGGGAGTACGGATTGAAGGCGCGCTCGCCCTCGTTGGTGGGTCGGATGATCCCTGGGAGGACATTGCTGGGGAGCACAGGTTCCTGGGGACCGGGAAGTTGCAGCATCAGTAGGGGCTCCTGGGAAGGTGGGATTCTGGCTAGGCCGAGGTCTCGTTTTCGTCGGAGGCGTCGGCTGCCGGTTCCGCCGCGGTTGCGTCCTCCGCTTCCGGAGTCTCGTCGGCGGGGGCTTCCTCAGTCTCGTCGGCGGGGGCTTCCTGTGACGAATCATCGTCCGATTCGTCGAGTTTGCCCTGGGTGATTTCGGTCAGGCGCTCCAGGACTCTGCGACTGTGGAGCGAGGAGCGGATGTTGTCGCGGGTAGACTCGGAATCGAGGAACTGGCGCAGGTTGTCGAGGCTTTCTTGCTCGGCCTCTTCGCCGGTGGACATGTCGAAGAGACGGTCGGTCTCGGACTGGATGTCTTCGTCGGTGACCTCGATCTCCTCGGCCTCAGCGAGTTTCCGAAGGACCAGACCGCCGACCAGCCTACGCTCAGCGCTGGGACGCATTTCATCGAGGAATTCCTCGTTGGATTTGCCCATGAAGCGGAGGTAGGTGGCGAGGTCGAGTCCCTGTTGCCGCAGCATTCGCTCGCGATCGGCCTGCAGCGCCTCGAGTTCCCGCTCGTAGAGGATGGGAGAGGCGTTGACCACTGCCGCTTCGCAGAGGGCCTCGAGGCTCTTCTGTTCCAACTCGTTTTGGGCGGCGGCTTCGGCCTGGTTGGTGAGAGATTCGCGGACACTGGACCGCAGGGCTTCCACATCGTCGAAGCCCTCGCCCACCGACTTGGCGAATTCATCGTCCAGTTCGGGCACGCTCTTTTCCTTTACGGAAAGGACGGACACCTTGAACTGGACCTCCTTGCCCGCGTATTGCTCGCGGGGATAGTCCTCCGGGATGGTGACGTTGAATTCGCTTTCTGCGTCCTCGGCCAAGCCAACCAAATTAGGAGCGAAACCAGGGAAGGGCAGTACGTTGTCCTCGTTGGGGATGTACTCCACGTCGTGATCATCGACCACGAGTTCCCCGTCGATCTCGCCGTTGACGTCGAGGTTCAGTCGGTCGCCGTACTCCGCGGGGCGTTCTACGGGCTCCCAAACGGCCTGTTCTTCCTGGAGGCGGGAGATTACGTCGTCGACCTGTTCCTCGCCGATCTCCACGGGTTCGGAATCGACACGCAGCGACCGGTAGTCGCCGAGTTCGATAGTGGGTTCAAGGGGAACGGTGGCGGTGAACGAAACCGGCTCCAGGTCGGTGACCTCGATGCTGGGTTCTCCGAAGGCCGAGACATCCTCATCGGTGAGGACTTTATCCAGGGTTTCGGGGACCATGAAGTCCAGCGCTTCCTGCAGGAGGGCCGTACGCCCGACCATGCTCTCCACGATACTACGCGGGGCTTTGCCACGGCGGAAACCAGGGATGTTGATGCGGGAAACGGTGCGGCGGTAGGAACGTTCGAGGAAAGGGTTTTCGTCCTCGGTTTCCAGCTCCACCGAAAGCGTAATCTCGATGGGTGATACGTTGTCCCTGGTGACCCTCACGGCGGACACACTCCTATGGGAGAAGGATTAGCAAAAAGCGACGGGCAGAGCGGTATCCGCCGACCTACCCGGTACGCGATGCAGTATAGCACAACGCGCCAACGGACAAGAAGCGAACCACCCTGAGACGCGTTGCCCGGACGTGGATTTATTGGCTGAAACGCGCCACCCGGAAAAGCAGGGACAATCGGCCTTTTGGGAACTTTTCAAAAAATCGGAAAATAATGCATTGCACATAATGGGCGCGATCCGACCGCCGTTTGTTACATTTCCCGTTACACGCGTCTGGCACACATTGCCGGAACCGCGGATGCATAAATGTATTGACTGGGTCAGTGTGAAATGGTGACGGTACCGGCGGCTATGACATGGGCATGGTCCAATATTCATTGGGCCAATTTGCTGGTGTCACAGTCGGCCAGTTATAAGTTTGACGGGGCATCGGATAGCGATGTCGAGCCGGTGCATCAGCCGGTGTTGCTAGCGGAATCGCTACAGTTTCTGGCGGTGGCTGCCGGCGGAACCTACGTGGACGGAACGCTGGGCGAAGGCGGACACACGCTGGAAATACTGGAGGCGTCGGGCCCGAATGGCGTAGTCCTGGGGATCGACCGGGACCCCCGGTCGGTAGCGGTCGCGCGGCGGCGTCTGGATTCGTACGGCGGTCGCGCCGTTTTGGTGCATGGCAACTACGCCGATATGCAACGAATCGCGGGAGACAATGGGATCAGCGCGGTGGATGGGATCCTGCTGGACCTGGGGTTTTCGTCGCGCCAGGTCAACACGGCGGGATACGGTTTTTCATTCCAGACGGACGAACCGCTGGACATGCGGTACGACCGGGAGGGCGCGACGGCGGCGGACATCGTCAACTCGTCGAACGAGAGCGATCTGGCCGACGTCATCTTCCAGTATGGCGAGGAGCGGAGGAGTCGCGCTATTGCGCGGGCCATCGTGCGCAACCGGCCGATCTTCACCACCGGCCAATTGGCGGAAGTGGTGGCGCGAACGGTTGGCGGCCGGCGCGGCGGGCGACATCCCGCGACGCGGACTTTCCAGGCGCTGCGCATCGCGGTGAACCGGGAACTGGAGCAGGTTGAGGCAGGACTGGCCGCGGCCGGGGATCTGTTGAAGCCGGGCGGTCGGTTGGCGGTGATCAGCTATCACAGCCTGGAAGACCGGCTGGTAAAGGAATGGATGGACCGCGAGACGGCTACGTGCGTTTGCCCACCGGACTTTCCGGTATGCGTGTGTGAACAGGAACCACGGTTCAGAGTTGTGCGGCGCCGGATAGTCCGACCCTCCGAGCAGGAGATAACGGAGAACCCTCGCAGCCGAAGCGCCAGATTGAGAGTGGTGGAACGGATTTGAGAGATACACGCGCCGTCAAACCATTCCGTCGCAAACACGAAACCCAGGGAAAGGATAGCTCAAGCATGGCAAGGGAACCGATATACGCAGTCATTGACATCGGCACGAGCAAGATAGTTTCGATCGTGGCCCGATTGGGAGCGGAGGGCGAACTGAAACCGCTTGGCATGGGCTCCGTGCCATCGTTGGGGGTGCAGCAGGGCATCATCGATGATTTCTCGGAGGTTACCGACGGGGTGCGGTCGTGCCTGGATGAATGCCTGCGATACATGGGACGCAACCCCCTGGGCAGCGTACACGCGGTAGTGAACGGCGAGCATCTGGTCGGGACTAATTCATCGGAAGGACTGCGCAACGGCGCTGAACCGGTGACGGTCACGGAGCAACATTTGCGATCGTTGATCAGCGGAGCCGCGGGCTCCCTGCAGGAGCAGGCGGACAGCGCGAGCCAGCAGACGCTGCACATCATACCGATGCGCTACAGGCTTGACGGGGTTGACGGAGTGAGAAATCCGACCGGATTGCACACCAATGAGCTCCAATTGGAGGCCCATGTGGTGCGTGGAGCGTCCATCCCATTGGGCAACACGGTCAGGGCGTTGCAGTCCAGCAAAGTACCCATCGAGGGGCTGGTGTCACACCCCCTGGCGTCGGCGGAAGGCGTGCTGACGGCCGACGAGCGGGAGATGGGAGTCGCTTGCATTGACATAGGAGCAGGGACGACCAAGGTGGCGGTGTACCGCGGCGGCACGCCCTACTTCTCATCGGTCGTAGCAATGGGCAGCAACCAATTGACTCGGGATCTGGCGGTCTCGCTGCGAGTGCCGTACCAGATGGCCGAAGAACTGAAAATTGAATACGGCCACGCCATACCTGACGACCTGGATCCAAATGAAGACGTGGTGCTGCCGGCAACCCAAATGCAATCGAGACGGACGATGCAGCGCAAGGAATTGTGCCAACCGCTGTACCTGCGCAGCATCCAGATGCTGAAGCTGATTCACGAGGAGTTGTGCAGGGCCGAGTTGACGGAGTTGCCCGGGGGAATAGTGCTCACCGGCGGCGGAGCCAAGATGCGCGGTTTCGGCGAGATGACATCGCGCGGGCTCAGGACGCAGGTGCGACTGGGATCGCCCCTCTGGTATGCCGGGCTGCCGGAGTCGTTGCGCCAACCCGAGTATGCGGCGGCGCTCGGCACGTTGCAGTGGGCGGTGAAACACCGACACTTGACGGATCGCGGACGCGTTAAAGAGGACACCGGAAAGGGTTGGTCGCCCGCTTCGCTGTTCCGTCGTCCGTTTGCCCGGTCCGGAGCGAGGGAAGAGACGGCCGAATGATAGCCAAAATTTGCGCGATGCCGTGACGGGGGCAAGGCCCCGACTCATCGGAACGGAATCGGCAAGGTTTTATTCAAGATAACGCAATCAGAAAAGGCGTTTTAAAGCGCCAACATCAGGAGGAACCACGAAATGATTTTCCCAGACAATTCCGCATCATGGGAACCGGCTGGCGGGTTTGAGGAGGGCGACGGCATGATTCCCGAGATCGGCCGCGGCGTTCCGCTCATCAAGGTCGCGGGTGTTGGCGGCGGGGGATCAAACGCGGTCAGCCGGATGTACAAAGACAAGCTTCCGGTCGTGGAATACTACGCTCTCAACACCGACGCGCAGCACCTGTCGCGGTGCGACGTTCACTATCGTATAGCGCTGGGACGCAACCTGACGCGCGGACTGGGAGCGGGCGCGCAACCGGAACTGGGACGCCAGGCCGCCGAGGAGTCCCGCTCGGATATCGAGCAGGCGATGCGCGGCGCCGACATGGTCTTCGTGGCGGTCGGCATGGGCGGCGGAACCGGAACCGGCGCCGCACCCGTGGTGGCGCAGATTGCCAAAGAGACCGGCGCTCTGACGATCGCGGTGGTGAGCCGACCGTTCGGATTCGAAGCGCAGACCCGCCGGCGCAACGCCGAAGAAGGTCTGGAAAGGCTGCGTGACCAGGTTGACACCATGATCGTGATACCCAACGACCGTCTGCTGGTGTTGAACGAGGAGCAACCCGACTCCTATTCCTGGGAGGACGCGCTGAAGCTGGCAGACTCGGTATTGCACCAGGGTATCAGCGCAATCGCCGAGGTGGTAACCGTACCAGGCGAGATCAACGTGGACTTCGCGGACGTCAAGACGATCCTGACGGGAGCCGGCCAGGCGTGGCTGTCCATCGGGAGAGGCCGGGGACCCGAACGTGCCCGCGATGCCGCGCGTCAATGCACCGAAAGCCCCCTCCTCGACATATCCCTGGAGGGAGCCCGACGGATCCTGTTCGTGCTGACCGGCGGCAACAACATGTCGCTGCAGGAGGTCCAGCAAGCAGCGGCGGTGGTGGAAGACCTGGCGGACCCCAACGCCAACATCATCTTCGGTACCAACAAGGACGCGCGGCTGGATGACGAGGTGAAGATGACGATGGTGGCCGCCGACTTCCCGGCCACGGTCCAAGAGCCGGAGGATGACATCGCCAGGCTGCTGGGCGAGATGGAGGTTCCGGAGCGCAGCGATTACGAGCTGCCCACGTTCCTCCAAAACCGGCAGAACCGACGAGGATTTTTCCGGTAAATTGCAGAGCGTATAACCCCTAGAATCCCCGGCTCCGAAACGGAGCCGGGGATTTTTTGTTGCCGTTTGCAACGCGGCATGACGGCGGGAAATTGCTGACGCAGCACTGCACCGAGAGAGCCTGATTAGGAAGGCCCAAAATCCCACGAAAATTGCTCGAAAGTGTCGCCCGCTGTTAATTGACAGTCACAAGTGGCGCTAGTCTATAATCCCGAATACAAGAAATTGTGGTCGTTGTGTCCCCAGGCACAACATATACGGTTTCAAAAAATTGTTTGAAAAATAGACCAAAAGGCAATCAATTTTATGAAATGCCCCTATTGCGAAGAGAGCCAGAGCAAGGTAACGGACTCCAGGGACACCGAAAACGGCATCCGACGCCGACGGGAGTGCCTCTCCTGCGGGCGGCGTTTCACCACCCATGAACAGGTACGATTGCCAACTTTGCTCGTAGAGAAAAGAGACGGCCGCAGGCAGGAATTTGACCGCGCCAAGCTGCAAACAGGAGTCGATATCGCGTGCACCCGGAGGCCGCTGCCCCGGCGAGATGTGGACCGACTGGTTGACGACATAGAAACGGAGTTGCAGCGGCTGGGGAGCGGACTAGTCAAGTCCCGGGATTTGGGTTTGATGGTGCTGGAGCGCCTGCGACCCCTGGATGAAGTGGCGTACATGCGGTACGCATCGGTGTACTACGACTTTCAGGATGCGAATGACTTTGAGGAACGGGCCCGGACGCTGAAAGAAGGGCAACCGGAACCGTTGATGAGCGTAGTCGCGATGGCCTCGCGGCGCACCCGCCAGCGGCGAACCACCCGCCGGGGCGGTACAAACGCTTAATTTTTCACCACGGCGCGAGCCACCGTCGCTGTGGGGATTTTCGCAATGAATCCAAACGCAATTAATTTTGAGACTAATGGCGGCCCGGCATCGCCACCAACGCCGGGCGCCGCAGGTCATGCCACCACGGCAAAAATGCTAACTGCTCGCCAACCACTACCATCGGAGGTGTTTAACACCATCATGAGCAGCAGCGTTCAGTACTCCGCCTTTACGAGGCTATTGACCCACAACAATCGGGTTCACGATATGGAGGATATGCTGCGGAAGATGTGGGTCCCGTCAGACTGGGAAAACAGCGACGCGGACTATGGCGAATCGTGGATACCAAACCCCTTTGCGGAACTGCAAGACGACATGGACCGGGAGTCCCGGGCGTGCCTGGTGAGCTGCTGGGCAGCGTTGCCGGTGCAGCGCGAGGAGGACGACCTCTTTGCGTAGCCGGAACCCGGGGATCGCGCGAGCGTGGCAACCATGCCACTGGATTTCTGCGTTCAGCGATTCCAGGATCCAGACCAGCGAATGATCACAAGACGGCGCGCAGAATCGTGGGTTTCACGATTCACGCGCCAGCAGGGGCACACCGCCCCGGAGCTTTAACTGATGCAGCAAATTGTTCAGTACAAAGTTGAAATCAACTGCGGCCCATGCCCGGATGGGTATGTTTCGCGGATCGCGAGGCAACTGCAGACCGCTTTTCCGGTGACCAGTTGCCAAAGCACCACAACGGGTTTGACGATGCGCATGATTTCGGGACACCGATTCGCCGACGGAGCGCTCAGGGATTTCGCCGACATGGTCGGGGAAACGCTCACCGGCTTCGGAATCGCCATGACCATGGGCGTGGTGCGGATGGTAACCCGGCAGGCTTCGTATCACGCAGGAGTTATGCAGCGGGTCCAGGATTTTGCCGCGACTGTGACCGGGATAGACTGGAGGCCGGCGCGCGAAATCCCGGTGTTCTATTTCTACAAGGGACTGCGGTTCGACCTGGACCTTTCGGCGCGACTGAAAGCGCTGAATCAGATGGAACAGGCCAACGCTTTCTAGTAAGGTTATGTCACATCGCACCGGACAGGTTTGCCAGGCCGTGCGATGTGACGCCAATGAACTGACCCGGTGATAAAGCCAAATAGGTCGATCGCCGGGGGATACGCAACATAAAGACGGTTTTGAGAATCACCAGGGAGGAAATCGTGGAGGCCAGGGCAACGGGAATAACGGAAACGGTAGATCGCGAATCTGCGGTATCGATAAGGCGGCGCATCCGGGATGCAATGATGGCGGCCGGCATCGCCGAGTCCTATAACGAAAGGACCGGCGAACTGACCGACAACGCCCGAGTCGTGCTCCAAAGGCGCTATTTGTCCAAGGATAGGGAGGGCAACGTGCTGGAGGACCCGGAGGGCATGTTCCGCAGGGTGGCCAACAACCTCTCCCAGTCCGACCTGGAGTATGGAGCGACGGAAGAGGAGCGTCAGGCAACCGAGGACGCGTTCTACCAGGTCATGCGCCGGCTGGAATTTTTGCCCAACTCGCCGACCCTGATGAATGCGGGTCGGGAGTTGCAGCAGTTGTCCGCCTGCTTCGTTCTTCCCGTTGAGGACTCGCTGGATTCGATATTCACCAAGGTCAAGCAGACCGCTCTGATCCACAAGAGCGGAGGCGGGACGGGTTTCGCGTTTTCCAGGCTGCGGCCAGAGGGCGACGTGGTCGGCTCCACGGGCGGCGTAGCGTCCGGGCCGGTGAGCTTCATCAACGCGTTTGACGCGGCGACCGACGTTGTGAAACAGGGCGGAACGCGCCGGGGCGCCAACATGGGGATCCTGCACGTCTCGCACCCTGACATCATGTCGTTCATCACGTCGAAAGAAGACGGCCAGCACCTGAGCAACTTCAACATCTCCGTGGCGGTGAACGAGGATTTCATGCGCCGCGTGGAACAAGACCAGGCATATGATCTGGTGAACCCGAGGACGGGCCAAATCACGGATCAACTGAATGCCAGGGAAGTGTTCGAGCGGATGACCGAGTTGGCCTGGCGCACCGGGGACCCGGGGATCGTGTTCCTGGACCGGATCAACCGGGACAACCCAAATCCGCAGTTGGGCGACATTGAGTCCACCAACCCGTGCGGCGAGCAACCGCTGCTGCCCTATGAGTCATGCAACCTGGGTTCCCTGAACCTGGCGCGGATGGTGCAATACGATGGCGACGACGTTGGCATCAACTGGTCCCGAATGTCGGAGGTTATCAAGACCGCGGTCCACATGCTGGACAGCGTCATTGACATGAACGACTATCCCATCGATGAGATCGCCGACATGAGCCGCAAAACGCGGCGCATCGGACTGGGCGTGATGGGTTGGTCTGACCTCCTGATCCAGATGGGTGTTCGCTACGACAGCGACGAGGCTCTGGAAGTGGCGGAACGGGTGATGCAGTTCATCCAGCGCGAGACCTACCGGGCCTCCGAGGAACTGTCTGAGGCGCGCGGCACGTTCCCGGAATGGGAGCGCAGCGCGTACAACCGGGGACTCAACCCGCAGCGGATGCGGAATTCGGCTCCGGTTACCATCGCGCCGACCGGGACCATCAGTATCATCGCGGGAGCGTCCAGCGGAATTGAGCCGTTGTTTGCGCTTTCCTTCGTGCGGAACGTGATGGATCGAACCCGCCTGGTGGAAGGCAACAGCTATTTTGAAGCGGTGGCCCGAAACGAAGGGTTCTACTCCGAGGAATTGATGGAACAGTTGGCCGCGGTAGGATCGTTGGAAGACCTGGAAGTGCCCAGTTGGGTCAAGCAGGTGTTCAGGGTGTCGCACGACATCGACCCCCGCTGGCATGTCAAGATGCAGGGGGCGTTCCAGAAATACACCGACAACGCGGTGTCCAAGACCATCAATTTCCCCCACGACGCGACGGTGGACGATGTGGCCGAGGCGTACCAATCGGCGTATGCGCTGGGCTGCAAAGGGATCACGGTGTACCGGGACGGCAGCAAGGCCGAGCAGGTATTGAGCACGGGCGCGACCGGGGAAACATCGGAATCCAACGGCTCCGCATCGGTGGTGGAGATCGAGGTCCCCGGGCCCCGGATTCCGCGGGAGCGGCCCCGTCAAACACAAGGCATCACGGAACGGGTCCGCACGGGCCACGGAAACATGTACGTAACCGTGAACCTGGACGGCGACGGCAAACCGTTCGAAGTATTCGGAACGATGGGCAAGGCCGGCGGTTGCGACGCGGCGCTGCTGGAGGCGGTATCGCGCCTGGTGTCGCTGGCGCTGCGCGCCGGGATCGACACCAGCGAGGTGACCCGGCAGTTGCGGGGCATCACCTGCTGCCCGGCGTGGGACGACGGGACGCTGGTGCGTTCGGGTCCGGACGCCGTGGGCATCGTGCTGGACAACCTGACTGCAGGCTTGGGCGGCGAATCCGGCACGCCGGATGGGGTGCAGTTGACGCTGCCCTCAGGATTGCCCGGCTACGGCGGCGACGGGGTCGACGTGCGCGCCTTCCTGCCACCGGGGACTATCGTGGGAGGGACGCCAGAGACCGGGAACGGGAATGGCAACGGTAACGGTAATGGGCATACCGTACCCCGAGCGGCCGAGTTGACCTATTCGCAGAGGTGCCCGGAATGCAACGGCGGAGTGGTGAACCAGGAGGGCTGCCTGACCTGCTATTCCTGCGGCTGGAATAAGTGCGAGTAGGCAGATCCCGCGCATAACGTCCCACGGTCTCACATCAACAGGCGGGGATGCTGGGCAGAGCGTCCCCGCCTGAGCGCCCCACCCCCGAGTTTGAAACGGGCGCCGTGATATAATCCGCTACCATCGATTTGGAGTCGGCTCCCGCGATATCTGAGGCGCATCATGACAGAAGCAAGCAACAGCATTATCTCCCGCCCGGCTATCGCGATTACGATGGGCGACCCCTGCGGCATCGGGCCGGAGGTGGTGGTCAAGGCGTTGGCGGATCCGCGGATTTACGCCGCGTGCCGGCCGGTGGTGATCGGCAACGTGTACGCCATGGAACAGGCCGCCAAGATGACAGGGCTGCCCCTGGGCATCAACCACACCGATGACCCGACCTCGGCGGGCGACAACCCCACGGCGATTGATGTGGTGGACATCGGGAACCTGAACGTCGAATACATCACGGTGGGTGAGATCAGTGTCCCGTGCGGCAAGGCGGCGATGGAGTGGGTGAGCAAGGCGGGCCAGTTGGCGATGGCCGGCGTGGTTGACGGACTGGCGACGGCCCCGTTGAATAAAGAAGCGGCGGCGCTGGCGGGATACGAAGCCATCGGGCACATGGAACTGCTGCAGGAACTATCGGGCGCGAAGACCGTGGCGACGATGCTGATGGCCAAAAATTTGCGCGTGGTGCACCTGACTACCCACCGCTCGCTGAAAATCGCGTGCGACTACGTGAAAAAGGACCGCATACTGGACTACCTGCGGCTGACGGACCGGAGTTTCCGGCAGTGGGGATTCGACAGCCCACGCATCGGCGTCGCGGCGCTGAACCCGCATGGCAGCGATGGCGGACTGCTTGGCAATGAAGAAGCCGAGGAGATTGCGCCGGCCGTGGGGCAAGCGCAGTTGGAGGGGATCAATGCCATCGGCCCGGTGCCGGCGGACATCATTTTCCACCAGGCCATCCAGGACCGGTACGACGTGACGCTGTGCATGTACCACGACCAGGGCCATATCCCCGTCAAGGTGTATGGGTTCGAAGAGAGCATCACCGCCAACCTGGGGCTGCCATTCATCCGTACATCGGTTGATCACGGGACGGCGTTCGACATCGCGGGCAAGAACCTGGCCGACCACACCTCGATGGTGGAGTCGATACGCATGGCCGTGGCCTTTGCCCGTGGCGACGGGCTGACCGACGGCTGGGGCGAGGAATAGCGCGATGAACATCGGCTTTATCGGCGGCGGAACCATGGCCGAGGCGATCCTCGGGGGCATGCTGGACGGCGAGGTCGCCGCCTCCGGCGACGTGATGATTGGCGAGCCAGTTCCCGCCCGTCGCGACTACCTGGCCGAGCGATACGGAGTCGGTGTTTCGGACTCCAACGAGCCGGTAGTTACAGCCTCTGACATGGTCGTGATGGCGGTCAAACCACAGGATCTGCCGAAGGTTTACATGGATATCGGCGGCGGCTTCCGGGATGGACAATCGATCATGTCCATCGTAGCCGGCGCCAAGATGAAATCGCTGGCGGACGGTATGCGTCACGATGGCATCATCCGAGTGATGCCAAATACGCCGGCGCAGATAGGCCAGGGCATGACGATGTGGACGTGCGCGTCGTCGGTGAGTGCGGCCCACCGAGATACCACGTCAGCCATCCTATCCACCATCGGCGATGAAATCTACGTCGATGACGAGAAATACATGGACATGGCGACGGCGCTGAGCGCCAGCGGTCCGGCGTACGTTTTCATGATTCTGGAAGCAATGATCGACGCGGGGGTGTACGTCGGCCTGCCCCGGGATGTAGCGCGGCGACTGGCCCTGCAAACCGTCAAGGGCAGCACGGAGCTGGTGGTGCAGACGGGCCGGCATCCCGCGGAACTGAAAGACATGGTGACGTCCCCGGGCGGAACGACGGCCGAGGGACTGCAGGCGCTCGAGCGCGCCGGCGTGCCGGCGGCCGTGGTCGACGCCGTAAACGCCGCCTACCTGAAATCCATAAGGCTGGGGCAGGACTAACCACACGTCCGACCCGCGGAGCAGTCATGCTACAACTCCTCAGCCTCATCATCACGCTGTGCTATCTGCTTCTGCTGGCCCGGATCATTCTGGGCTTCGTAGTCCAGTACATGACGATGCAGGGCAACTCTGCACCCGACGTGTTGATCAGGGTGTACGAGGTGGTATTCGGCATCACGGAACCGGTGCTGGGACCGATAAGACGAATGCTGCCGCAGACGGGGATGATCGACTTCAGCCCGTTGGTGGTGATGGTGATCCTGGTGGTCATTCAGTACGCGCTCAGAGCGTTGTTATAACGCGCGCGGCACGTACCTGACCCGGTGCGCGCATTAGTCCGGCAAGATGCCACGGCCTCGCGGAAAGTTCTGGACGGCCGGTGGCCTGCGCCCCGGGGATCTCTCGTTCCTGCGGTCGGTTTACGCGGACGGCCTGCCGGAGCGGTCTGAATCGCCCCGCCTGGTAGTGCTGTGCGGACTTCCGGGCACCGGCAAATCGCACTTCGCCAGAGAGCTGACCTTCCGGGCACCGTTCGTATGGTTGAGCAGCGACCGTACGCGGAAACTGCTGGTGGCACACCCGGTTTACAGCCGGCGGGAGCACCGCCGGGTATTCGCGGCGATGCACGTATTGACCCGGGGATATTTGCTTGAAGGCTACTCGGTGGTGTTTGACGCCACCAACCTGAACGAAGGGGTTCGGGCTCCGCTCTACTCGGTGGCGGAGGAAGTCGGAGTGGAACCGCTCATCATCCGGTTCACGGCACACCCCGACCTAGTGTGGGAGCGTATGGCCGAAAGGGCCGACGGGACGGCAGACGCCGCCCAGAGCGATGCCGGTTGGGACGTGTATTCCCGGATGGCCGTGGCGGACCAAGCGGTGCCACGACCGCACATCCTGGTGCAGGGGCCGGAGGATGTGGAGGAGGCTATCACTGCGGTTTTGAGGGGAACGGGCTGGAATCCTGTTGTGTCGGAGTAGGCGCGGCGGCATAATCTGGCAGCAATCGGGCGAAACATGCCCAGCCTTGACGGGGGAGAGTTATGCCAACCACGGTGAAAGTTGCAGCCGGGGACGCCACCGATTTCGCCACACCGGCATTGGTGGTCAACCTGTTCGAGGGAGTTACGCAACCGGGTGGCGCGACGGGCGCCGTGGACCGGGCGCTGGACGGAGCAATTTCGTCGCTCATAGCGGACGGCGAGATCAAGGGCAAGCTCGGCGAGTTGACGCTGGTGCATACGCTGGGTCGGATACCGTCAGCGCGGGTGATAGTGGCCGGCCTGGGCAAGGCTGGTGACTTTGACACCGGGAGCGTGCGGCGGGTCAGCGGCGACGTGGCGAGGTTCCTGAGGCGCAAGGGCGTCATCGAGTACGCCACCATCGCCCACGGCGCCGGCATCGGCGGCCTTGATACCGGAGCGAGCGCCCAAGCCATCGCGGAAGGCACGCTCTTGGGCCTGTACAAATTCGACACCTACCGCAGCAACGGCAGCCGTGATGCCGAGGGTGAGGCTGGTAACGGAATCGACGCGGTTACGATCGTAGAACGGGACGCCGTGAACATTGACGCCCTGGCATCGGGAGCCACCATCGGTACAACGCTGGCGGAGTCCACCATGTTGGCGCGGGACCTGGTGAACCATCCGGCGAACGTGATGACCCCGACCAGAATGGCGGAAACGGCACGCCAGGTTGCCGAGGCCGTCGGCCTGGATCTGGACGTCATGGACAGTGACCGCATGGCGCAGCACGGCATGGGCGCGTTTCTGGGCGTGGCGCAGGGCAGCGAGGAACCGCCGAAGCTGATCGTCCTGACGTATCGCGGCGACCCGGACAACCCCGACAACAACCTGGGACTGGTGGGCAAGGGAATCACGTTCGACACGGGCGGCATCTCGCTGAAACCAGCCGCCAACATGGAAGCTATGAAGGGCGACATGGCCGGCGGGGCATCGGTAATTGCCGCGATGCGGGCCATCGGGACGCTCAAACCCAAGATCAACGTGACCGGGTTGATCGCCGCCACCGAGAACATGCCGGGCGGGCGCGCCCAGCGGCCCGGCGACGTGGTGACGGCCATGAACGGCAAGACAATCGAGGTGATCAACACCGACGCGGAAGGCCGTCTGGTGCTGGCGGATGCGATGTGCTACGCCCGCAGCCTGGGAATCACGCGGATGGTGGACGTGGCAACGCTCACCGGGGCGATGGTGGTGACGCTGGGCAAAGCATGCACTGGAATGATGGGCAACTCGTCAGAGTTGGCGAAGCAGGTCAGCAAGGCGGGCGACGGCAGCGGCGAGCGGTTCTGGGAACTGCCCATGCTGGAGGACTACCGCGATTTGATCCGGTCGGACGTGGCGGACATGAAGAACTCGGGAGGTCGGCAGGCCGGTTCCATCACGGCGGCGATGCTGCTTCGGGAGTTCGCAGAGGACGCGGATTGGGTCCACCTGGACATCGCGGGCACATCCACGGCGTCGAGCGCCAAGGGCCACCTCGTGAAGGGCGCGACGGGGGTGCCCACGCGCACGCTGGCACAGTTGGCGATGAACTTGGCGAACGGGGGCTGATGCAAGGGGGCGGTCGATCGTCCCAACGCTCCATCCATTGTGCCCGGTATGGTTCCTACATGCAGTCCGCTCGTGGTTCGACAGGCTCACCACGAGCGGACTGCATCATCACCGGAAACTAACCGATAGGCTGTGGGGCTGATGAAGCGCAGTTAGACGAATCCGCGCAGCTTCACAACGTTCGCCACCCGCTCCACACCGATTTCAAACGCGGCTTCACGGTAGGTGATGCCGTCGGCATGGGCTTTCTGACGGACTGAGTCGTAGGCGGTGACCATGACCTTGTGGAGTTCCTCGTTGACGCGAGACTCTTCCCAATGGAACTCCTGGAGGTTCTGCGTCCATTCGAAATACGAGACGGTTACGCCGCCGCCGTTGACGAGGATGTCGGGCAGGACGGGGATCCGTCGGTCGTTGAGGATCGCGTCGGCGTCGATGGTGATGGGGTGGTTCGCGGCCTCCAGGATCACGTTGGCCCGGATCCTGGGCGCGTTTTCAGCATGGATCACGTTGTCGATGGCGGCGGGAACCAGAACATCGCAGGGCAGTTCGAGCATTTCCTCGTTGGAGACGCAATCGCCCTCGGTGCAGTCGGCGATCGTGCCGTTGCGGTCGCGGTATTTCACCAATCTGGCCACATCAAGGCCGGACGGGTTATACACGCCGCCGTTGACATCGCTGACGGCGATTATCTTGCAGCCCATCTGGTCCAGACTGTGAGCGGCCCAGTATCCCACGTTGCCGAATCCCTGGATGACTATGCCCGCCGACTTGGGATCCATCTCCAGGTCCTCGGCGGCTTCCTTCAGGATTATGGATACGCCGCGACCGGTGGCAGCTTCGCGGCCCAGTGAACCTCCCAACTCGACGGGCTTGCCCGTCACGATGGCCGGCGAATGGCCGTGAATCTGCCCGTAGGCATCCATCATCCAGGCCATGACCTGGGCGTTGGTTCCCAGGTCGGGGGCAGGGATGTCCCGGTGGGGGGACAGGAGGTGCTCAATGTTTGCGGTGTAACGCCGGGTGAGGCGGTTGAGTTCACCCTCACTCAGGCGGGTGGGATCGCACTGGACGCCGCCCTTGGCTCCGCCGAACGGGAGATTGAGGAGGGCGTTTTTCCAGGTCATCAAGGACGCGAGCGAACGGACTTCGTCCAGGTCGGCCAGCGGGTGATAGCGGACGCCGCCCTTGTAGGGGCCGCGGGCGCCATTGTGCTGGACCCGGTAGCCGTTGAAAACCTCGATTCTGCCATCGTCCATGCGCACCGGCACCTGGACTCCGAGTTCGCGCCAGGTGCGGCGGAGCATCTCGCGCAGGCCGTCGGCGAGGTTGAGGCGGTCGGCGGCCCGATCGACGAAGTAGTTGACCTCTTCAAATGGGGTCAGTGATCGGTTCGCAAATGGGGTCGGTGGTCGGCTGGTTATCGTAGCCATGATTATTCTCCCGATGCTGATTTATGGTTATGCGAACTATGCTATGTATTCCATTATAACCCGACCCTCGCGAGGCCTTTCAGATCGTCGGGCACCGGACCCGTGAGCGCGCGACTAAGGGTCGGATCACAGCGCTTAAACCGGTAGGGGCGAATGATCATTCGCCCCTACGCTTCGTGATTTACGATCACAGCGTCAAACTACGTGGCGGCGGCAGTTTCCAGAGCGGCCGCGGGAAGGTCGCGGAGGTCGGGGCCGTCCAGCTTGCGTCCCTGTACGCCCATCAGGCGCAGCGGGCGTCCGGGCTTGGTGATGCTGATGCGGTCGAGGAGGTCCTGCCAGGCGGCCAGGTAGTCGCACGTGCCGCCGCCGTTGGGATCGTCTCCGCCTTCGATACTCTCGCCCGAAGGCAGCTGCACCGCGATCAAGGAGGCAGGGTCGGCTGCGGGAGCAAGCATCAGCACCGGGAGGTCAGACTCGGTCAGGCCGGTTTGGTCCAACAGGCTGCGCACCGTGGACGAGATCCCGTGCATGCCGAAAATCACAAGGTGGGCGAAGCTGGCGTCGCGCTGTTCGAACTCTTTCCGGTACCGACGGAAGATTTCGTGGGAGCCGATGGCCTGCGGCTTCACCAGGAAAAGGGCCATCGCCGGAAACTCGCCATCGATGATGGAGGTGTCCCGCAGGTCG
The DNA here is from genome assembly GCA_026710825.1 of Chloroflexota bacterium. Classification (GTDB taxonomy): domain Bacteria; phylum Chloroflexota; class Dehalococcoidia; order Lucifugimonadales; family UBA3495; genus Bin87. The sequence goes on along the minus strand of JAPOQH010000131.1, from coordinate 73,183 downwards.
TCCCGCCAACGGAGGAGCTTGTCGTGGTCGTGGTCGTCGTAGTGGTGGGACATGATCAACTAACCTCCCTGGTGCGCTTCCAACAGTTTTTGCATATCCAGCTTTTTCATGGGCAGCATCACTTCCATGACGCGGTTGGCGTTCGGGCCGTTCATCAGCCAGGCAGGGAGATCGGTCGGGATGATCTGCCACGTGACGCCGTAACGATCCTTGAGCCACCCACATTGGATCTCGGTTCCGCCAGCGGTGAGGTTATCCCACAAGTGGTCGATCTCTCCCTGGGAATCGCAGGAGACCATGAACGAAATGGCTTCGGTGAACTCGATAGCGGGAATGCCATCAAAGGCGACAAACTGGACGCCGCCCAGCTCGAAAGCCACCGTGGAACTGCCCGCCGCCGGCCCGTCAACGTACGTTTCGCTGGAGACGATGCGAGAGTTCTGAAAGATCGAAACGTAGAACTCCGCGGCCTCGCGAGCGGTGCCGTCCAGCCAGAGGAACGGGGTTATTTTCTGTATCGCAGCCAAGACTCGACCCGATGGTCACAGATGCGGGCTAACCGCCGGCGTCGAACTGGACGAGGATGCCGTCCGGGTCGTACACGTAGAAACTGCTGACTTTACCCTCGGTGTTGGTCCAGACATCCATGGGCGCGGCCAGCGGGACGCCCTGAGCGGACAGGTTTTCGGCCAGAGCCTTCGGGTCCGTCACGCTGAATGATATGTGGCTGATTCCGACCTGGTCGAGCTTGATCGGAGAGCCATCGGGGTTCTCGCCGGGGTGGCTGGTCATGGTGAGCGTCGGCTTTGCGCCGTCGGCGTAAGCGAGGCGGACCTGGCGGCGGGTGTTGCGATTATGCGCATACACGTGCGGCAGGCCGCCGGTGGTGGTGTCCTGGATCACGTCGCTGACGATGGACATTCCCAATGTGTCGCAGTAGAACTTGAGGGAAACATCGAGGTCTTTGACGCAGATGGCGATGTGAGAAACGCCGGAAGCATTCATCGGCATATCGGGCCTCCTTACGGGATGGGAGGCGACGCATTGGTCGCCCCCGAGATTGGCGTCAATCGTGTGCGGATCAGCCTCCGCCGCTGTCGAACTGCACCAGAATGCCGTCGGGATCGTACACGAAGATGCTGGAAACCTCGCCGTTGGCATTGGTGAAACCGTCCATGGGGCCGGCCAGTTCCACGCCCGCCGAGATCAGTTCGTCGGCCAGGGCTTTCACGTCGGACACGGTGAATGAGATGTGGCTGATACCCACCTGGTCGAGCTTGATGGGTCCACCGTCTGCGTCGTCGCCGGGGTGGCTGGTCATCACCAGGGTTGGCACCGCGCCGTCGCCGTAGGACAGGATGGCCTGACGGCGGGTGGAGCGATCGTGAGCGTAGACGTGGGGCAGGCCGCCCGTGGAGGTGTCCTGCACGCGGTCCACGGTGACGTTCATGCCGAGGATGTCCCGATAGAATTTGAGGGATTCGTCAAGGTCGCGGACACAAACGGCGATATGCGATACGCCGGAGGAATTCATTGCCATGATGCAGCCTCCATGGAGAAGTGTCGGTAGTATCAATAGTTGGCCGCAATGCTACTGCCCACCCTCAGCGATGTCAAAGTTGCCGACCCGGCGCGCGTGGTCCGCTTCGCCCCAGCGGTCCACGCGACGCCACATGAGAGCCAACGCGCCCAACCCCAGGAACATGGCGCAGACGTCGGTGACTGGGAATGACCACCAGACACCCCACACCCCGAACGCACCGGACAGGGAGAAAACCCAGATCAGCAGGACAATCACGCGCTGCGTAACGGTAAGGGCCACCGACGGCCACGCTTTGCCCAATGCCTGAAACGCCACGGAGCCCACAAATTCGATCCCCACCACGGGCAACGCGATCAGCACCACTCGCAATGCGTCGGCAGCCTCGGGCGGGAGCGCGTGCGCTTCAGAGAACAGGGAGATGATCAGCCCCGATATTGGCAGCAGCACGGCAATCATCAGCGCGCCGGCAATAGTGGCTGCCAGGCAGCTCTGCCAAATCGCCTCACGGATGCGGTCGTAATTCCTGGCCCCGTAGTTGTATGCCGCCAACGGGAGATAGGCCAAAGCGATGCCGATGAAGGGCGCCAGCGCAAACTCCAGCACCGCATTGACGACGCCAAACAAGGCAATGTACCCGTCGCCGCCGGCGTATTGGCTCAGGATGTTGTTGATCACCACGACGACTATGGAACGGGCGCCCTCGATGATGAAAATGGGCAGGCCCAACGCGACGATTTCGCGCATCAATCCGAGCCGCGGTAGCAATGCGTCGAGGTTGATGCTGAGGGCGCTGCGGCCCGAGAGGTAAAACCAAGCGGTGTAGAGGACCGCCAACCCCTGGGCGAGGACGGTGGCAGCGGCGGCGCCGGTGATTCCCCACCCGAACACCAGAATGAACAGGGCGTCGAGAACCACGTTGGAAATTGCGCCGCCGGCCAGAACGATCATTGCCGTACCGGGACGACCTTCCGCCATGAATAGATTGTTGGCCATGATCGCCAGCATGGTTAGGAAACCGCCCGGCAGAATGATCACCAGGTACTCCCTCGCGTACGGAGCGGTGTCGGGCGACGTGCCCATGAACACGGTCAGTTCGTCCAGGTACAACAGTCCCGCCACGGTGAGCGCCACATAGACGGGTGCGAGGATCGTTAGCGAGGAGCCGATCACGCGTGATGCCTGGCGCGTGTCTCGGGCTCCCAGGGAGCGAGACACCACGGACATGCCGCCCAAACCGGGGAGCAAGCCAACCGCGACCGCCGCGATCTGGGCTGGAAACGCCGCCGACAAACCGCTCAACGCGTCCACGCCAATTACGTTTCCGACGAATGCCCGGTCAACGATGCTGTACAGGGCCATGACGACGATGGCCAACATCGGCGGCAACGACATTTGCAGCAACAGGAACCACATGGGCGCGGTGCCCATGGTGTCGGCGCGCAGTGTTCGGGGTCGGGATTCGCTCATCGTTCGGGCAACGTCGGACGGAGAATGATTGGGAGAAATCGTGCGTCGACTATACGCCCCGGGCCGCCACTAGGCGTCAGCGGAGCATGCACAATTGGGTCAGATGAACGGGAAACGCTGGCATGGGTCCGACAGGACCAGCGTCGTGTCGAGCACGGGAGCCATTGGGAAATGAGGCCGTTAAGATTCGCGTTGACTGGGGGGCCGGCGTAGGGCAAAATGGACGGCGCAATGAAATTGCATGAATATCAAGCCAAGCAAATTTTCTCCAACTACGGTATTCCAATTCCCAATGGGACGGTAGCCCGTACCCCCGCCGAGGCGGCGGAAGCCGTTGCATCGTACGGGGGCCGTGGGGTCGTCAAAGCTCAGGTCCACGCCGGCGGGCGTGGCTTGGCCGGCGGCGTCAAGGTGGTCGGCTCTCCCCAGGATGGTTCGGAGTTTGCCGGCGGCCTGTTGGGCTCGCACTTGGTGACGCACCAGACCGACGCGAACGGCGTGCCGGTGGATCAGGTGCTGGTGGAGGAACTGGCGGACATTGCCACGGAAATGTACGTGGCGATCACGATGGACCGCAACCACCGTGGCCCGGTGCTCATCGCCAGCGCGGCGGGCGGCATGTCCATCGAGGAAGTCGCCGCCACCAATCCCGATGCCATCGTCACCGAAGTGGTGGAGCCGGGACTAGGCTTGATGCCGTTCCAGTGTCGCCGGGTTGCAGCCCGCCTGGGCATGTCCGGCGCAACGGCGCGGCAAGGGGCGGATGTGATCAGCGCGTTGTATCGGATTTTTGCAGACAACGACTGCTCACTCGTGGAGGTCAATCCTCTGATCGTTACCGGGGAAGGCGGGGTGGTGGCGCTGGACGCCAAGATGGACGTGGAAGATGATGCGTTGTTCCGCCATTCCGACTTGCGCGAGTTGCGGGACCGGAGCCAGGAGGACCAACTGGAAGCGCGCGCCGCAGACGACGACATCGCCTACGTGAGCCTGGACGGCAGCGTCGGGTGCCTGGTGAATGGCGCCGGGCTGGCGATGGCGACGCTGGACGTGGCCAACGCGGCGGGCGCGGCGCCAGCCAATTTCCTGGACGTGGGCGGCGGCGCGACGGAAGAGAAAGTTGCGACCGCGGTGGGCATCATCCTGTCGGACCCGAAGGTGGACCGGGTGCTGGTCAACATATTCGGCGGCATACTCAGGTGCGATGTGGCCGCGCGGGGGATCGTCATGGCCTACGAAGAACAACAGGCCACGCAGCCCCTGGTGGTCAGGATGCTGGGCACCAACCTGGTGGAGGGCAAGGAAATCCTGGCTCAATCCACCCTCAACGTCACGTTCACCGACACCCTGACGGAAGCGGCGGCGGCGTTGTCAACAAGCGCCGGCGGGAGAGGCTGACGACGTATGGGCATCCTGCTGAACGAACAGTCCCGCATTCTGGTCCAGGGCATCACGGGCCGCGAAGGAAGCTTCCATGCTCGGGCGTGCAAGGAATACGGCACGCAGTTGGTGGCCGGCGTAACGCCGGGACGCGGCGGCCAGATGTTTGACGACGTGGTGCCGGTCTTCGACTCGGTTGGACAGGCGGTGGAGGAGACGCAGGCCAACGTATCCCTGATATTCGTACCCCCGCCGTTCGCGGCAGACGCGATCGCCGAATCGGTCGACGCGGGCATGCCCCTGATCGCGTGCATCACCGAAGGGATACCCGTGCAGGACATGGTGGGCGTTTACCGCTACGTGATGGCCAACGGCGTGCGCCTGATCGGGCCCAATTGTCCGGGCATGATCAACCCCGGCGCGCGGTGCAAGGTCGGCATCATGCCGGGGAACATTCACCTTCCCGGCCGGGTGGGTGTGGTCTCGCGGAGCGGTACGTTGACCTACGAGGCCGTCGGGCAACTGACCGACTTGGGAATCGGGCAGTCGTCGTGCGTGGGCATCGGCGGAGACCCGATCATCGGAACCAGCTTCGTTGACGTCCTGAAGCTGTACAACGAAGACCCGGACACCGACATGGTGGTGTTCATTGGCGAGATCGGCGGGACGATGGAACAGGAAGCGGCCGAGTACATCGGGTCGTCGGAGTTCAACAAGCCGATCTGCACGCTCATCGTGGGCGCCACTGCGCCGTCGGGCAAGCGGATGGGCCACGCGGGCGCGATAATCACCGGCGAAAGCGCGACGGCGGAATCGAAAACGCGCGCGCTGGAAGCTGCGGGCGCAAACATCATCCCCACGCCGGCGGACATAGGTATCACCGCTCAGCAAACGCTGAGAGAGGCGGGATTGGCCGGTTAGCTCCACCCACCTCTCGATCAATCGCCCGTGCCCGAGAAAGCAGGCCCGCTTCAAATGCGGGCCGTTCCTTTGTCTACTGACCTTGATTCTGCTGACCGGAGCCTCCCGGCTGGGCGTTGGGCCTGTCAGCCGGCGCTCCGTCCGGTCTCCCCTGCGGCCCGGAGCCATCGGGTTGTCTGTCTTGCCTGGCGGGAGCAGTACCGGCATTACCCACGATGACGTTGGTGGACACCAGCCCGGGATTGGGTGGGATCTGGACATCGTCAGGGACGACGACGCTGAAATCGACCGGGAAACTGATCACACCGCGTTCGGTCCGGGCGTCCTGACTGACCGACTCCACGGTCGCATCGAGTGTCACCCCGGGCAACGCTGCGACGGTGATTTTTGCGGTGGTGCCTACGGTGATGCGCTCGATATAGTTGGTCTCAACCAGACCGCGAACCATAACGTCTGTGGGGTCTACCAATTGAATCACGCGAGCATCAACCCTGACCGCGTCCCCGGCTTCGATGGTCACCAGGCGCACCACGCCATCGAACGGCGCGAGGATGACGGTATCGCTCAGATCGCCCTGAATGTCCGCATAATCCACCAGCGCATCGGCTACGTTGGCCTGGGCCAGGGCTATGTCCGCCGATTCCGGGCCGGCGGAGAGGTTGTCGCGCGTTTCACGGGCAGTGGTCACAGCCTGGTTGAGCGCGGCGACCGTGGCGATGTCGGGCCCTTCCTCGAGGCGCGCCAGTCGGATATGCGCCGATTCCAATGAGACCCTGGCGCTGTCCACGGTGGTTTCCAATCGCGCCAGTTCGATCTGGTCCACACCCTGTTCCACCTCGGCCAGATCCCGTTCGGCGGTGTTGAGTCGCTCCTGGGAGACGAGAACGTTGGCTTCCAGCCGCGTAAGTTCCTCCGGGTCAGGTCCCCCCACCGAATCGGCCAGTTGCCGGTTGAGGTTGCTGAGAGTGGCTTCCAGTTCCCCGATACTGGTCTGGATGGCCGTACGGTCGAGTTCCTTGGGGCCGGCGCTGAGTTCCGCGATCTCGCGCTGCCAGGTTTCCACCGACCGTTGCGCGGTATCCACCGCGGCCTGGAGGGCGTTCAGTTGGACAACATCGAAATTCTGCCCGTCGGTCAGCTGATGAAATTCCTCATTGACGATTTTCACGTAGAAATCATCGAGCTTGTCCTGGGCATTGTCGAGACGGGTCTCGGATTGAGCGAGGTTTTGCCGGGCATTCGAAAGCCGGTCGGCATGATCCGTGTCGAAGTCGCGCAGGGCCTCCTGGGAGTTGTCGATGTCGATTTGAGTTCGAGAAACTCTGTTCTGGAGCTTGCTGACCGCCTCATAATGCAACGGAACGAAATCCTCGACGGCCTCCTGGGAGTCGTCAAGATCGGTGCGCGCCTTGGCTCGCGCTGCCAAGGCTTTCGCAAACTGCTCGCCATGCGCGTCGGCAAAATCCCTTACGGCATCCTCAGCACGGTCGAGAATCGCTTCGGCGTCCGCCACGCGCTGGATGGCCGAACTCAATGCAACGTCGTGCTCGAGCTGGTAGTCCTCCAAGGCGTCGTTGGCCTGTTCCAGAGCGACTTCGGCCTGCGCCAGGGCGTTTTCCGCCCGCGCCCGGACCAACGGGTCATCAGATTGAAGGCCCAAGACCCGAGCCAGCTCGTCCTGGGTTTGCTCCACTTTGAACTCTGCGAGGGCTTCCGCGTGCTGCAGGTTGGTGGAAATTTCAGCGTCCAGCGTGGCGAGAACGTCGCCGGCGGATACCTGATCGCCCACCGCGACATTTACGGAACCCACCTCACCGGCGAGCCGAAAAGACAGGTCGGCCCGTTTATTGAATACCAGCTCGCTGCGCACCCGGAATTCGCTGGGTACAGCATCCGTTTGCGCTCCCGCGCCGGGAGGACTCTCTGACTCCTCGGTGGTATCGGCGCTGGCGCCGCAGCCGATCCAGGCCGCGGCAGACAGGATCACCAGAACCAGCGGAACGGCGGCAGCAGGGAAACGCAATCGCGAGCAGGGTGAAACGAGGGTGAACTTCGACATAAGCACTCCGGAGACCCACTTGAGGTCCAGTGATCAACCAACCATTACGACACGGCGTCCGCCTCGGCCCTGGGATGACGCGTTAACATTCCGCGCACGCGCATCGCCAGATCCGGAACGGACTGATGGAGTAGCAAATAAGTGACCGGCACCGCCACCAGTGTCAGGAAGGTCGAACTGATAAGTCCGCCGATCACGACGGTGGCCAGCTCAGAGCCGACCAGGCCGCTGGTGTTGCTGAACGCCAGTGGGAACAAAGCCAGAATGGTGGTGAAAGCAGTCATCAGGATCGGCCGAAGGCGGGTGCGACCGGCCAGCATGATGGCGTCCAACACGGATAATCCCTGGGAGCGCAACTGGTCCACAAAGATGATGAGCACTATCGCGTTGGTGACCACGATGCCGATCAGGAAAAGGAAGCCCATCATGGACGGGAGGCTCAGGGCGCGACCGGTTACGGTGAGCGCAATCAGGGCGCCCACCACCGCCAGGGGCATGCTCAGCACCACTATGAAAGGATCCCTCAGGGAACCCAGGGTAGCCACCATAACCAGATAGACCAACGCCAGACCGATGGCCATGGCGATGTAGACACTCTGGAACTGTTCCTCGATGTCGCTGGCGAACCCACCCTGTTGCACCGATACTCCCGGCGGAAAGTCGGCATCGGCGATCACGCGGTTAATTCGTGAGCTGACTGCCTGGGGGTCGCGAGCTTCAATTTCGCCGGTCATCGTTACGGAACGGTCGCCATCGTAATGGGTCACCACGGACGGCCCTACGGTGGTCTTCACGTCGCTGATGGAACCCAGAGGAACGGCGCCGAATGCTCCGGCAATGGGGAGAGCCTGGAGCTCCACGATTTCGTCCACCTGATCGCTCTTGCCTCGCACCACCACGTCATAGGTATCACCGGACAGATTGAGGTCCGCGGCGTCGTGTCCGTAAACCCAGGTCCGTATCTGGCCGGCGACCGTCATGGAATTCAGGCCGTAACGGCCGGCTTCTGTGGTATCGACCTCAAAGGTCAATTCCTCGCGGAGGTCGCTGACGTTGGTCTTGAGATTGACGACGCCATCCAGGGGCGCGATTCGTTCCAGGAGCGTATTCGCAGACGTCTGGACCGCCTGGAAATTGCTGCCCGTCACCGCGATTTCGATCCCGGACTGCGGAGGCCCGGCTTCGTCCACGAAAATCTGGATATCCACATTTTCCTTGTCGGGAAGGGCTTCGCGGAGTTGTTCCGCGAAATCCGCAGGCACGTCGTCTGACAAGGCCAGGAAGAACCCGGCAACGTCGAAACCGGACTCGCCGATACTGGGGCCGAACTCCTGGCTGGTGGCCCCCATGGTGCCCTGGTAGGCGGTGATATAACCGTCGGCCATATACTCGTCCAGGACTTGTTCTACGGCGCGCACCTCACGGAACATGGCGGTGGGCCCGGTGTTCTCAGGCATCGTCACATCTATCCTCATCGACTCCGCCTCGCCCGACGAGAACAGGGTGATGGGAAGGATGATCAACAGCGGCAGGCTGGCGGCGACGGCTGCGATACAGCCAAGAACCGTCAACAATGGGTGGTTGAGCGCCCATCGCAGGATCGGCGTGTAAATCCGCTGGAGCCAGGTGTCCTCCACGACCGTGTCGTCCTCATCGGCCATGTCTCCCTGGCGCAACAGCATGGACGCCAGGACCGGCACCACCGTGAGCGCAATAAGCGTGGAAGCCAGGAGAGAGACGCAAACGGTCTGGGCAAAGGGCAGGAAGAATTCTCCCACTATGCCCGGGATGAACCCCAGCGGCAGGAATACGGCAACAGTCGTCAGCGTCGACGCCAGGATGGCCGGGCCCACCTCCCTGGTGCCGCGTATGGCCGCCGCCAGGCGAGGATTATCGCCCAAAGGAGCCAACCGGTACGAGAAAGTCTCGGCGCCGCTGGTGGGCAATCGTTGCGATCCCACCTGCAGGTGGCGATAGATGTTTTCCAAGACCACGATGCTGTCGTCCACGATCCGACCGACCGCGATGGCCAGACCGGCCAGGCTCATGAAGTTCAGCGACCAGTCGGACACCGCCATGACCAGCATGGTGATCATCACACTCAACGGTATCGAGATGGCGGTGATCAGGGTGGGGCGCAGGGTATTCAGGATGCCCCGTATCGCGGTGGGACGGAGCTGCAGCAGGAACAGGAATATGGCGAACACGGCGATGACGAACCCTAGCCCGCCTTGACCTACCACGTTGACCAGCTGTTCCTCCAGCGAGGGGCCATCGTTGTAGAGGATGTCGATCTGCACGCCCGCCGGCAGGTCAAGGTCGTCGATTACCGCGACGAGTTCCCGGGTCAACTCGATGGTGTTCCCATCCGGCAACCGCAGCACCTCCAGCGACAGGCTCGGCTGGCCGTTGGTGCGCGAGATGGTCGCGGACTCAGGCGTGTCAATGGTTACGGTGGCGACATCGGAGAGCAGTACGGGTGTGACAGTAGAAGCGCCTGCGACCGGGCTTCCCGAATTCCTCGTGTACCCCACCGGCAAACTGCGGATCGAATCGAGGTTGGCATAACCCTGGAAAGCCCGCAGCCCTATGGAGCGCTCATCGGTGGTCAGAGTGCCGGCGTTGAGGTCGATGGCGTTGCCGGCGACAGCATTGACCACATCCTGGATGGTGAGGTTGTGTTCGTTGGTGCGGGCCGGGTCGACGATCACGGAAACGCGCTCCGAGACGCCGCCGTCCACCCTTACGTCGTAGACGCCGCTGACGCCCTCAAGGCGCGGAATGATTTCATCGTCCGTAATGCGACGCAGGGTGGGAATGTCCTGCTGCCCGCTGACGGTAAGGAGCATGACAGGGAAGATGTCGGAGGACAGCCGAATGACAAAGGGTTCTCCCGCGTTGTCCGGCAGGATGAGGCCACTCACGCGGCTCCTGATCTCTTCCTCCGCGTCGTCAACGTCCGAGCCGGGTACGAAATTCGCCGTGACCAGGGACAAATTGCCAGTGGAAATGGAGGTGGTCTTGTCCAGGTCGGACATCCCTATGATGACGTCTTCAACCTTGGCAGTCACATCGTTGGCGACGGTGGACGGGTCGCCCTGCTGGTACGTCGTGACGACGTAAACGATGGAAAAGCTGATTTCGGGGAAAAGCTCCTGGCGCAGTTGGTTGTAGGAAAAAACACCCGCCGCCAGCAGCAGGACCATCGCCATCACTGTGACCGACTTGCGGCGCAGTGCTAGTTCAGTCAGGAAGGTCAATGTTGCTCCTGCGATTGGTTACGGGGTCAACTGTGGATGAAGTTTTCCATCATATCCATGCCATAAAATAGGCGGGATTTAATGATAACAGACGGTTTCCGAGCAATGATTCTACGACAGACATCACCGTATAGCGATTTCGTCGCCGGCCAATACAAGGGTTAACGTTCGATATGTAATCCAGCGTGTTTGAAATCCGAGACTGACGGCAGGCTCTGGCCACCATATTCCCTGAGTATTGAGCGATTATGAAGATTGCGGACGTGAACGGAGTTTGAAATTGAGACGGGCCGGTGTGTACACTCGCCCTCCACACGTAAACCAGGAGAGCTACATGGACTTTGCCCTTTTTTCTCATATACCCTGGCCTGAACAATATACGCCGAAGGGTCTGTACTCGGATTTGACCGAGCAGGCGACCGTGGGCGAAGAGCTCGGGTTCAAGGCGATCTGGCTGGCCGAGCACCACTTTACCCGGTACGGTCTTGGAGCGTCTTCGCTCATCATTGCGAGCAACATCGCGGCCAGGACCGATCGGATCCGGCTCGGGACCGCGGTGCTGATTCCGCCGCTCCATCACCCGGTGAGGCTGGCCGAGGATACGGCAACGCTGGACATGCTCAGTGATGGCCGGCTGGACGTGGGCTTCGGCAGGGGCGCTGCATCGTCGGAATACGCGAATTTTGGCATAGACCACGCCGAGAGCCAGGCGCGGTACCGCGAAACCATCCAGATGGTCGAGGCTCTGTGGACCAACCGCGACTATACGTTTGAGGGCGAGTTCCACACCGCTAAAAACGTGAACCTGGTGCCGACGCCTTTGCAGGACCCGCACCCCCCGGTGTACGTGGCAGCCACTCGGAGCCTGGAGTCCCTGGATTTCGTGGCCTCCACCGGGCGGCGCCTGATAGTCGGCGTGGTGTTGGATACCACCGACGCGGTCGACCTGTTGAAACGATTTTTGCAGCTGTCCGAACAGGCTGGGCACGGAGTGACCGCCTCGGACGTGCCGTTTTTCCGATACTTCTACGTCGCCGAAACCGAGGAGCAAGCGCACCGGGAGGCGCGCGATGCGCTGAACTGGACGCTGGACATCAACACCTGGCGCCGTGAATTCTCGGTGGGAAGCGAGGTGTATGAGTCGATGGCGGATTATCTCAACCGGCGCACCGAACTACCGCCCAGCTACGAGTATCTGGCGGAAAACCGCGCGTTCATCGGTTCGCCTGACCAGTGCGCCGCCAAGATCCAGGAACTGTACGATGCCGGAGTGCGGTACCTGGGCTGCAACTTCGCGTTCGGCGGGTTGGATCAAAGCAAGCAGCTCAAATCCATGGAACTGTTCGCCAAAGAGGTGATGCCGCGCTTCGTCTGAGCGCAGGGTTGCTAGTCGTCGCCGTTGCCGCTGGCTGACGGCGACGGCTCGGCAGGCTGGACTGGCGCAGCCGGCTGGGTCGGGCGCCTGGACGTAATAGCCCGGTAGATGGATATGACAACGCCGGTTCCCACCGCGCAGCCCATGGCCAGGTAAGCCCACCGCAATCCCGCCACGAACGCGGTGGCGACGCTGGGATCCACGGCCTCCAGCTTGGGCTCCACGCCGTAGGTTGCCATGGTGGAAACCACGATGGTGGTGGAAACGGCCACGCTGACCACATTGGCCGAATTGCGTATGAGTTGTGTGAGCGCGGACACCACGCCGTAGCGGCTGCGGTCGACCACGCTGATGATGCTGCTGCTATTGGGGGAGTTGAACACGGCGTTCCCCGAGCTCTGCAGCATCATGGTGGCGATAACAAACCACACCGCTGACCGTTCTTGCAGTGCGAAGGCCAGCAAAAGGGCGCCGGCCGCGCTCATGGAGAGGCCGACCACGGTGAACACGTGCCAGCCGAACCGGTCGGACAGCCGTCCGCTGGGCGGACCCAGGATAACCATGCACAGGGCCGCCGGGATCATCATCAGTCCCACCTGCTCCGGCGCATACCCCAGGACGCGTTGCAGATAGAACGGCATCAGGAAGCGAGCCGCTGAGGTTCCGAAGAAGGACAACCAGGCGGATGCGGCTCCGATGCCAAACACGCGGTCGGCGAACAGCCTCAAATCCAACATCGGCGCTGCGGTTTTCAACTCCCACCAGACGAAGACGCCCATCAGGATGGCTACCACAGCGGCTCCGACGATGACCGGCGCAGACAGCCAGCCCAGGCTGTTTCCGTTTCCGACCACCAGTAGCAGAACCAGCAGGATGATTCCGGACGTGGCAGCGCCGATCCAGTCAAATGCGGAGCTGCGCGGTCGTTCGCTGCCTCCGACGGCAGGACCGCGCTCCAGAAGGAACCAGGACAGGACTAGGACTATGCACCCCGCGGGGACGTTGACGAAAAAGACGGATTGCCAGCCCAACCACGCAACCAGGAAGCCGCCCATGGCGGGCCCCGCGATGGCCCCCAGTCCCACCACGCTCAGGTGGGTGCCCAGCGCCTTGCCTCGTTCCGCGTCGGTGAATGCGGCGAGCATCATGCCCATGCCGCAGCCCTGCACCATGCCGGCGCCGATACCCTTGCAGACGCGCATTGCGATCAAGAATTCCAGGGTTGGAGCAAAGGTGGCGGCGAGAGATGCGACTACGAAGATTGCCGTCCCGGTTATGTACACCCGACGGCGTCCGACCACATCCCCCAAGCGGCCCATGGGCAGGAGAAGAACGCTGATTACCAGGGCGTAGGAGATCACCACCCACTGGACGGATTCCAGCGTGGCATCGAAGTGAGATTCAATTCCGGGCAGCGCGATGAGAACACTGCCGTGGTCAACGACAGAGAAGAACGTGCCCAGTGCGATGGTCCAGAAGTTCCACCACTTATAGGCACTGCTGGTTGCGATCCGCTGTATCAAGTCGCCCCGGCCGGCTTTACCCCACGGCGGGATAATTCAAGGAGTGCTCTAATATCATACTCGCAAATCAGGCTTTTGGCCCGTGTGCGCCGAATATCGCTGGGAGCCGGCGCGATCATGGCAGTTGCCGCACCCGACCCAGCGAGGCGGCGCATACCAGGGACAGCACCAGACCCAGCACCCCGACGATGGCTATCGCCGTTACCGGAGATGTTTCGTCGGACAGGGTCCCCACGCCGAGGCTGGCGACGACCAGGAATCCCCGGTCGAAGCTCTGGAGACTGGTGAGGCGGCCACGCAATCGGTCAGGCGCCAGGGTTTGTATGAGTGTGCCGCGGGCGGTGCGGAAAACTGCCTGGCTGAACGCCATGGCGGCGATGACGATGAATGCCAGCGCCAGCAGGTGCGAGAAGGCGAACAACAGGCAGGTGATTGAACTCACTGCCGCTGCGCCCAGGACCACCTTGCCCTTGTCGAACACGAAGCCAAAGGTCGCCATGAACAGCGCCGCCAGGAAACCGCCGATGCCGGTCACCGCCAGGAGGTATCCGCCGACGTCGGCATCCCGCATGAGCACGTCGGTGGTGAACACGGGCAGCAGGAACCAGGTGGGATGGAGGATGATGTTGGGGATGATTGACAGCAGCATCATCTGGAATATGGCCCGCTCGCCGCTCCACACGTATCGAATCCCCTCCACCATGTTGGCGATGGCGGAACCGCGCGCGCGTGCGTCGCCCTGCTGATAGTAGGGAGTACGCATCGGCAAAAGCATCATCACGTTGGCCAGATAGAGGCTTGCCTCGATGGTGAAATTCCAGAAGAACCCCAGGGTGAAGATGAGAATGCCGCCGAAGAAAGGACCAAATATGCGTGTGCCGGTGATGGTGAGCACGTTGGCGGCAAGGGCGTTGCCCAGCATGTCCCGGGGAACGGTGGCCGCGATGAGGGCCTGGCGCATGGGCTGAGCCATGGAGTGGCAAACGCCGGCCAGGATGACGTAGAGGTACGCATGCCAGACCGTCACCCGATCCGACAGCACCAGCAACGCGAAGCTGAAAGCCAGTCCGGCCATGATCAACTGGAAGGCTATGACCAGCCGGCGACGGTCGAAACGGTCGCTTAGGACGCCGCCCCAGGGTCCCACTACCAGGCCCGGAAGGGTGTTGATCCCTCCGACCGTGACGACCAGCAGTCCGGCCACGGCTGAACCTTCGGCCAGTTCGCGGACCAGCCAGCCGACGCTGAGCAGTTGGAGCCACTGGGCGCTGTTGGCGAAAAAGTTGCCGCACCAAAGCAGGCGATAGTCGCGGTAGCCCAGCCAGGCGTCCAGGGTATGCAGGCGCGGAAAACGCGCTCTCCGGAATATCTCGTTGCCTCTTTATTTATGCGATGAAACGGGCTGTCAATTATATGCGCATCACGGCGCGATCCGATCCGCTGACCCGCACGGTACCCGCGAGTGCAGGTGGCTAACTCAGGGCACGCACCCGGGGCAGGGTCGCCAGGCATGCCAGGGTCATGCTGAGTCCCAGGAGCCCGATGGCAAGTATCGCTATGGATGCGTCGGTGAAGTCGGCGAGGACACCCACGGCGACGCTCACACCGATGAGGGATGATCGCTCGTAAGCCAGGAGGGCCATGGTTCGGGCCCGATACTGGTCGGGAACAATAGTCAGCACCAGCGTGCCCGCGGTGGTGCGGAAGTAGGCCTGGAAAAACGACATGACGGCCAGCACCGTGAACGCGGCCCAGAGCCATGAACACTGCGAGAAGAGCATGGTGCTCAGAGATCCCAGGATCGTGGTGGCGAACAGGATGCGGCCGCGCTTGGTGGGGAACCCCCAGGTGGCTATGCACAACGTGGAGATGAGTCCGCCCACGCCGGTGATCGCCAACAGGTAGCCGCCCATATCAGCGTGGGCCTGCAAGACCTCAACCGTGAACAGGGGCAGCAGGAACCACAGGGGATGAAGGATGGTGTTCGGGACCACGGAAAGCAGGGCGATATGCAGGACTTCACGCTGTTCGCGCCACAGATGCCGCAAACCGTCGCGGATATCGGCGATGGGGGTGATGCGCCGTCGCGGCCCGGCGGACTCGTTTGACACGTTGGACACGTATGGGGTGCGCATCCGTATGAGCATCAGAACGACGCCCAGGTACAGCGCAGCCTCCAACGCGAAATTCCAGAAAAAGCCGATGCTGGCGATCAGAATGCCGCCCACGAACGGCCCGAATATGCGGGTGCCGGTGACGGTCAGCGTGTTGATGGCGTAGGCATTGGTCAAGGCTCCGCGGGGCACCGTGTTGGAGATCATCACCTGTTGTAACGGCTGGGTGATGGCGAGGCAGGAACCCGATACCAGGACGTAAGCGTACGCGTGCCAGGCACGGATGTAGTCGGTGTCGACCAGGAACGCGAAACAAAGCGCCAACGCGGCCGCGACGGACTGGACCACGATGGCGAGTTTTCGCCGATCAAGCCGGTCCCCCAGCACTCCGGTGAGCGGGTTCACCACCAGACCGGGAAGGGTGTTGAGGGCGCTGGCGGACAGGACCAACAATCCGCCCACGCTCGATCCGGCGGATAGTTCCTTGACCAGCCATCCGATGCTCAGGAGTTGGAGCCATTGGCCGGTAAATGCGAAGAAATTGCCGAACCACAGAAATCGGAAATCGCGGTACGCTATCCACGAATCCATCGTGTGCAGGCGCGGGAATCGTATGCCGAAAATGAATGTACCTCGAACCCGGATCGCGGATGGCAATGTGCCAGAAAAGTCAGCGTACGCGAGGACCGGGGCCGCAACATAGTGCGCCGGCCGCATGGGGTTGTCAATGGCGACACGCCGCGTCGAATTTGGCTGCTCGCGCCGGGATCAGAGCAGGGTTCCAAAGCGGAGCGGTCGGATGCCTGTGGTATGATTTGCCAAAGTACACTGCGACTCAGGAGCGCCGACGGCGCAGTTGATGCAAATTCGAGGCTGTTCTGATGACTATGGTTGGCGGCAACACCCACCCGAATGACACCCAAACTAACGACCGGGCGCTGATCGCCCACCTGCTGCGGCGCGCCGGCTTCGGCGCGACGCCGGCGGAATTGGACAAGTATTGTTCGTGGGGATACGACGCCACCGTGGAATGGCTGCTGCACCCTGAGGCGCAGCCGGGCTTGGATGAGGACATCATCGAGCGGTACTACATCGACTGGAAGGAAAGCCGCAACATCGAAGGCGCGCTCACCGAAACGGTCTTCCGCATGAACGGCAACGCCGCTACGAGGCCTTTGCAGGAAAAGGTCGCGCTGTTCTGGCACGGTGTCTTCGCCACGGGGTTGGCGAAGGTGCTGCACGAAAAGACCATGCTGAACCAGATCGACCTGTTTCGCGAGCACGGACTGGGCAGCTTCCAGCCATTGTTGGAACGGCTGGCTCGTGATCCGGCGATGATTTTCTGGCTGGACAATAACTTCAACCACAAGGACGCCATCAACGAGAACTGGGGCCGGGAGTTGCTGGAACTGTTCTCCATGGGCGTCGGGATGGACGGCAAGGAGAACTACACCGAGGATGACGTGCAGGAGGCGGCCCGGGCGTTCACCGGCTGGACCATCGACGATGATAACGTGGCGAGCATCCCGTTCGGCAAGACGCCGTGGCTGTTCCGTTACGATCCGGACGACCATGACGACGGCGAAAAGACCTTCCTGGGAGAGACCGGCAACTTCAACGGGGACGACATCATCGAGATAATCTGCCGTCAGCCATCGACGGCACGGTTCATCAGCCGGCACATGTACAACTTCTTCGTGGCGGACGATGTGCAGGTTCCCGCGTGGCAGAGTACGCCGCCGGCGGATCCCGAAGCCATCGCCATCTTGGAGGCCGAGTATTTCCGGTCGGGTTACGACATTCGGTCCATGCTGAGGACGATGTTCACGTCGGATTTCTTCAAGTCGGAAACGGCGCGGTTTGCCAGGGTCAAGAGCCCCGCTGAGGTCGTGGTCGGCACGCTGCACCTGGTGGGCGACCTGAAATTCCCCCGCGCCGGCGTGATGGACACGGCGCTGGAATGCCGGTACATGAACCAGGATCTGCTGAACCCGCCGTCGGTGGAAGGCTGGCACACGGGCAAGGAATGGATCGACAGCGGTAGCATGGTGGAACGCATCAACTTCGTGGCCGACGAACTGGGCAATGTCGAACATTCCGGCGTCCGAAGCATGGTTGACGCGTTGACCAGCCGGGGGCCGACTATGGATGCCAACGGCATCGTGGATGGGTGCCTGGAACTCCTGGGCCACGTGGTGTTGCGGGATGACAACCGCACGGCGCTGGTAGCGCAGGCTGCGGAAATGCTCGAAAACGGCGCCGACGCTGAATCGGTGATACTGAACGCGCTGCGCATGATCGGGTCCACCAGGGAATACCAGTTCGCGTAGCGGGACGCCGGCCGGACCACCAACCAGGCTCCTCCACCGAGGATATTCACCCATGACCATCCGGCTGGAACCCGTACCCGCGTCGGCGGCGCGCGCAATGAGCGCCGAATCCCTGGCGCTGGTTGAAACCGCGGACCACCTGTCCAGGGATCGGTTTGCCGGTCGAGCGGCCGGCTACGATGCGGCGTCCGAGTTCCCTTCTGAAAACTACGAGGACCTCGGCGCAGCAGGGCTGTTGGGGCTGCGTGTTCCCAGGGATTACGGCGGGCTGGATGTTGACGCCCTCACCTACGCCATGTGCATCCTCTCGGTGGCGCGCGGCTGTGCCTCCACCGGGCTTACCCTGACGATGCACACCAACGTGCTGGGATCGTTCGTGGGCGGCCTGGGAACGCCCGAGCAACGGGACTGGTACTTCCGGGAAGCGATCGATGACGGAAGGCTGTTCGCGTCCATCACCAGCGAACCCGGGGCGTCGGCGCGAGATCGGTTCGTGCTCTCGACGACGTTTGCTCCCCTTGCCGACGGCGGATACCGCGTGTCTGGCACCAAGCATTTCTGCTCGCTGGCGGACGCCGCGGACTACTTTTTCGTGTCCGGGATCGTTGCTGACAGCGGTGGAGGCTCCGACAACATCATTTCCGCGATGATCCGCAGCGACATGAGCGGCGTCGAGGTGACCGAACAGTGGGACGCTGTAGGCATGCGGGCCACGTCCAGCCACACGGTGTCCTACAACACGGTGGCGCCGGCCCACGCGGTTTTCGGGCCGCCCGGCCGGATCCTGAGCGCGGACTGGGGAAGCTTTTCCATTGGGTACGCAGCAGTTTACCTGGGAATCGCAGAGGCCGCATACGAGCACATCACCGACTACGTGAGCGTAAAGACCTGGACTCCCGGGGGCGACGCCATCATCAATCACCCGGGCACCCAAAAGGCCATCGGTGAAATGTCGGTCGCCATCCAGTCGGGAAGACTGCTGCTGGTGGACGCGGCCCTGACGGATCGCCACGCCGATCCCAATGGCGCCGTGCTGGCGGTCAACCGGGCCAAGCAGTACTGCGCGGAGGTGGGCGCATCGGTAACCGACGCGGCGATGCGACTGGCCGGCGGCGGCGGGTTGCTGAAATCGTCGCCGCTGGAGCGACTGCGACGCGACGCCCTGTCGGGTCCCGTGATGCCACCGGCCAATGACCGGTGCCTGGAAACCATCGGCAAGCTGGAATGCGGTCTGCCGGCGGTCACCATCGAGTTGACGTGAACCCCACCGACTGAACACAACATTCCGTTTCGTAGAGTTGTAGAGGATATATGACTACGGTAGTCGAGTACCCGCTATCCGTTGCGGGGATGTTCCAGTACCACAACGTGATCGGCCTGCTATCGGGCAGTGGACCAGGATTCAGCGGGCCGGTATCGTTGGCCCTGGGACGCGACGGTCTGCTGTACGTAGCGAGCCGCGCCAACCCAAACCAACCCGAGGGGGTCAGGGTCACGCGGTGCACGTTTGACGGCGACTACGTGGGCGAGTTTTCCAACTGGGGTGAAGGGCCCGGACAATTCATCTGGATTACAGAAATTCGTTTCGGGCCGGACGGGAACGTATACCTGTCCGACGAGAACACCCATCGCATCAGCGTGTTCACTCCGGAAGGCGCATTCCTCCATTGCTGGGGCGAGTTTGGAGCCGATCCCGGGCAGTTGAACCGTCCGTCCGGGATGGCGTTTGCTCCGGATGGAACATTGTTGGTGGTGGACTCTCTGAACAACCGCGTGCAGCGGTACACGACCGACGGCGAGTATCTGGCCGGTTGGGGAGCCGAAGGCGAGGGCCCCGGGCAATTCCGGATGCCGTGGGCCGTGGCCGTCGACGCTACCGGAGACGTGTACGTAACCGACTGGCGCAACAACCGGGTGCAGAAATTCGACCCCGCCGGTGGGTATATTACAGAGTTCGACGGACGGGACGGCGGCGACGGTTTTGAGCGGCCCAACGGATTGACAGTGGACAACGACGGCTGCATATACGTTTGCGACTGGCAGAACGACCGGGTGCAGGTGCTGGCCCCCGACGGCCGCGTGATGGACACACTCATCGGCCATTCGGGAACGTCCAAGTGGGCGCGCACGTTCCTCAACGCCAACCCCGACATCGAGGCAAAGCTCAACGCCGCGACTCAAAACATCGAACTGAAGCGGCGGTTCTACCGGCCGCGAGCGGTTACGGTGAGCGACGACGGCCTGGTATTCGTGGCCGACTGCTACCGCCACCGGGTGCAGATATACCGCCGGCTGGGTTAGTGCCTAACCGGAGCACGGAAACCCAGGGAGGCAATGATGGGATGGCGAGACTTGAGTGCGGAGGAAGCGGAGGAGATTGGGAGGCAAGTGTATCAGAGCAAAGTGCGACCGGCGCTCAAGGGAGGCGAAGAGCCGATAGGACACTTCCTTGCCGTTGATCACGATAGCCGGGACTGGGAATTGGACGAGTACCATCACCAAGCGGCGCGCCGCTTGCGAACGCGTTGCCCAGATGCAGACGTTTATACTTTCAAGGTAGGTTATCCGGCTGCGTATGAATCGTTGGGCTTATGGTCGACCCATAGATGATCGTTGGCAAGGTCGACCAATTTCATAGGCCGTCGATCTCGTTGGTGTTGGTAGGCGAAGACGGTCAAGAGTGGTCGATCGAAGCTCAAGTAGATACCGGGTTCAGCGGTGAACTAACATTGCCGATGTCGGCGATAGAACGGTTGGGAATAGAGAGTTCCGGTATCACCACGTATCGTTTGGGAGACGGCTCATTGACGCCGTTTGACAGCTACGACGCCACTATCCGATGGGCAGATCGTGTCAGGCACGTCACCGCTTTGGTTTCCGAAAACTTTCCCTTGATCGGCGTGGGGCTACTTTGGGGAACCAACCTGTCGGTGGATTTCAGGAACGGCGGCGACGTTGCCATCACGGAACTCGCGAACGCCTAGATGCAAAAGGAGCGAATTATGACCAGCACGAACGGAAGCAAAGTCAGTGATCAAAAGGTCGGCACCACGGTGTTGGTGGTGATGATGGAGGTGGATCCGGCGGACGACGAGGTGTTCAACAAGTGGTACAACGAGGAACACGTGCCGGAGCGCATGTCCATCCCCGGCTACATCAGCGCGCGTCGGTTTATGCTGGACCCGGAGGACGGGCAGGCCAACAACGTCATGCGCTACCTGTGCATCTGGGAGATGGAGGACGACAGCCCTCTGCAGTCCCAGTTCTATAAGGACCAGAACGCCAAGCCGACGCCCACGAAAGATGCAGCCGGAGCGGTCGTAAAGAGCCGGGCGCGCGGCCTGTATCGACAGATATTCCCGGCCGCCGGCGGTTACAGCGACCGGGTGGGTTACACGTACCCCGACGGAACGCGAATCGGAGCGTAGCGTTTCGGTTGAATAGCTCCGGCTAAATCGCCGGGTTTGCCGATCTGTAGGGGCGAATAATTATTCGCCCCTACATGCCGTTAAATGCGCGTCAGGCGCAGCAGGGCGCTGATGTCCTGCTCCTCTTCCAGCCGCCATAGGCGCGCGAGCAGTTCCTCGGTCTGATCGGGGGACAGCAGGTCCTCGCAGAGGGCGCGGAATTTTTCATCCACCTCGGCGTCGGTCATTGGATTCCGGTAGTGCCCCCGGAAGTGGGCGACCTCTGAGCTATAGGTCTGCCCGTTATTCATCCGCAGGTCCAGGTTGCACAGCATGGCGTCCGGGAAGCGTCGGTTGGCCTCCTCGGTGGCCTCGATCCGGGTGCTGCCGATCAGCGTCGCGATCGCGGGGTCGTTGATGTGCTCATCTGAGAAGTGGCTCTGGTTCAGCATGTTGTGCTTCAGCGCAATCGCCGTGGCATAGGGCATGCTGTGGTCAGCCGATTCGCGGGTCCTGGGATTGTACTTCTCCTCGTCGCCAGCCATGATGTCGATGGCCTTTTGCAGCGTGCGAATGTGGACGCCCTCAACGTTGGCTTCGTTGAAATCAGGCACCTGCCGGCGAGCTTCGAGGGCGGCTTCGACCACGGTTTGCGAATAGAGACCGAGTGCGAAGTGCTTGATGTTGCACTCGTGCACCTTGAAAGGCTGTCCCTGGTCGCCGCCAAACGGTTCCAGTTCGTACGGCGCCTTGGTGACTGCGGCAAAGAAGCCAAGCTCGCCTTCGAATATCGGGCCCGGGCCGGTGAGTCCACGTTCCGCCAGCAGAGCGGCGAACACGGCGTTGCGGCTGGCGTTGGCGTATGCGCATCCCTTCCAGTGGGAGAGTTCGCCGACGCGGGTCTGCCCCAGTGCCAGGTTCGGCGTGATTCCCAGGTTCAGCGCCTGTTCGGTCTGAGCGGCCGACAGTCCCATCGCGCGGGCGGCGCCCAGGGAACTGGCGATTGCGCCATTGGTCACATGGTCGAAACCCAGGGCGCGTATGTTGAAAGCGTCGCCGAACCGGCAGAATGCCTCGTACGCGACGGCCGTGGCGGTGATGAACCGGCGGCCGCCGGCCCCGGCCAGTTCCGCGCCGGCCAGAGTGGCGGCGATGCTGTCACTAGGGTGCCCGGATTCCAGAGTGGTATAGCCGTCGTTAAAGTCCAGGTAGCGGATCATCACGCCGTTGGCAAATGTGGCCAGATCGGGGCTGCTGGTCATCCCATTTCCGATGACGGTCACGGGACGACGGTGTCCGGTTATCTCGCCGGCCAGGTCTCGGGCAATTTTGCTGGGCTCGGACGTGTATCCCCCAATGGCGCAACCAATCGTGTCGATGGTCATCCGTTTGAAGAGATGGACCGATTCGGCGGGGATATCGCCGAAGTGGAGGTTGGCGGAATAGTTGGAGACGTACTCGGCAATGGTGGGCATGGCAGGCTCCGTTTCAATTGATCGCAGGAGTAGACGGTGATTGCATGGATTGACGGGATTATATGACAGATAGGGACGCATGATGCTATTCGGGCCGTGAAGCGGACGGCACAATCCGATCACGGAAACGGTCCCGAACCGTCTGCGAAACCCAGTGAAAACAAAACCGAGGCTAGGCGGGTAACCCCTGTTTGCGTAGCGTGCGTCGCGCCCGATTTGCGATCCAGCGTGTTTCACGACTTGGAGAATCGACCAGCCAACGTTCTGTGACGCCAATCACCCAATCGGGCTGCGTTTTGCTGGCGTCGTTGAGCCAGTTGGCAACCGCGTTCTGTACGTATCGGGACGGATCGGATCGCACCGGTTCCAGGATCGGCAGGCCCAGCGCGGGGGCGGATTTCAACGCAGGAATATGCGCCGTCCACACACCCATGGGGCGAGTGCCCTCTACGGCGCAGCGCCGGATATTTGCGTCCGGGTCAGCGACCCAAGGCGCCAGCAGTTCGATTCCCGTTCCCAGATCGGCAGCCACGTGCGGACGGAAGGAATCCCAGGCACATTCGCGTACCGCTTGGGAGCGGTCGGCGGCAAAGCGGCGGGCGATTTGCAGCCTCCGATCAAGCGGCACATCAGGATTGGCGGTTACTGAATAGGCGGCCCAGGCCCGCGCCATGTCGGACGTGTGGGTCGCCAACCTCTCAAACACCGTGTCACGTTGCCGATGTTTAACGAGAACATCGTGCAGGGCTTGACCAATACCTCTCATCCGCTTGGTGACGCCCTCACCGGCCAGGGCTTGGGCAGCCGAGACCAGGATGTGTGTTTTGTCCGCGAGGCCGATCTCCGGCGCGATGTGGCCCATCAGGGTCGGCATGTCGATCGCCAACCACTCGACGAGCATGACCGTTTCTTCCCTGCCTTCGTTCAACGCCGCCAGAACGTCAGGCGGGATATCGGCAATACGGGAAGCGCCTTTCCGCCGGGGCTCAGTCATGGGAGACAGCGCGCCACACGCTTCTGCATCGGTTCACTACGTGGATTCCCCGTGAAACTCCGCAACCTGGTCGAGATAGTTCTGCAGCAGGTCGTGACCCACGATGGTCATGATCGACTCGGGGTGGAATTGAATGCCTTCAACCGGCAGCTCCTTGTGCCGCACGCCCATGATCAGGCCGTTGTCGGTCCAGGCCGTGACCTCCAGAAAGTCTGGCACGGTGTCAGGATAGATGACCAGGCTGTGGTAGCGGATGGCCTCAAATGGGTTGGGCAGGCCGGCGAATACTCCCTTGCCGTCGTGGTGGATCATCGAGGTTTTGCCGTGTCGGATTTCGCCGGCGCGGTCGACCGTTGCGCCATAGGCGTCGCCGATGCACTGGTGACCCAGGCACACGCCCAACACCGGGAGTTTGGGACCAAAGTGCCGGATCACATCATTGGATATTCCGGCCTCTCGAGGGGTGCAGGGGCCCGGCGACACCACAATGCCCTCCGGCTGCATGGCCTCAATATCCTCGATGGAAGTCTTGTCGTTCCGGACAACCTCCACGTCGGCGCCCAGTTCGCACAGGTACTGGTAAAGGTTGTAGGTGAAACTGTCATAGTTGTCGATGAGCAGCAGCATCAGTAAAGCTCCACCAGTTCCAGCCAGTTCCCGTCGGGATCCTGGCAATAGGACGCCTTGCGCACCATCTTGCCGCTGTCGTCATACATCGGCACCGGAGGCGTCGGATACGCCAGACCGCGGTTGCGGGTGTTTTCGTAGAACGCGTCGATGTCCTCCACGAAGAAGGCCAAATGTGCCGCTCGAACGTCGTTCTTGTCGAAGTGGGCATGTCCGCCTTCGGGGTTGATGTACTGGATCAACTCCAACTGGTGGCCGTCGCTCATTTCGAAGAACGCGCCCTTGATGTGGGTTTCGGGGAACCCCAGCAACGTCGTGGGAAACTCGCCGGTCCGCTCAGTGCGCATGGTCAGGGTCAGCCCAAGCACGTCGGAGTAAAAGTCGATGGCGGCCTCCAGATCTTTGACGATGAAGCCGGTGTGAAAGAACGATTTGAGCATGATGGCCTCCGGTTGGGTTTCACATCGATGGACGGGTTGTACTGAATATTCGAGCTAGGCGCCGCCCTCAGCAACGTCGATGGCGCGCATCATTGCGCCGGATTTGTGGCGTGTCTCCATGTATTCGTCCTCGGCGACGCTGTCAGCGACCACGCCTCCGCCGGCTTGCACGTACATCACGCCGTCCTTGAATATGCCGGTGCGCAGGACGAGCGCGGTGTCCATGTTGCCGTTGTAGTTGAAGTACGCCACCGCGCCACCGTAGGGCCCACGCCGCTCCCGCTCCATCTCCGCGATGATCTGCATGGCGCGGATCTTGGGCGCGCCGGATACCGTGCCGGCGGGAAAGCATGCCCGCAGGGCGTCGTAGGGGGTCATGTCGGGGCGTAGTTGACCCTCCACATGAGACACCAGGTGCATCACGTGGGAGAATCGCTCCACGTCCATGTACTGCGTGACCTTGACCGTGCCGGGCACGCTGACCCGGCCGATGTCGTTGCGTCCCAGGTCCAGCAGCATGATGTGTTCGGCCTGCTGCTTTTCGCTGCCTTTCAGTTCCTCTTCGAGAGCCACATCCTCGGCCGGTGTCTGGCCGCGTGGGCGGGTGCCCGCGATGGGATGCGTGGCGACGGTGCCATCATGGACGGTTGCCACCGTCTCGATGGCCGCCCCGACGATCTGGAATCCGTTGAGGTCCAGGTAGTACATGTAAGGCGACGGGTTGCTGCCCCGCAGGGCGCGGTACACCTGAAATGGGTGCGCGTCGGTCTTGCGGCTGAACCGCTGGGAGTTGACCACCTGAATGACGTCACCGGCGTAGATGTATTCAATGCATTTGTCGACGACAGCCTCGTATTCCGGGACGGTGAAGTTGGATTGAGTTTCGCCGCCCGATGGCATCGCGGGTTGGGCCAGCAGTTCGGGCGGGATCTCCAGCGGTCTGGTCAGCCGGTCCACCACCCGTTCGATCTTGGCGACGGCCGCTTCGTACGCCGCGTCGATGTCGCCATCATCAAGCCGAGCATGGCCCACGACCTTGATGTCGTGGCGCAGGTGGTCAAACACCAGCAGCGTGTCGGTGAACATGAACACCGACTCCGGCAGACCTTGCGGGTCCGATTCGAGCAAGGGCACGCGCGGTTCAAAATAGTGCACGGCGTCGTATGCCACGTAACCCACGCCGCCGCCGTGGAAGGGCGGCAGGCCCTCAACGTCAATGAGTTTGAACGAGTCCATCTCGCGCTGCACCAAGGTGAGCGGGTCGACCTGCCCGGAGGGTTGGTCCGCGCCGGTGCTGAACACGTCGTAGGGTTCGGTGCCGATGAAGCTGTAGCGGCCGATGCGTTCGCCGCCGGCGACCGATTCAAGCAGGAATGAATACGGGGGTCTGGCGACCTTCAGGTAAGCCGACACGGGAGTTTCCAGATCGGCGTTTATGGTGCAATAAACCGGGCACAGGTTGCCCTGGTCGGCCATCGACCGGACCTGTTCCAGTGTGGGGTAGTAAGTGCTCAAGGTTTGTCGTCCAGCGGTTGTGTCAGGAGCCAATAGAAAAAGCCCGTCCTCGAGGGACGAGCCAAATGGTCGCAATGCCACCCTGCGTGCGGTGTTTTGCGGGCGTATAACGCAGCCCACGCGGTCCGGCCTACTCAGATAGGATCCTGGTGCGATTCGATCTTTTCGGAGAACGGCTCCGGGGTCCATTTTGCGTCTGCGCCTGGCGCCGGTTCACAGCAACTCCGGCTCTCTGGGCCTCGCTGGACGCCTACTACTCCCCTTCACAGCGATTGGGTATTCGGTTGTGCGAGTAACAATTGTATGGTGAGGCGTTGGGGGCGTCAATGTAAGTGTTCACCCGATATCATGGATCAGTTTTTCGAGGGCCCCCAAAAACGCTGGCTCATAACATTCGTCCACGTGGTTGTTGTTCCAAAGTCCGGATCGGCGGACTCGCTCACGAGAGGAATGGAAACCAAGCCAATTTGCAGACGGCGGGTCTGCGGCGGTCGACGAATACCCACTCAACAGAGCGATGGCATTCCGCTCGATATAACCCCGCTGACTTTCAGGACCCGGAGCATCGTTGATTGACACGACTAGGAACGGCATTGCGCCGATGTAGCGGCTAACCTCCACTTCCGCCGGACGCTCCGATTCACGTATAGCTTTGGGCGCGCTTGAACCGCGTCCCCAACTGCCCGTGTACTCAACGTAGCCGGCGCTGGTCATCGCGTCCCCGATCAACAGGCGGAAAATAGAGCCGCGATGATTACCGCCCAATGGGTTGAGTGTGCCCCGATGTTGGTTGAGACGATTCCACAGCGAAGTACGGGATTTCGCCATCAACGCATGGGTGCCTACGCGGACTACGCGCGGACCGTGGCCGGTTCTCGACCGCGTTTCGCCCGGTTCAAAAAAGAAGTAAACGCCGCGCGATGGCCAAGGCATCCTACCGTGGCAATCAGTCAGGGTTCGGGTACCGCCAAAGCGCTGTTCTAACTCATGCAGGAGTTGGTAGAACGCTCGCGTATCTTCAGTTCGGTTCATTTTCCGATAACCATTGCAATTGCTTGCCAATCCTCAACCCTTCCATTGGCACACGGACGATGCCGTACCGACTCCGCAACCAAGGTTCGAGATGTTCTCGATATTTTTTCCCCGCCAATAGAACCACCTTATCCGCTTCCGGCAAAACCGTCTCCATTTGAGTCCGAACTTTCCTAGACCACTCCCGCCGATCGTTGGCATTCATAGTGTTCAAAGTTTTTTCGTAAGGAGCGAGGATCGTATCCGGATTCACCAAGCCATGCTCTGCCGACAAAATGAACCAGGGGGAACCGGATTTCAACACGTACGCTCGCGCCTTTCGGAACAAGGGAGAGATGTAAAGTTCCTGTGCGGGGGCAGCGTACGGTCTCTTTTGCGACACACAGGACACCAAGTACAGACGGCGCATTGGGTGCATCACCTCAGTAAACGTGCCAAGGTAATTTGGCTGCAACTATGCTCACGGCGTCAACAAAATCTTCCCCGTCGTCTCCCGCCCCTCCAGGCGGCGGTGGGCCTCGGCGGCTTCGGCGAGGGGGAGGTTGAGGGTGACGTTCAGCCGGACCCTGCCGGATTGGACCCAGTCCAGGCATTCCTCCGCGCGCTTCAGCAACTCGGGCCGCGTGGCCGTGAAATCACCCAGGGATGGGCGCGTGAGGTACAGGGAACCGTTCCTCAGGGCGGCGGAGTCCACCTGCCCGACCGGGCCGCCGGCCTGTCCATACAGGCACATGCAGCCGCGCCGGCCCAGGATGCGCAGACCCTTCTCGAACGTGGTCGCGCCGACTGCGTCGTAAATGATCTTGACGCCCTCTCCATTCGTCATCCGCCGGATTTCTTCCTCGAAGTCCTGCCGCGTGTAGAGGATGACGTCATCTGCGCCGGCGTTGCTGGCGAGGGCTGCCTTATCGTCAGTCGATACGGTGGTGTACACATGCAGGCCCATGCGCTTCAGCATCTGGATGAGCAGCAGACCCATGCCGCCGGCCCCGGCGTGTACCAGGGCGCTTTGACCGGCCTGAAGAGGGATGATGTCATTGACCAGAAAGTGGGCCGTCATGCACTGGAGCAGCGTCGCCGCGCCCAAATCGAAGTCCATGGTGTCGGGGATGCGCACCAGCAGCCAGGCGGGAACGGCCTGCTGTTCGGCATAGGACCCGGTGTGCATCGCGTAGGCGACGCGATCTCCAACCGCGACCTCGGTTACGCCCTCGCCCACGGCAATCACTTCGCCTGATGCCTCGCGCCCGGGAGTCCACGGGAACGCCGCTGGCGGGTTGGTGCCCTTGCGGCTGGACACGTCGGTATAGTTCACGCCGATGTTGCGGATGGATACTACGGCCTCCCCCGCTGCGGGCGTAGGTTCGGGCATTTCTTCGTATTTCAGGACGCTGGGGCCGCCGACTTCGTAAGCGCGTATGCCTTTCATGGTGTTTGCCTCCGGTCGTATTTTCGGGTGTTTGACGGGGTGGGGGGACGCGCCCAATCGGGTCAGCCGCCCAGGACGGACGCCATGCCGGTCACGTTTTCGATTTCGGCGATGCCTCGGAAACTGGCGATGGCTTCGTCGATATGGTCCGCCGGCAGGATGTAGCGTGTGCAGTACAGGAACTTGGCCTCCAACTCCTCAGCATCGAGGGGCATGGCCGGCGTTCCCCGGGGATGGTCCACGCGATGCCGCAGGGTCCGGCCGTCGCTCAGACTTACCGCCACCTCCGCAGGGTGTGGGGCCAATGGCGACGCTGTCAGGGTCGCTTCCACCGATATGCGGCCCATCACGGCGCGCACGCCCTCATCCTGCACCGCAGGATCGGAGAAAAAGTTGATCAGCGGCTGGCCGTGGCACAGGGTCGCCGCCGCGATGAAACCGATGGACGCGCGAGCCTGCCAACCGTCGGAAGGCAGCACCTGCGATAAGTCCCTCATGGTTTCGGCGGTCACGCCGACGTGCGCCGATACGATGTCGTTGGAGCCGAATCTATGAAGCTGCAACAGTCCCAGGATCGCGTCGATCACACTGTGGCCGGCAGAATGGCACGGATACAAGCGGATGGTCACGCCCGGATCCAGCAACCGCCAGTCGCGCCCCAGGCCGTCAAGAGCCTCGTCTGCCACCACATCATGCGCGGGCGCCGCCTGCATGCCCTCAGCCGCTGTGATCGCAGCCAGCACCCCGTGCATCGCGGAGTGTCCCTCGGGAATGGACGCGGCTCCGGCGGATTGGTACCCGATACCGGTATTGGCGGACGTGGCGGCCATACCGACGGCGTTGGCTATCGTCGATTCCTCGGGCGCGAACAGCATCGCTGACGCCGTCGCCGCTCCGATGGAACCGCACGCTCGACCAATCTGCGGCGCCTGCGACATTCGGGCGGTGATCTCGCAACCAACGGCGAACGCCGCCAGGACCGAGTTGCCCGCATATCCGTTCATTTCGCCCAACGCCATAACGGCGGGGAACACCGCGGCAGTGGGATGGACCTGCGGCGCCCCGGTGCCGCCGGACTCCACGAGGTTGTCGTCGAAATCCAACAGGCGGATCAGTGTCCCGTTGACCAGGGCCGCGTGAACCGGTGACGTGCGTTGACCCATGCCGATGATGGTGCTGCGACCGTTGCCCCCCATGGCGCGCAATCCGCGGGCCAGCGCGATTCCGTCGGGATGGGCGGCGCCGGCCAGTGCGGCGGCGGCGGCGTTGAGCATCATGTCGCGGCACATATCGGCGACGAGGTCCGGCAGACCGTCCGGATGTTCGGCGATCTCGGCCGCAAAACGGGCGATTCGTCGGGCGAAGTCGGGTTGATCAGGTTGAGCGGTAGTCATGGCAACGTAAGCATAGCGACGGGCCCGGATTGACGCAACGCGGCCCGAATCACCGCCGAGTGTATAATGCCGTAATGGACAGCCGGGAGGTGATGCGGCGGCTGGTGGAGCAAGGGTGGTACGTCGCCCGGATTAATGGATCACATCACCAGATGAAACACCCTACTCATCCGGCCACTGTAACGGTGCCGCATCCCCGAAAGGATGTACCGAAGGGCACGCTACGAAACATTGAACGACTGTCGGGTGTCAGGTTACGGTGAATGAACGATCAAATGGAACGTACATACATAGCATTGATCCACAAAGACCTAGACAGTGACTATGGAGTCAGCTTTCCCGATCTTCCGGGATGCATTTCCGTGGGCAGCACGTTGGGCGAAGCCGGTGAGATGGCGCGCGAAGCGTTGGCCCTGCATTTGGCGGGATTGGCCGCCGATGGCCTGTTAATCCCTCCACCATGTTCTCCAGATGATGCCCTGGTACACGAAGACGCTTTTGACGCCATCGCCCTGATCGTTGTCGAGGCGTTGCCCGAGCGTACCGAAGAAGAGGCACAGGCGGAGTTTGAGGCATTTCTGGCTTCCGACGAGTACCGTGAAATTTTCGGGACGCCGATTGCCGAAAGCGAGCTTGACGACCTCCCATACTGTGATGAGGAGCCGATATCAGAAGCAGTCGCAGCCGGAATTGGGCTGCGGCCGGTGAAGGCTGACGCATCGGAGAGAACCTATGCCGCCCTGGTCAGGCAGAGCAACGACGGCGGCATATGCATCAGTTTTCCCGACCTGCCGGGATGCGCGGCGTCCGGCGAAACACTCGAGGCGACGTGCAAAACAGCGCGCAGAGTATTGGCTTCCCATTTGGACCAATTGCCCGCCAAAGGGGCATCCATCCCTGAGCCCAGTTCAGCCTCGAAGGTGCATTCGCTGATGGACGCTACGGATGCAGTCGCGTTGACCGTGGTTACGGCGCTGTCCGAGCGGGATTCGGATGCAGAAGCATATCGGGAGATTTACAGGGATCCGGTGTCCGCGTCCTAGGGCAGAACACGCGAGTGGAAATCCGCAAGGAATATTTTCGGAGGTAAGGCAATGACTGCAAACGGTTCCGGTTCCGTGGAAACGCGCGTCTACGACGTGGCGATCGTGGGCGGCGGCATCATCGGGCTGTCCACCGCGATGCAGTTGCTGGAGCAGTCGCCCAACCTCAACGTCGCGGTCATAGAAAAAGAGGACCAACTGGCCCAACACCAGACAGGCCACAACAGCGGCGTGATCCACTCCGGCATCTACTACCGCCCCGGATCGTGGAAAGCGCGTTTCTGCGTGGGCGGCAAAGACCGCCTGATCGCGTTCTGCGACGAGAACGAAATCGATTACGACCCGTGCGGCAAGGTGATCGTCGCGACCCACGAGAGCGAATTGGGCCGCCTGCAGGACCTGTACGAACGCGGCGTGGCCAACGGCGTGCCTGATCTCGAGATCGTAGAACCGGATCGTCTCGCCGAAATCGAGCCTCACACCAGGGGTGTGCGCGCCCTATGGGCTCCCCACACCGGCATAGTCGACTACGTCAGGGTTGCCAACGCCTACGCCGGCAAATTCCAGTCCGCAGGTGGCGACATATTCACCGGCGCGGCGGTCAAACAGGCGCGGCAGACCGCGGGCGGGACGACCCTCGAAACCGAACGCGGCGCCCTCCAATCGAAGCACGTGATCAACTGCGGTGGCCTCTACGCCGATAAACTGGCGCGCATGATGGGCGAGGAGACCGACGTCCGAATCATCCCGTTCCGCGGCGAGTATTACAAGCTTGCGGAATCCAGCCACGATCTGGTCAAGGGGTTGATCTATCCGGTTCCCGATCCGCGGTTCCCGTTCCTGGGAGTGCACTACACGCGCAACATACACGGGTACGTCGAGGCAGGGCCCAACGCGGTCCTGGCGTGGGCGCGTGAAGGCTACAGCAAGGGCAACATCAGCGTGGGCGAGACGGCCGGCTCCCTCACGTTCCCCGGATTCTGGAAGATGACCGCCAAGCACTGGCGCACCGGTATGAAAGAGATGCACCGCTCATACAGCAAGTCGGTGTTCGTGGGTGATCTGAAGAAACTGATACCCGAGATAAGCGCCGGCGACCTCGAACCCGGCGGCAGCGGAGTGCGCGCTCAGGCCGTGTCATCGTCGGGCGCCATCCTGGACGATTTTCACATACTGAGGGGACAGAAAGCCCTCCACGTGCTCAACGCCCCATCGCCCGGCGCCACGTCATCCCTGGCAATCGGCGAGTACCTTTCGGATATGGCGATGGAGGATTTCGGACTGCCGAAAGCATAATCCGAAACGGCTTGGTGTATAGTGTATCCGGGCGCGCTATGGCTGCAAAATGAGCGCACCACCGGATAATTGTGCAAGAAACCTTCATAGATTTGGGAAGCTGGCAAGTCACGGATGACGAGGTGCTGGAATACCTGCACGCCGTTGGCGATGAATTGCCGATTTACGGTGAGTCCGGCATCGCGCCGCCGTTGATGCTGACCGCCAAAGTGGTGGGGTTGTTGCTGGACCGTCTGTCCTTGCCCGGTGGCGCGATACACAGCCTGCAGGACGTGGAGACGATCAGCCCGCCGCGACTGGGAACGGTCGTGGCAACCACCGTGCAGGTTGAACCGGCGCGGGAGAGGGGCGGATTGACGTTCCTGACGGTGAATTACAGCGCCACCGACGCCGGCGACGGCTCCCTGCTGCAGCGAGGACGCACCACGATATTGCTGCCCGCCGTAACCGATGGTCAGACCGGCTGAAGCAATAATGAGCAACACCACAACCACCATGGCCAGGCACACGGCGGTGGGCGATACGCTCCCGCCGGTTCGCCGCACCATCACGCGCGAAAGCATCAACGCCTATCGCCAGGCCTCAGGCGACAACAATCCCATCCATTACGACGACGAATTCGCGGCGTCAACCCGGTTCGAGGGGGTCATCGCCCACGGAATGCTGACCCTTGCGTTGATCTCGGAAATGATGGCGCAGGCCTACGGCGCAGACTGGTTGACCTCGGGGAACCTCCGCGTGCGGTTCCGTGGGGCGGCATATCCCGGCGACACTCTTGAGGCAACCGGGGCAGTGAGCAAATGCGAACCCGAAGGCAATGGCGCAAAAATAACCTGCGCCGTGGAAATCAATAACGCAGCGAATGGGGTGAGGATAATCACCGGCACAGCCACCATATTGGCGGAAACCAAGGAGCGAGGGGTTACTCAATAATGAGCAGCAATGGGAATACTGCGAGGGTGCGCGTCGCATTGGACGCGATGGGTGGAGACTACGGACCCAGAGTAACCATCCCAGGGGCCCTGTCCGCGGTAGCGGCGCACCCCCACCTGGATATCGCCCTCGTGGGGGATCCGGATGAAGTG
The DNA here is from genome assembly GCA_026710825.1 of Chloroflexota bacterium. GTDB lineage: Bacteria > Chloroflexota > Dehalococcoidia > Lucifugimonadales > UBA3495 > Bin87. Next base: position 39,474 of record JAPOQH010000131.1, on the reverse strand, counting down.
CGCGCAGCCCTGTCTCACGAAAACGCCGACCTCGCAGCGTTGCCCATCAAAGTCGTGCCGTCCGAAGGCAAAATCGAGGACGACGAGCACCCCATATCAGCCCTGCGTAGAAAGCCCCGCTCCTCCATAGTTACTGCGATGTCCCTCCTTCGGGCCGGCGAAGCGGACATGGTGGTCTCGGTGGGTTCAACCGGCGCTTCCATGGCTACGGCCACGATAACCCTGGGATTGCTGGAGGGGCTGGAACGACCGTGCATCGGCGGAAACTTCCTGGGATTGGCGCCCAAAACCACGGTGGTCGATCTGGGCAGCAATGTGGATGCCCGGCCTTCGTTGCTTTTAAGTTTTGCGGCACTGGGAGTAGTATTCGCCCGACGCCGCCTGGAAATCGAAAACCCCCGGGTGGCGTTGCTCAGCGTGGGCGAGGAAGAGGCCAAGGGCAACCGCCAGGTCCAGGAGAGCCATTCGCTGTTCCGGGACAGTCACCTGAACTTCGTTGGCAACGTGGAGGGCATGGACTTTTTCACCAACAAAGCGGATGTAATAGTCTGCGACGGCTTCATCGGGAACATCCTGATCAAGTTCGCCGAGGGGCTTGGTTCCGCCCTCGCCCCGTATTTGCAGCGCCAGTTGGCCGAGTTTTTGCCCGAAAACCAGTTGCGAGAGATTGCCAGGGCGCTGTGGACCAACATGAACCTGCCGAGGACCATGGGTGGGCCGCTGTTCGGCGTCGATGGCCTGGTGATGGTTGGACACGGATCATCCACCGCCGACGGCATCGCTGGAGCGATCAACACCGGCCTGCTATGCCATAGCATCGACCTGGTGGAAGGATTCAGGGAAGAGCTATCTGAGTTGCGTCATACGGGCGTGCTGGAAGCGTGAAGGAATAGGTGCGCCATGTATAACATCGACCTGAGTGGACAGGTTGCGCTGATAACGGGATCGTCCCGTGGCATCGGCGCGGCGATTGCGAAACAACTGGCCGCAGCAGGTGCGTCGGTGGGCATCAACTACCGGAGCAACGCGGACGCAGCCGATCGAGTCATTGATCAAATCCGGGCGGCCGGCGGTGAGGCCCTGCGCGTCCCCGGAGACGTGTCCGACGAGAACGCCGCCGAAGCCGTGGTCAAAACGACCGCGGACCGGTTGGGCCGGTTGGACATCCTAGTGAACAACGCGGGGATCACCCGCGACCGCTTGCTAATGCGCATGAACGCCGCCGATTGGGACGAAGTGCTGACGGTCAACCTTCGCGGCACGTTCCTCCCGACGCGATTCGCGATTCCGCTGATGGTCCGTCAGCGCTATGGACGGGTCGTCAACGTTTCATCCGTCGTGGGGCTGTCCGGCAACCCGGGCCAGGCCAACTACGCGGCATCCAAGGCCGGCCAGATCGGGCTCGCCAAGGCCATCGCCCGCGAGGTCGCCAGCCGGAACGTTACTGTCAACGCGGTCGCGCCCGGTTTCATCGAGGTCGATGACGGCGGCGGAATGACCGGCGAACTGAATGAGGAACAGAGGAGCCAGGTGCTGTCCCGCGTGCCGGCCGGCAGGTTCGGGTCCGCCGAAGACGTGGCGACCGCCGTCCTGTACCTCGTCAGTCCCGCCGCAAGCTACATCACCGGACAGACCATCACCATCGACGGCGGCATGACCGCGTAACCGGGGGACCTGACCATGCGAGCGACCCAACGATTCCGCCAACTGCTGAGCGAACCGGGCATCATCACCGCTCCGGGAGCGTACGACTGCCTCACGGCGGCCATCATCCAGAGCACCGGTTTCCCCGCGGTGTACATGACCGGGGCTGGCACCTCGGTGGCCCGCATCGGCTACCCGGACCTGGCCCTTGCCACCGCGACCGAGATGCTGACCAATGCCGCCTCCATCGCCGGCACGGTTGAGATCCCCGTCATCGCCGACGCCGACACGGGCTACGGCGGCACCATGAACGTCCGCCGGACCATACGGGAATACGAGCGCACCGGCGTCGCCGCCGTCCACATCGAGGACCAGCAGTTCCCCAAGCGCTGCGGCCACCTGGAGGACAAGCGCGTGGTCCCCATCGATGAGATGACCCAAAAAATCCGCGCCGCCGTCGACGCCCGCAGCGATGACGATTTCACCATCATCGTGCGTACCGACGCCCTCGCCGTAACCGGTTGGGACGACACCATGCGTCGCTGCGACGCATTCACTGAGGCCGGCGCCGATGCGCTGTTCGTCGAGGCCATACGCTCGGCGGAGGAAGCGGCCGAGGTAGTGGCGCGCACCAGCGTTCCCCTGCTCTACAACTTTGTCGAGACCGGCAAGTCTCCACTCCTCAACGTTTCGGAACTGGAGCAACTGGGATTCAAGATGGTCATTTTCCCGGGCAGCGCCTTTATGTCGGTGGCCTACACGGTGGGTCGTCTCATGGAGGAACTGAAATCCAAGGGCACCACCGAGCACCTGGTCGGCCAGATGACCCCCTTGACCGACGCCTTCGAACTGATGGGCCTGACCGAAATGCTCGACCGGGACGCTGGCTACGCGGAGACCGCTAACGCTGCTGACTGATGGCCCAGGATGATTTCGCCCGCCGGCTTCACGATGAAGTTCGGCAGTGGGAGGCCGACGGCCTAGTCTCCGCCGATCAGGCGGAGGCGATTAGAGGCCGTTACGCATCAGACGACGCGCCGGCAAGCGGCAGCGCCATCGGCAATCGCGTGGTCAGCATCATTGCCGTGATGGGCACGGTCCTGATAGGCCTGGGCATTATCGTGTTTTTCGCGGCCAACTGGTCGGAAATTCCCAAGCTGGTCAAGCTCGCCATGATGGTGGTGGGGACGCCGGCCGTCTACGCCATCGGATGGTTCGTCGGATACCGGTTCGACTACCCACGCATCGGCATCGCAATCATCCTGCTCGGGGCCATCGCGTTCGGCGCGTCCATCCACCTGATTGCACAGACATATCACGTGCCCGTGAATCACCCTGCCCTGGTGCCGCTGTGGTTCCTGGGCGTCATTCCCCTGGCGTACATCACCCGCTCGCGGCCAATGCTGGGGTTGTCGATCATCCTGTTCCTGGCGGCCGCCGGATTCCGGGCGCAGGTCTGGGTGCCCGACATTGGGGCAGAAGATATGTTCTTCACGATACCTGGGCTGCTCGTCCTGGGTGCCTTCCTGTTCGCGGCCGGGCGCTCGCACGCGCGTTTTTCCGATACTCGAATGTTCGCGCGCATGTACGACCTGGCCGGATTGATCGTGGTAAGCGCGGCAATGTACTTTTTCAGTTTCAGTGAGATGTGGGAGCAAATTGACCGACACGCGCCAAACTTCCCGTCGCTGGGCGTAGAGTTCTGGTTGGTTGTGGGCTTCGTCGGGGCCGCCGCGGTTGGCGCGATCTTGGTCGCCGGTTGGCGGGACCGTCGGTCCGGTTCTCATCAAATCTGGTGGGAAGCCGGAGCGGTTAGCGCCATGGGCGTCGTCGCCGTTGTAATGTGGCTCGGCCTGGCCTTCGGCGGCAAATGGCTCTGGTGGGTGTTCAACCTGGTGATGCTGGCCGGCATCCTCGGAATGATAGCCGCCGGCTACCGTTGGAACCGCGCTTATCTCATCAATCTCGCGGTGCCCATCTTTGCGATCACGCTGTTCACTCGCTACTTCGAATTTGGCTTCGGGCTGCTGGGCCAGTCCGTAGCGTTCATCGTGGCCGGTGTCATCCTGCTGGCCGGCGGGTTTGGCATGGAATATCTGCGCCGGCGCTTGGTGCGCCGCATGCGTGATTCAGAGGCCGCAACATGAGCCGCCGCATGACCATCCTGCTGTTCGCGGTGGTGGCAGCCCAGGTGATTGGCCTAGTGGTTTTCGCCAGCGTGCGACAGGTTGCATTGACCCAGGGTCGCGAGGTAACGCTACAAACCGTACCCGTAGATCCGCGTTCGCTGCTGCAGGGCGATTACGCCATACTGGACTACGAGGTTGCCGAATTACCTGAATGGTTGAGGGAACAACCCGTTGGCAACACCATCTACGTGACGCTGCGCGAGTGTGGCGACGTTTGGTGCGCCGATCGGCATGACACTCGGCCACCGGATTCCGGCAAAGTCTTCATCCGGGGCCACGTGGACGACCGGCGTCGTCTTGATTTCGGCATCGGCACGTTCTTTGTGCCGGAGGGCACGGGGCGCATTGTCGAGAACGCGCGGGACGTGAAGGTGATCGTGTCTCTAAGCGCGTCCGGCAACGCGGTTATCAAGCAGGTTCTGGTAGACGGCGCGCCTTTTGATCCGGACAACCGTTGATCTGCGGTTAGAATAATCCCAGGAGGTGGCGTGATATGGCGAACGCAGTTTTGGTGGTTGACATGGTGCGCGGATTCCTGGAACCCGGGCACAACCTGTACTGCGGCGATGATTCCCGCAACATAATCGAACCGGTCCAGGACTTGCTGAGACGCGAGTCGGCATCCGGTTCGGAGATCCTGTTCATCTCGGACCACCACCTGCCGGACGATCTGGAATTCCAGATGTTCCCGGTGCATTGCGTCATCGGCACCGAGGAGCCCGAGGTGATACCCGAACTGTCCGAGTGGGTAACCGAATCCAACGTGGTGCCCAAGAACCGCTACAGCGGGTTTTTCAACACCGACCTTGAGGAGCGACTGGCCGCGTTGAACCCCGACAAGGTGATCATCTGCGGTGTGTGCACCGACATCTGCGTCATGCACACCACGTCCGACGCCCGCAACCGGGACTACGCCGTCGAGATCCCGGAGGACTGCGTGGCGTCCTTTGACGGCGACGCTCACCGCTGGGCCCTGGGCCACATCACCCGTATCCTGGGCGCCCAGTTGGTATAGCACACGGGCCGCGCCGGCGGCCTGTGTTATCATCCGCCCATTGTCGCCGCCACGCACGCCGGCCCGGCCGGAGGTCGCCCATGCTGTACCAGCGCTACCGCTACTCCCAGTGGGATGGCACCCAGCAGATTTTCGACATCGACGCCAGCGAGTTGATGGACGCGCTGTCGGACGACCTGCTGCAACACGGCGACCTGTCCCGAGCCTTGCGCGACTTGTTCCGCAACGGCATGCAGAACCGCGAAGGTTCCCAGATGCCCAACCTGCGGCAACTTATGGAACAACTCAAGCAGCAGCGCCGCCAGCAGTTGCAGCAGAGCAACCTTGACTCCGTGGTGGACGACCTCAAGGAACGGCTCGACAACATACTGCGCACCGAACGCGAGGGCATCCAGCGGCGGCTGGACGAGACGGCGGCCCAGCCCGAACCGGAGGACATGGACGGCAAGGAGCAGCAGCGCGCGCTGAACCGCCTGTTGCAGGAACGCGCCCAGCGCAACCTGGACAAATTGGACGACCTGCCCGACGGCATAGGCGGCCAGATCCAGGAGCTCATGGAATACGACTTCATGGACCAGGACGCCCAGCAGCAGTTCCAGGAACTGCTGGACATGCTGAAGAGCCAGATGGCGCAGAACGTCTCCGATCAGATGCGTGAGCAGATGCAGAACATGACGCCGGAGCAGATGGAGGCCATGCGCGAGATGATGCGCGACCTCAACCAGATGCTCCGCGACCGCATGGAGGGGCGCGACCCGGGCTTCGAGCAGTTCATGCAGAAGTGGGGGCCGATGTTCGGCGACGACCCGCCGCAGAGCCTGGACGAGTTGATGGAGCGCATCCAGCAGCAGATGGCGCAGATGCAATCGCTCATGGACAGCCTGTCGCCGGAAGCGCGCCGCGAGTTGGAAGACGCCATGCAATCGGCGATGGACCCGCGCCTGATGGACGAAATGTCCGAATTCGCCAGTCTGATGCAGTCCCTCATGCCGCCCGATGATCTGGCTCGCCAGTACCCGTTCCTCGGCGACGACAGCATGACGCTGGAGCAGGCCATGGAGGCCATGCAACAGATGCAGTCGCTGGACCAGCTTGAGCAGTCATTGCAGCAGGCCATGCGCACCGGCAACCTTGACGACGTCGACCCGGAGCAGTTGGCCGAACTGCTCGGCGACGAGGCTCGCCGCGCCTGGGAGGAAATGGACCGGCTGCGCCAGATGCTCAAGGACGCCGGCTACATCACCGGCGACGACGATTTGTCCCTCACCGCGCGAGGCATTCGCCGCATCGGCCAGAAAGCCATGCGCGAGGTGTTCCAGCATCTCAAGAAGGACCGCATCGGGAACCACGAACTGGATTCTCGCGGCGCCGGCGGCGACCTGCTGGGCGACACCAAGACCTACGAGTTCGGCGATCCGTTGCAGTTGGACCTGCAAGCCACGGTGAAAAACGCCATAGTTCGGGGTGGGCCACAGGTTCCGGTGCAACTGCGTCCGGACGACTTCGAGATCTACCGCAACGAACACATGACACGGACGGCCACCATCGTTCTGCTCGACCAGAGCCGCTCCATGGGTCTGTTCAACAACTGGGCCGCCGCCAAAAAGGTGACGCTGGCCCTGTTCGCCCTGATCCAGCAGCAGTATCCGCGAGATACCCTCCATGTGGTTGGCTTTTCCGATTACGCGCGGGAGATTGACGAGGAGGACCTTGCCGGGTTGACGTGGAACAATTGGGTGTCCGGCACCAACCTGCACCATGCTCTCATGCTGTCCCGCAAGCTCCTGTCCCGGGAAAAGGGCTGCACCCGCCAAATCCTGGTCATCACCGACGGCGAACCCACCGCGCACCTCGAGGGCGATCAGTCCTATTTCGCCTACCCGCCCAGCTACCGCACCGAGCTTGAAACCCTGAAAGAAGTGCGACGCTGCACCCAGGAAGGCATCGTCATCAACACCTTCATGTTGGAAAACAACTACCAACTGGTGAACTTCGTGGATCGCATGACGCGCATCAACCGGGGCCGGGCTTTCTACAGCAGCAGCGAGAACCTGGGCGAGTATGTGCTGGTCGACTACATCAACAACCGCCGCAAGCGGGTGACCGGCTGATCGGGATTACGCAATTCGCAGTCGGGTTTACGAAATCGGTTAACTTGCTATTCCCAAACCGTCTCGCCAGTGTTAACATAGAGTAACGAAAACAATACGCTGCTTTTAAGACAGTCCGGCGAGGCTGGCAAAGCGTGTGCGTGCACCGGTTCGGGAAAGATCAGTCCCGCATCCGCGAGTCAACGTAGCCCTGTCGCCGGAACGTCCCACGGCGAAACAGGGTTTTTTCATAGCTACTGCCGAAAACATACAGGCCAATCTGGGGCCCAGCCAATTCGACGAGTCCAGCATGCCTGGGCGTCGCATCATTGATGCCGACGAAATCCGGCGTGCCGTTACGCGAATGTTCCACGAGATTCTGGAGCGTAATCGCGGGGCCGACGGCCTGGTCCTCGCTGGCATACGCACGCGTGGCGTGCCCCTGGCGGAGCGACTGGCCGAGCAAATCCGGCAGGCTGAAAACATCGAGGTCCCGGTGGGCCGCTTGGATATCAACCTGTACCGCGACGACCTGTCGGAACGGCCCCGGATGCGAATACGTCCCACCACCATGCCCGTGGACGTCGCAGGGCGGACCGTGGTGCTCGTGGACGACGTGCTGTACACCGGCCGCACGGTGCGCGCTGGATTGGACGCCATCAGCGACCTGGGACGCCCCCTCCGCATACAGGTGGCGGCCCTGATCGATCGGGGACACCGCGAGCTGCCCATCCGCGCCGATTTCGTCGGCAAGAACATTCCCACCCGTCAGATGGAACTGGTCCGCGTGAGGTTCCACGAAACGGATGGCGTGGACGACGTGTCGATCCTGCAGCGGGGATAGCCTCATGGTAGCTACCACGTCCAACGAGCCGGAGGTTTTCCCGGGCAACGCCGCCCAGGTGCCCGTTCTGCGCCGGCATGTGCTCGACCTTGACGACTTCACCGCCGAGGAAATCACGGCGACCCTCGACAACGCCGCGGCCATGCGCGCTGTGCTGGAGCGGGACGTCAAGAAAGTGCCGGCCCTGCGCGGGCGCGTGATCGTCACCCTGTTCTACGAGGCCAGCACCCGTACCCGCATCTCGTTCGAGGAGGCAGGCAAGATCCTCAGCGCCGACGTGATCAACATGACCGCGTCCGCCAGCAGCATCGAGAAGGGCGAATCGCTGCTCAACACCGGCCTGACCCTGCAGGCCATGGGCGTCGACGTGATTGTGGTGCGCCATCCCCACTCCGGCGCGCCTCATTTCCTGGCCCGCAACCTAAACAACGTTGCCGTGATCAACGCCGGCGACGGAGCTCACGCGCACCCGACGCAGGGCCTGCTGGACCTCTACACCGCTCGCGACCACCTGGGCGAACTCGCCGGCCGCAAGGTGGTGATCGTCGGCGACGTGCTGCACAGCCGGGTTGCCCGCTCCGCCGTCTGGGGATTCGCCAAAGCCGGCTCCCATGTCGTCCTGTCCGGCCCGCCCACGCTGATGCCCGATCCGGTCGCGCCGGGCGGTTGGGGCTCCGCAGGCAACAACGGCGTAGAGAATCCTCTGGCGAACGTGACCGTGGATACCAACCTGGACACCGCCATTGAGGGCGCGGACCTGGTGATGGCGCTGCGTTTGCAGTCGGAACGGCAGCAGCGCGGCTTTTTCCCCAGCCTGCGTGAGTACATCCGCCGGTGGCAGGTCAACGATGCGCGCATGGCCCACGCCAACCCTGACGCTCTCCTGATGCACCCGGGCCCCATGAACGAGGGTATCGAGGTCAGCAGCAGCCAGGCCCACGGGGATCGCTCGCTGATCGAGGAGCAGGTCACCAACGGCGTCGCGATCCGCATGGCCTTGCTGTACCAACTGGCCGGCGCAGCAGTGGCCGAGAACTAGGCGATGGCAGACGCACACCACAACGGACCAATCCTGATCGCCGGCGGCCGGGTCATCGACCCCGCCAACGGACGCGACGGCGCGTTCGACGTGCTGATCGCCGATGGGTTGGTCAAAGCCGTCGACCGGTCGATACCCGCCGATGGCCTGGACCAAACGGCGCGGGTAATTGACGCGAGCGGACTCGTGGTGTCGCCTGGTTTCATCGACATCCACGTCCACCTGCGCGAGCCCGGTTACGAATACAAGGAGACCATCGCCACCGGGGCGGAAGCGGCCGCGCGCGGCGGGTTCACCACCATCTGCGCCATGCCCAACACCGATCCGGCCATCGACAACGCCGCCGTGGTGGACTACATCGCGAATCGCGCCGCCGGCGCCCCGGCCCGCGTGCGGGCGATCGGCTGCGTCACCAAAGGTCGGAAAGGCCGCGAACTGGCCGACATGGAGGAACTGATCACCGCCGGCGTGGTCGCGTTCAGCGACGACGGCGACCCCGTGTACGACGCCGGCCTGATGCGCCTGGCGCTGACATACAGCCGGGACCTCGGCGTTCCCATCAGCAACCACTGCGAGGACCACGAACTGTGTCCCGGCGGCGTCATGTCCGAGGGCTGGGTCAGCAGCCGCCTGGGCCTGGCCGGCATCCCGGCCGTCGCCGAGGAGGCCATGGTGGCCCGGGACATATCGCTGACCGAGTTGACCGGCGGACGCCTGCACTTGGCCCATCTCAGCACCGCCGGCAGCGTTGCCATGGTGCGGCAGGCCAAGGAACGAGGCATCGCAGTTACCGCCGAGGTGTGCCCCCATCACCTGATGCTCACCGAGGCATGGGCCCTGGGCGGCAAGGGCGACCCCAACGTCGCCGCCGGCCCGATGGCCTACGACACCCACACCAAGGTGTACCCGCCGCTGCGTTCGAACGCCGACGTCGCCGCCTGCGTGGCCGGGCTGGCCGACGGGACCATCGATTGCGTGGCCACCGACCACGCGCCCCACGAGCGAGTCAGCAAGGAATGCACGTACCACGAAGCGGCCTTTGGAATCAGCGTGCTGGAAACGGCGTTGGGCACCCTGATGTCCACCGTGCACTCCGGCAGCATCAGCCTGCCCACGCTGGTGGAGCGTCTGACCACTGGGCCGGCCCGAGTGATGGGCAACGGGTTCGCCCAGTACGCGTCGCTCACGCCGGGCACGCCGGCCGACCTCGTGCTGTTCGACCCCGACGCCGGCTGGACGGTTGACGTGAACAAGTTTGCATCCATGGGTCGCAACACCCCGCTGGATGGCGTGACGCTTCGCGGCCGGGTCGGCGCAACCGTGGTGGGCGGACGCATCGTGTTTGAGGAACCCACCGTACTGAACAAAGGAGACGTAGCGTGAGCAGGGTGGTGCATCTGGTCCTGGAGGACGATACGGTTTTCACCGGCGAGTCGTTTGGCGCGCAACGCGAGGGTTGGGGCGAGGTGGTGTTTAACACCACCATGACCGGCTACCAGGAGGTCCTCACCGACCCGTCCTATGCCGGCCAGATGGTCGCGCTGACCTACCCATTGGTGGGCAATTACGGCATCAACCGCACCGATTTCGAGTCCCGCCGCATCCAGGCGTCGGCGCTCATCGTCCGGCAGCACTGCGACCTGCCGAGCCATAGCACCAGCGACATGACCCTGCACGCTTTCCTGGAAGAGTACAACGTCCCCGGCATCAGCGGCATCGACACCCGCGCGTTGACCCGCCGTCTGCGCACCAGCGGCGTGATGATGGGCCTGCTGACGTTCGATGACCCCGACACCGCGCGACAAAAGCTCGCCGACCTGCCCCGCTACGACAACCTCGACCTGGTGAGCACCGTCACCACGCAGGACGGTTACTCGTGGGATGGCTCCGAGACCGCTGGCTACCCCACAACGCCGCCGCCAGCGGGCGTGCGTCGCATCCTGGTCACGGACGTTGGCCTCAAATACAACATCCTGCGCCTGCTGCATAGCCGGGGCTGCGAGGTGGTCGCGGTTCCGGCCACAACGCCCGCCGACGTGATGCTTGGCATGCAGCCCTCGGGTCTGCTGCTCTCCCCCGGTCCCGGCGATCCCGAGTTGCTGGGCGACATCGTGGACAACGTGCGACAACTGATCGGCCATGTCCCAATCATGGGCATCTGCCTGGGTCACCAGCTTACCGCCCGGGCGTTGGGCGCGCGCACCTACAAGCTGAAGTTCGGGCATCGAGGCGGGAATCACCCGGTCAAAGACCTGGAATCCGGGCGGGTGCATATCACCGCGCAGAACCACGGCTATGCCGTGGATGCCGATAATCTGCCGGCCGGTTTAGAGGTCTCCCAGATCAATCTCAACGATAATACCGTTGAGGGTCTGCGCCATCGGGAACTGCCGCTGTTCACCATTCAATACCATTCGGAAGCGTCGCCCGGTCCCAAGGATAACGAGTACCTGTTTGACCGTTTCCTGGCCATGGTCGACGACGCCAAACCGGCAGGCCGGTCAGCGTAGCCGTGGCCCTCAATCACATGGAAGGGGCAAGCAGAGCATGACCGGATTCACCAGTTTTCTACTCGAGCAGGGCATCGAAACTGAATTACCCATCGGCCTGAACGACGCGTTGGGTTTGCTGGAGGAGGTGGTTCCCTCCTTCACTCACCACGGGCGCGGCTACCTGTTGGCGGCCGTCAGCCGCGGCCAGTTGGGTTCCCGGTGGGAACTGGCCGTCAAGGTGACCGACCCTGCCACCAATGATCCCATCGACGACCAGCCGGTCGGTTTCGTTCACGTCGCCCGTGTGTCCCCGGACACCACCGACCTGGTCATTCCGCCGCGCACTCCGGAAGGCGGTATCGACTTCGGCCATTTCGACAGCGAGGGCGAGTTCTTCGGAGCTTTCATCTTCCAGATGATCAACGCGCTCGTCGACCGACACCTGATGGAATTGCCCGGGGTCATGCCCCGTTTTTCGTAACTCATCGCACCCCGCAGCAAGGACACTCCATTGAGCGATCTCTCCCAACAACCCCGAAAGGTTCTGGTTATCGGCTCCGGCCCCATCGTCATCGGCCAGGCCGCCGAGTTCGATTATGCCGGCACCCAGGCCTGCAAGGCCCTCCGCGAAGAGGGAGTGTCCGTCGTTCTGGTCAACTCCAACCCGGCCACCATCATGACCGACCGCGACATCGCGGACCGAGTCTACATTGAGCCGCTGACCGTTCCCGTTCTGGAGCGCATCATCGCCACGGAACGCCCGGACGGCATTCTCCCCACGCTGGGCGGACAGACCGGACTCAACCTGGCCGTCGATCTCGCTGACGCCGGCGTGCTGGATCGTTACGAGATCCGGCTGCTGGGTACGCCGTTGGAGACCATCCGCAAGTCGGAGGACCGCGACTATTTCCGGCAGTTCCTCACCGATATCGGGGAGCCGATGCCCCCCAACCGCACGGTGTCCAACATGGACGAAGCCCAGGCGTATCGCGCCGAGACGGGGCTTCCCCTCGTGATCCGTCCCGCCTACACGCTGGGCGGAACCGGCGGCGGCATCGCCAACACGGACGCGGAGTTCTCAGCCATTGTAGAGAGCGGACTGTCGGCCAGCCCGATCAGCCAGGTGCTGCTGGAGCGGTCTCTCGTGGGTTGGAAGGAGGTGGAGTACGAGGTCATCCGCGACGGCGCCGACAACTGCATCACCGTGTGCAACATGGAAAACCTGGATCCCATGGGCGCGCACACCGGCGACAGCATCGTGGTGGCCCCCAGCCAGACCCTGACGGACAAGGAGTACCAGATGCTCCGTACCGCCAGCCTCAAGATCATCAGGGGTCTGGGCATCGAGGGCGGCTGCAACATCCAACTCGCGTTGCGTCCCCATCCCGACGCCATGAAAAACCGGCCCGGAGACTGGGATGCCGATTCGGACTACTACGTCATCGAGGTCAACCCTCGCGTCAGCCGTTCGTCCGCATTGGCCAGCAAGGCCACCGGCTATCCCATCGCTCGCGTGTCGGCAAAAATCGCCGTCGGCCGCCGTCTGGACGAAATCGCCAACGCCGTGACCGGCAATACCGGAGCGGCATTCGAGCCGGCGCTGGACTACTGCGTCGTAAAGATACCCCGCTGGCCTTTCGACAAGTTCCCCAATGGCGATCGCCACGTGACCACCCAGATGAAGGCCACCGGCGAGGTCATGGCCATCGATCGCAGTTTCGAGTCCGCCCTGCAGAAAGCCACGCGCGCGCTGGAGCAGTCCAACTCATCCCTGCTCTGGGAAGACAAGGAATGGAGAGACCTGAACGTGCGGGGAGGCCGCCAGCAGTTGCTGGACTCGCTCCCGCTGCACCCCAACGACCTGCGTTTGTGGGCCCTTGCCACGTCGTTGCGACGCGGCATCACCCGTGACGAATTGGTGGCGCACACCAGCATCGACCCGTGGTTCATCGCCGCCCTGGAGCGCATCGTTGACCAGGAACGCCGCCTGCTCGGCAACCCATTGACCCCGGCAACCTTGCTGGCCTCCAAGCGGCTGGGATTCCCGGACCAAGAAATCGCCACCCTGTCCGGCCTGCTGGCGGAGCAGGTGCGGCAGATGCGCCAACAACTCGGCATCAGGCCGGTGTTCAAGATGGTGGACACCTGCGCCGCCGAGTTCGAGGCCGCCACGCCCTACTACTACAGCGCCTACGACACCGAAAACGAAGCCCCGCCCTTGGAAGGGCCCAAGGCCGTCGTTATCGGCAGCGGCCCCATACGCATCGGCCAGGGCATCGAGTTCGACTATTGCAGCGTGCATGCGGCGTGGGCATTGTCCCAGGCCGGCGTTGCCAGCATCATGGTCAACTCCAACCCGGAGACCGTGTCCACCGATTTCGACACCAGCGACCGCCTCTATTTCGAGCCATTGGACGAGGAGGCAGTCCGGGACATCATCGACAACGAGACCATTGACGACAACCCGCCTCCCAGCCTCGTCCAGTTCGGCGGACAGACTGCCATCAACCTGTCGCAATCTCGGGCCGCCGCCGGCCTGCCCATCCTGGGCTCCAGTGCCGAAGCCATCGACATAGCCAGCGACCGCCAGAAATTCGAGCGGTTCCTGGTGGACTTGGGAATCCCCCAACCGCCGGGCGCCACGGTCATTTCAGTGGACCAGGCCCTGCGCGTGGCCCAGCGCATCGGATATCCGGTGGTGGTGCGGCCCAGTTACGTCCTGGGCGGTCGCGCTATGGAAATCGTCCGGAACGCCACCGAGTTGATCCGCTACCTGACCATCGCCACCGAAGTGACACCCGAGCGCGAGGTCCTCGTTGACCATTACATGGAAGGCAGGGAGTGCGAGGTTGACGCCATCTGCGACGGCGAGCGCGTCCTGATCCCGGGCATCATGGAACACGTTGAGCGCGCCGGCGTCCACAGCGGCGACTCCATGGCCATCTACCCCGGCCTGAACCTCACGGAAGCCGAGGTAAATACCCTGGTGGACTACACCACCCGCATCGGCCTGGCCCTGGGCGTCCGCGGCCTGATGAATATCCAGTTCGTCCTCCAGGGCGGCAGCGCCTACCGCAGCCCCAGCCTCGAAACCGCCCATGACGCCGAGCCCACCACGGTGTACGTGCTCGAGGTGAACCCTCGGGGCAGCCGCACCATCCCGTTCATTTCCAAGGTCACCGGCGTGCCGGTCGCAAATCTCGCCACCCGCGTGATGCTGGACGACAAGCTGAAGGATCTTGGTTACGAAGGGGGACTCTGGCCGCGCCAGAAGCTCGTGGGCATCAAGGCCCCCGTTTTCTCCATGTCCAAGTTGGTCGGGGTCGACTGGTACATGGGGCCCGAGATGAAGTCCACTGGCGAGGTCATGGGCATCGACTGGGATTTCGCCGGGGCGCTCACCAAGGCGTTGCAGGCCGCCAGCATCAACCTGTCTCCCGGCATGGGCGTGTTGCTGAGCATCTCCGACCACGCCAAGGCGGACTCGCTGCCGTTGATCCGCGGCCTTGCCGACGCTGGCTGTCAGTTGTATGCCACCGAGGGCACCGCGACCATGATTACGGCGATGAACCTGCCCGTGACCACCATCACCAAGCGCATCGGAGAGGGATCACCCGACGTCCTGGACGTCATCAACGACGGCACGGTCGGCGCGGTGGTCAACACACTGTCCGGCGATACGTCGGTGATGCGGGACGGCTTTTTCATCCGGCGCGCCGCCGTGGAACGGCGCATACCGTGTTTCACATCCCTGGATACTGCCCGCGCCGCCATGGAGAGCATGCTCAGCGGTCTGGACAACTACAACATCCTCACCACCGACGAATACCTGGCAGCGTCACGTTAGAGACCCCAGCGCACGCCAGAGGGCGTTATGTGTAGGGGCGAATAATCATTCGCCCTTACCAGTCCATCACCATGCCGATGCCCAGTTCCTCGGCTCGCTCCCACACCACCTTGGCGGCCGCCACGTCGGCCAGTCCAGTGCCCATCAGCTTGCAGTAGACGATCTCGTCGCTGGACGCCCGGCCGGGAATGGTCCCCGCCACCACGTGCCGCAACTCGTGGAATTGGCTCCACTGCACCAGGCCCAGATCCACCGCGGCGGATATGTCGCCGCACTCCAGCGGCGCCTGCTCCATCGAGTCCACAAACCGGCGGTTCGCTCGTACCAACGTGCTGTCATCCACCTCACGGAACCTGGACAGCGTCGGACCTGCGCCGATAACCGTCGCCCCGTCCGACAGCCACTCGCCCTGCACCACCGGCGTCTGCGTGGACGCTATGGCGATCACAACGTCGCAACCGGCCACCGCGTCCTCGTTGCTCGGAGCGGCCGCCACCGGGAACCCAAGGTCTTCGGTCATCCGCGACGCGAAAGCCTCGCGGTTGTCGGCGTTGCGACTGAACGCCTTGACCTCACTCACTTGTCGAACCAAGCTCAACGCCCTAAGTTGGTCGCCGGCCTGGTTTCCCGTGCCGATTATCCCAACCGTGGCCGCTTCGTCGTTCGCCAGGTGTTTAATCGCCACAGCAGTCGTGGCCCCGGTCCGCAACTGGCCCAACCGGTTCGCCTGGGTGTACAGCAGCAATTCACCACTGTCGCCATCGTACAGGCTCACCTGGAAAGAGTAGCCATTGCGGGTGTTGGTGAAAGTCTTTACCCCGAAGACGCCGTCGTGCATGATGGCGCCGCCCATGACCGCCAGGTACCCGCCGGGCGTGGCGATCCGGCGACGCGTCAAATTGGCCGCCTCCCCGCTGCCATGGTTGTCCATCATCGCCTCGACGGCAGGCAGTACGTCTTCCAGGCTAACGCACTCGTTGACCTGTGCATTGGTGAGGAACCGGGCCATATCTGGATTCCTACGGGCTGACTAACGAGAAAAATAGAGACGGTTGGTGCGCACGTACTCGCGCTGGTCGGGCGGCACCGTGAACTCGTCGAAAATCGCGGAAACGGGGCAAACCGCCACGCAGTACGCGCAGTCAATGCAGTCGTCCGGGTTGATGTAATACATCGGCGCGTCGTCGTCAGAATGGATGCAGTCCACGGGGCAAACTTCAACGCAGGAAGCGTCTTTGACACCCTCGCAAGGCTGTGTGATCACGAAAGCCATCAGATTACCTCGACACGGGCAAATAATCGCGGCAATATCTGGCGCCGGCTCCCCGGCGACGCGACCCGTGGCTGGCCCGTTAATGTGGCGTATTCTGCGGTTTGTCGCGATATTTTGTCAAGGTATACCGCTACCATATCGCTATTCCCGGCGGCAATACGATCACACCGCTTTACGAGCCGGACAATAGGTTTACCTACAAATCCGCAAATTGCATCCCCGTTGCATTATCCGTAACTCTGATATATTATATCGCTTCGATACAGGGATCGGATGACAACTGGGTTGAGCTTGAGGTGGACCCCATGGAACTGCGAGAGATCATCAGCTTTTATCACGTAGCCCGATTGCGGAGCGTATCCAAAGCGGCTCGTAAGCTGGAACTTGGACAGCCCACCGTGACCACCCACCTGCGAAAGCTGGAGGGCGAGTTCGGCATCACCCTGTTTGACCGCATCAAGCGCCCCATCCAACTCACCTCCGAAGGCTCCCTGTTCTACGAACTCGTTACCCCCATCGTCGAGTCCATCGACACTTTGAAGACCCAGATGGACTACTCCGAAGGCCGCGGGTCTTTCGTGGTGGGCGCTTACCCTGACATTGTCTCCTACCATCTTCCTCGCCCGATCCGCCAGTTTCGGTCCAAGTACCCTGACGTACGCATGCGCCTGGTCGCCCGCTCCTACGCCAACCTGATCCAACTGGTCAAATCCGGCGAAGTTGACCTGGCGTTGTGCTCCGCTCCCCCGACCGATGACCCGTCCCTGGAATTCTCGGATTTGTTCGATTACAACGTCGTTCTCATCACCGAACCCGGCCACGATTTGCTGCACTGCGACCCGGTCTCCATGGAGGACATGGCCAAGTTCCCGTTGATTCTGAACAGCCCCGAAAGCCTCAGCCGGAGACGCGTGGAGCAAAAACTCCGCGAGCGCAGCGTCAACTACGATGTCGTCCTCGAGATGGACAACACCGAGATGATCAAGCGCTACGTCGCCATCGGCATGGGCATTGCCATCGTCAGCGATTTCACCTTGCATCCGGAGGACCACGACCGCCTGGCCGTGGTTCGCCTGGACCACATCTTCCCGGCGGCCAACATCGGAGTTTGTACCCTGCGTGGTAAATTCCACGGACGCGGCGTTCGCAACTTCATCAACACGTTGGCCGACAACCTCTCAGGGTTCCACGCCGACCTTTGGGACTGGGACGTCGACCACGGCGGAGAGCCTCGATCCGCCGAAATCGCTAGCGCCACACAATAGGCCGCACCCAACCGGCGCTCTAATTTTAGGGGCAGGCTCGTAGCCTGCCCCTGTTTCGTTGCGTTAGGATATCCGCCCCAGAAATTCCGAGGCTCCGCGCGCCACCCACGCGTTCCACGACGTCATCAGGAATCGCGCGCCCTTGTCCACGTACGATGCCACGTTGTCGTCGTTCACCAGCGTGCCCGCCGTTCGACCTGCGTTGACAATGCGCGCGATGGCGTCGTCGATGGCAGCCTGGACTTCCGGATGCCCGACATTGCCGATGTGCCCCATCGTTTGGGAAAGGTCGGTCGGCGCCACGAAGAACACGTCGATGCCGTCCACCTTCAGGATGTCGTCCAGATTGTCCAAGGCCGTTACCTCTTCGATCAGCACGACCACCATGGTCTGGTCGTTGGCCTTGTGCACGTAGTCCGGCACGCCAAACGATTGCCGGCCGCCGAACATCCCGCGGTAGCCCAGCGGGGCAAACTTCGCCGCGCCGGCCGCCGCCTCCGCCTCTTCCCGCGTGTTCACGTGCGGCAGCACCACGCCCATGGAGCCCCGGTCCAATGTCCGCGTGATCAACCCCGCGTCGTTGGCGTTGCAGCGGGTGATTGACGCCATGCCCCAGAGGTCGCAGGCTCGCGTCATGTCGCCCAGCGTCTCCCAGTCCACCGGGCCGTGCTCACACTCCATCCAGACCGAATCGAACCCTACCGAGCCCAAAAAGTCGATGATCTCACTGCTCATCAGGCCGGATATGCAGGTCGTCGGTTCGCCTCGCTGCAACTTCTCTTTCGCCGGGTTGGGACGTATTGCTGGCACGTTGCTCCTCCTGTGGATCCCTGTTGTAGATCAAAGTCGGGAAATAGTTGCGCGAGTATAACAGCCGAGGCTACGGCTGGCCCTTCACCTCGTATCCCCGCGGCGTGACCATGCGCCCGTTGTGCACGTAGGTGTTGGAGTTGCCGATCACCACCGTGGTGAACATATCGACCCTCAACTCTTCACCGTCCAGCCCGCCCAGGTCCGCCAGCGAAACGGCCTGTTCCGGCCGGAAAGCGTGCCGCACGATCCCAACAGGAGTATCGGGGCTGCGGTGCCCCAGGTAGATCTCCCGGGTCTCCTCCAATTGGGTGACCCGGCGGCGGCTCCGTGGGTTGTACAACACGGTTACAAAGTCCCCGGCCGCTGCGGCCTCGAGGCGTCTCCGTATCTGCTCCCAGGGCGTGAGCAGGTTGCTCAGGCTGATGGCGCAGAAATCCTGCATCAGCGGCGATCCCAGCAGCGCGGCCGCCGATTGCAGGGCCGAGACGCCCGGCACCGTTTCCACCGCCGGACTCACGCCGTCCCACTGACGGTCGGTCAGCACGCGAAACACCGGCCCGGCCATGCCGTAGATTCCCGCATCGCCCGAGGACACCACCGCCACCGTTTTACCGGCGTACGCGATGTCCACCGCCAGCGCGGCTCGTTCCAGTTCCTGGCCCAGTTCCATGGAATGGCTGACCTTGCCCGCTGCCTCACTGGCAACCTGGTCGATGTAGAACCGGTATCCCACCAATTCGTCGCTGTCCGCGATGGCATCCGCCGCCGCCGGCGTGAGATGACCCGAGTCGCCGGGTCCCAGCCCGACCAGGTAAAGTTTTCCGTTGCTCATATCTTTCCCGATGATTGACTCGAACGATTCGCGACCCTCGAAACGGCCACGGTCGCTCGGTCCGATTTGGTGCGCGGCACCACCAGCCCATCCGCGCGGGCCGCCAGCATCGCAGCCGGCTCCGATACGCCGAACACGCCGAGCAGGTCTTGTGCGGCGGACGGTGTCGGTTGACTCAACCCGGCGCCCTCCCCCTGCAACGGTGCGGCCTGAGCACAGCGGTCGTTCAACTCGCTGGCGGTGTAGACCTCCAGCGTAACGCCCAGCGACTCCGCCAACGCGATGATTCCCGGTTCGTCGGCCTTGATGTCCGCCGTGGCTATCTTGCCCAGGCTCTGCAGGGTCAACCCGTGCTGCTCCAGCGTGTCTCCCAGGAGCCCACGCAGGTGCTCCACCTCGACGCCGCGACGGCACCCCACGCCGGCCACCAGGGTGGGCGGCCTATAGATGATCACGGGATGATTCGCGTCCGACGTCAATATCTGGTCCGATACGATCAGCGTGGCGGCGTACCCGTCGCCCAGGGCATCGGTCAGTTTGTCGACCCGCGTAATGCTGTCCGTCATCGCTTGATCATCAGGCCATGCCGCGTCCGTTTCGGTGTCCAGCCACAGGGAGACGGGTTCGCCGTTCACCACCGCTGCCGCCGCTCTCGTCAGATCAATCGATGTTGCGTCAATCCGCCAGCCTTGCGCTCGTCCCACCAGGTCGATTGCGGTCACGTTCAGGGCATCGGACGCAGACGTGACCACGGGTTGCGCGCCGATCGCGGCAGCCACTTGCCGGGCGAGATCGTCCCCTCCGCCAACGTGGCCCGACAGCACGCTGATGGCGAATCGACCGCCGTCGTCCACGCATACCACGGCGGCATCCCGTTTCTTGCCCGCAAACACCGGAGCCAACAGCCGTACGGCTGCGCCGATGGGCAGGAAAACGATCAACGCGTCCCGGTTGACAAACAGGTTCTGCAGCACCGGGCGCAACGGCAGGTCGTAAGCGCGCGCATCCGATTCGGCAGCATCGACGAATCGACGTTCCAGGTGAAGCTCGGCTTCAGGCAGGCAGGACGCCAATCGTCGGGCCAAATCGGCGCCGGGTTTGGACACGGCCACTATCGCCGTATTTGGACTGTAACCGGACGACATGGCCCGTCGCGGCTAGTCGTCGCCGGTGGACGTGTGGGTGGCCGGCTCCGGATGAATCTCGTAGCCGCCCGCGTCGTACAGGTCGGCGCGCTCAGCGTCGGCGTGTGCTCCCTGGCCGGCGCGACGGTACAGGTGCGTGTAATCGTCGGAATACAGGTGCGAGACAGCCACTTGTTCATCAGAATCCGGGTCCAGCAGATTCGGATCAACGGCTTTGCCTACGATGATCAGCGCCTGCAGGGTGATCTTGGCTTCCCGAACCTTCTCGGCAATGTCCTCCAGGGTTCCCCGGATGATCTGCTCGTCCGGCCAGCCGACGCGATACGCCACCGCAACCGGAGTGTCGGCGGGATATCCGGCCTCCAGCAACTGGTTGGCGATGCGGAACATCCTCGTCACGCTGAGGAATATCGCCAACGTGCTGTGATGTCGCGCCAGATCCACCAACGCCTCGCCCTCGGGCATCGCCACGCGACCCTCGGCTCGGGTCATGATCACGGTCTGCGACACTTCCGGCACGGTGAGTTCCGCCTTCAGCACGGCGGCAGCGGCAAACACCGCGCTGACGCCGGGGATGATCTCGTAGTCCACCTTCTCCCGTTCCAGGATCCGCATCTGCTCCAGCGTCGCGCCGTACAGTGACGGGTCGCCGCTCTGGATCCGCGCAACCGTCTTGCCTTCGCTCACCGCGCGCAGCGTGACCTCCATGATTTCCGGCAGGGCCATCTCCTTGCTGCCGTAAACGTCAGCGCCCGGCTTGGCGAACCCCGCTATCTCGGCCGGCACCAGCGAGTCCGCGTAGATGATCACATCAGCGTCATCAATGATCCGCTTGGCCTTCAACGTGAGCAGTTCGGGATCGCCGGGGCCCGCCCCGATGATGTACACCTTGCCATTGTTGTCCATGTGGTGTTCCTCCGAGGCGCTCTCACCGACTAGCGCCGGATGATGAGCAGCGAAAAGTAATCGAGATCTTCAGCCGATAGTTCCTGTATGTCGCGCACCACCCTCTCGCGCTCGGTGGTGGCCCGGCGCACGTAGATCGTGCGGCCCGCAAGGCCCAGCCGCTCCAGGTTCGCCAGCGCGTCCAGCAGCGTGCGGTTCACCTTCATCAGCACGATGGTGTCGTAGAGTGCGATGGCCTCCCGCAGGTCGTCGATGCCGTACACCGCAGGCAGGATGGCCAGCCTCTGGCCGTGATGCACCAGCGGCGCCGCCGCGGATGCCGCCGCCGCCATCACCGAGGATACCCCTGGGATCACCTCTACCGGCAGGTGCGGGTATTCGTCCTGTATGGTTTCCAGCACGTAGGCGAAGGTGCTGTACAGCATCGGGTCGCCTTCGGTGATGAAGGCCACATCCTTGCCGGCTTCCAGGTGCACGGCCAGGTCTCGCGCCGCGTTCCGCCAAACGTCGCCGGCTGCGTCTTCGTCGTTGGTGGGGAATTTGGCCCGCACCACGTCCTGCTTTGCCTCGTCGATCAGGTGCTTGACGATGCTGTAGGCATAACTCTCACGGCTCACGCCGGCCTGCGGCACCCAGATCACCGGAACGGACTGCAACACCCGCTGCGCCTTGACGGTCAGCAACTCGGGATCACCGGGGCCAACGCCGACGCCATATAGTCGCCCGTGGTTGGAGGCTGTCGTCATTTCTGCCCCCACACTACAAAAACTGGGTTCATGGCTTCCAGGCGCAGGGTTTCGTCCGGCAGTTCGCGTCCTCTCGACGCGGCCACCATGGTCATCTGGGGTGCGAGAGACATTTGCTTCATCGTTTTGTACGTGTCGTTGGCCCGTTCCATCGCCGCGAAATTCGCTACCACCCGGCCTCCGGGGGACAGTCTGCCCACCACTTCGTCGATGATCCTGGGCATGGCAGCTCCGCCGCCGCCTATGAACACCGAGTCTGGATCCGGCAGGTCCTCCAATACGTCGGGCGCAGCGCCGATGATGACCGTTAC
The DNA here is from genome assembly GCA_026710825.1 of Chloroflexota bacterium. Lineage (GTDB taxonomy): Bacteria > Chloroflexota > Dehalococcoidia > Lucifugimonadales > UBA3495 > Bin87. The sequence continues at coordinate 17,023 of JAPOQH010000131.1, read as the reverse complement.
CCGCTCGTCGCCGTAGCGCGCTACGTTCGTTTCCAGCAGGTCCGCGCTGTCCGCGTCCTTGTCCACGGCGTACACCCGCCCGCGATATGCGATCCTGGCCGCCTCAACCGCCACTGAACCCGTGCCGGCGCCGATGTCCCAGACGATGCTGTCCGGCTGCAGGCCCAATGCGTACAGACTCACCGCGCGCACTTCGGACTTGGTGATCTGGCCCCGCACCGGCCGGCGTTGCTCAAAAGCGTCGTCAGATAGCCCCAACGGGCGTTCCCGGGATGCGTCGCCATCAACAAGGCCGCCGGTTCTGACCCTCGTCGTCAGGTCAGTCATCAACATTGGCCGCCGTACTGGCCTGGCCGCGCATCGGAATGCCGTCCGGTGAAGTGCTGGCCGACCCCAGCAGGTTCCCCTCGAAATCGAAGCACAGCGCATCCACAATGATGGCATCGTCCTGCGCTTCGTCGGAATCCTGACCAAGATACTTTTGCGCCTGTTGGCAGACCAGCTCGCACATGATGGGGAACACGTCCATTACGTCGTGCTCCTGCGCGAGTTCCTGGAAATGCCGCCCGCTGGCCGCGTTGCGCATCTCCTCCTGCAACTCCGCTGATGCGCCGCACTGGGCCGCAAGCTCCGCCAGGAACCCGGTGTCCACCTGGTTGCCGGCCACGTGGGTTACGAAATAGCCCATCGCCATCTTGGAAAACTTGCCCACCATGCCCACGTGGGCTACCCGCTTGATTCCTTTGTTCACGCACCGCTTCATCGACGGTCCGGAGAATATCCCGGCTTCAACGTAGGCCATGTCGGGGAGGTCCAGCAGTTCCCGCGTGTACTGCTCGCTGCGCGTTCCGGTCGAAAGCACCACGTGATCCAGCCCGTTGGTCGCGGCAACGTCAATGGCCAGATGCACGCTGGCCCGCCACGCCGCCGTGCTGAACGGCTGCACGACCCCGGTGCTCCCCAGGATGCTGATGCCATTGAGCACGCCCAACCGCGCGTTAGTCGTTTGCTTGGCGATCTCCTCGCCGTTGGGAACCGAAATCCGCGCCCGCACGCCCGTCTCCGCCGGCCATCCACAGGCCTCCAGTCCTTCCACGACCGCGTCCGCCATCATCCGTCGGGGCACCCGGGTAACCGCCGGCTCGCCGACCTCAATCCCCGTGCCGGGCCGCGTCACGGTTCCAACGCCGGGCCCGCCCGTGATCTGCAATCCCTTGATTCCGTCCGGCAGTCGCCAAACGCCGACGATGATCTCCGCCCCGTGGGTAACGTCCGGGTCATCTCCCCCGTCCTTGATCACGGAGCAGCGCACACCCTCCGAGGGTTCCATCGCCCAACTGTTGTGCACGTTGAGCGTCGCGTAGCCTTGACCACCCGGCAGCGGCACCGATACCTCTTCCAGAGCCTTGCCCGACAGCATCAGGATCACCGCCGCCTTGGCCGCGGCCGCCGCGGTGGTGCCGGTGGTGTATCCGGTTCGCATTCCCCGCGGGTCGCGCTTGGTCGGCCGCGAGTAGTCGCTCTCGGGACGGTCCACCCCGTTGCTGTTGATTTCCGGTTCAGTTGACATGCGATTGATTATTGCCTTCGTCGCTCGGCTTGGTGACGATTGTACCCCAACCTCGCCATGAGCGAGGATGGCGACAGCGTTACCATTGCCACATCAGGCGCCGGCCTGCGCCGCTCTCACCCGGTCGCTCGCTACCTGCACCAGTCGGTCATCTACCCCCAGCGGAGGCGCCACCGACATCGGTATGCTCGGGTAGGCTTCTTGCAACTTGTTCATCGTACCCAGCACGTTGCGCTGTAGGATCAGGCCCGGGAAAAACAGGTACGGCGCGCAGATGATGCTGCCCACCCCGCGTTCCTCGATCAGCTCGGCTGCGGCAACCTCCATGGTCGGATCGCCATAGTGCGACTGCGCCACGGACACGGCGTAATTCTCCCCCAGGTCGCGCTCGACCCAACTGCCCAACTCCTTGAGCCACAGGCAGTCATCGTAGCGAGTCTGGGTGCCCGCCTTGACCAGCAGCACGCCGGTCGGCTTGCCATCTCCCGAGCCGGCCGAGTACTCCGGCAGCGTGGCGATGCGCTCACGCACCAGGTCGGCGATACGCATGTCCGCGCCAAGCCCCTGCGCCAGCCGCAACTCAACGCCTGGTGTCTCTGCCGCGATATCCTCCAGCACCTCATCCATTTCCACGGTTGCGTGCTTGCCGTTGCCCAGCAGGTACGGCGCAATCACCACGCGGCTCACCCCGGTTCCCGCGAGTATCGAAACCGCTTCCGGCGGATGCGGCGGCAGGAACTCCAGGCATGAGACGATCACCTGCTCGGCATCAGCCCCCAAAGACTCTGCCAGCCGTTCGCCGGCCTGGCGTAGCCCCACGGGCGTATTCGGGCATCCCAGGCACCACGCGGGGAACCTCGCGCCGTCGGCGGCCCAGGCGCAGGAACACTCGTCGCGGCTGGCCCCTCGCTGGCTCCCATGGCAGAGCAGGACCACGCCCCACCCGCCGGAGGCGCCGTTTTCGTGGCTGTCGGCAGGCATATGCGTTACTCCTCTAGCAGGTCCAGCAGGGCATTGACGGTGGCAGCGGCCGCCGAGCTTCCCCCACGCCTTCCCAGGATTGTTATGTGCGGCACATCTCGGCTCGCCAGTTCGGCTTTCGACTCCGGACAGGCCACGAATCCCACCGGCATCCCGATGACCGCGGCCGGCGACACCTGCCCCGAATCAACTAGATCCAGCAGGGCCAGCAGGGCGGTCGGCGCGTTGCCGATGGCAACCACGGCCCCGTCCATCTGCGGCGCAAGTTCCCGCACCGCGGCGACGCTGCGGGTGGTGCCTTCCCGTCGCGCGCGCTCTGCGACTGCAGGCACGTCGATCAGGCAGTCAGTCTCAACGCCGCGTTTGGCCAGGGCAGCCCGAGATATCCCCACCTGCACCATGCGCACGTCCGTTACGACGCGCCGGGCGTTCTTCAGCGATGCCAACGCGGCATCCACGGCGCCATTGGCGAATCGCACGTCGGCGGCAATCGCGGGATCGCCCTCCGCCCGCACGATGCGGTGCAATACATACCGCTCTGCGGATGACAGCGCCGCCTCGGACTCATCGCCCACCAAGCTCTCCGCGACCATCACCAGGCTCTGGCGGTCGATTTCGTCAGGCAGCAGCGCGTATTTCTCAACAAGCGTCATTCGAGAATCCAGAATTTATCGATGCGCAACGACGTCAATGATCGTGTGATTCACCGGGTCCACGCCCAGACCGAATCCCTGCATTGTGTCGCTGCCCATTAGAGGTTTACACCCATCCTCCCCGAACACGAACAGCCTGGTCAGATTTTCCTCACCGTACCTCACCTTCACCTCTCCCAATGCAACCGTGACCTCGGATCCATCCGCCAGCGTTGACCGCCGGGGACTTTGCGTCGGCGCCCAACCCAGGTCTCGCAGCAGCGCTCCTGGCAGTTGGCTGTATGACGCTCCGGTGTCGGCCTGCATGCGCAGGTTGCGGACATATGCGCCGTCCGCAGCCCAGATTCCCATCGTGGTGTAAACGTCGCCCATCGTGCCGCCCAATTACCCGACCACCACGTTCACCAGCCTCCCCGGTACATACACCACGTTCCGCACGGTTTTGCCGTCCACGTGTGCCTGCACGCGCTGGCTGTCCAGCGCCAACTGACGGGCCTCGTCCTCGCCTATGCCCGCGGACACCGTGATGCGATCTCGCACCCTGCCGTTCACCTGCACCACCAGGGTAATCTCATCCTCGGCGGCGAGGTCGTCGTCCCATTTGGGGAAAGGCTGCTGGTGGACGCTGTAGGCATGTCCGGTACGCTCCCACAGTTCCTCGGCGACGTGCGGAGCAATGGGCGCCAGCATGAGCAGGAACTTCTCGGTGCTGTCCCGCCAGGTTGCGCTGTCCACTGATTGGTCATTCCACACCCGGCTCAGGTGGTTCACCAGTTCCATCAACGCGGCGATGGAGGTGTTGAACTTGAACTTGTCCAGATCGTCGTAGCACTTGCGGATGGTCTGATGCAGCACCCGCTGCGTGTCGCGCACCGCGGCGGGATCCGTCGGACTCGAATCCAGTTCGCCGGCGTCGTATTCCACCAGATTCCACATCCGGTTCAGCCAGCGCACCACCCCGTTGATGCCTTCGTCGCTCCACGGACCGCCCTGGTCCCACGGCCCGATGAACATCAGGAAGCAGCGGACCGCATCCGCTCCCACCTGTCCCACCACGTCGTCAGGGTTCACCACGTTGCCGCGGCTCTTGCTCATCTTTTCGTGGTCGGAACCGAGGATCACGCCCTGGTTGAAAAGCCGCAGGAACGGCTCGTCGATGTCCAGCATCCCCATGTCGCGCAGCGACTTGATGAAGAACCGGCTGTACAGCAGGTGCATCACCGCGTGTTCCGCACCGCCCGTGTACTGCCGCACCGGCATCCAGTCGGCCGTGGTATCAGCCTCGAACGGACCGCCGTCGAACTGCGGAGTGCAATATCGCAGCATGTACCACGACGAATCCATGAAGGTGTCCATGGTGTCGGTTTCGCGCCGTCCCGGTCCGCCGCAATTCGGGCACACCGTGTTGACGAAACTTTCGTTGATCGCCAACGGTGATTCCCCGGTGGGCCGAAACTCCGCGTCCTCCGGAAGCAGCACCGGCAATTCCGATTCCGGCACCGGCTGCACCCCGCAGTCATCGCAGTAAACCATGGGTATCGGCGTGCCCCAGTACCGTTGGCGGGAGATCAGCCAGTCGCGCAGCCGGTAGGTCACCGTGCGATGGCCCCAGCCTCGACCCTCCACATCCTTGGAGATGGCGGCCGTGCCCTCCTCATTGGTCATCCCTTCGTAGGCTCCGGAGTTGGTCATGAACCCGTTGCCCAGGTACGCCTCGGTCGGCTCTCTCCCGTCCCACTCGATGGGCGCGATCACCGTCCGGACCGGCAACCGGAACTTGCGGGCGAACTCGAGGTCCCGGTCGTCATGTGCCGGCACTCCCATCACCGCGCCCGTGCCGTACGTGGTCAGCACGTAGTCGGCCACGTAGATGGGCACCTGTTCATTGTTGAGCCGGTTTCGGGCGCTGGCCCCAATGAACACGCCGGTCTTTTCCCGGTCCGCAGAAAGGCGGTCAATCTCCGATGATGCGCGGGCACGTTCGACGTAGGCTTCCACTTCGGCGCGCTTGCTTTCGGAGGTCAACTTGGGCACCAGTGGGTGCTCGGGGGCCAGGACGATGAAGGTCACGCCGAAGATGGTGTCGATACGCGTGGTGAACGTGCGGATTTCCCGCTCCTCCAGTCCATAGTCGGATATGTCAAACCCGATCTCCACGCCCTCGCTCCGGCCGATCCAGTTGCGCTGCATCGTCAGAATCTTGTCCGGCCAATCGTCCAGCGTGTCGAAGTCCAGCAGTTCGTCCGCGTAATCGGTGATCCGGAAGAACCATTGCTCGAAATCTCGGCGCGTGATCGGCGTGTCGCACCGTTCGCACACCCCGTTCAGCACCTGTTCGTTGGCCAGCACGGTCTGGCAGGAGGGGCACCACACCACCGGCGCTTTCGCCCGGTAGGCCAGGCCCTTTTCGTACAACTTGATGAAGAACCACTGGTTCCAGCGATAATATTCCGGCAGGCAGCAGACCACCTCCCGGTCCCAGTCGTAAATCGCGCCCAGCGACCGCAGTTGGCGGCGCATGTTTTCCACGTTGGACATCGTCCACTCGTAGGGATGCACGCCGCGGGATATGGCCGCGTTTTCCGCCGGCAGCCCGAACGCGTCAAACCCGATGGGATGCAGCACGTTGTATCCCTGCATTCGCCGGAATCGCGCGTGCGCGTCCGACGGAGCCATCGCGTACCAGTGGCCGATGTGCAGGTCGCCCGACGGGTACGGATACATGGTCATCTCGAACCACTTCGGGCGCGGGTCGCTGTCTTCAACCCGATAGATGCCGTCGCGTTCCCACCGCTCCTGCCACTTGCGGTCGATGGCTACCGCGTCATAGCGCGGCTCAACTTGACGCTGGGCTGTGGTCGTCATTGGAAGGGATCCCTCGTGTTGCAATTGTTCCGTCGTCGCTCAAATATAGCACACGCGAGCACGGAACTGCGATCACGGGACAGTATAACACCGGCATGCGCCCAGACCCGATTCGCCGGCCCATTTGACCGCTTGCCTTGTCGCGCCGCCCGATGTCGCTACTCATAGTTGTACGGTCGTTGCCCATCGTTCTACGTCTGCTTATGGTGCCTCTGGTCGCGTGCGTCTGGTCGCGGAGTGCCAGGTTATACCGCGTCTGATTGACATATTCGCCTTTGCGCCGATAATAACGCTGGCCGATACCAACCGACCGGCGGTTCGCCCACCCTCTCCCGCATGTGCAGCCAGAGGCCCACCCTGTGAACGAACAGAACGACGGCGCCGCCGGCCCGGCAAGCTCTGCAGCCACTCGGCGCAGGGTAGCTCCTGTCCGCGTCCCGATCCGGCACCGAGTTCCCCCTCGGCGCTGGACCTCTGCTCCCGCGATCCTGCTGGGCGTCTTCCTGCTGCTGAATATCGCCGGCGGGTTGCTGCTGGTCCTGCCGTTCGCCGCCGCCGACGGGCACAGCGCTGGATTCCAGGTCTCCTTTTTCACCGCCATTTCGGCCGCCACGGTTACCGGACTGACCCAGGTTGACACCCAGACATTCTGGTCGCCGTTCGGCCAGGTCGTCCTGTTCGTCCTCATGCTGGTGGGCGGGCTGGAGTTCATGACCGCCGCCACCGTGCTGGTATTCTTCGGCCGGCGCACCACCGTATTGGAGGAGGAGGTCTACCGGGACACTGTGGGCTCCGGCCAGACCTCCAACGTCGCCAAGGTCGCGCGCAACATCGTGCTCGCGTTCATGGCGGGTTATTTGATCGGCGCGGCCCTGATTTTCTACCAGATGCGGACGATGCCCGGCATGTCCCTGGCCGAGGCCGCCTGGCAGTCCATATTCCTGTCGGTTTCCGCCTTCAACAACGCCGGTCTCTCCATACTGCCCAACGCCGCCAGCGGCAACAACCTGGATACGCTGGGGGCGTACCCGTATCTGGCCGGGTTGATCACCCCGATGATAATCCTGGGCGCGCTGGGCTGGCCGCTCATGGTGGACATGCGTCGCAACTGGCGACCCGAACTAAACCGCCGGCGTCTCAGTGGCCTGTTCCTGTTCAATTTCTCCCGGTTCACCCTGGACACCAAGCTAGTCATCATCCTCACGTTGTCGTTGTATGCGCTGAGCGCCGGCGCGTTCCTATTTGCGGAGTGGGACGGTGTTCTGGCCCACCACTCCCTCCTCGGCAAAGTGGGCTCATCCATATTTCACGGCGCCAGTGGACGCACGGCCGGCTTCGCGGCTCTGGACTGGAGCGGCGTCCGCGACTTCACCCTCCTGATATACGGCGGCCTCATGTTCATCGGTGGTTCCACGGCGTCGGTCGCCGGCGGAATCAAGGTCAACACGTTGGCGGTCCTGCTGGCAGCCGCCCGCTCGGCGGCGTTCCGTCATCCCAGGACTGAGATCTTCCGGCGCGAGATCGGCGAAACGCTGGTCGCCAGGGCGCTCATGATTGCCCTGATCGCCGTAGCGTACCTGGGTGTGGTCACGCCCATCTTGACCTACACTGAGCCGCACCTGAATTTCGAAAAGCTGATATTCGAGGCCGTTTCCGCCTTCGGCACCAATGGAATGTCCACCGGTGTATCGGCAGATTTGAGCCTGGCCGGGTCTATAATATTCATGATCACCATGCTGGCGGGACGCATCGGGCCTCTCACCCTGGTCATGCTGTTGGCTCCCCGGGAAGAAGCATCCTATCGTTATCCCCAGGAACCCGTTAGAATTGGGTAACAATCATGCCTAATCAAGTATGTGTCATCGGGCTGGGTCGATTTGGCGCCAAGTTGGCCACCACCCTGTTCCAGGCAGACCACGAGGTGCTTGGCATTGACTTGGATGACCTGCGAGTCCAAGCGATGCTGGGCCGCGTGACCTATGCCGTGGAAGCCGATGCCACTAGCGAAACCGCCCTGCGCGACCTCGGGATCGCCGACATGGACGTGGCCGTCGTGGCCCTAGGCAGCCAGGTTCAGTCCAGCATCATCACCACCATGCTGCTCAAGACCATGGGCCTGCCCTTCGTCATCGCCCGCGCCACCGACACCCGCCACGCCGAGATCCTGCATCGGGTCGGCGCGGACAAGGTGATATTTCCCGAAGAGGAAGCCGCCATCCGCGCGGCCAGTCTCGACCTGACCCCCAACTCCATTGATTTCATCGGTATCACGGAAACCGACGGGGTCCACAAACTGCGTCCGCCGGAACACATGCGTGGGCGTAGCCTGCACGACCTCGGACTCGGACACGAAAATCACCGGTTGATCACCATGGTCATCCAGCGCGGGCATGAATACGTGGTCAACCCCAGCGACGAGGAAGTTATCGGAGATGGCGACATCCTCGTCGTCGTGGGCAGCCATGAGCAAGTCGCCCGGACATTCGAGAGATGACCGCGGACCATCCCTCCACTCTGGTGAACACTGATGCCTGACCGAATCGGTTACCTGGGGCCGGCCGGAACGTACACGGAGCAGGCCGCTCTGCTATTTGCTCCGGATGCCGAACTGCAGCCTTACCCCACCATCAGCGCCGTGGGTGGCGCCGTCGTATCCCGCGAGTTGGAATCCGGGGTGGTGCCGATCGAAAACAGCCTGGAAGGTTCCGTAACTTTCACCCTCGACCTCCTGATCGCCCAGGCCGAGCTTTCCATCAGGAACGAGGTGGTGATTCCCATCGACCACTACCTGGTGGCTCCTCCTGGCGTATCCGCCGATTCGGTGGAGGTGATCTATTCGCACCCCCAGGCTCTCGCACAATGCCAGGCCTATCTCGGCCAGCATTTCCCCACCGCCACCCGCGAGGCCTCGCTCAGCACGGTCGCTGCCGTAATCGACATGCAGGCCAGCCGTGCTCCTGCGGCGGCCATCTGCCCGCAGCGCGCCTCCGAGATCTACGACGTGCAGGTTCTCGCCCGGAGCATCCAGGACAACTCGGCCAACCAGACCCGTTTCGTCGCTCTGGCCCACGATGATCACCCACCCACCGGACACGACCGCACCTCGATCAGCTTTGCGTTCGCCGTTGATCGCCCCGGCAACCTCTACCACGCCATCGGTGAGTTCGCGGAGCGCAACATCAACCTCGTCAAGATCGAAAGCCGCCCCACCAAGCAGGAATTGGGCCGCTACGTTTTCCTCATCGATTGCGAGGGCCATCGCGAAGAACCCGAGGTCGCCGCCGCCCTGCAGGGTCTCCGCACGTACACTGATGCGTTCAAAATACTCGGCTCCTATCCGTGCTGGGAGCCTACCGGCGCCTAGTCAGCAGGCATGAGACCGCTCTGGTCTGCCGCTGCCCTCATGGCGCGCGTCCCTGCGTTCCTGTTCCGGTCTCGCTTCCGCGTCCATGGCGACAGCATGCGGCCAACCCTGCTCCACGGTGACCTGCTGCACATCATACCGCCATGCTGGACCCCAGCAGGATACCCCCGCGGCTCTGTGGTGGTAGTCATGTCTCCCGCGCAGGACGGCGCGTTCTGGGTAAAACGAGTCGTTGGCCTGCCCGGCGAATTCGTGACGATCCAAGGCGCCGGCGGTGTACTGATCGATGATTCGCCTTTGCCGGAACCATACCTCTCTCACCCATACCACCCGGCAGAAGACACCCCGCCGTGGTTGTGCGACGGCGACGAATATTTCCTGATGGGCGATAACCGTTCCGACAGCGACGACAGCCGGCGATACGGACCGGTTTCCTCTCATCGGATCATCGGCCGGGTGTGGCTCCGCTGGCCTCTGCGCCGCCCCGCACGGTCGCAGGAGCCAATCCAATGAACCTGGAGTACGCCACCGAAAGGGTCGCCCACTGGGTCAGCAGCATCCTGTGGTTGTCCCGCGTCAGGCGGGAAATCGAGGCCGCGGCCGCGCGGTGGCGACCGCTCCGCGTCCTACTCGCCACCCTGGCGGCGGTAACCCGCAACGACGCCCAGCAACTGATCGCAGGCATCGCCTACTACGGCATGGTCGCCCTGATCCCGGTGTCCGTCGCGCTCCTCCAATTTCTGGGAGTCGCCCTGGGGCAGGAATTGTCCATGGGTTGGTTTGAGACGTGGTCATCCCGGCTGTTGCCCGGCGACATCGATTTCGAGAGCCTGCTGGTGGCACAGGATTTCACCGTCGTCGGCATCACCGGAGTGTTCGCCCTGCTTGGCCTGGCCTGGGGATCCTACAAGTTGTTCGGGTCCGTCGGGGTCGTGGTCAACCGCATGTGGGGGATTGCCCCGGCCCAGGTGGGCATCGTCGGCAAAACGCGTCAATACCTGCTGATGAGCGCGACCTCGCTGGTATTGTTGCTGTCCAGCGTGTTCACCTACCTGATTTCATACGGACTCGCGCCCCAAGCCTCACGCCAGCCCGATCCTGACGCTCCGTCCGACGCCATCGTAACGTTCGTAACCCAGGGTTGGTGGTCCAACGTGTTCGCGGGGCTCCTGGCTGTGGTCGCATTCCTGATCGTCTACCGGTACGTCCCGGAGCGGCGCGTGCTATGGCGGTGGGCAATCGTCGGAGCGGCTGTATCCGGCGTGGCCCTGCAGGCCGTCAACTACGGTGTGGCGCTGTTCATCACCTACGCCGCTCCGTCTCACCTGGTGTACGGCCCTTTGGCATCCGTCCTGATTGTGCTCGTCTGGCTGTTCGCCTCGTCTGTGACACTCGCCTCGGGAGCCGCGGTGGCCGCCTACGGGCAAAACGTGTACAACCACGACGGGCCAGTCCCCGGCCCCGGCTGGTTCCTGCGCTAGCGACCAACCCTCACACACTCGCAAAACAAACAGGGGCGACGCATGGTCGCCCCTGTCGGGTTCCGTTTCGATAGGCTAGAGTTTCCAGAAACTGCCCACCTGGCAGATTATGTCCACCTTGTTGATGGACTCGGCAGGCCAGCCCACCATGTTCAGCCAGTCCTCGAAATGCGACTGCTCAACGGCCTCGCATTCGGAGATCAGCTTGCCATTCTCCAGGTCGCCGTACACCTTGACGATTGTGGTACGCCGGTCGGGCCGCCATTTTTTCACGGCATCGAGCTTGCTCCGGAAATCCTCTTCCGTGATCCCCGGTATGTTGTGGACGGCGATGAAACGCGCCATTGTGTCAGTCTCCAGTAGAGTCAGGGCGATTCCAAAAGGCGTTCGCCCCGGCGTTTCGGTCTTGAATCGTCGCTAGTCGGCCGGCGGCACGAACGGGTATGGAATCGGCGGCCCGTCCTTGAGCGGCAGCACAACCGTCGCCGTCCCAGGCATACTCTCGATACCGTCCTGGGTCTTCATCCCGATTTCCAACTCGATGAAACCCATCTGGTTCTTTTCGTACTTGCTGGTCACCCGGCCCCACATGATCAGGATGTCACCCGGAACCAGCATCGCCCGGTGTTCGAACCTCGCTTGCCACGGCCATCCGTTGGGCAGCGTCCAGTCCTTCAGGTACTGGGGCACCACGCTCTGTTTCCACGAACCATGCACCAGGATGCTGGGGTTGCGGTCGTGGTTCAGTCCGAAGTCCAAATCGTAATGGATCCGGTGGAAGTTCTCGATTGCCGCGCTCCACCGGAAGAGGTGCGTCGGCGTCGGCTTGTATATGTACTTGGGCAGTTCGTCGCCCTCGTTCACGTCGCCGTAGTAGATCTGCGTCTTGTCGCGCAACCCGTCGGCGTCGGGCCGCTCGTTGCGCCGCCAAATCTCCTCGGGCTCCATGTTCAGGAGGTCGTCAAGCAGGGTGGTCATGGCTGATCTCCGTTCGTTCTGAAAAACCGTTGCAACTGGATTCGGCGCCAATCAGCGTCGGATCGTCGACGCCCGCGTGATGCACAGCGTCACATCGTCCTGGTTCCAGTACCGCGTCTCCCGCGTGATGATCAGGAACGGCGTGCCGTCGCGGCCCAGGCGTTCCCGAATGTCGGAATACCGGTTCTGGAAAAATATGGTGTCGCCGATGCTGGGGTACGCGTACAACTCCAGCTCGTTGCCCGCGTTGAGCACCCGCACCAGGTTGGTCGGCACCGGCGGCAACTCTCCGGGCCGCTCCACCGACCCGATGCCGTCGGACTCGGGGTTCTCCTCGAACGCCGCCGTGATGGGGTCTCCCTGGTCAGGCCGGATCCGGCTGGCCAGGTAGCTGACCATGATGGGCGGCGTGATCAGTTCGCCGTAGCGGGTCGACTTGGCGAAATCGTCATCCCAGTAACGCGGGTCCGGGTCCATCAGGGCCTGCGAGAACCGGCGCATGTATTCGCCGTCCACCACGCCCCAGGATTCTACGACGTCCCCGCTCACGCCGATCATCGCCTGCACCTCAGGCGTCAGCGCGGGGGGAGGGGCTTGCTGAGTCATAAAAACGCTCCGAAATTTGCGGATGCTGGACTGCCGAAAAGCCTAGCGCAGCCCGCCCGGTTCGTCAATGCGATGGTTACCCGCCGTACGCCCGCTTCAGCGCCGCTTCCAACTCGTCCATCGTGTAGCGGTACTCCTGCGTCCCTCGCTGCTGAATCACGAAGTGCGCGCACGCCGACCCCATCTGCGCCGCCCTTTCCAACCCCTCCTTGCGGATCAGTCCCAGGATAAAACCACCGCGAAAAGCGTCGCCCGCTCCCGTCGGGTCCACCACGTTCTCCGTCGGCACGCACGGCACGATGACTTCGCCGTCCGGCGTGGTGATCCGCGTCCCCTGCTCGCCCAGCGTGGTGACGAGAGCATCGGTCAACTGCATCAGCCCACCCTTGTCGACGCCCGTCCGCTCCGAAATCAGCGCCATCTCGTAGTCATTGGCGATCAGCAGGTCGCTGTTCCGTATGCACTCCGTCAGTCCCTCTGCGTCCCACACCGGCAGCGACTGTCCGGGATCAAAAATGGTATACACGCCGGCTTTCTTGCCATCGGCGGTGAAGTTGGACATGTCGGTCAGGTTCCCGGGGCTGACGATGTTGATGGTCTCGGCCGGATTCACCTGGCTGAAGTCGAACCCCGTCGCGTGTTTCATCGCCCCCGGGTTGAATCCGGTGATTTGGTTGTCTGCCAAATCCGTAACGATGAACGCCGACGCCGTCGCCTCTTCCTCCACGATCTTTACCTCGCCCGTCGGGATGCCGTTGGCCTCCAACCGCGTGAAGTAGTCCCGGTAGTCGTTCCCGATGGCCGCGATCAGCCGCGGCGTCTGCCCCAGCATCGCCAGCGAGTATGCAATGTTCCCCGCCGTCCCGCCGAAGTAGGCGTTGAACCCGTCCACTGTGAAGCTCAGGTTGATCTGGTGCACCCGTTCGGGCACGATGTGGTCGCCGAAGCGCCCGGGAAACGTCATGATGCGGTCGATGGCCAGCGATCCGGATACTAGTACTTCCATTGATGATTCATCCTTGTCCTGATTCTTGATTGCTCATTGTCCTCGATGTCGGAGGGCCGGCGCCGTCCTAAATTTTCGGTCCCGCCGCTCGATTGTTCCCTCTCCCTCGATGGCAGAGGGCTACGGTCAGGGTGACATTTCATCCGCGCCAGCCTTCCTCAGCAGCCCCATTTTCCGGCGATATCACCACCAAATTCCACGGGGCCGCCAGCCTCAATCCCCTGGTCCGCAGCCTGACCCGCGTTCAGTTCCAGTATGAAGCGCACCATTCCGGCCGACGGATAAAATTCCAACTGGTCTCGCGGCGTGTCCAGCGGCGGATTCGGCACGTCCGCCGTCACCCCCGCCACCACGCAGTCTTCCCGGATCCACACCATGTCCAACGGAAAGTGCATGTCCGGCATCCAGAACGCCCGCGCCCCGTCCTCGTCGTACACGAACAGCATCCCCCGGTCGGCGTCCATCGCCGGACGGCCCGATAGTCCCTGCCTCCGTTCCTCCGGCGTAACCGCCAGGTCCACCACGTATACCGTGTCGCCGATGTGCACCAACGGCCCGTCCGGCAACGGCGTCGCGGTCGGGGCCGGCGTACTCGTCGGTTCCATCGTTTCAGTCGGCGCGACGGTTGCACCCGCCGTGAGTGGGACCGTCGGCGAAGGCAGGGCCGTGACTGCCGTGGCTGGCGTCATCAAATTTGGTGTCGCGCGCATGGTGGCGGTTGGCGGAAGCTGCGTTTCGGCCGCCGTGACAATCGGTTCGGTCGGAGGCTCCGTCACTCCTCCCTGCGTTTGCGTGCAGGCCGCTGAAACCAATGCCGCCATTATCGAAACCGCGACGACCAGTGCGGCCACCGATCGCCCTAGACTTGCGTCCGTGCGCATCCTGCGAAAGGTTGGCGGCGACGAGGCGGTCTAGCCAACCTCGGCCCGGATGTCCGAGAGGCGGTCCCGCAGCGACCTCAGCAGCAGCGCCGTGGGCGGCGGCGCGACGTGCGTGTAACCCACTCCCATGTCCTGCAATTCCTTGGCCGTCAGCGGAAACGCCGGGTGGTTCATCGGCATGGACAGCTTGGCTCGGCCCGCCGCCTTCACCTCAGCCGCCAGTTCCTCCAGCCGCGCCCGGATCACGGGACTCTGCGGATCCCGAATGCCCATGTACTCGGAGAAGTCCGTCGGCCCAATCGACACCAGGTCGATACCCGGCAACTGCGCGATCTGCCCGATCTCGCTGATGCCCTTATCATCCTCCGTCATCACCGATAGCACTATGTTCTCGTTGGATGTGCGGGTGTGCTCGTCCCAGTTCACCGTCCCAAACCGTGCCGCACGCGTCCCGCCGGCGCCGCCGCGATGGCCCATGGGGGCGTACCGCACCGCGTCCACCGCGCGCTTGGCTCCCTCCAGACCGTCGATATGCGGGATGATGATGCCCTGCGCCCCGGCGTCCAGCAGCCGCAGGATCAGGTTTTCGTCGTTCCCGGGTATGCGGATCATCGACGTCACGCCCACCAGGTCGGCGGCCATGATCATCTGCGTGACCAGCCCCAGGTCGAAGGTGGTGTGCTCCATGTCGATGAACGCTGCGTCAAATCCCGCCAGCCCGATGATCTCCACCACCTGCGGGTCCGCGAACGTCACGTATGTGCCCAGCGCCAACCGGTTTTCGCGCAGCGCCTTTCGGACTTTGTTCTCCTGCATTCGAACAGGCTCCTTGAAATCAGGTGCCAAACATCATAGCAGACCGACCGCACACCCCTTCACCCGCTGCCCGGCTCTGGAGAACCACCCGATTATCGTCCCCGTGTCCCGTGATAATTGAATGTAGTCCGCTCATGGTGAGCCAGTCGAACCACGAGCGGACGGTCAGCAAGGGTACGTCCTGGTAGTGGTCGTCGCCTTGTCACGCGCAAATCGAATGACCCTGCCGACTCTCGCTCAACTCGTTTGAGAGATCCATCTCTCGGCCATAACGCCCGCAAACGCGGCAATCCAGGAGTCCACAGGCAAACCACCGACACCGCAAAAAAGCACCGGCAATGCCCCGCCCTTCAGACTAAGTCCAGCAACTCCGCGAGTCCCGTGATCTCCCAGGCTGGCACGATGCCCGTATCATTCAAAGCCCCATCTCGATTCAACCAAACACTGATCGCCCCGTAGTCATTCGCGCCGAGCACATCGCTCCGCAGATTGTCTCCGACGTGCATCACCTGCCCGGGCTCATCGCCGAATTTGGCCAGCGCAAACTCAAAAATTCGCGGGTCCGGCTTGGGGCATCCGCATTCGTGCGCGAACACGATGAAATCGAAAACGTCGTCCATACCGACCATTTGCGGCGTATTGTTGCCGTTCGAGATGATTCCCAAACGGAATCGCCCCTTTAGCGCCTCCAGAATGCCATTCACGTCGTCATATGGACGCGCGCCCGCGATCCGCGCCTCCCAGTAAAGCCGGTACAACTCCTCGGCCGCGCCACGCGCCCGGAACCCGACGTGCTCCACCGTTCTGACCATCGCCGTGTACCGGATCTCCTCCTGCGTCGTCGTTCCCTCGCCCAACTCCGACGCAACCTCGTCCCTGATGTCCATCATTCGCTGGACCGTGAGTTCCTGCGCCGCATCCCCCTGCGCCATTTCCTTCAGCCGCTCCAGCGTCACGGCCAGGGCATCTTCCATGGCCGTCTGGAAATCCCACAGCGTGTCGTCCATGTCAAAAGTGATCGTGGTGATGTTTGGTCGTTTGTCCATCATGCCCATCTGAGTCGTCGCGTTCGCCTTCAATTACGGATTGCCAGGTTGCATATTCTACGCTCTACCCGCCGTTCAATAGGGTCTACCCATTCAACCCGGCCTGTCCCCCGTAAAGCGCGGTCCCTGCGGCACGAAGGGTCCATCGCCATGCAATCCCGCTCGTTCTGCGATCAACCCATCCGAACCATCACCTCCTTAACCCGTTCATCCTGTAAATTGCACCCTCCCCGTCGTCCAGCTCAGGACCTGTTCATTGTCGTCCCCGTGTCCTGTGAAAATCGAATGCAGTCCGCTCATGGTTAGCCTGTCGAACCACGAGCAGACGGTCAGCAAGGATACGTCCCGGTATGGGTCGTCCCCTTGTCTTGTGATAATCGAATGACCCTGCGTTCATTCCTCCGATCCCAGAAAATCCAAAAAAACACTGACACCGCGTCGTTGCCCGCACTCATTTGCACCCGCTATCCTAGATTCATCTAGATAAAGCACGTGTTTGCAACCCAACATCAGTGAGGCAGGATTCCCAGCATCGACGGCCAACCCCGTCAGTAAAAATCGCATACCAAGCTCCGCGACTGCCAACGTCTGTTTACCTTGTCAACAGTGTGGAGTTGCGTCCCAGCTCCAGCCACAGCGTTCCGTGCTGCGTCGTCTGTCCCAATGAACCGGCCCTGATGGGCACGTCATGGCGGATTGCCGATGTGGGCCACGGAGAATACCGAGCATAAGCCCGAATCCACCGAAGGGATGCGGTGAGGCTGGTCAGACGAGGT
>JAPOQH010000081.1 GCA_026710825.1 Chloroflexota bacterium | reverse complement strand
TCTTCCGCCGACAAATGTACCGCAAATTTCTCCTGAGCCATGGTTGCCGCACCTCCCGCACCGCTGTTTGCCACTCACGATAGCGACCATGGCCGATTCTTTCTTATCTATGACGATGCAAGTTTGACTGAATACTAGCGATTATCTGGCTCCGCACGATTCGTCGCTGCGGCACAATTCCGTAGCATGCACTCGTTCTGTGGTCGGCGGACAGCGTGATACCGGAAATCAGCATGGATGGGCAGGATACTGTCCACAAAAGACATCGTGCTCAGCTGATTCCCGGGCGCACTGCATTGGGAGCAGGAACAACTACAGCCGTATCACTCCGACCAGGTCTCCTTCTTTTTCCTCGATGGAGATCTCGGTGCCGAAGGGCTCGGAAACCTGCTGCAGCCACGTCAGGGTGTCGCGGGCGATGGGCTCGTCAGCCAGCACTGGGCGGCCCCGCTGCGGAATGGGACGTCCGAACCCCATGTCGATGGGATGCAGGATGACCTCCTTCAGGTCGCCGCCGGCGTAGTTGCACACCGCCACCACGCTCTGCCAGAACACCGGGTCGGCCGCGAAGGCCTTGGTTCCGCCGCCGGAGCGGGTGTCCAGGTAATCGCCCGGCGTGCTGTCGTGGTCCAGCCCGAAACGGCGGTACGCCTCGTACGGCAGCCACAGCACGCTCTCGTTCTGGAAGATGAAGTTGCCCAGGCTGTAGAAGATGGGTCGGTTCTTGTAGATCTCGATACCCCGCAGGAAGTGGGGGCCATGGCCCACAAAGGCGGCGCAGCCCTGGTCAATGGCCCAGTGGGCAAAGTCCACCAGGAAGTGGGGAGGCGACAGCCGGGAATGGCCGTGGAAATCCCCCTCGGGCCCGCTCTCGTGGCAATGCACCCCGTAGATCTGCCAATCGGACTGCGTCTGCGCTCCTCGGATCCAGTTGCCGATGCCCACGCGGTCATCTTCGTTGAGGGCGGTGCGCACGGCGAACGTCTCATCCAGGACGAATTTGTGGTCCAGGAAATCCACCTCGGCGCTTTCGTCCGGCGCTTCCTGGTTGCCGCGGAAGCCGAAGTGGCGCATGAAGGCATGTTCCTCTTCGTACCCCAACTCCAGGTTGGCCTTGCGCAGTGCGTCGAACACGTCCTGCTGCACATGGTGGGTGATGTCGTGGCGCAGGGCGTTGACGCCCGGGCGGCCGACGAAATCGGGCCGGCCCGCGCCGGCGCGGGACTGCTCGCTGAAGGTGCTGGTCGCGCTCATCACCGCCACTCGGCCCCGGGCTGAGTCCACGTACGCGGGGGAGCGGGCTTCGTCCAGGTTGCGGCCGCCGCCGGCGTGGGGCAGGTCCACCTCGCGACAGTGCTCCAGCGTGGTCAGGAACCCTCCCTCGGAAAAGTCGAAGGAGTGGTTGTTGGCGGTGGTCACCGCGTTTATTCCCATCCACTTCAACTCATCCAGGTTCTTGGGGTCGGACCGGGTGTACGTATTCCCGCTCCACTGCCATGTGCTCTCGTAGTCGTGGAACAGCATCTCCAGGTTGACCAGGGAGACGTCGGCTCCCCGGAGAATGTCCACCAGCTTCAGGAAACGCGGTTCCTGGAAAGCCTGCATCCGGCGGGTGATCATGGCGTCGCCGCCCACGGCGATGGAAATATCGCGGCGCTCGGCATCGTAGATAGTTGTGGTCATGTCGGCTCCTGGTTGCATCGGGACAAGGGATGGTTCGGTCGCAGCATTTTAGCAAATCGGCGGTCACGGATGATTGCCGCTAATCGGCCCACTTCGCTGCCTGCGTTTGCTGGGGTCAGGGTCAGTCGAACGCGCCGGCGATGGCGCAATCCTCCACCTCGTCGTCGGTCATGCCCAATAACTCCCGCAGCACGTAGGTCATGTCCGCCGCGAAGGCGGGCGCGCCCCGGGTAACGCTGCCGGGCGTGCGGGAAAGCTTGTAGGGTGCGCTCTCGATGGTACGGTACTCGCCCTGGTGGTCCGGCACGCGACGGAAGAACTCCCGCTGTTTCAACTGCGGATCCCGTGACAGGTCGGCACCGGTCTGCACCACTCCGGCCGCGACGCCCGCCGCCTGGAGCAGTCCCATCACATCCTCCGCGCTGTGCTGCATGGTCCAGGACTCCACCAACGCGTCCAGCGCGTCGACGTTGCTCTCGCGTGACTCGGCGGAGGCAAACCGTGCGTCCGACGCCCAGTCCGGATTACCGATCGCAGTCGCGAACGCGCGCCATTCTTCGTCGGTGAAGACGGAAATCGCCGCCCAACGGTCGTCTCCCTTGCAGCGGTATGCGCCGTGGGGAGCACCGCCTCCGTGGGCCGCGCGATTGCCGGTGCGGGTCGAAACGGCGCTGGCCCCGTTGACGCTCATGTCCAGCGTCAGGGTTTCCAGCAGTGATGACAGGGACTCGAACTGGGAGACGTCCAGCCACTGCCCACGACCGGTCCTGGCCCGATGAATCAGGGCCAGCATCACCGCCTGCGCTCCCGCCATGCCGCCCACGGCGTCACTGTACGCGCTGGCCGGCCCGCTGGGGTCGGCATCGGGAAACCCGGTCAGTTGGGTGAAACCCGACCAGGCCTGCAGCGTCTGGCCGTAGCTGACTCGGTCCTTCCAGGGCCCGGTGCGTCCAAAGCCGGACATGCTGAGCATGATGACGCTGGGGTTGATGGCCCGAATCGATTCGTAATCGAGACCCCAGGACGGCATCACCCGCCCGCTGAAGTTCTCGGCCACCACGTCGGACACCGCCGCCAGCCGTTTGGCGATGTCGATACCCTGGGGCGTCTTCATGTTCAGCGAAATGGACAGCTTGCCGGCGTTCCAGTTGTGGCGCTGCCCCAACCCTCTGGCCGTCGCCGACGCTGGCCCGCCGATGACCGACAGCGCATTGTTGGACTCGACCTTGATTACCTCCGCGCCCTGGTCGGAGAGGATCCGCGTCGCTGACGGCCCGGCGTGAATCCAAGTGAAATCCAGCACCCGTGTGCCCCGCAGGGCGAGACCGTTCTGCTCAGTATCAGCGTTCAAGTCCGTTCAACCTCAGATCGAAAGTCGTGCGATCTCTTCCGGCGAAAGGCCCAGGATGCCGGACAGTACCTCGGCGTTGTGTTCCCCGGGCGCGGGCGCCGTCCGTCGCACCGGCTGCGGAAATTCTGACAAACGGTACGGGTCGCCCGCGCACACCATCGGTCGCCCGTCTTGAGACTCGACGGTCGTCAGGTATCCCCGGCCCCATAGCTGCTCGTTGGTCAGGATTTCATCGGCGGTGGCGGCGGGGCCCCACGGGTGGTGGTTCGATTGCCCGAACTCGGTGATCTCCTGCCTCGTGTGCAGCATGGCCCATGCCTGCACCAGTTTCTCGATGTGGGCGGAGTGCTCTCCCCGCAGCACGAAGTGGTCATTGTATTGCTCGTCCATCAAGTCGCCGGCCATCCCGTCCCGGTCCATCCAGGCCCGCAGGTCGTCCCACGCCGCTCGCGTATTCGTGGTGATGCTGGCGTAGCCGTCCTTGCACTTCCAGGTGGCAACGAACTGCCCGCCATGCCGGAACCCGCAGCGCACCGCCGGCTCGCCCGTGTAGTTGTAGGTCGTGTTGACGTGCTCGGTGGTGGCGGCCACCGCTTCCTGCATGGACACATCGATGTACTGCCCCTCGCCGGTGGCCATCCGGTGGTACAGGGCCAGCAGGATGGCGATGTAGGCACGGTTCGACGCCGTGTGATACGCCTGCGATCCCCACAGCTTGGTGGGCGGCGTATGAGGCCAGCCCGTCACGTACATGTACCCGCCCATGGCGAAGCCCACCAGGTCCGACGCCTTGTAATCCCGATACGGGCCGGTCTGCCCGAACGGCGTGATCGACGCGTACACCAACCCGGACGATTCTACTGCCAGGCTTTCGTAGCCCAAGCCCAGCATTTCCATGTATCCGGGCGGGCCGGTTTCCAGCAGCACGTCGGATGCCAGGGCAAGCCCTCGCAGGGCCGCCGCCCCCTCTGCTGTGCTGATATCCAGAGTCACGCCGCGCTTGTTGGTGTTGAAATGGAGCCAGTACAGGCTGCGATCCGGGCCGGGCCGGCTGTCGATGAACGGGCCGATCTCGCGCATCGGGTCGCCGCCCGGCGGTTCGACCTTGATCACGTCGGCGCCCATGTCGGCCATCAACTTGCCGCAGTACACGCCCATGGGGCCCGACAGGTCCAGCGCTCGGAAACCGCTCAGCGGCAGCGACGGCTCAGCATGCGATTGTTCATGAGGGTTGGCCATGTGCGGCGCATTGTAGCATCCGACCGCGTCGGCCAGTCTGCACGGTCGCTGTCTCGCTACCTGTTTCCATTGCGCTTGAACGTTATGCCTGCGGGTTGGTACCGTATCGGTAGCAGAATAGCCTGTTGGACGTTCAACCTGGTGGGTTTCACCTGAGGACAAAACCATGAAATACGATGTGGCAATTGTGGGGGCCGGATCCGCCGGTTCGGCGCTGGCGGCGCGGCTGTCGGAAGACCCGGACCGCTCGGTGCTGTTGTTGGAGGCCGGGCCGGATTATCCGGATTTCAACCATCTGCCCGATGAGTTGAAGTACGGATATGCCGCCGCTCCTGCGCCGCCGTCTTCCAGAACGGCCGCCGGCCATCCTGTTGCCCTGAGTTCAAGTCCGCACAATTGGCAGTTCATGGCAACTTCAACCGACCTTGCGCCGCCGATGCTCGTGCCACGGGGAAAGGTTACGGGTGGCTCCAGCGCCATCAACTCCTCGGCCTTTTACCGTGGCGTTCCCGAGGATTTTGACGCCTGGGCCTCTCGGGGCAACGACCAGTGGAACTACGAAAAGGTCCTGCCCTACTTCCGCAAGGTGGAGACGGACGTCGACCAGGACGGGGATTTCCACGGGTCCGACGGGCCCATCTTCGTCCACCATTCCAATCCCGATGCGTGGGATGCGGCCCAGCAAGCGTTCTTCGACGCATGCCGCGCCAGCGGCTTTGCCGAGACTCCCGACCACAACCATCCCGACTCCGGCGGCGTCGGGCCGGGCGTTACCAACAACCACAACCGGGTCCGGTTCAGCACTGCGCTGGGATACCTGGACCCGGCTCGTCACCGCCTCAACCTGACCGTGCGCCCCAACTGCCAGGCGCTCCGGATCGTCTTTCAGGGCAAGCGCGCCACCGGCCTGCTGGTGGAGAGCGGCGGCCAGACCTTTACCGTCGAGGCCGAGCAGATTGTCCTGAGCGCCGGCGCGGTGGGTTCGCCCCACCTGCTGATGCTGTCGGGCGTGGGGCCAGCGGGGCAGTTGGCGGCGTTGGGCATCCCGGTGGTACAGGACACGCCCGGCGTGGGCCGCAACCTGAAGGACCATCCCAAGGTCTACGTCACCTGGGAGGTAGGGGACGGTTTCGATGCCCCCGCCAACCGGGGCGCCGGCAGCGCCGTGCTGCGACTGACCGCTCCCGGCTCCCATCTGCGCAACGACCTGGGGATCAACCTGGGCGCGTTGGTCGTGCCGCGGGTCAGGGGAACCGTCCAGACTGACGATACACGGCGCGAGGGCGAAAACAGCGACACCCGCTACGTTGAGATGATGATCGGCCTGCTCCTGCCCGAAAGCCAGGGCGAACTGACGCTGACCTCGTCAGACCACCGAGTTCAGCCGGCCATGCACTACAACTACCTCGCCGAACCCTTCGACCGGAAACGGCTGCGGGCCGGTATTCGCCTGGCCCTCGACCTGTCTGAGCGGCCCGAACTGGCTTCGCTATTGGGGAAGCGTGTTGATCCCGAGGACGAGGACCTTGCGAGCGACGACGCGCTGGACCGGTGGCTGCTCAGCGAGGCGACCACCTACTCCCATATTTCCTGCACCTGCCGAATGGGTCCATCCGACGATCCCCTGGCGGTGGTCGATCAGTACGGGAAGGTGCATGGCATGGAGGGGTTGAGCATCGTCGACGCGTCGATCATGCCCGACCTGGTGCGCGCGCCAATCAACCCCGCCGTGATCATGATCGCGGAACGGATGGCAGACTTCATTCGCGCCGGCCGGTGAACGCCAACGAGCCACGCCGCCCGAACCGCACCGGATCACATCACCCTAACCGGAAACAGTCGGGTTAAACCTGTCGGCGTGCCGATCCACGACTGCGTTAGTTCAACCAGGCCGTGACCTCGTCGGCCGGCGCCCGCACTGATGCCGACGGGCGTGATGGATGCCCGATGAACAGCGCGCCGACCATCATCCAGTCCTGCTCTCCGCCCATGGCTTCCGCCAGTTGAGGATGCCGGGTGGTGTTCCCGGTGCTCCAGTCGCCGGCCAGGCCTTCCGCCACCGCGGCCAATAGCAGATTCTGCACCGCGCAACAGGCGGCGGCGTAGTTCTCCTGGGTCAGTTCCTCGGTGTCCCCGGGAACGCTGTACACGTAGATCAGGGCCGGCGCGTCCAGCACCCGCTGGCGGCTGCCGTCCGCGTGCTCGTGATTGCCGCTGCGCGCGAACAGGTTGTCGTACGCGAGTTGCGCCACCTGCGCGCGTTTCTCGCCGCCCTTCTCCAGGACGAAGAACCGCCACGGATTGGTGAGCTTGTGGTTGGGCGCCCACACCGCGGCGTCCAGCATCCGCGCCAGCGCATCCCGGTCCGGGACCTCATCGGAGAACTCGTTATTCATGCGCCGGTTGTGAATCGCCTCATAGACCGAGACGCCGGACACCGGCGCGGTCACGTTGCCGCTGCGCAATCGGTTGGTGGTTGTCATTGCAAATCGCCCCCTGTTCTGATGCGCTCAATTAAACACCAAAATCAGACGATTGGTAGAGGAGACGGTGACAATTGGCAAAGAGAGCATCTGCGTCGCCTCGGCTGCCGGATAACAGCGCGCCGGTAACCATATCTGCGCCCCGCGTTTCTTGTCGCAATGGCGGCGGTTTGATATAAGTGCCAGACCCATGGCGTCATCATCGTCCGCCCTTCTCAACTGGCGACCCTCCACACCCTTTTACTACGGCTGGCTGGTGCTCGGACTCTCCGGAGCCGGCGCATTCGCGGCCACGGTGGTGGCCGGCGTCGTGCTGGGTGGAATCCAGATCCTGGTCGCGGAGGATACCGGGTGGCCCCGGAGCTGGATCGGGTATTCCGCCAGTTGCGGCGTCCTGATGTCGGGAGTATTCGCGCCGTTCGCCGGCTGGCTGGCGGACCGGTACGGGCCCCGTTGGCTGATGCCCGTCGGTCTGATCGCTCTCGGACTGTCGATGCTGGCCTTCGGCTGGGTGCATATGGCGTGGCAGTTTTTCATCGCCGCGGTCATCGCCCGTGCGGTGAGCCAGCCGTTCCTGATCGGCGTGGTGCCGCGCACGATGGCGGTGAACTTCTTCAACCGTCGCCGGAACATCGCCCTGGCCTGCACCGGGATGTACCGTCCCATCAGCGCCGCGGCGATCATCCCGGCATTCTCAGCGATCACGCTGCTGGCTGACTGGCGGACGGCTTTCCGCTTGTTCGGGATTTTCAGCCTCCTACTTGTCATCCCCATGGTCATCGTAATGCGCCGCCGGCCGGAGGACATCGGCCTGCTGCCCGACGGCGCCCAACCCCAGTCAACCGAGGGGCAGGGCGACCAATTCCCGACAACACGCGGCCGTCCCCAGGAATCACGCCGAACCACGTCGGAGGTCAGCACGACCGAGGTCAGTTGGACGTCGAAAGAGGCGATGAGGTCCCGGGCCTTCTGGATGGTCTCCATCGTCGCCTTCCTCAACGTGTCCGGCAGTTCCGGCCTGGGGTTCAGCCTGGTGCCCTACCTGCACGAGTTTGCAGGGTTGAGCACCATCCAGGCCACGGGCGTGCTCAGCGTGAGCACGTTCCTCGCGCTCAGCAGCCTGGTCTGGGGGCAGGTGGCCAGCAAGGTGACGCCCCGGTGGTGCGTCATCGCAGCCATGGGAGTATCCGCCCTCGCGACGCTGGCGTTGTTCCAGGTCAACGGGCTGGTGGCGGCCTACGCTTTTGGAGTGTTCTGGGGCCTGTTCCACAGCGCGCTGGAGGTGCTGCTGTACATGGTGTTAGCCGACTATTTCGGGCGCAACTCCTACGGCGCAATCGCCGGCGCAATGCGTCCCTTCGAAGCCGGCGGATTGGCGCTCGGCCAGATCGTTGGCCCCGTGGTGTACGACGTCACCGGCAGCTACGTCATCCTGATATTCTTCTCCGCGACGGTGCAGGCGATGGCAATGTGCCTGATGATCCTGGCCCGGCGTCCCGAACCCCGCCCCCCGTTGGTCGCGCAAACCGCATAGCCGCTCCACCACACTACCGCCGCTCTCGCGGACGCGGGAACCCAGAACACCCCAACAACAGCGACCTCTCCCGCACCCGCATCCGCGACTTGGCGTCAGTCCGCCTGTCCAACAAGTTGGATAGACGCAGATGGCAACTCCCCTCAGCCTTGCGCCAGCGACACGTCCACCGCTGCCAGTCCCTCCACAGCCAGCCCGTACCCCAGCATATCCTGCATCTGCCGCTTCAGTTGCAGCGTCAGGGCGACCCGGGTGTAGCGCAGCGTCAGCGGCGGCCGTTCCGCCAACTGCCGGGCCAGTTCCCACGCCCGGGTCAGCAGTTGGTCCCCGGGCAGCACCTCGGACACCACGCCCAATTCCCGCGCCTCCTGTGCCGACAGGGTCTGTCCGGTCAGCAGGAAGTACCGGCCCCGGTTCTGCCCCAGGAGCATCGGCCAGACCACGTGCACGCCGTCGCCGGGCACCACTCCGCGCGGAAAGTGCGGCGCATCCTGGAACGTCGCCGTCTCCGATGCCAGCACGATGTCCGACATCACCGGAATCTCGGCGTGGATGGTCGCCGGCCCGTTGACCGCGCCAATCACCGGAACCTCGATCTCCAGCAGGTTGGTCAGCAGCCGCTTGCCCTCCCAGTAGGTCTTGTCCCAGTCCTGCGGCATCCGCCGCGTGGGTCGGTTGGGCTCGAAATTCGCGCAGTAATCGTCGCCGGTGCCGGTGAGAATCACCACCTTGTTCTCCGGGTCAGCTCCAATATCGGCGAATGCGTAACCCAACTCCCGGTGCGACGCCTCGCCCCACAGCAGGCTCCCGTCCCCGGAGTGAAACGTAACCTGCAGAATGCCGTCCTCCCGCTGCACGCTGACCGTCTCGTATTTGTTTGCATAGTCTGCCAGAACCGTCATGGCTGTCCTCCTTGAAATCCCGACCGCCGTTCGTCTACGGGCAACTCGCCCTTCACCGCACTGTACACCGATCTCGCCAACCGATTTTGAGCATCTGCATAACACTCCGGCGGTTGTGTTAGCATTCGGCGTGACATTCAACGACACGGGAGGAATCATGGGTTCCATACGCTTGTACACCGGTGATGACGGCCATTCCCACATCGAAGCGATTGATCCGCCCACCCATCCGGAGTGGAGCCAGTTGCAGAACGCCAAAGGCATCGTCTTCCGCGCCTCGCCCCCGGGCTACTTCAGCGACTGGCACGTGGCGCCCCGCCGCCAGTACATCATCACCCTCGCCGGCGAAGCGGAGATCGGCCTCGCGGACGGCTCCGTCCACCGTCTGGGCCCCGGCGACGTCAACCTCGCCGAGGATCTCACGGGCCACGGCCACACGACCCGCGTGGTGGGCGACGTTCCCCGCGTGACGGCCACCATACACCTGGACGACTAAACACCGCGTCGGCCAGGATATCTCACGAGGCCGCTTGCCCCACGCTGGCTTGCGTCCGTCCGAGGGCGGCGGGCACATCGGCAAGCGTCCTCGTCCCATCGTCATTCGCTGCCCCAACGGTCCGTTGACGGGCCAATCCCTGCCGCATACACTGCCGGCAACCTTACCGGCCAGTTCGCGTAGGTCTCAAAGTCCCATCACCAGGGGAGGTGTTCACCGTGCCTTCGCCGCAGAATCGCGTCGACTACAGTCCCATCATCGACCGCCCCGTCATCAAGTGGCCCAACGACGCCAGGGTGGCCCTGTGGATCGCCCCCAACGTCGAGCACTACGAGTACGAACCCGAATTTGACGGGCACCGCGACCCCTGGCCGCGCACGCCCTATCCCGACGTCCAGGGTTACGCCTACCGCGACTACGGTAACCGGGTGGGTTTCTGGCGTATGACCGACGTGCTGGACAAGCACAACATCCGGTGTTGCGTCTCCCTCAACATGGCCGTCCTCGAGCATTTCCCCGAAATTGGCGAGGCCATGGTGCAGCGCAACTATGACTTCATGAGCCACGGCATCTACAACACCCGCTACCTCAACAACTACACCGAGGAGCAGGAGCGGGAGTTCTACCGCGACACCATAGATACCCTGAAGCAGCACACCGGCAAGCAACTCAAGGGCATGCTGGGTCCGGCTATCTCCGGCACCGAGCGCACGCCCGACCTCATGGCCGAGGCCGGACTGATTTACCATACCGACTGGATGCACGACGACCAGCCCGTGCCCATCAGGGTCAACAGCGGCAAGCTCGTCTCGGTTCCCTACTCCATCGAACTCAACGACGCGCCGCTGTTCCGCCAGCACTACGAGGGCGACTACTTCGCCGAGATCTGCAAGGCCCAGTTCGACCAGCTTTACCAGGAAGGCGCACACAGCGGCCGTGTGATGTGCATCGCGCTCCATCCCTACCTCATCGGCCAGCCTCACCGCGCACCGTACCTGGACGATGTCCTGGGCTACATCATGTCCCACGACGGCGTCTGGCAGACCACCGCCGACGACATCGCCGAGTACTACATCGCCAACTACTACGACGAAGCGGTCGAGCACGCCGCCCGCCTGAACGGCTGATTCGGAGGATAACCATGCCCGCACAACGACGCTTCGGGATGGACCACCCGCACTACGACTGGTCGCCCATCAGCAAGAGGGGAATCCTGCGCTGGCCCGATAACGCCCGCGTTGCCCTGTGCGTCATCGTGGACCTCGAAAAACCGGAGTGGGACCCGCCCGCCGACAGCTTCACCACGCCCTTCGCCGGCGGTCTGGGCGCGCGCGGCTACCCGGACTATGCCCGCCTGTCCCACAGGGAGTACGGACACCGGGTCGGCATCTTCCGCGTCCTGGACACCCTCCGCAAGCACGGCATCCCGGCCACCGTCGCCATGGACGCCATGACCGCCGAGAACTACCCATACCTGGTGCAGCATTGTCTCGACGCCGGCGCCGAAATCATCGGCCACGGCGTGTCCCTGTCGCGCGTGATCACCAGCAA
Organism: Chloroflexota bacterium; assembly: GCA_026710825.1. Taxonomy (GTDB): domain Bacteria; phylum Chloroflexota; class Dehalococcoidia; order Lucifugimonadales; family UBA3495; genus Bin87. The sequence continues at coordinate 4,788 of JAPOQH010000081.1, read as the reverse complement.
CATGTCCGAGGCCGAGGAGCGGGAGTACATCAGCCAATCGGTTTCCACACTCACCCAGGCCACCGGCAGCGCGCCCGTCGGCTGGCTGGGGCCGGAATACGGCGAGTCCGCCCGCACTCCGCAACTGCTATCCGAAGCCGGCCTGCGTTACGTCTGCGACTGGGTCAACGACGAGCAGCCCTACCCGCTGCACAGCCCCCACGGCCAGATGTTCACCCTCCCCGTCATGTGGGAACTCGACGACGTCGGAGCCCTCTGGGAGCGGCGAGTGGTGGTCGGCCGCTATCAGCAGCTTTTGGAAGAGAGCTTCGAAACCCTGTACGAGGACGGTCAGCAGAACGGCCGCGTGATGGCGCTGAACCTGCACCCCTGGCTCATCGGCCAACCCTTCCGCATCGGATACCTCGACCGCGCCCTGGGCCGCATGATGCAGCGCGGCGGCGTGTGGGCCGCCACCGGCTCGCAGATTGTGGACTGGTACCGGGACAATCCCCCGACGGCATAGCCAACCTCTGCCCGGGCCCTCGCATTGCCAGGAGCGGGATTTGTGGTGACGCCGGTCGCAGCAAGAGCGCTTGTTCTCAGCCACGCATTGCCGATCTAATCACCCGCCCCTGCATGGCCCGGCGTCGGCTCGGCCGGAACCGCCGGTGGCTCGGTCTGGATGGACTGGCTGAATCCCGACGCGGCCGGGTGGCCCCCGCCTCCGAACTGCTTGGCCAACTCGCTGACGTCGAAGCGGTCGTTGCGGCTGCGCAGGCTCCACTTTCTGACCGTCGGCGACACGTCAAAGTAGATGGCCGCGAACGGCGCATCCGGATGCGCGTTGAGCAGGTACTCGCCGATTTCGCTCTGCATGATCGGTGAGTTGGCCACCGGAATCCGATGCCCTCCCACCTGCCTGACCTGCGCCAACTGGCCGATTTCGCGGACCGCCTGTTCCCGGCTCCGGAGGACGGCCTCGCCGGCTTCCACGGCGTTCCGGAAGCCTTCGGCAGTCTCGAAGTCCCGGGAGACCCTGTCCCAGGTATCGAAATCCATCTCGCATGAGGTCAGGTAGGCGGTTATCGCGCGGCTGTCGGGCAGTTCCCAGGTCCAGAGGTCCTTGTCCTGGACGTACAGCAGGAGCGTGGGCGCCGCCGACCCGACGTGAAAATGCTCCCAGCTCAGGACCGCGCCGGATTTGGAGAGGTCAATATGGCAGTTGGGCAGGCCGGACAGTTCCTGCTGCGCGGTGATGTGGTGGTCCAGCAGGATCACGTTGTCCTGCCCATGCTTGCTGTGGAGGTCAACCATCCGCTCCCGGTCAAAGGAGAAGTCCAGGATGTACACCCTGGTATCGTCATCCATCTGGGGGATCGGATCCCCGTGATTCATGGGCAGGTATTGGGCCTGTGCTCCCAGGACGCGGTGGGCTGCCCACGCAGCGCCGAATCCGTCGGGACATGACGCATGGTAAATTACCGCGGTCTTCTCTCGTTGCATGTTTGGCTCCGTACCTGCGCTCATTCCTGAATCCCGCGCTCCGTGAACACCGCGTCGGCCTCTTCCAGGGCTTCTTCCACGTACGGCCAGCCCCGATACCAGCCGGCCTGGGAGAATGTCTCGCAGATTTCCCGCTTGCTCATGCCCAGTTCCAGGGCGTACCTGATGTGCTCCCGTAGCTGCCTCATGTGCCCCCGGCACATCAGCGCCGCCAGGATGCACACGGTGCGCTCCTTGGGGGTCAGGTCTCCGCGCGCCCACACCTCGCCGAAGTTGTAGGCCTCCACGAGCGCCGCAGTCTCGGGCGTCAACTCGTGGGACAGCGTGTTTTCCAGGTTAGACTCGGCGTCCTCGCCCCAATTGGCCCGCCGGATTTCGCGCCCTCTTGCCAGCTTTTCCTCCACCGACGCCAACCAGTCCGCCTCCAGTGGTTCGCGATCTTCCAGTTGCCACATCGGTTGCTCGTTGATCACCCGCTGCGCCTGCGCCAGCGATGACACGGTGGCCGGTATCCCCGCATAGAAGATCAGCTGCAGGAATATCCCCTTGATTTTCTGCGGCGACATCCCCAATGACAGGCCCACCCTGATCTGGTGCTGCAGGCCGAACTCCCACCCGTTGCAGCACTGGGCTGCGATGGTCGCGATGCTGCGCAGCGTGACGTCCAGCCCCGGCACCTGCCACACACCGCCCCACATGACCTCCTCCTGCAGCTTGACGTAGTCCGTGCTGACGTCGGGCAGCGCGGCCGTCAACCGCCTCTGCGGCACATACTGATCGATGAACGCGTGGAGATTTGCGGCTTTACGAGCCAGATCGGCGGCTGTGTCCATATCAACTACTCACCATGTTGCGATTTGTAGGGGCGACCGGCGACGCGATGGTCAGGTTCCCCGGGACTCGAAAACCTCGTTGGCCTGCACCAGGGCATCCTCCACGTAGGGCCATCCCCGATACCAGCCGGCCTGTGCGAACACCTCGCAGATCTGCTTTTCATCCAGTCCGGCATCCAGCGCGTACCCGACGTGGCGTTTCAACTGCTTCATGTGCCCCCGGCACATCAGCGCCGCCAGGATGCACACCATCCGCTCCTGCGCGTTCAGGTCCGCTCGCCGCCACACCTCGCCAAAGTGGTAGCCGTCCACTAGTTCCGCAGACTCCGGCACGAACTGCCGCGCCAGCGTATTCTCAATCTCTGCGTCGGCGATTTCGCCCCAGTTCTGGACCCGTATGGCCTTGCCCTGCGCAAGCATCTCTTCGATGGAGTCCAGCCACTCTGGGTCCACCGGCACGTCGCCGTCCTTCCACTCCTCCCGCTCGTTGATGACCTCCTGGGCGATGCGCAGGCCAAACACAGTGGCCGGCACCCCGGCGTAGAACAGCAACTGGATGAATATCCCCTTGATCTGCTGCGCGGTCATGCCCACCGTGAGGCCAGTGCGCACCTGGTGCTCCACGCCGAAGTCGTACCCGTTCACGCACTGCGCGGTGATGGTCGCGAAGCTCCGCATCTTGAGGTCCAGCCCGTCCACCAGCCACACTCCGCCCCACATCAACTCGTGCTGCACCCGCACGAAATCCGCCAGGACCGGCGTGGGCCGCGCGTAGGGCAGGTGCTGGTCGAAAAACTGCCGCAGCTTCGCCGATCGTTCCTGGATTTCCTGTACCGTCGTCATGTCATTGTCCTCCCGGTCTGTCCAACCCGATTCAGGAACCCCGTTCCGCGAACACTTCCTGCGCCTGTTCCAGCGCGTCCTCCACGTGGGGCCAGCCCCGGTACCAGCCCGCCTGCGCGAACACCTCGCAGATCTCCCGTTGCTCGAACCCCATGTTGAGCGCGTTCCGGATGTATCGCCGCAACTGCTTCCAGTGCCCACGGGCCATCAGCGCGGCCAGCACGCACACCATACGCTCTTTGGGTGCAAGATCGTCCCGAGCCCACACCTCGCCGTAGTTGTACCCGTCCACGATGTCCGAGGCCTCCGGCGTCATACGCTGCGCCAGTGATTCCTCGACCTCCCGGTTGGCCTCCTCGCCCCACAGTTCCCGCCGGATCTCACTGCCCCGCTCGAGCTTGGCCTCCAGGGTGTCCAGCCAGTCCGCCTCTGGTGATACATCCGCCGCCTTCCACTCCTCCCGCTCGTTGATCACCGTCTGCGCCTGCAATAGACCGTGGACCGTGGCCGGAATGCCCGCGTAGAACAGCAGTTGGATGAATATCCCCTTGATCTGACGGGGCGTCATCCCCATGGTCAGGCCGACCCGTACCTGGTGCTGCAGCCCGAAGTCCCACCCATTGACGCACTGCGCTGAGATAGTCGCAAAGCTGCGCAGCTTCAAATCCAGCCCCGGCGCCTGCCAGATCCCGCCCCACATCAGGGGCGTCTGGATGTGCGCGTAGTCGGGCGAAATGGATGGAAGATCGCTGTTGACGGGAAGGTACTCCTCGAGTTCGTGAGTCCTTCGCGACAACTCGTCGGGCGTGGTCATGGGCGGCATCTCCAGGCCAAGGTGTGCGCTACGTCGGCAATTCTACCCGACCACGCAGGTCGGCGAAACAATCTCCACCCGTCTCCACGGCTTTCCAGCTTTCCAGATCATCCCCTCTCCCATGACGGGAGAGGGTCAGGGTGAAAACGTGCGGCTCGGCAATGTCCTGGACCAACAAATGCCTCGCACGCCATTCGCCAATCACAGAGGGGAAACGAGGTTCAAAAGACCCAGCCGCAGCGACGGTAGCGTTCGTTTCGGGTGTTTTGATGGCGTGGATGCAATGACGGTTGGTTGGGCGGAATGACGGGTTGGCGGCGTGGCTAGCGGGCCGGGGCGGGAAGGTCCCAGCGGAGGAGTTCCCGGTAGCGGCCGTGGCCGGCCCAGGGCAGGAGGTTGATGACGATGGACTCAGGCTCGGGGACGACGCCCTGGCGTCGGGTGTCGTTGAGATAGCGGTTGAGTCGGGGGAAGGTGGGGAGTCGGCACCCGGCATCGGCGATGCGCCCGATGACGTCGGAGGGCTCGGGGGGTTGGTCGGGAGTCCAGTCGTCGGCGACGGCTTCGGCGATGCGGCGGAGCTTGATGATGGTGAGTTCGGGGGCGAACCTGCACTTGAGGGCGTTGACCCGGCGACGGAGTTGGGAAACGGTCATGGGATTGCCTCGGCGGGGGAGAATTCACATGGATGAACGGGATGGACAGAATTAGGGATTGGACCAAGATGGCGGCGACTTTTTGAATATCCCACTCATTTCCGGTCATTTCCGCTCATTTGAGTAGGGCCAGGAGGTGGGACGTGAGGATAAACGA
>JAPOQH010000068.1 GCA_026710825.1 Chloroflexota bacterium | reverse complement strand
GTCAATTCAGCATCCTCCGCTATGTGTCGAATAGGGAACCACACAGGTGACAGTGGTTCCGGTGCTGCCCCTGGCATTTTCCACGATCAGCTCGCCTCCCACATGCTCAGCGTCCGCCTTCATCCCGATAAATCCCCGGCCTCGCTGCGCATAATCGTCGGGAAGCCCTACCCCGTCGTCCGACACAGACAGGATGACCCATTCCGCGTCGAAACTCAACCTGACGTCAACCCGGGTTGGTCGAGCGTGCAGGAAGGCGTTGGTCAGGGCATTGTGGGCGACGGAGAACAGGCAGTTTCGAGTATCAGTGGGCATAGGGGGTTCCAAGCCCGCGAGCGAAAACTCTGTGGGCACGCCGGTAATCCTTTTGAATGTCGCGCAGTGCGACCAGAGAACTCGCCCGAGTTCCCTGCCTTCAACAATGTGGCCCGCGTCGATTGGACCGCGCATCTCCCACATGGCCGATTTGGTCAAGGTCAGCGTTGCATCCAGGGTTGCCGCGAGTTCGTCGTCAGATTCGCCGGCCAGCTTCCTGGCCTTGTGGATTCCCAGGCTGATCAGATAGGCGGTCTGGGCCGTGGTATCGTGAATGGTTTGCGAAATCTCGATGCGCTCCTGGCGCAGTTGCCGTTCTCGTGCCACCGATCCCCGCCATCGAAAACGCTCGAATCGCGTGATAAATCCGATGCACGGAGCCAGGGTGTACATCACTGCGAGCCTGGCGACCAGCGCCTTGTCGTGACTCAAGCCCATGGTGAGATCCGGGCCAACCACAAGGCACACCACGGTGTAGATGACGGCGACAATTGTGGTGCAGGCGAGCGTCAGCCCAAAGGAGGAAAACACCACCGCGAAAACCGCCAGGGCCGGATAATAAAACACGAAGACCAAGCTGCTGAACCCGCCGCCCACGACGATGCCGTAGGTGATCAGGGAAACGTCCGAGACACTGAGGAATGACATCCAGCGCCAGGATACCGTCCCCTTGGTCAGGAGCCGGTGGTGGACGATGCCGTTGACTGCGGCGGTCGCCACGGGCAGCAGCAGGTACTCGACGTCCTGTGGATACCAGGTCGCGGGCCGGTAGGCCAACAGCGAGACGGTAACCGCCACGACGAACCAACGCCCCCACACCGTGACGCTGATCGCGTACGAGAAAACTTCCGGGTCGGTCAGCGCGCCCGGCACCAGCCGCTTCCCGAAGCTCCTAAATCCGGCGGTCAACAATACCTGCTCCCTGTTCCCATCGAAGTACTGGAAGCTAATTCTCTTTATTCGTTCTGCACTCCCCAATCTTGACAGCACGGCGAAGCATGGTCAGCAGTGGATAATTTACAACAACAGTTAGGAGAATACGAGGTCGGAATGTACCAGTCCCCATTGGTCATTTAACTAATTCAGTGATCAATTAACGCAATGCTTGCATTCGACAATGGGCTTCAATCCATGGGTTCGGAGTCGATGCCGCGTTCGCATTGTTGGCAGGCAGGACACGGTCCTTTGCGGCATTCGATTTTCATCCAGCACACCCGCTTCGCATTTTGACCCCTCTGCAACCAACCCGGAACATAGCCCCTCACACCGTTTCCGCACCGATTTGAACGGCGAGCGGAGTCGATCCAGATGCGGCCGGCCACTCCTGAGGGTTGGGCCATTGCCAGTACAACCGCCGCAGTGTAACGATGGGGACCTCGAATACCGGACCGCCACTCCAATCGTGCGCCGGGACCACGCTCGGTCACGCTTGCGGCGCACGCCGGCATGTGTGCGCACTGCATCCACCGATCAGAGGGGTTGCAAAACCTATCGAGACGTCTGCCCGGCTATGCCGCCGGCACAGCGACGAGCTGGGATAGCCGGACGTCACGGGAGCCGTGGGTTCTCCAGGGCAGTCGGAAGGATCGCCCGGGCCTTGTTGCCACGATTTGCCTGGAAGCGTTTCAAGTCCGTTCCGCCACCTCCATCCATTGGTCGTCACTGGCCGGCACCTGAGCTGCTCGCATTGCCTGGAGTGGTCGCTGCCGGCCCACCGGCGCATGAACATCAACCGGCACGTACGGATGCTCAGTAGTTTTGCATGTAATTTTCGATATCCACCTATCAATCATATAACTATTTGGGTGATTTGGTTGGTAATTACACACTGCATTAGCATCAATATTAATGAAATAGCATACATAAAGTACCATTCAAAATTGATGATAAAGCACCTATTGCAATTACTGGGCAACACTTAGCCTCTTCGTTGAATGTAGTCGGGAAAACCTACGACTTCCCACGACATCTTCCGACTATGCATCTGACAGGCGTTGCCGCCACGAGACCATGAGTACCTTGATTTTGTGGGGGTTGGCCGGAGGTTCGAATAATGACCAAGCAAATGTTAGCGATTCGGATTGCATTTGTCGTGGCCGTGCTTGCAATACTGCCCGCCGCAGTCGCGCTGCCGAGTGCTCGGTTGTTGGCGCAAGGAGAGCCGGGCAGCATACCGGAACTCACACTGACCAGTGACAACCCGGGCCAGCTTGTAATTTCTTGGGAACAGCCGGAAACCACACCATCGGATTATCGTATCTCGTGGACACCGGAAGACCAGGCTTATGCGGGCTGGCGAGACGAAAATCAGGACGACCGGGGCAACGCTTACCCCAGCGGCTCTGCTCTGTCTTATACGGTGCACGACCTCCCAGGAGGTGAAAACTACAAGGTTCAGATGCGTGCCCGGTACAACACGGGTGAGCATGCCGACGATCCATGGAGCGGGCCCTGGGCGAGAAGTGACACTTTCCGGGTGAAGGGGCATCCTCCCGCCGCCCCAACCGGGCTCGCCGGCTCGAACGTCGCCCACAACGCGGCGATCATTTCCTGGACCGCACCCGCAAGGGGCGCGGTAACCAGCTATCACGTCCTACGAGCGACCGACGGCGGCGCGTTAACCAGGATCGCCTCCGCCACCGGCACGTCCCACGTGGACGACACCGTCTCAGCCGAAACCGAATACACCTACACGGTGACGGCGACCGGACCGGATGGCGACGGCGCGCAGTCCACATCCATCACCGTTACCACGCTGGCTGAGCCCACGCCGCCAAGTGCTCCCACCAGTTTGTCCGCCCAGGCACAGGACGGCAGTGTCAACCTCTCCTGGACCGCCCCCACCGGCGACGACGTCACGGGTTACCGCATCTTGCGCGGGCCCGATACCGACCGCCTGGCGACCCTGGTGGTCGACACCGGCGACACCAAGACCAGGTATACGGACACGTCCGTTGTGGACGGCGGTTCCTATGTCTATGCCGTGGCGGCCATCGGTTCCGCCGGCGTTGGAGGACAGTCCCAATCGGTATCCATCACGGCTCCAGCCCCGCTGCCAACGGCCACACCGGCGCCATCCCCAACACCCACACTCGGGCCAGTGCGACCAGGAGGCGTTAACCGCCTTAGTCTCACCAGCGTCGAACCAGGCCAACTGGTGATCACCTGGACGGCGCCCGAAGCCGACACGGCAGACGACTACCGCGTCACGTGGACCAGAAGTGACCAGAACTGGCCCTCCTGGCGCGACGAGGACCGCAACGCCTACCCCATTGCCACAACGCTCACGATCAATGGCTTGGATGAGGGCGTCGAGTACATGGTGCGGGTTCGCGCCCGCATGGACCAGAACACCGCCAGTCCGTGGAGCGGACCCTGGAGCCAGGCCAAGCAAACCGTGTCCGCTCCTCCAGCAGGTGCGGCGGCGACGCCGACCGGCCTTTTGGTTGCCCCGGACTACGGCATCCCCGTCCTGTCCTGGAACGACCCTGCAGATGATTCCATAACCGGTTACCGCATCCGCCGAGGCCCCCACGCCAACGACCTGCCCGTGCTGGTGAACGACACCGGCTCTTCAGCCAACACCTACACCGACGACACCGCGCAGGCTGGGCACGCATACGTCTACGCGGTTCAGGCCGTCAACGACGCCGGCGCCAGCGGATATTCCGGCACGGCGAGCATCACGCCGCCCGCCGGACCCTACAGCCTACTCGCGGTGGTCGGCGTGGAAGGCGTTTCCCTCAACTGGACCGCTCCCGATGACGCTACCGTCACCGGCTACCAGATCCTTAGTGGCGCCAGCGTCGACGACCTGGCGGTACTAATGGACGACACCGGCAGCGCCGAAACGTCCTACGACGACGATTCCGAGCGCGAGCCGGGCACCGTCCATTACGCCGTCAGCGCCCACGTTGCGGGCGGCAAATCTCCGAAATCAGCTCCGGTGTCGGTGGTGATTGAGGATGACCCCGCTGATTCAACGACGCGGGGCTTCAATGACGAAAGCGCCGTCTTGGTGAGCAATACCAAAATTTCTCCGAGCTTGAGCCCTGCCACGGTCGGCGATGTCTTGGTGGCACAGCGGTTCCGCACCGGGCCTTCACAAAGCGGCTACGTCCTCCACACCGTGCATCTCGAGATAGCCTCGCAGTCAGGGGATCCCAGCATCGCAGTATCGATCCACGCCTCCTCCGGCTCGACGCATGGAGCCAAGCTCTACGATCTGGCCAGCCCCCAAAACCTGGACGCCGACGTGGACGTCTTCACGGCTCCCGACGACGCCACCCTTCAACCCGACACTGATTACTGGATCGTGGTCAAGAGGAGCAGCGAGTCTGGGGTAGCCAGCCTGCAAATAGCGTCCACCTCCACCACCGACGACAGGTCGATGCACGGCTTCGCCCTGTCCGTTCAGCAGGCCGGGTCCACGACCGAAACCAGCGGTGGGAACCGAATAGCCACAACCCGGAACGTTTTCTACTCCCTGTCAGACTTCAGCGCCCGCACCAACGCCAACGGCGGCGTCATGCGCACGAACGGCAACCCGCTGCGCCTGGCCATGAACGGACAGGACCTCGCCGACGTCCCGGCCAGCATTGACAGCATGGAGACCCTCACGGTCGGCCAGAAACATCAGGGCCAGATCAACTTCTATGGCGACAAGGACTGGTACAAGGTCGAACTCCAGGCCAACCAGAAATACGGCTTCGAGGCCACAAGCGGCGGCGCCAAGAATATTAAACTCTCCGGCATCTACGATTCCAGCGGGGATGCGCAAACGACCCAAGGGGCCCAGACCTCCGCAGCAAACAGCGGGCAGAGGGCCTACTTCACCCCGAGCAGCGCAGGGACATACTACGTAGGCGCGGGAGTGAGTGGATATGCCGGCGAGGTCGAAACCCACCGGACCCAAGAGACGGTGGAAGGTGAAGTCGTGGTAACCGTCCACTACACGCCAACAACCACCGGCGCCTACACCGTTTCCGTCTTCGACGCCGATCCCGAGACTGCGACCATCGGCACCAAGGCCAGCGTGAGCCCCGGGGAAACCTACCACGGCGAGTTTTTCCCGCCCCACAACAGCCTCACCGATACGGACTGGATCAGGCTGCCCATGCAGCAGGGTCAAAAGTACATGCTGCTGCTGTACGGGTACACCTCCATCGTAGATTTCAGAATCATCAACATCCGTGATTCTTCCGGCGCCATCGTGACCGGATTCACCGCCGTCGGCAGCGATGGAGACCGGTCCGGAGACGGAAACAGTCATTGGGTGACCGCCACGTTCGAACCCTCCGCCTCGGGCGACTACTTCGTCGAGTTGACGGCCAGGGCCGCCAACTACATGGAGAGAACCTACACCGACACCGAGACCCAGGAAGAAAACGGCGACATCACCATCACAACCACGGCTACACAAGCCCTCAGCGATCACGATTTCCATGGGGCCGCCTATGGTCTGCGGATCTGGAGTGACGGTCAAGCCGGAAAGGGCGAACCGTTTGATCAGGACACCGCGAAACCAGGAGTCTTTACATCCGGCCACGTCGCCACCGACAACACCGACGTTTCGGGAGCAATCAACGCCGCCAACGATGTGGACTGGTACTCGGTCTGGCTTGAAACAGATCACCAATACCTAATCATGCTCGAGGGCGGAGCCAGACTCACCGGGGTGAGGGGATGGCCCCGGGCGAACCTGGACATCTTCGATTACCCGAAGGGCGGGAACGCTAGGGCAGAATCCGCCAGTAAATGCGCCTTCACCACTTACCACGCCGGCGACGACGGTATCCATTTCATCGGAATAGAAGGCACGGCGACAGGGAGCTACTCCCTGACTGTGCTGGACACCAGCAGCCTGGCCAGCAGGGCAGAGGGTGGAACCATCTCCGACGTGGGCGGCTGCGTCGCCCCGGGAGTCCTGTTTCCCGGAGCGCCAGTGACCGGAACCCGTTCAACAACCGATGACGCCGACGGGTACCTCATGTGGTTGGATGCGGGCGTCCGTTACCGGGTCGACGTGACCGGCGCCGACGCAGGCGAAGGCACCCTCCCCAATCCGAACGTGTTCGTGTTGTACCCGAGCGGAACAGTGGATAAATCGGCCGTCAATGCCGGATCTGGCGACGGCGACCTGTGGATATCCACCGTCGCGGATAGCGGCATATACCTGGCCTGGGTCCACACCGATAGCGTAGAGACCGGGACCTACACCATCAAACTCACCCAGGTCGCGGTCGTGTACGAGACTGGCTCCAAGGACCTCATGCCTGACGGCGACCGCAACGCGGGGCTCCTCACCACCGACCAAAGCCTCAAGGGCTATCTGCTGAGCGGTGACAGCTACGATGGATTCCGCATTGAAACCAAGCCTGGGTATGAGTATGAACTCAAGATTTCCTCGCGAGATACGGTTTCTTATCCCGCCTGGTCGTTGCGTGGGCGCGTGTACCGCTACGACGGCACCACTTACACGCTGCTGGATGATTCCCTGCAGGAAAACCTCGGGAACGGAAACCACTATCGCGACTATTCCGTGTATCTGAATTTCGAGGCGACAACACCGCCTGCAGGCGTCACCTACACCTACCACGGAGAGATCACGGCCTTCGGCCACGAGGACGGCCAACAATTTTACATCGGCGGCTACAGCATTGGCCTCACCGAGACAGAGGTGTTCGACACCGAGGTGTCCTTCAGTAGTTCTTCCTACTTCGCGACTGAGGGCGGTGTTAGCGCCACCGTCGTTGTGTCGTTGCATCGGCCCCAGGGTACCGAGGTGGTCATCCCGTTGACGGTGTCCTACGTCGGAGGGGCGACCAGCGCCGATCATTCGGCGGTGCCGGACAAGCTGACGTTCGGGGCTTCTGAAACGATGAAGACTTTCACCGTGACGGCCACCGACGACAGCGACGATGACGACTCCGAGGGCATCACCATCGGTTTCGGCAGGTTGCCCGATCGTCATGTGGCGGGCGGAACGGCGAGCACCCTCGTCACTCTGGTGGATAACGACTAACCAAGGCGACAGCTTCGGCAGGACGGCGTACGGCCGTCCTGTCGTGGCCCAGACCGACGGACTTGGCAACCTTGTCGGTTTGGGTTTTACCTCCATCCCTGTCGGGGTAAGAACGGCGCCGCCAACGTTGCCACCGCTTACCAGTACCGACCCTCTCCCTGCGGGAGCGGGAACGACATCATAAATTTATTGGGCCGCCCATTGTCGCCACGGCGCTTTCGGGCTGAGTAAGAACTTATTGCCAATGTGCCTCAAGTATCACAGTCACGATCACATGTGAGGATCCGTCTCGGATCACAGAGGAGGCCAACAATGAACCGGTTACGTTTTCGTCATCACTACCTCCAAACCGCCCTCCGACTCGCACCAATCACCAGCCTGGCAATAATCATAGCCGCAACCCTGCTATTCACCAATCCTCCGGACACCACCGCACAGCCCAACTCATCCGGCGCACCTTACATCGTCTCCGACGGCGTCAAAATCATCGATGCCTGGAAGATGACCGACCCCGGCTGGCAAGCCTGGCTTTCTCGGCCACCGGGCGACGATACCCACGGCGTCGGAGACCTCTTCGTCGTCGGCGTCACCTTTAACGAACCGGTCCAGGTCAACCACGCAGCTACTTTCAAAGTCGAGGTTGGCTGGACCATGAAGACCCTGGTATACGCAGGCCAGGACAGAAACACCTTGTGGTTCGGCACCACCGTCCCCGCACACTGGCACGACTATGACGGATTGCGCATCGGCGACAACACCGAAACCCTGGATCATAATCCCGCCGATTACTTCCGTCACCCAGTAACCGGCGTCAACGCCGTGCTCACCCACGCCGCGCCAGGCACGTACCCGGATCGCAAGGTCACCGGCGAATTCAGCCGACCCCGGGTGGTTCAAACCGAGATCCTCCCGCCAGAATGCGACTCCACATACGCCCGCGACGAACTAGTCACGGTCAGGATCACCTTCAACCAACCCGTCACCGTCCGAGGCACGCCCCAGGCGGTTTTGAAAATCAGGGGAGCCAACGGCCAGTGGCGAGTCCGCGCGAACTATACCCAAGGCACCGGCTCCGACAACATAACGCTCCAGTACAAGATCAAGCCTACCGATCGAGAACGCATCGGAATACGCGTCGATCCTAACGCCCTGCTCATTCGCCGTGATCGGGCCAAAGGACCCCTGAACCGGGCACGCATCCTCGGCTACCGCGGCGGCCTTCTAGCCGACCTCCGCACCCCGGGCTTGTCCCGCTCCGACACCGCTCCGGTCGACGGAGCCCGTCGCCCCGACCTGTATTGCCTCACCAACCTGCCGGCCGGACCCGCCACTGCAGCCTGGAGTTGGACCACACCCCAACCCACAACGAGCGGGCACTCGGCCAGCTTCACCGTGAACCTCGATCCGGGCGACTCCACTACGGAAACAGCCACCACCTACCATGCGGCCCGCATGCTCATCAACGGCCAACTTTTTGCCATGGGCATCACGAACGGCGTCCCGAATCCTAACGATCAAGGCCGCCAAACCAGGGCGGCCTTCTGCGCCACGTCAGTCGACACCGCCCAGGTCACCGTCACCAACAGCAGCCAGGGCTGGAAAATCGTCCCACCATCACGATCCAGAACACCAGCGGTCGTTTTCCTGCCTTACGAGTGGTCCACCGGACGCTACACGATGTCCATCGAAAGCGTCCATCAGGGCGACGACGGCGGACGGTACCGGTGCAGGATCACCAACCACGCCATCAACCCGGCAACAGGCCGTGAATGGGGCGACACACGCAATGTCGGGACCTTCGGGTTCAACAACTACAACAACCAACCACCGAAAATCGACCCCCATTACGCCGATTTCGGACCGGCCATCATCTACGAAGGTCCCGACCCGATAAGACCCATCAACCTCCCACTCTTGTCTGTCACCGCCGAGCGACCCGTTCTCCAGGACGTACCCCGACCGGACCAGGTCATGGTGTTTTACTTCCAGCCCAACGAGGACGTCCGGAACGGCCTGGTCACTTTCGACGCAAAAACCGGATCCATCACGCTGACCACCGGTGCCGCCACCAGCCACGAACACGTCAACAACAACGGCGTCCAATACACATACACCCAAAACCAATAACCCACCAGTTTATCCAGCCGCCCACGCCGACGGATTTGGCAACCTTTTCGGCGTGGGTTTTACACCCATCCCTGTCGGTGTAAGAGCGGCGCCGCCGACGTTGCCACCGTTTACCGGTACAGACCCGCCCTGCCGGGTCGGGAACGTCATCATAAATATTTTAGGCTGCCCATTGTCGCCACGGCGCTTTCGGGCTGAGTAAGAAATTATTGCCAATGTGCCTCAAAGATCAAAGTCACGATCGCATGTGAGGATCCGTCTCGGATCACAGAGGAGGCCAACAATGAACCGGCTACGTCTTAGTCATCACAACCTCCGAACCGCCCTACGGCTTTTGCCGATCACCGCGCTGGCGATCATCATAGCCGCAAGCCTGCTTTTCACCTATCCTCCAAACACCGACGCACAACCCAATGCGTCCGACGCGCCCCGCATCGCCGCCAACGGCGTCCAGATCATGGACGCCTGGAACATGGACGACACCAACTGGCAAGCCTGGCTATCCAGGCCGCCCGGAGACGACACCTACGGCGCGGGAGACCTCTTCGTCGTCGGCGTAACCTTCACCGAACCGGTGAGCGTCGACGCCGCCACGACCTTCAATCTCGAGGTCGGCTGGCGGAACAAGACGCTGGTCTACGCCGGAGCAACCGACAACACCGTCTACTTCGGCACTACCGTTCCGCAACACTGGCACGACGACGACGGAGTGCGCATCGGCGACAACACCGAAACCCTGGACCACAACCCCCAGGGATTCATCCGGCACAAGACCACTGGTACTCCCGCCGTGCTCACGCACACCGCCCCGGGCATTCTTCCCAACCACAAAGCCAACGGCTCAATCAGCAGACCCAACGTGACCAGGACCGAGATCCTCAGACCAAGTTGCGACCCTGCCTACCTTCGCGACGAAAACGTCACGGTACGGGTCACCTTCGATCAGAATGTCGCCGTACACGGAACTCCCCAGGCGGTCCTCAAAATCAGAGGCTCCGATAACCAATGGCGCGTGCGTGCCGACTACGCGGAAGGGGCCGGCACGAATGCGATTCTGCTCAAATACAATGTGAAGTCCATCGACCGCGAGACCGCCGGCGTTCGCCTCGATGCCAATGCTATGCTGGTCAAACGCGACCGAGGCCAGATGCCCCTGAACAACGCCCGCGTGGTCGGCCAAAACGGCGGTCTCATGGCGGACCTCCGAACCGACGGAATCGCGCGGTACCAAACCGCGTCGGTTGACGGGTCCCGGCGCTTGGCCACACATTGCCTCACCAACCTGCCGGCAAGTCCCGCCAGCGCGATATGGAACTGGACCAGCCCGCAGCCCTCCGCGACCAGCTACCGGGCAACATTCACCGTGAACACCGACCCGGGCCTCGGGGCCACACACCGAAACACGACATACATAGCCGGCCGCATGCGCCTCAACGGCCACGTATTCGTGGTTGCCATCATCAACCGCATAGCCCACGCACAAGAAGACGGGCGTCCCACGAAAGCCGCCCTCTGCGCCTCATGGGATCAGCAGGTAAAGCAGCACACCATACCCCACAGCGATGGGTGGGTGATCGTAGCGCCGAACGTGCAAGGTCAACCCATCGTCGCGGTGCTCCCGCTCGACTGGACCACTGGCCAATACACCATGCTCATCGAGCAAACTTCCACCGCAGAACTGGGAGCCACATACCGCTGCTCCATCATCGAAACAACAACCGACCCGGACACGGCTGCGACGGTACGCGAGAGACACACGGTCGGCACTTTCTTCTTCCACAATCAAGACGGCGAGACGCCCACGATCGACCCCAACTTCCCGACCTTCGGCCCGGGCATCAACTACTCCGGCCCTGATCCGGTCCGTCCCATCGACCTTCCCGTATTCTCCGTCACCGCGGAGAGACCGAAACTCAACAACATGCGCCGACCCAAGTTCACCACCGTCGTCTACTCCCAACCGAACCCCAATGCCGACAACGGCCGGGTAACTTACGACGAGTCCGACGGTTCGGTGACACTCACCGCCGGCGGTAATACCAGCCACCAGGATCTGAACAACAACCGAGTCCGGTACACCTACGGATCCAGACGCTGAACCCGTCGTCACCGTCACCAACACCAACGCGCCGGCCCCAGAGTACTGCGGCGTCCAGAGAGCGATTTGCACTGGGAACGGCCGGGAACTGTCGGAAGCGGTTGAGGTAACCGTTACCGGGCCCGTACAGGGCAGCTGAGCAGACCTCAAGGCCTACTCAGTTAGGCGCGGCGAGCGCGGCGTGGCAATCACGTTGCATGGGCAGCGCCCTATGCAAACAGTATTGCCACGCCGCGTTCCTCACAACGACAAACTGCGCAAAGTGGTTGCGTATGAGGCCTGGTACCAAACTGCAGACTAACCTGTGCTTTCGAGGTCAATGTCACACTCCCATGATGTGCCTGCGAAGATGTCTGGGCCATCTCGTACAGGGTTTGACCCCAATATGGATTGGCGGAGATACCCTCAATAGGATCTGTCGGCCGGGTACGAGACGGCCCAGACAGTGCCGACAGCCTCGGTGTGCAGTGGCCTGATGAAAGCCCGGCACGAAGCCCCGATCGTCACGCCACCAGCCAGGCTACGCCAAACCCTCGATGGTCTCTTCGTCAGCGCCCTCTCCACGCGGCGCCGGATCTTCCGCATACATCGTTTGGGCGATCCATAGTTGGCGGCGGAGCACGCTCTACGTTTCAGGGACTGCCGTTACCATCAATCCAGTGAGGAGATCCGCAACCTGAAATACCGGATGCGCGCGACTCAGCTGACAGAATAAGCCGATGCTACAGGACCGCCTGGTAATGCCCTAAATCGTTGTGATGGCGCCGCACTCAGTCCGCGATGTCCGGCGCAGGCATCCGGTATCCCACCCGGGGTTCGGTAAAGATGAACCTCGGATTGTCGGCGTCGTCGCCCAACTTGCGCCTGAGCCTCCGCATATGGGTGCGAACCACCTGGGGATCACCGGAGTTGGT
>JAPOQH010000050.1 GCA_026710825.1 Chloroflexota bacterium | reverse complement strand
TGAGGAACGAGTGCGCCAACTGCAGGAGACCTGGCGCCAGCGAGCGGGAAATCCACGACGGGACTCGGCGGTGCAGCGACTGATCGGAACGTTGCCAGCGGCTCCGGTACTCACCGTGGCGACCGCGGCCGAGCTGACCGGGCGTTCGTTCCAGGCGGCCAACCAGGCCATGGACCGGCTGGGGGAGGCCGGAGTGCTGGGGCAGGTCAACGTGGGACGGCGTAACCGCGCATTTGAAGCGCCCGAGCTGGTCGATCTGTTCACGGCGCTGGAACGTCAGTTGGCCAGCCCGACAGGCGACACTCTGGCGTCGGAGCCGGTGCGCCGCGTGCCGGAGCGAAGGCCGTAGGTTACGCGATGTAGTAGTCGCGCAGACCATCGTTCCAGATGCGCCGGACCACCTCGCCGGGAATGTCGCGCACCTCTCGCTGCAGGGGATAGCCAACGCTCGGGGTTCCGGAGAAGGTCAGTTTCACCAGATTGGTCTCATCGGTGGTGATCTCCACGCGCAGGCTCGCGTCGGTTCTGAGTTCCTCGATGAGGTTCACCAACCGGTCCAGGGCTTCAGCCAAGGCCAGCTCGATGACGACGGGCTTCTGTTGTTCAACGATGGGCTCCTCGCCGGCGGAAGATCTGCGGTGAGGTCGCCCATCGTGCCCACGGGCGCCAACCGGCCCGCCGGCGACATTGCGCCACATTGGCGCTGCCGGTCCTGACGGTGTGCGACACCTGGCCGGCGGCGGAGAGCTTCCTAGCGGCGGCCGGTGACCTGCCCCTGCTGGCCCGGACCCTGAAGCAGGGGTTGGACAGTCCCATAACCGCAGGGGCCACGGGGTGGCGAAGTCCGTCCGGCGATCCGGCGGCCCTGCACTGCCAGCTGCGGTTGGCGTCATGACGGCTGGCCCACTCCAGGGAAGATATTCACGCTGGCTGGGCGAATGCTGTTGGTGATTGAAAAAATACCATATTGGATGTAATAGATACGCTCTATTGATGTTTAGAGTGCTAAACTCTTGAGCCGTGTAGGGAAGTGTGACGTTCTGATGCGCAGAATGGCCTCTTGGGGACGCGGACGCGCTGTCGCGGCGCTCCGTTCTCAGGCTTTACGCGTGTGCCATTGCTGATGCGGCGAGCCGTGCCGGTATCCGGCCGGAGACAAGAATGTTGAGACTCACGATGCGCATAGGCAAACGTGTCAAGGCCTTGGCCCAGCCAGCCGGCCAGCATGACCATGTGTCGGTTCGGCGGTCGCAAACGGCCTCCGTTTTCGTATGGCTATTGCCCGCGTGCTCGGGGCCGCTCGGTGAGAGGGAACCGGTCCAGGTCTACCCGCCATGCACGGATGGGCACCGTTCCTTCCGACTTTCATCCTCATCCAGCTTGGGAAACCAGGAACTCCGGGCCGGTCACTCTCAGGCGGTGATTGCATGAATCTCCCAGGTCTCGCCCAGGCTATGCGACGGTGGCCGCTGCTCGCCTTGGCGTCTGCGCTAGTTCTGATGCTCGCCCTGGCCCTACTGTGGTCCGGCGACAGTCTGGCCAGCGCGCAGGACGAGGGCGACACCGAAGTTCCTGCCCAACCCACCGGGCTGAGCGTTGCCACGGAGCCGGGCTCGCTGGACGTGTCGGCGGACTGGGACGACGTTGCGGGAGCCGACGAATACCTGGTCCGCTGGCGCCCCCAGGACGGGCAGTTGAACGACGGGGTGAGGGTCGCATCTTCCAGCGCCGCCGTCTCCGTGGATGACTACGGCCGGTGGGTGATGCGGGTGCGGGCGTGCAACGACGCCGGCTGCGGCAAGCCCGTTGCCAGGCAGTTCGAGGTTGAGCCCGTCCCGGAGCCGACACCCGAACCCACACCGGAGCCGACACCCGAACCCACGCCGGAGCCACCGGCCAGGCCCGCCGGACTGCGGACATTCACCAAGCCCGGTTCGCTGAGGGTGGCGGTGGACTGGAACGACGCTCCGCAAGCCGCATCCTACGCGGTGCGGTGGCGCAAGGACGCTGGCGACGCCCAGCTGAGCAAACCCCTGTCCGTAACGTCGTCCCAGGCAGCCATCACCGTGGCCGACTTCGGCGATTGGGTGGTGCGGGTGCAGGCGTGCAACGAGGCTGGCTGCAGCCCAGCGCAGTTGGCCAGGTTCCAGGTCAAAGGGGCCGTGCCGGCCAAGCCCACCGAGTTGCAGGTCGCCGGTCAGGCCGACCCGTTGGAGTTCGTCGCCAGCTGGCCCGCCGTGGCGAAGGCCACCCATTACCGGTTGAAGTGGCAGAAAGCGGGTCCCCGGAGCAAGGGCACGCTGAGCGAGGCGCAAGCAAAGACCACCAGCGCGGCGATCAGGGTCACCCAGCAGGGTCAGTGGCTGATCCAGGTGGAGGCGTGCAACGACGCCGGCTGCGGACCGGGGTTGGTCCGGAGGTTCGCGGTCGTTCCGGGCCGGCCTACCGGATTGCGGGTATCGCCCGAGGCAGGGTCGCTGCGAGTGTCGGTGGACTGGGCTGACGTCGTTGGGGCGTCCTACTATTGGGTGCGGTGGCGTGCAGCGGACGCCGGCGGCGGTCTGAACGAAGGAGTGAAGGTGCGGTCATCCGAGGCGGTGATCACGGTGGCCGACCATGGGGACTGGGTGGTGCGGGTGGAAGCGTGCCTTGATGATGTGGGCTGCGGTCCGCGGGTGAAGGACACGACCACCGTTACGCCGTCTGTGTTGAGCCTGGCTCCAAAGCTGGACGATGAAAACCAACTGCTGCCGAGAGCCTTAACCGCCAGCTGGGTCGCGGTGCACGACGTTTCCTCCTACACGCTGCGCTGGAAACTGGATGGGGCGGACTTCCAGGATGGTGACAAGATATCCGCTGATGCCGAGGCGACCACCGCCGAATTCACCGTGTCCGAAGACGGGGAGTACGAGGTGGAGCTGCAGGGCGAGCGCGATGACGGCCTCGTCGTGCTGGCCCAAACCACGATGCAGGTGTATTCGTACCGGCCCGGCCACTTGAGCTTCTCCAGTTTCTATCTCTGGGACGTAATAGACCTCCACCAAGCCTGGCTGAAGGATGATTGCCGGGGCAAGAGGATCACCGTCGTTGGAGCCGAGCCGGTGGCCGGCGGCGTCGAGGTGCGCTGGAGCGATCCCAACGACCCCGCCATCACCAAGTACCAGTACCATTACCAGACGGGAATAGGGTTCAACTCGGAACTCGTCGTCTGGACGGACGCCGACGGCACCGACGCCACCACCACCACGTACACGGTGACCGGCCTGGCCAATGGGGAGACCCACGGTCTCGTGATGCGGGCGGTGGCCGGAAACCAGACTTATTGTCTTAACACATTGATATGGGTCACGCCCAGCGACCCGACCATTGCGTCCCCGCCTACCGGGTTCAGTGTCGCGCCCGGCACCAACCAGAGCGTCAAGTTGAGCTGGGACGACCCCGACGACAGTTCCCTCACTTACGAGTACAAGTACTTCAGTTGGTACGACGATGGTTTGTGGAGACAGCCATGGACCGCCATCGATGGAACCACCATCACCACGGAGGATGGCAGGCAGTCCGCCATCATCGCCGGCCTGCACTGCCCGGGTCAAATCCAAATCCAGATACGGGCGCGGCGCGGCGATGCCATTGGTCCCCTTTCGGTGCATCGCCGGACTGTCATTGGCCTCTTCCTCGGGTCGGGCGACAGTACTCATACCATCCCCGCCGGCAAGAGCAACTGCGTCTTCGGAGGGAGGGGGAACGATACTCTGCGCGGCGCCGAGGGTGGCGACAGGCTGTACGGAGGGCGGGGGGAGGACGCGCTTTATGGCCATGGCGGCGACGACGTGCTGTACGGCAATTATAACGACGACGTGCTGTACGGCGGCGATGGCAACGACATGCTGCGCGGCGACTCGGGCAACGACGTGCTGCACGGCGGCGCGGGCGACGACACGCTGCGCGGTCGCTGGAACAACGACGTGCTGCACGGCGGCGCGGGCGATGACACGCTTGACGGTGGTGAGGGCGACGACGCGCTGAGCGGCGAAGCCGGGGACGACGCATTCTATTTCTACGAAGATTTCGGGAACGATACCATCTCCGACTACTCCCTGGGCGCCAGCCAGGTGGACAGCGAAAAGATCCACCTGTGCATGGGAACCGGGACCAACCTCGCCACCCACGCCGGCGCCGACAGCGGTTCCGACCGTGTCATCACCGTGACGTTCGACGGCGCGACCGCGGGGGCGATCACGCTGAAGGGGATCACCAGCGGATCCGCCAATTTCGCCAACCTGAACATCATCGCGGCTGCCGCCGACAGCGCAGAGTGCTCGTTCTAACGGCGTCTTTCCACCGGGGCGGGCGTTCGGCTTCTGGACGGCAAAGGCCATAGCGCAAGCTCCAAAAGGGCACACACTACAGGCCCAACCACGCGAGGAACACGAAGTGAAACAGTCCTTGTCACATCCGCGTATCCGCTCCAACTTTCGGGGCTGGAGAAACACCGTGTCAGGCGTCGGGTTCTTGCCGCGTCCGCTGTTCGTGGGTGGCGCGCTGGCTCTCTTGGTTGGCGCCGCGCTGATTACGGCCCTGCTGTGGTCCGGCGGTCCGGCCAGCGCGCAGGACGACGGCGACACGGAAGTCCCCGCCAGGCCCACCGGATTGAGGGTTGCCACAGAGCCGAGCTCACTGGACGTGTCGGCGGACTGGGACGACGTTGCGGGAGCCGACGACTACCTGGTGCGCTGGCGGCCCAAGGACGGACAGTTGAACGACGGCGTGAGGGTCACATCGTCCAGCGCCGCCGTCACCGTGGCGGACTACGGCCGGTGGGTGATGCGGGTGCGGGCGTGCAACGACGCCGGCTGCGGCAAGCC
>JAPOQH010000093.1 GCA_026710825.1 Chloroflexota bacterium | reverse complement strand
GCCGCGATCTTCCGCCGACAAATGTACCGCAAATTTCTCCTGAGCCATGGTTGCCGCACCTCCCGCACCGCTGTTTGCCACTCACGATAGCGACCATGGCCGATTCTTTCTTATCTATGACGATGCAAGTTTGACTGAATATTAGTCTGTATGAGATTAGCATTGTGGAGGGTAGCGGACCCGAAACTGGCGTTTCCTGCGTAAGTGAGCATGATCTCGGAGTCGGTAAGATCGGCTTGGCAAAAATCGACTGTATCTAAGTTGGCGGTCAGCTTGGCCCTACGCAAGTCAGCTTCGTAGAAATCGGTGTTTCGGAGGATAGCTCCTATCAGGTTTGCGTCGCTCAAATTGAACCTGTTGAGCCGCACGCGTCCATTTTGGTCGAGCAACCCGCGTTTGTTGAACTCACCGTAGATGTCGGCGTTCATCAGGAAAGGCTTGAACGGAGCTGACTCCCGTCGTCGGTTCCATGCCTCTGCGCCCTGGAGCAACCACTCAACGTGCTGTGCGTCTGCCATGTCAAAACTTCCTGAGTTCTTATTGTCGCCACCGTACGCATACCAGACTCCATGATCGAGCACAATGACACATGCTCCTCACGCGTACCCAGTTTGTCACAGCGCGAAGCGCAGCGATGTGGCGGGGTGGGGAAGGCTCGGCGGGCATTGGGGGTAGTGAGATGAGCAAGAATTGGTCGGTTCAAGATGCCGAGTCGATGTTCAGCGAATTGCTCGACGCCGTAATCGCCGACGGGCCGCAGATGGTGACCAGGCGCGGAGTGGAAATCGCAGTGCTGGTCCCCGTAGAGGAATGGCGAACGATGGAACGGATGATGCGGCCGGACTTGAAACAGTGGCTCCTGTCTCCGGACGCCCGGACCGAGCATCTGGCACCGGCACGCCGGAGGTATTCGCACCGGTCGGCGGTGGAGCAGGCCATGTGCTTCTCAGATACTGGCGACCAGTATCGACAAGGGTAGGTCGGCTACGATACGGCGATCTCTATAAGGCAGCGCTTAAAGTGTTGGCCAAGTCGCGGCCTGAAGTTGCGGGCGGCAACGGCTTGCCATCTTCGCGATACAGTGCGATGGCTTCGTCAACTATCTGGCACAACTCGTCGAACACCGCGCGTTCGTCATCTCCGTGGCAGCCGCCGTAGATCAAACCCGGGGCGCTGCCGACGTAGCATTGATCTTCCTCGGACCATTCAACTATCTTGACGTACCGGGCGCTGTCCTTCATTTGATGGACTCCTGGATTGCGATTCTCACGGCACGGATCTGGTAGAACTTGGCGTCGTTGCCCAGATTGCCTGATATCGTAACAGGCTTTGGGACGTTTGGATGCACGAAGTTCCGGTGGCTTCCCCGCCCACCCCTGTTAACAAAACCAGCCCGCTGCAAATCGGCGACCAGTTCGCGAACTTTAGGGGGCAAGTGGATCTCCGATGAGCAGTACGCAGCCGCACAGGCAAAAGAAATGGCTGGGGATACAGGATTCGAACCTGTGATACCTGATCCAGAGTCAGGCGTCTTACCACTAGACTAATCCCCAGCGCGGCCCTTCGATTCTAGCAGAGCGCAGGCGGGTTTATCAACGCGGGGCCGGTAGCGCGACGGCATCGGACCGCACCGGGTGTGCTCCCATATCGATTCCCAGTATAGCCACGATGGCACAAATCCGGGTTGCCTGGATTCCTTGCTTCCGCAGGAATGGCGCCGTTTTGGCACGGATGCCAGGAAAATCGCACAGTTACGTTGAACGCTGGGCCTGCCAGGCTTCCAGGTTTTGCTGCATGTATTCCAAGTGTTCGCGGACGTGGGCTTCGTAGATGTCGAGCCAGTCGTCGAGGGTGGTGTCGCCGTTCTCGGGGTGGTAGGCGGTGTTGGCCCAGGCGGATTCGGGCAGGGATTTGATGAGCGTGAGGGTCTTGCCGCGCAGCCACTTGAACAGGTTGAGGGTGTCGTCGATGTCCTGGTCGTGGTAGTCGAGGGCGACGGCCCACTGGTTCTCGTCGTAGTCCATGAGGGTGCGGCCGGGCTCGGCGATGAGGCGGCGGGCGCGGATGTAGCTGTTGGCCTCGCTATCGGTGACGTGGATGATGTGCTCGTGGATGCTCCAGCAGCCGTGCTCGTCGCGGAACTGCCACATCTCACGGGGGAATTCTTGCAGGGCATCCACCAGTTGGGAGTGGGCGTTGGCGTAGGATTCGATTTTCTGCTGGCGCGCTTCGGGGGTCATTGTGCGTTGCTCCGTTCAAAGGTTGGCAATTATTTTACAGGGATGCACAGGATGGACAGGATATTGGGAGGCTCATGGTTCGACAGGCTCACCATGAGCGGTGAGATGTAGGTGGATGGTTCGACAGGCTCACCATGAGCGGTGGCGGTGGGCTTTTGGTGGCGCGGAGGCGATGCGGCGGATAGAATGACTTCGCAATCTCAATGCAATCAGACTTCCGTTTCCCATCAAGGAGCGCTTTCATCATGCAACTAGGAGCCATTTTTCCGCAGACCGAGATCGGGGCCGACCCGATTGCCGTGAAGGATTTTGCGCAGGCCGCCGAGGCTTTGGGCTACGAGCACCTGCTGGTGTTTGACCACGTTTTGGGCGCGGACCACACGCAGCGGGCCGAGTGGAACCGTCCCTACAACAAGGACGACATGTTCCACGAGCCGTTCGTGATGTTCGGGTACCTGGCCGCGCTGACCGAGAAGATCGAGTTCTGCACGGGCATCATCATTTTGCCGCAGCGTCAAACGGCGCTGGTGGCGAAGCAGACCGCCGAGGTGGACGTGCTGACCAACGGCCGCTTGCGTCTGGGCATCGGCGTGGGCTGGAACGACGTTGAGTACGAGGCGCTGGGCGAGAACTGGGAGAACCGCGGCCGCCGCTCCGCCGAGCAGATCGACGTGCTGCGCGCGCTGTGGACCCAGGAGGTCGTGAACTACGAGGGCCGGTACCACAAGATCACCCACGCCGGGATCAACCCACTGCCGGTGCAGCGTCCGATCCCCGTGTGGTTCGGCGGCGGCGCTCCGCAGGTGGTGCGGCGCATCGCGCGGATGGGCGACGGCTGGTTCCCGCAGTTCAAGCCGGATGGCCAGGGTCGGGAAAAGCTGGAGGAGATGCGTGAGCTGGCCCGGGGCTACGGCCGGGACGCGTCCGCCATCGGCGTGGAGGGTCGTGTCGCGCTGATGGACAGCAACGACCCGGACGACTGGAACAAGCTGGCGTCAGACTGGAACGACGTGGGCGCGTCGCACCTGTCGGTGAACACCATGCGCGCCGGTCTGAGCGGCCCCGACCAGCACATCGAGGCGATCCGCCGGTTCAAGGAAGCGGTGAGCTAGAGGCCGATCGTCCGCATTGCAGGCAGTTCGGAGAGGCGAAGGGTGGTTCAGCCTTCGCCTCTCTCTGCTTCGTCTTCGTCGGCTGGCCATGCGCCCAACGCTATCAATTCAGAATAATCGCCGGTTTGGTCTGCCTTGAGCTGAGCCAACGCGACCTTCCGATACCAATCTTTAGTTTCCGACGGGAGGTCAGCGAAACTTACCGAAGACTCGTTCTGTATACGGTCATCCCGATACCAGACCTTGACCTGCGGCGGCAAGGCATCGAAGTCGTCGCCAGACGTATTCGTTATGCGGTGATAGGCAGCGATTCTTTCCGCCGCCGTACCCGCTCCCGCCGCTGCGGCGACGTCTTCGTCCCACTCGCGGACGTAGCGTATCTGCGCGTCAGTTTCAGGCGACCTGATCCACGGTTGTCGTGATTTGGGATTCTTTTCCCACAGTTCTTTGAGGCGGTCCAGGGCGGCTTGGCCGGGCTCGTGGTGGCGGGCAAGCCAGCAGCCGATTATGGTGCCGGTGCGTCCGACGCCGCCCCAGCAATGGACGTAAACTGTCTCGCCTGCCGCCAGGTGGGCGTCGATGGCGTCCAATGCGGCTTTGGTCAACTCGGGGGAATCGGGCACGTTCATATCGCGGATGCCGAAACGCTGGTGCGATGGGCCGTTAAGCAGGTCGGCGTAGGGCTTCATGGGCTCACCGAAATTGGTAGGCTCGTCCGGTTCGGTGAGGTCGATGAACGCTGAGACGCCGGCGTCGGTGAGTTTGGCCAGTTTTTCCCGCGACTCTTCCTCTTCCAGGGTGCGTGGATAGTCGCCGGCGAGGAGTTTGCCGGGGATTACCCAGTAGCAGTGGGGGATGGGGAGGGGGGGGTGTTCGTTGGGTTGCATGGAGTTCGGGATGAGGGTGACCGCTGCACACGGGTAAGTCAGCGACTAATCTGCCGGAAGCGTAAACGTCGCCGTCCCTTCGTTATCGTGTAGGTGATTCGCCAGAGCGGTTACAACCTGGGTCAGCTTGTCGACGCGACGTATCAACATGATCATTGGCGGCATAAACACTGCTATAAATGTTGCTCCAACGCCGATGATTGCGATAGTTTGCGCGTCCATACCAGATTCTTGCTCGCCATTTCTGCATCTATTTTAGCAGAGATGTGTCATGGACGGCGAAATACGTGCAGCATTGGTTGATTGCTACCGCGTGTGCGTGAACTGTGGCGGACAGAAGGTTGTCCAGTTTGCATACGCAAGGCACTTTGAACGTTCACTGGATTCCTGCTTCCGCAGGAATGACGGGTTGAGCGGGAATGACGGGTATTGTTCGGGCCGCCTTCTAGATCTTGCCGACCAGGTCTTGGAGGGCGGCATACGTGCGGGCGTCGGACTCGGGGTCGTCGCCGGCGGTGAAGATGTTGGCGATGAAGTCGGTGGCGCCGGCGTCGGCGAAGGATTCGAGTTGGCTGCGCAGAGATGTTTCGTTGCCGACCACGGCGACTTCGGACGGGCCTTCCACGTCTTCGACGTCGAGGATGCGGCGGTAGTTGACCAGGCGGCCGTAACGCTCGTAGGACTCGGCGGCGGCGCGCCTGCCGACGGCCTCGTCGTCGCACACGGTGGCCGGCAGCCCGACGCAGATGCGCGGCTCGGGGCGTCCCGATGCTTCGGCGGCGGCGTTGATGCGTGGTCGGACGTGCTCGCGGATGGCGCGCGGGCCGGCCATCCAGGTTATCGTGCCGTCGGCTCGTTGGCCGGCCAGGCGGAGCATACGGGGCGCGAGGGCGGAGATCACCACCGGGCAGGTCGGGCGGTCGAGGACGTCAAGCTCGGCGTTGACGTTGAAGAACTCGCCGGAGAACTGGACCCGTCCCTCTTCCATCAGGGGGCGGAGGACCGAAAGATACTCACGGGTGTGGAGCGCGGGCCGGTCGTAGGAGAGGCCGAAGCTCTCCTCGATGCCCGGGCGGTGCGACGGGCCGATGCCGAGGATGAACCGGCTGTTGGTGGCCGTGGCCGTGGTCAACGCCTGCTGCGCCAACGCCACGGGATGGCGCGGGTAGGTCGGGACCACGCCGACGCCAAGCTCGATGCGGCTGGTCTGCGTTCCGGCCAATGCCAGAACGGTGAGGGCGTCGTAGCCGCGGGCCGAGATGTGGGGTATCCAGAAGCTGTCGAAACCGTCGGCTTCGGCCTGCTTGATGCGACCGATAAGCTCGTCCAGGCTCATCAGGTCGGCGGCGGACGCTCCTACGAAAACTCCGATGCGCATCAGTCGGCCTCCGCCGGTTCGGGTTCAATTTCGAGGATCCGGCGTGCCACGACCCGGGCTTCGTCAAGGTTGGTGACGAACCGGTCCTCGGGGATTCGGTGCAGGGTGTTGAGAGCGTGCAGGTGGTCTTCGATCGGGGAACCGGCCAAGCCCATGACGATGGATTCGGTGTCCTCGTCGGTGGCGATGTCAATCATCTGCTCCACCACCAGGGCGGCGCTGTCGTCCATGTAGAGGGTCTCAGAGAAATCGAAGATCACCACCTCGTGGTCGCGGATGTCGCCGCCGATGGTGTTCACCAGATTGCTGGATGATGCCACGGAGAACCGGCCGCGCATGCCGACCACGCCGACATGGGCGGCGAACTCGTCGCCGTCGTTGGCGGCTGCCGCCTCCTCGGCGGAGTCGTAGAGGAAGGTCTGGTCGAGGAGGGGCGTGGATACCACGCTGTCCAGTTCCTGGCGTTCCACCTGGCGCGCCGCCACCATTCCCGCCGCGATCAGGCCGATGGCGATGGCGGTGACCAGGTCGAGGAACACCGTGAGGGCCAGCGTGATCAGCATCACGATCAGGTGGTCGCGCTGGATGCGATGGGCGCGCTTGATGAGCCGCCAGTCGATGATGTCCCAACCGACCTTCACCAGTATGCCGGCGAGGACGGCGTGGGGAATCTCCGTCACGTACCGTCCCAGCCCGAGCACGAGGGCCAGCAGGACGCCGGCGCGCACGACTCCGGAGAAGGGAGTGCGTCCGCCCGAACGGATGTTGATGACCGTACCCAGGGTGGCGCCGGCGCCGGGCAGTCCCCCGATGAGACCGGCGATGGTGTTGCCGATACCCTGTCCGATCAGTTCCCGGTTGGCGTTGTGCCGGGTGCGGGTCAACGCATCGGCGATGAGCGATGTGAGCAGGCTGTCGATGGAGCCGAGCAGAGCCAGGATCAGCGCGGGCGTCAGCGAACTGACGATGAAGCCGATGTCAAACACCGGAATCCGCAGGTCGGGCAGGCCGGTGGGCACGTCTCCGATGACCCTGAGGTCGGTCAGCCAGAATATGCCGATGGCCGAGCCGACGATCATGGCCGCCAAAGGCGCGGGCAGGTACCGGCTCAGCGGGGGTCGCCAGAGCGCACCCACCAGGAGGGTGATAGAGGCGACAATCAGCGAGTGTACCCGGGCGTTGGCCACCGCATCGGGGATGGCGCTGATTTTCGCCAAAACTCCACCCGGTAGAGCCTCTGCGCCCACGAAGGGGGCGACCTGCACCAGTATGACGATGATGCCGATGCCGGTCATGAAACCGGATATGACCGAGTAAGGGGTATAGGCGACGAATCGCCCGATCCTGATCGCGCCCAGCACGATCTGGATCACGCCGGCCAGGACGACCACGGTGAAGGCCTTGGCAAAATCGCCCTCGGAGTGGACGGTGACGATGACCGCCATGGCGACGCTCATGGGGCCGGTGGGTCCCGAGATCTGGGAGCGCGTGCCGCCGAACACCGCGGCGAAGAATCCCACGGCGATTGCGCCGTACATTCCGGCGATTGGGCCCAGGCCCGATGCGACGCCGAACGCCAGCGCGACGGGCAAACCCACGACCGAGGCGGTGATCCCGCCGAACAGGTCGCCGCGCAACATGCTGAGGCTGTAGTTGGGTCTCATGGGGTTTGCTTATCAGGCCGTGGGTCGGGGTAGTGGAGGTTGCGGCCGAGAAGTCTGGCTAGCCGGCCACGGCGCGACCTCCCAACAGGGTCGCCACGCGATCAAGGATGCGGTGGCCTACCTCGTATTTGGTGAGCAGAGGAAGCCGCTCTACCTGCATCTCACGGTCGATCAGGACCACGCGATTGGTATCCACGCCGAACCCACTGCCTTCTTCGGTTATATCGTTGGCAACGATGAGATCCAACGACTTGCGACGAACTTTATCGGCTGCGTTGGCTTCGAGGTTCTCACTCTCTGCGGAGAACCCAACCCTTATGAAATCGCCCACAGCCGTCGCCAGTATATCCGTGGTTTTTTCCAAGTCAATAGACATCTCGTCAGCGGCCGTCTTTTTGATTTTCTGCTCCGCGGCGACCGCCGGACGGTAGTCGGCCACGGCCGCGGCCATGATGAGAGCGTCTGCATTCGACGTTTCGTAGAGCACCGCGTCGCACATGTCCTGGGCCGACTTGACCGACTCCACGCGGACCAGGGGCGGATCGGGCAACGCGGTGGGAGCGGTTACCAGGACAACCTCCGCGCCCCGGTCGCGGGCGGCCTCGGCTACGGCGTAACCCATGCGGCCGGACGAGTGGTTGGTGATGACGCGCACCGGGTCGATGGCCTCTTGGGTACCGCCGGCGCTGACGATCACCTTGCGGCCGGCGAGGTCTCCGTGCTTGCCCAGCGCGGCGGCGATGTGGCCCAGCAGATCGATGGGCTCAACCAGCCGTCCCATGCCCATCAGGCCGGACGCCAGGCGTCCCGGCGCCGGGCCGGCGAATGTCACGTCGCGAGCGCGGAGGCGGGCGATGTTTTCCTGGGTGGCCGGATGGTCGTACATGTTGGCGTCCATGGCCGGCGCAACCAGCAGCGGAGCTTCGGTGGCGATTACCGTGGTGGTCAACGGATCGTCGGCCAGCCCGCCGGCAAGCCTGGCGATGCAGTGGACCGTCGCCGGCGCGATCACCACGATGTCGGCCCACCGCGCCAGCGCGACGTGCTCCACGCTCTGCTCGGAGTTGGGGTCGAAAGTGTCGGTGACGACGGAGCGATGCGTCAGGCTCCGGAACGCCAGCGGGGATACGAACTGGGTCGCTCCGTAGCTGAGGATGGTCTCGACGTTGGCGCCGGCCTGCATCAACTTGCTGGCGAGATCCAGCGCCTTGTAACACGCGATGCTGCCGGTCACGCCCAGGACGATGTTCTTTCCAGCGAGCGCAGATTCCATGTGGGCCACCAATAAGGTCAGTTGCCGGAGTCGCCGGAGAGAGCAGACCTGGCAATGGGAGCCTTGCCGGCGTTCATCCGGTGGATCAGGTCCAGACCGACCAGCGTGAGTTCCTGGTTGATGTCGTCGAAAACGGGTGCGTGGTCGGCGATGACCGTCACCAGACCGCCGGTGCCCACGACCCTGGCGTCGGCGCCGATTTCGTTTTTGAACCGCTCCACCATGGAGGTGACCAGCCCGGCGTAGCCGAAAACGATGCCGGACTGCAGCGCGGCGGTGGTGTTGCGGCCCACGGCCTGGTCCGGCGCGACCAGTTCCACGCGCCGCAGCAGGGACGTGTTGTAGTAGAGGGCATCGACCGACAGGTTGATGCCGGGAGTGATCGCGCCGCCCAGGTACTCTCCGTCCCGCGAGACTGCATCGAAGACCGTGGCGGTGCCTAGGTCAACGACAATCGCCGGCGCGCCGTACAAATGCACCGCAGCCACGGCATCCACGATGCGGTCCGCGCCCACATCCCGCGGGTTGTCGTAGCGCACCGGCATCCCAAGGTCGATTTCGGAGTTCACCAGCAGCGGCGGAACGCCGAAGAACCGCCGGCAAACGTCTTCGAACATGGCCGTCAGCGGAGGCACGACGGAGCAGATGCACGCTGCCGTGATTTCCGAGGACGCGATGCCCCGGAACTCCAGCAGGCTCTTGAGCATGATGCCGTATTCGTCGGCCAGCCTGCGGGAATCAGTGGCGACCCTCAGGGTGGTGACCAGCCGTTCCACGGGGCTTGCCCCGTTGGTGTCGGCATCGGCCGTCGCTCCAACACGGAATACGCCGATGGTCACAGCGGTATTGCCAATGTCGATGGTGAGCAGCATCCTGGGGACCTGGCTAATAGTAGTGTTTTTGCCCCAGTCCGTCAAAACGGCAGCCGAGGCTCATCCGCGCGCGGCGCGCCGGGAGCGAGTCAATGCGCACGATGCGGACCCGTCCCGCGCGCCGCTTGCGGTTTGGCCTGGACTTTTACTGACGGCGGTCGAATCCCACCTGCACCACGCGAGGCTGGTCGACGCCGGCGACGCCAACGTACTGGAACAGTGCGCCATCAGCGTCACGGTATTGTGGGTCCTGCACGACCACGGTTTCCCCGCCCAGCAGGAGGTTGGCGAACGGCGCGGCCTGTACGCCGGAGTCGGGGTCGGTCGGGAACTCGAAGGCGAGCCCCGGAACGTTGGTGTAGTCTATGCGCCCCCTCTCGTCGCTGACCCAGAACTCGTCGATGACGGTGTTGCTGGCGATGTGGCCCAGGGTGACGTTGATCTGTTGCTCGGTCATGCCGGCCCTGAGGGCGGCATCGATGTAATAGGCGACGATGGTAGCCTGCGCGACCATGTGATCGGTTTCGGGTATTCCCGCCACCTCGACATCTTCCTTCCCGCCGCAAGCCACGGCGAGCAGCAGAGCGATAGCCAACACGCTTAATGCACTTGTTTTGATCATATCTATTTCTCCTTTGATGGTATCCGGCGCATTTTACACGATACCGTTAGGGGGCTGCGTTTGTGCTAAAATCGCAAATAAGACCCCTTTTTGGAGACTTACTGATGGCCAACATGGAACTAGTCCAGATCGTGAAGCAGGGACGCGATGCGGTGGCGGCATGGCGCGAGGAGAACCCGAATACGACCATGGACCTGAACGAGTGCTATATGAGCCACGCCCGAATTCCAATGGTGAACCTGCGGGGCGCGCACATGCGCAATGGCGACTTCATGGGCGCGATGGTGCGCCGCGCCGACCTGTCCAACTGCTTCATGAACAACGCCCACTTTTATCGGGCGGACCTGCGGGAAGCCGATATGACCAGCGCCATCGCGCCGGGCGCGAACCTGCGCGGAGCGGACCTGCGCGGCGCCAACCTTTCCGGCATCAACCTGGACGGCGCCACTCTCTCGGAGGCGAATCTTTCCGGCGCAGACCTGACCAACGCCAATCTGGATCGCAGCAACCTTGACCGGGTCAACTTCACCGGGGCCAACCTCACGGGGGCGAGCTTCAACGGGGCCAACCTGTCCAGGACGAATCTATCGGAAGCCACGCTGAACGCGGCCGACTTCTACGAGGCGGTGCTGAATGACGTGGTAACCGGGGATGCCGATTTCAACAACTGCATCATCGGCTACACGGTTTTCCAGAACTGCGCCATGGACGGTGCGCAGGGGCTGGACAGCGTTCGCCACGACGCGCCCAGCACCATTGGGTTGGACACGCTGCTGAGGTCCAGGGGGGCCCTGCCGCAGTCGTTCATTCTGGGTTCGGGGATACCCGTAGCCGTGGCGGGGATCCAGGACTCGGTAGCGGATGCCCCGGTGACCACGTTGGAGGTGCATATTTCCTGCGCCAACGCGGACATCGAATTTGCCCGTCGGCTGGAAGACAATCTGCGGGATCAAGGAGTCCGAACCTGGGTGTTCGCCGAGGGATTCCGCGGCAATCCGCTGGTTGATCGACGCGCCTCCTCGGGAGAAGAAGAGATCGAACGGTGGGTGCGGCACTATGACCGCCTGATCGTGGTGTGCAGCGCGGCCTCGCTGGACAGCGAAACCGTGCGCAACGACATCACCGCGGCCCAGGAATTCGAGCATACCAACGACCGCTGGACCATGTTCCTGGTGGACGCGGACGGAGTGATGGAAGCCGGCAGGGTCCGGGCGGCCCGTCTGCTGAAGGAGGAGCACCGCGTGTTCGACCTCGCGGGCCAAGCGGAGGGATCCGACGAGTACACGGAAGCGTTGGCCGGTCTGATCGAAAACCTGCGGGGTGAGCAGCCAGCCAGCGCGGCCAAGCCGCCCCGTCAGGCTGTGGACCCACGGACGCTGCAACTGTAGCGGGCGTTTGACGGGAACCGGCAGCAGGGGCGAATAATCATTCGCCCCTACGTTTTTGCAGTCGCCGCAGGTAAGCCGGACGGTTACACCCGGTAAGACGATTGCGCGGCGGTCAAGTTGGAGCGTGCACGCTTGGATCTGAGCTGTGATTTGACCGTGCGTTGACCACAGATAACCAGCCCATTAGCATCGCAAGCGAGACCACCAAGACGTGAGGGAGCCATGTCCATCACTGCAAAGGAAATGGAGACCGTCAAGGAAATAATTCTGAACGGAGCGAGGAGCCATTTCCCGCCCAGCGTTCAGTTCCACGATGCATTTGTTAGCGTCAAACTGGACGGGCAGGACGAGGAGTTCTTCGATGTGCATCTGCTGTACACCGCGCCGAGCCCCGTGCTGGACGGTTACCTGATGATGACCTTCTTCAGGGCGATCGACGAGCCCATCAGCACTTCCGGCATCACGCCACGAACCTTGGTCCACTATATTGACATCAACGATCCCACGTTACCAGAACACATGAAAGCCACCATCCCGCCCTCTCCCGCGCCATGATAGACCCGCAGGAGCTTATCGCCACCTGCTACAAGCTGGTTCCACAGGCTGGGATTCCACCATCCTCGGAAGGGGATATGCGTCGTGCCATCAGCACTGCGTACTACGCCGTGTTCCACACCCTGGCGGCGTCCAATGCCGAACTGATCGCCGGTCAACCGCAATCCGCTATGACTGCCTACGCTTGGGATCGTGTTTATCGCCGGCTGGATCACGGTCGGGCGCAGAACAATCTGCGCACGGTTCTGACTCAGTTGTCGCCAAGCGGAGTAAACTTCGTCCGCACTTTCATTGGCCTCCAGGACCTGCGCCAACAGGCTGACTACAGCCCCCATGCCCCTATCATCCTTTCAGATGTGATCAATATCATTGCGCAAGCAGAAACGGCTATCGCATCTTTCGCCCAGCTGAGCGAGGAGGAGCGCCGGTTCATAGCGGCACAGTCTTTGTTCGACCGGAGGTGACGCACACACAACCGCACGGCACAGCGGCATCGTGGAGTTAGGGGATTACGTACTTGAACATCCTTGACATGTTTTGGAGTTGGATCAGGATGTTGGTCATAGATGTTACGGCCGTGAACATTGCAACCACAAAGGGAAACCAATGCCGGTATGTGATCCCTGAAGTTATGGCCCAAGGCATCGGGGTCCAACACGAGACGAGTCGTAATACAAAACAGGGGCGGGAGTTCTCCCGCCCCTGTTTTCTTGTCCGTTCCTGAGAACCGACCGATTTGGTTGGCTACACTGTTTAGATGTAGTCTTCCTCTTCGTACATCATGTCGACGTTGTCGGTGCTCTGGCCCAGGCCACGGGTGACCTCGACGCGGAAGCTATCGAGCATGTCGTCGGTGATCTCGCCGCCGTTGGCGCGGGCGGAGTCCTTCAACAGGTCGAAGGCCCATTCGCCGGTGTCGCCGTGAGGCATGTCGAAGAAGCCGGGCTCGAAGATGGGGAGTTCGCCGGGGCCGAAGTAGCCCTTGCCCTCGATGTTGTAACCTTCGAGGTCGTGGGTGCCCTTGCCGAGAACCTGACCGGTGGCAGCGTAGTGCTCCATGGTGGCCCTCATGCCGTACTTCTGGATCGGGCAAACCTTCATGCAGACGCCGCAGCCGAGATAGCGGGCCATGACGGGGCGGCAGCGCTTGAAGTAGAGCTTGTTCTTCTCGATTCCACGCCACCAGATCTTGTCGCGCATCAGGGCGCGGCCCGGGCAGCGGTTCACGCAGACCTGGCAAACCTGGCAGAAAGCGTGGATGCCGTAGTCGACGGGCTCGTCATAGGTGACGCTGGCGTCGGGGGTGATCATCATGATGCGGGAGGGGGGGCCGGCG
>JAPOQH010000087.1 GCA_026710825.1 Chloroflexota bacterium | reverse complement strand
CGCTTAGCGCGTTTGCTGCAAGTTTCGCGTATTGTCCAAATGCCAGCCCATCTACCGCCGGCACAGTCTGTCGGGGGGACTGCGACAATCAGCTTCCGCCCGCGACGAGATCCCAACTGGTTACTGAACTGACCGGCGAGGGTCTCGTGCCAGAGCTTGTTTTCGTCATACTCCCTGCCTTTGCCGCGACTTTGGCGACTTATCACCATGAATGGGTGATTAGGCCAATGTGCCATTTCGGAGGTTTGCCTGTGTTCCATATCACCAGTTGGCATGCAGGTAGATTTGCAAGGGGGTTGATCTTCGCGCTTAGCGTGTTTGCTGCAAGTTTCGCGTGTCATCCAAGGGCTCGGAAACAGCCTCCCGGCGCCGGAAAATATCCCCTCATAGAGATCTGATAAGGGCGATTTATCAAACATCTATGGACGGCCTGAGCAATTTGGACCGGCCGCACGTCCCGCTGAGGCAGACGTCATGCGCCAAATGCCCCGAGTTTTCGGGCGACTGCCGGCGGCGGCGCCGCGCGGCTCCACGACCATCGACGCCACCCAACCAAGCCGCGGCATACGGCAGTGATTGTCATGGTTGGTCAAGAATTTCATCTGACACCGGACCGCCGGCTGTCGGCTACTGCCTACCGTTCCATAGTTCGGCGCGGCCCATGAACACGGACGGGTCCCGGTGCCAATCGGCGTAGCCGATGCTCATCTCATCAGTCAGGAAGTCAATCCGGTCACTCAGACGTAACTGTTCAGACTTGAGGGGCGGCGAGCAATTGTCGGCAGGCGGTGAGGGTGTTGAGGTTTTGGGCCCGCCAGGTGCCGAAGATTGAGGCCACCGTCATCTTGGTTTGTGTGCCCGTAGGAGAGCGCGTTCCTCCGCTGATCTTGCGGCTGATCACCACGGGGCGCAGGCTGCGCTCGGCGGCGTTGTTGTCGGGCGGCACCTCCGGCTCAGCCACGAAGACGAAGAGTTCCTTGATATGGCTCGCCATGCGTCGGCACAACCTGGCCTGGGCGGCCGATGGGTCATTCAGGTATGGGTCATTCAGGTAAGGACGGCAGAGGGCCAGCAGTCGTTGCTCCAGAGTTAGTTGGGCAATGCGTCTCTGCTGCGCTGAGGGATGGGTGAGGGCAGTGGCCTGACGGTAGAGTTGGTAGACGGCGTCAGCCCACTGGGCCAGGGAGCCATCCTCTGGGTAGAGGACCCGCAGGTCGTGGATGTCACGCAGCAGGTGTGCCCAGCAGCGTTGCTTGGGACCGTCGTAGTGGTGGTAGGCGGCGTAGAAATCGCTGACCAGCACGCCAGCAAACTCCTCGCCCAGGATTTCGTCCACCACCGCCTTGCCCCGACCCCGCCGCAGGAAGTACCGCAGGCCAAGGGCGCTGAAGGTCCACACGTAGCCGTTGCGTCCGTCCTCCCGCCAGCCGGTCTCATCGGCGTGGAGCACCGGACTGCCCCGGACCCGTTCCAGTATGTCCGCCAGTCCAGCTTGGGCCTTTTGGGCTACCCTTCGGGTGGCATCCACGATGGCCCCCACGCTGAGATGCAGTCCATGCACGGTGTCCAGGTACCATTGGATGGTGCGCAAGGGCAGCCTGGCCTCCTCGCGCAACGCGGCAATCAGGCTCACCAGGTTGATGCCCAACCGCTGGCGGTCCAGCGCCACACCGTCCAGTTGCGCTGGTGTCATACAGCAGCGCTGGCACTGTGGGCAGGTGCGGGCAATGTAAGCGTGCTCGGTCACCTCCACCGGAACCTGGGGCAAGTCGATGACCTCCCGTGTCCTCTGGGTCCAACCGCCCGACAACTGGGTCCCGCAGTCAGGACACTGGGCCACCGCATGCTCCACCCGCTGGGTGGGCGTCATGCGGGTACGGGCAAAACCGTGGCGACGAGGTTTGCGTGGCTGCCTGGGCTGATCCGGCTGCGGCACGGCTTTGGGCTTCAGACCGGGCATACGGCCCGAGCCTTTGGATTTGGCTCGCCCTTCCAGCTGGGCAATCCGTTGCTCCAGGCTCTCGATGATGGCCTGCTGGCGGACGATGATGCCAATCAGCACATCGCGATCAGCGGTGGACAGGTCATTTCCCGGATCCATACCCGGTATATGACATAACCTCCACTCCCCACGCCAGCCATCCCCAAACATCTTCCGACCAATTCAACTCACCAAGTCTGAACAGTTACGCCCCACGCACCGCGCTGGCTTTTGCCGCCATAAAATCACTATAATGACAGTTATAATGATTTTATGGCCTCAGGCTGGCTTTTGCCGTCATAAAATCACTATAATGACGCTATTCGTGATTTTATGGTCGAGCCACGGAGGACCTGCCGCGTCGATAGGAGTCCTGATGATGCGTAGCGTTACATCTGCCCGTAACGGCTGTCGACGGCCGCAGGAAGCGGGTCCAGGCACGGATGTAACGCTTGTCGCCGGACACGGCGCGTGGGTCCGGATAAGCGTTACGTCACGGATGTAACGCCTATGTCCGAGCGCGTCTACTGCGACCACTGCGGCCAAGAAGTGCACCCGCGAAGACGTAACGCCCGGGGGGTTTACTACTGCGACGGAACCTGCCGGCAACGCGCGCACCGTGCCCGACAGAAGGCGCAATCGACGGCGCCTGCGGAGGTCGAGCGCAGCGTCCGGCACGTCGACCTGCATGGGACCGACATAATCGCGCGCCTGGCCGCGTTTCGGGCGGGCGCCGCAGCCGCCGAGGAAGGCTGAGTCGCACAAGGCCGTTATGGAAAGTCGGGCATGCTTCAATGGGGCCACCGCCTTTCGGTAGTGGAAACGCCGGACACTCCGCTGGAGACGACGGCCTGGCCGAAGCTTCAATGGGGCCACCGCCTTTCGGTAGTGGAAACTCGTCGTGGCCGGCGTGTAGCGCGTTCCCCTGATTGTAGCTTCAATGGGGCCACCGCCTTTCGGTAGTGGAAACTCGTCGTGGCCGGCGTGTAGCGCGTTCCCCTG
>JAPOQH010000136.1 GCA_026710825.1 Chloroflexota bacterium | reverse complement strand
TTCAAGCCAGGATTCAACAACCTGGCGCTGGAGTGCGGATGGCAGGGACAGGAGCTTCTCAATCCCCCCAGCGTGGAGGGTTGGCACACGGGCTCCGAATGGATAGACCCCGGCGTCCTGATGCGCCGGGTGAACTTTGCCGCGAGAATACTTGGAGACACCTCGCTGCCCGGCGTGCAGGCTATCATCAAACGGGTGTTGGTGAATGTTCAAGGGGAAAAGTCCCCGGAGGCGATAGTAGCCGCCTGTCTGGATGCAATGGGACCGTTGGAAGTCAGTGAGGTGACCCACTCCGAATTGATGGTCCACGCCGAGAAATGCGGCGGTCTGACCTTGAACACGCGCGAAGAGCTCAATGCTGCATTCCAGAATGTCAGCAGAATTCTGACCTTGATCGCCGCCTCGCGGGACTACCAGTTCGCATAGACAGGCGCTTACGAAACAAGGCGCTTTCAACCAACGTAGAAGGAATCGGAAATGGCATCAACCCACAAGGACCCCGTGCTGGTCGTATTGGAGCTCACCGGGGCCAATGATTACCTCAACACGATCGTTCCTTATAGCAATCCTCTGTATTGGGACAACCGGCCCAGGGTCCACATCGCCGAAGACCAGTTGCTGCCAATAGATGACGAACTGGCATTTCGCTCTGACACGGAGCCGCTGAAAGACATCTACGACAAAGGCAACATGGCCATCATCCACGGCATCGGATTTGAGAACTCACCCCGCTCGCACTTTCGTGCCATGGATATCTGGCATACCTGCGAGCCGGAAACCATCGGGATTAACGGCTGGCTCGCAAAGGTCGTGAGGGACCTCGATCCCGGCGGCGAGAACGTGCTGAAGGGTGTGAGCCTGGGCCAGGGTCTGCCCCGGGCCTTGACCATGAAGGGCGTTCCCGTCACCTCTGTCAACCACCTTCCCACCTACGGCGTGCTTTCCTCAAACCCGGCCATCCGGTCCGAGCAGGACCGGGTCCAGATATTGGACAGCTTCGCCCGCATGTACGCCCCCGCCATCGGCACCGGACCGACCATGGATTACCTGGGACAGGCCGGCCGTGATGCGTTGAGGGGAGCCGACATCATCCGCGCTGCTCCCGCAAACTATTCCTCAAATGTGGAGTACGCCAACAACCCCATCGCCAGGCGTCTCAGAGATGTGGCCCAGGTGCATCTGGCTGGCCTGGGCACCCAGGTCTTCTACACTTCCTATGGGCCCTTCGACACCCATTACGACCAGTTGGGGTCTCACTCCAAGCTATGGATGGATGTCTCCGCCGGCATCCACGACTTCTTCGCCGACCTGCGCGAGCACGACGCCTCAGACGAGGTGGTTGTCATGCTCTTCAGCGAGTTTGGACGCCGCGTCCGCGACAACGGCACCGGCACCGACCACGGAGCAGCCGGCGTGGCCTTCGCCATCGGCGACAGGGTGAACGGCGGTATGTACGGGACCTATCCGTCGCTGAAGTCGGAAGATCTCTCCCAGGGTGACCTGGCGCCCAACTACGATTTTCGCGGCTTCTACTCCACTCTGGCGGAAAGATGGCTGGGACTCGACCCGGTGCCCATCGTCGGCGGACACTTCGAGCAAATGGCCTTCGTGTAGTCTTGGGGTCGCTCATGGGAGAGAGGATATGCTGACCACCGTCGCCGCCGGCCGGGCGTGGGACTACAGCTACTGCATTGGCATGTACAGCCAGGCTGGCCGGGGATTTTGGGCTCCCCAGGATTTCGTCCTGGGATCCAACGGCCGAATTTATGTGTTGAGCCGAGGCGTGGAACAGTTGGGTCAGCGTGTCAGCAAGATCACCTTCGACCACGAATTCCAGGGCCAGTTCGGCTCCGTCGGCGCGGAAGATGGGCGCTTTGTCTGGCCCCGGTCGATTGACATAGACCGCCACGGACGAGTGTTCGTTTCCGACGAATTCGTCAACCGCATAACCATGTACGACGAAGAGGGCGCCTATCGATATCACTGGGGCAGGCCCGGCAGCGAAGAGGGGCAACTGAACGGCCCGTCGGGAATCGCCTTCGATTCCCAGGGAAACCTCTGGGTGGTGGACAGCCAGAACCACCGGGTGCAAAGCTTCAGCATGATCGGTGAGTTTCAGTCCGGGTTCGGGAGGCGTGGTTCCGGCGACGGAGAGCTGGAGATCCCATGGGGCATCTGCATCGACGGTGACGACGACATCTACGTTGCGGACTGGGGAAACAACCGCGTGCAAAAATTCGCCCCTGATGGAGAGTTGCTCGTCAAGTTCGAGGGCTCCAGCACAGGGGTGGGTTCCCTCAAGGGGCCGTCCGGTGTGGCCGTGGACTCAGACGGCGATGTCTACGTAACAGACTGGGGGAACCACCGAGTCCAGATCTACGCCCCCGACGGCCAATACATCACGGCGCTGGTCGGCGACGCCCAGGACCCTTCGCCTTGGGCCCAGACCTACATCGACGCCAATCCTGACATCGTCAAAGCCAGGCGGCGGACAGATCTGGAGCCTGAGTGGCGGTTCCGGCGGCCAGTGGCTGTCAACGTCGACGCAGACGACCGGATCGTAGTTTTGGAGTCCTACCATCACCGGCTTCACATCTACAACAAGCTACAGGATTACGAGGAACCCTCAATAAACTTGTAGGCGCCTGCCCGTCTCCACACATTTGCCCGGGCGCGCACCGCCACTGATTTTTCGGCTGATCACCAGATGGCGCAGGGTCCGTTCCGCTAGCTCCGCTATAACTGCCAGCAGAGTTACCGGCTCGCCTTGGTCAGGTCCACAACGGTCATCCGGTACAGATGGCCTTGGACGTCGAAGCGCGGGGCGTTCTTTTGATTGCGCATTTTGCCATTGGGAGCGGGAGGTTCGCCGTCGCGGCGGTCTTCGAACCGCCCAACTAGGCTTCGATCTCACGGTCGCACTCAGCAATCTTATCCTGATAGAGCCGGTACAGCTCCAGGGCCTGGGCCAATTCGAAGATGTGCTCCTCCTTCCAATGGCCCTGTAACGACTTGGCGATGGTCTTCTCGTCGGCCCTGATCCGTCGGTCCTGCAGTCGCGCCACTTGTCGCGGGTCCCGTTGGCCGCCCACGATAGCCTCGATGATTTCCGTGCCGGTGTTGCCGGTGATATCGCTGATGACGTGGTAGAGCTTCACGTTCATCTGGGTCAGGGCCTTCTGCATGTGCTGGACGTGGTGGGACGCGTACTCCAACAGCATGGCCCGTTGCCGCAGGTAGCTGCGCAGGCGCCGAATGTCCCCGTCGGGTCGGAAAGCTCCGGAGAGCAGGCCGTAGGTGTGCAATTGCTGAAGCCACTGGCAATCCCACACGTCGGTCTTGCGACCGGGCACGTTCTTGATGCGCCGGGGGTCCACCAGCATCCCCTCAATCCCCCGTTCCTCCAACACCCCGAACAGCGGTATCCAGTACACCCCGGTGGTCCATGACCACGGCCTCCACGCCACACTCCGCCAGCCAGTCCTCCAGACGGTACAGGTCCGCCGTGAA
This sequence comes from Chloroflexota bacterium, assembly GCA_026710825.1. Classification (GTDB taxonomy): domain Bacteria; phylum Chloroflexota; class Dehalococcoidia; order Lucifugimonadales; family UBA3495; genus Bin87. Next base: position 8,634 of record JAPOQH010000136.1, on the reverse strand, counting down.
AGGGTTACGTCCCGTCAACTGGTGGGATAAGCGTCATCCTTGTTGATGCTGTTCAGGCTGCCGGCTCCAGGATGTTGCTGGCCGGCATGGCCTCGGTTTGGAGATCCTCGACGACGGTGAGGTAGCGGCGGCCTTCGGCCCATTCGTCGTGTTGCTCGGCCAGCACTGCGCCCACCAGACGCCGGGTCCCGGCGCGATTGGGGAAGATGCCCACCACGTCGGTACGCCGGCGGATCTCCTTGTTCAGCCTTTCCAACAGGTTGTTAGACCGCAGTTTCTGCCAGTGCGAAACTGGGAAGGCGGTGAAGGCCAGGAGGTGAACTCCTCGCCCTCACCTGGGACAACGTGGATCTGGACAAACGCGAAATCCGCATCGAGCGATCCCTTGGCCGCCGTTCCACCGGGTTGGTGGTGGACCCGCCGAAAACAGAACGCGGGCGACGCACGATCAGACTGCCGGCGGTCGCTGCAGACGTGCTGCGTACGCACCAACAGCGACAGGCCAATCACAAAGAGCAGTACCAGGAGATTTACAAGGACAACAACCTGGTGTTCGCCGACGAGTTCGGGTAGTTCATCAATCCTACGAGCCTCACGCGCGCGGTGAATACGCTGGGGGAACGCGTCGGCCACCCGAACATGCCCAATCACGACCTCAGACACATTCATATCGCCCAGTCCCTGGGGCTGGGCGTGCCCATCGCCGCAACATCTGCCCGCGCCGGACATTCGGATCCATCCATCACCCGGAGATTGTACGCCCATTTGCTGCCCGGCGCCGAGCCGGCGACAGATGGTGGCGGAATAGGGCGTTAGCCATCGGCCGGTGCGGCAAATAGGGCTGAACCTGACCGCACGGATCGCTCGATTATCCTGGTGGGGATCTGCGGTCTCGCCATCTGTAGCTGTACGCGGTCCGCTCGCCCATGGCAGAGGTGTCGGCGCCAAGTGCGCCGCCAGTCCAATTCTCGGACACCCTACTGCTATTCTGTGGGAAGCTGGGTTGCTTCCCACACACTCATGGCCAACCCTTCGGGCATTCACGGACATACTGGCCCAGCTCGTTCTCATGTTTAACCATAGTACTGGGCAGCTCACCTGCGCCTTGGTTTGGGCAGTTGGAAGAGGTATAAATCCTTACCTCCCCCTCAACTTCGGGTCCCACGCGTCCCGCAGGGAATCGCCCAAGAGGTTGAACCCGAACACCACGACAAAGATGGCGAGTCCCGGGAACATGGCGACCCAGGGGGCCGTCTTCACATGCTCCTCGGCGGCCCGCTTCAACATCCCACCCCAACTGGGGACGTCCGGGGGCACGCCTACCCCCAGGAAGCTGAGGGAAGCCTCGATGGTTATCGCCAGCCCCAGGTAGTAGGTGGATATCACCAGGGCTATCGCCATGCAGTTGGGGGTGATGTGCCGGAATACCAGGCGCAAGGGGGACGCCCCGATGGCCCGGCCCGCCAGTACGTAGTCCAACTCCTTCGTGATCAGCACCTGGGAGCGTACGGTTCGTATCACCGGCGCCAACATCCCAATTACGATGGCGATCATGACGTTTTGCAGGGATGACCCCAGCACCGCCACAATCGCCAGGGCGATTATGAGGCCCGGCAAGGCCATCAGCGAGTCGATTAACCTCTGGAAAGAGAGGTCTATTATGCCGCCCGCGTATGTGGTGAGCACCGCCAGGATGAACCCGAGGGCAATCCCCACCGCGACGCTGCCGAAGCCCACGTACAATGAAATGCGCGCCCCGTGGATTACCCGACTTAGCACGTCCCGACCGGCGTGGTCGGTACCCATTATGTGGCCTTGCTGCGGTGGCAGGTGGACCTTTTCCCGGCCCAGGCTCTCCTTGGGCTGATAGGGGGCAATGACGTTGGCCAGGATGGCCATTACAATCAGCAGAATGGTAATTATGCCCCCCGCAGCTCCCAGGGGTTTGCTCCGGCAGAAGCGCGAAAGTCCGATCCCAGCATCATGACCCCAAGCTGCGAGATTGCCTCCCGCACGGGCCAATGCTGACTCTTCAGATCTCTGTTGCTCTATCATTATTGTCCTGCTCTCAAGTTGTCGAAATGGCTCGGTGGCTCGAATCGCCGAGGGAAATTTGGCCGAGGTTCCCCGCTACGGCCTCACTGGTACCGTATCCTGGGGTCCAGCATGCCGTAGACCAGGTCAATGATCAGGTTCAAGGTCAGCACCACTGCCGCAGTGAGCAGAATCACCGCCTGGATTACGACGAAGTCCCTGTGGATGATGCTCTCTATCAGGAAGGCCCCCAGGCCCGGTACGGCGAATATGGTCTCGATAATGATGGTGCCACCAAGCAGACGGGCGAACTGGTAGCCCGACACCGTGATGACGGGCAGGATGGCGTTTTTGAGTGCGTGCCTGCCCAGCACTATGGTTTCGCGCAGCCCCTTGGACCGGGCCGTCCTCACGTAGTCTTCCCGCAGCACCTCCAGCATGGAGGAGCGGGTTACTCTGGCGGTGAAAGCCAGATCGTGAAAGGCGATGGCCAGTGCCGGGAAGAAAAGCTGCTTCAGGTTGAGGATTGGGTCCTCCCACAGGGTGGCGTAACCTAACGGAGGCAACCAGTCGAAGACGTAGGCCAAGAAGTAGATTATGAGGATCGCCAACCAGAAAGTCGGCAGGGCTATCCCAATGAGGGTCAGTAACCGGCAGACGTAGTCAGGCCAGGTGTCCTGCCGGACGGCGGAAATCATGCCCATCGGCACGGCCACTACAAAAGCCATCAAGATGGCCATGACCGATAATTGCAGGGTAACGGCAAACTTGTCCCGGATTTCGTTGGTGACCGGCTCCCGGTACCAGATCGAGATTCCCAGGTCGCCGCGCATGGTATCCCACAGCCAGTCGAAGTACTGGACATGAATGGGACGGTCCAGGCCCAGTTCCTGGCGCAGCTTTCGCAGGTCTTCGTCGGTAACCGCTCCCGCCCCTTCCTCGCCGGTGAGGATGAACAGCGCAGCGTCGCCGGGGACCAGGAAGAAGAGGGCGAACACGATTACGGTAGTCAGAAGTATGGTGGGAATGAAGAGGCCTATCCTCCTCACCACGTAACCTTTCATCACTCCTCCCGACGGTTCGGTGACCTCTCCATCCTGAAACTGGGAGTCAAAGGTCACTGTCTATGCTTGGCAGTTCTAACTTGTCTGGGTTCGACAATTCTCTAGCTGTCCTGGGGCACCGTGTTAGCGCCCCAGGACAGCCGGGTGCGGCGTCAAGATCGACAGAGGGGAAGGCCCGTTACTCGATGGGGGGAGCGTCCGGCCCAAGCAGCTCCGCGTCCGGGTCCCACCAAACGTGCTCCCAGGTCCAGATGGTATGCGGGTGGTAGGGCGGCCGGAAATTCTGCAACCGGTAGTCGATGATGCCGCTGCTTGCAGTCCAATAGAGGGGAACGTAGTGGCTATCCCCTTCGTTGAGAATTGCCGCCATCTCCCGGAACATTTCCCGTCGGACCTCCGAGTCCAGTTCCCTGGCCTGCAAGTCCATCAACTCGTCAAAGCGGGGATGGGACCAGTTATGAGGGTTGCGGAGAGTGTCCTGGAAGAACCATTGGGCCAACACCGTTTCCGGTTCCTTGAAGTAAAGGCCGGTGCCGATGTTGCTGAGGTCGTGGGTGCCATCCCGCAACTGGGCGTAGAAAGTAGCCCGGTCGGCAACCTGAAGTTCCACGTCGATGTTGAGTTTCTCCCTCAACTGGTCCGCCACCAACTCGGCGTCGGTCCGTGCAAACTTGCTCTGATCCACGTTCCAGGTCAGCTTGAACCCATCGGGGTACCCCGCTTCGGTCATCAGCCGTGTGGACTCCGACAAGTCGTCGGGATGCGTCCCGCCTTCGGCGCTGACGCGGAAGCCTGGCAACGACATGATTTCTTCCTCGCTGAGGGCATAGCCAGGCGGGAAGTAGTTGCCCACCAGGGCTGCGCCACCCTGGGAAATCTCAGCGATCTCGTGGCGGTCCAGGGCCAGGTAAATCGCCTTGCGAACCCTGGGGTCATCCAGAGGCGGCCGGTTCCAGTGCATCCAGAAACCGTACACACCGGCGGCGCCGCCCTTGAGAACCCGCATCTTACCGCCGGTCTCCTTCTGCACCTGCTCCACGTCCGCGAGCAGGATACCGCCCATGTTGTACCGTCCCATTACCTGCTGGGTCTTCAGGGTGGCCAGACGCCGGGCGTAGTCGGTGATGATGAACACCTTCATGCCGTCAGCGTAGGGCATGGGATCCTTGAAGTAGTCGTCGTTGCGGTCGAACTCGTAGGAGTCGCCTTTCTTCCAGGCCCTGAACTTCCAGGGGCCGGAGCCGAAGGTGTTCTTGAAACAACAGTTGAAGTCGTCTTGGGACACGCTTTCGAGGGCCTTGGGATACATCTTGTAGTAGTCTGCCGCCAGCCAGCCCAGAGCCGTCGCTGAGGGGAACTTCAGGGGCATCAGCACCGTTTTGTCGTCCACTGCCACGGCGGTCCCGTGCTCGTAAAAAGTACGGATGGCGGTGACCCGGCCCCGCGTGACGTCGGGTTGCGCCATTCGGTTGAGGCTCCAAACGATGTCATCAGCAGTGACCGGGGTGCCGTCGTGCCAGTTGGCTTCGTTCAGGCGGAACACGAAATTCTTGCCCCCATCCTTGATCTCCCAACTCTGGGCCAGGTCGCCGACAATCTCTCGCGGTTCCCTGGGGTTGTACATCAGGAGTTGGTTGAACCGAACGCCAGAGGGCAAAAGGGTAGTTGTGGAACTGGCCCCATAGTGCACGTCCAGGAACCCGGGGTTGGCCCGATGCACAAAGACGAAGTCGCCATTGTAGTGGTGGTCGGCGCCGATGCTCACCCATTCAGGCCTCTCCGTTTCGTGAACGCCAGCCACCGGGGTGGCGAACACCACCTTCTCTATTGGGACCTCTTTTTCTACTACTTTCTCAACCTCGACTATTTTTTCCTTCTCTACCTCCACCTGGACTTCCCTGGTGACTTCTACCTCTTTGACAACCTCCCTCTCGATGACCTGCGGTTCCGCCTGTGGGGCGGGTTGCCCGGCAGTGCCGCATGCGACAACCAACAGGATCACCAAGGTTAGGGATGAAATTGCCAACGCTCTAAGATTCTGTCTCCTCAGGTACGACATTTCCGGGCCTCCTCAAAATGGCGTTTGGGACAGTAACCGACCTATGTAGGTGGCAATAGAAACAGACATAGAGACCGATGTCAAGGAAGGATCAGGCTTACAGCAGTCGATTTTTCTACTTATTGCGCTGGGCAATCTTAGGGTATCGACGATATACGTAACCCAGCCGGCGATGCGAGGCCCCTGCTTTCCCTCAACTTACCACTACGACTCCGACGCTCAGAAGAGGACACGACGCATGCGCATTACACCGGCACCGATGCGGCCGAGGAGGTGAACCGGTAACAATAATCGACGGCAACCGGCAAATCTGGTTGACGCGGGACATCCAGCGATGATGACCCATCAAATGGAAAGCGAATTTTTCCGGTGGGTTAGCTGGTGACGGCTGCGGTTTTGCGTCGCGCCATCAGCTTGGCATGTTCTTTGGCGTTGAGCTTCTTGTTGGGCGGTTTCACGGGGTTCCGGATGTGGCTTTCGACGAGGATCGCAGGCGATTTAGAACGGGACACACCGACCATCGCCTGGCGTTGATACAACACCTGGTTCTGAACCTCCTCAAGCACGAACGCAGCGCAAAAGTCGGTATCAAAGCCAAACGGAAAAAGGCAGGCTGGGACTTCGATAACCTGACCAAAGTCCTATCCCAATGAAATGCGATTGCTTTGGGCACCCGGCGGAAACCCTTGACAGATGGGTTTCCGGGCCCTTACGTTGCCGGACACACGAAGCGTGGAGATCAAGACCTGCGTAGAATTTCACCTTTCGGGCTATACGCCGCGCCTCAGCCGCCGGGAACGCCTCGTACAAGGAAGCATTGCGGTGGCTGTTCAGATTGTCCAATACCACCTGAATCACCTCGGCATCCCGGTAAGCCTCCTCCAGTCAGCGCATCTGACGGCGCAATCCACATTGGTGCGCCGCTCCGTTATTTCACGCGACGGCAGCCGGCCAGGGGTTCACAGGTCAAGGACAGGTTACGGGTGCTTCCCCTAACATGCTCGTAGTCCTCCCACCCATGAGGGAGTAGCAGGCTTGATAGTGGCCGGAAAACGAAAGCTGACATTGCCGGACAGTTTCCCCTATGGAGTGCGCGGGGTCGGAGATCTGGCGCATTCGAGGGCGACTCTGGTGTGTGAATTGGGGCTTCCTGGCGCTGAATGGATCGGGACGCTCACCATTTGCCCCCTTGGGGCCCTCTACAAGACCATTCCGGGAACAAAGCGGAAGGTCTACTGGAGCCAGCAGTAGGGCCATTCTTGGTCTAGGGGTTGCCATGGAACAAGTCCGAGTGTGCCGTTTCTGTGGTCATATTGAGGCGGTGTCCGGTTCGGACAGGTGCGCCAACTGTGAAGCCTTTTCAGGCATGATATCCGTCCCCCGGGCCGAGGCGGAGCGGCTGTCCCGCAGCCGCAAATTCGGATTTCTCCGCAAACGCCTGCTCATACCGGGGATTGCGCTGGCAGTCACCGCGCTCCTGGCTTTCTGGATATCCTGGAACTACCTGGGACTGGCCCCCAACCCTCCTGCTGCCTCCACAGATGTTGCGCCGACCCTGGATCCCAGGGACTGGCCGCAGGCGAGGCGCACGGGGGAAGGCACCGGGTTCACCCCAAACGCAGTCCCATACCCCCATGAGATCAGGTGGTCCTACAGTTCAGGCGGCCCCCTGCTCAACGCACCGGCCGTGGCGGGCGACCTGATTTACCTTACTACGGAAACGGGCAAGCTCGTCGCGCTGGACCGGACCACGGGCTTACCGGTCTGGGAGCATATTACAGGGTTTCCTTCAAGCTCTACCCCCGCCGTGGCAGGGGGGCTGGTGGTCTACGCCAATCGGCCTGGCCGCGTACTGGCCGTGGATGCGATGACGGGAACTCCGCGATGGGACAGGGACATGGACAGCCCCATCCTGGCCTCCCCCGTTATCCGCGATGGCACCGTCTACATTGGAACGGGAGACCACAAGCTTTACGCCCTGGATATAGCCAGCGGAGCTGTGCTGTGGAGCTTCACGACCGATGACTGGGTGATAGCCGCAGTCTGCCTCACCGACAACGCCGTCGTAGTGGTCTCCAAGGACAATTTGCTCCATGTGGTGGACACTGATACTGGGCGGCGGCGGCTGGTGTATGACACCGGTAGGTCCAGACAAATCCTGGGCGGACCGGCCACCCAGGATGACCGGGTGTACGTCGGGTCCCAGAAGGGCCGCGTGTGGGCCATAGACTGGCGGGAACGTTCCCTACCCTGGGACCGCTTCAACCTCTTTTGGAAGACGACCTTTCACGTGTGGGGCTGGCAGTCCCGTCCGCCGTCGCAGCGGGGAAGTGTTTGGGGGGCCCAGGTCAAAGGTGACGTGGCCCAATCGCCGGCGGTCGCCGGCGGTAGAGTTTACGTTGCCAGCGTCTCAGGAGTGGTGTCCTCTTTGGAAGCATCCTCGGGAGAGGTGCTTTGGCAAACTGACATGGGGAGCCCGGTGACCACTGCCCCCACCGTGGCAGGACCTACCGTCCTGGTTGGCACAGAGTCAGGTACGGTTGCCGGTTTGGACGCCCTCAACGGGCAGTTGTTGTGGGGATTCCAGACAGGAGGCAAGATAACCGGTAGTCCTGTGGTGGCTGCGACAACCCTGTATGTCGTCTCCCACGATGGCAACCTCTACGCATTGGAGGCTGTCCCCTAATATTACAACGACGCTTGGGACGGCAGGATAGTTTGCGAGTCAGCGCAGGGCACAGGCGGTTAGGTAAGGTGGTTGATACGGCAGCTTTGAGGCAGATGTGCGGGGACTTTCAGGATTTTCACGCTTACTTCAGTCCGATGTTGGGCCCGCGCGAATCGCGGAAACACGATCAGAACTGCCTCCAGGCCCTGCCGGTGCAGTCCCAGGAACGGCGCAACGCTGAGCACCTGTCGGAGTCAGTGGCCGTATCCGCCCTGGGTAGCGCTCCGGCAATTGGGCGTAATAGGCGTCATCCTTGTTGACGTTGTCCAGGGTGCCGCCTCCAGAGTGTTGACCGCTGGTAACGCCCCGGTGTCGATGTCATTGGCGAGGGTGAGGTAGCGTCGGACCTTGGCCCATTCGTCGTGCTTTCCGGCCAGCGCCGCGCCTACCGGACGCCGGGTTGCCGCTCGGTTGGGTAAGATGCCCACCACATCGGTACGGTGACGGTTTTCCTTGTTCAACCGCTCCAGTGGGTTGTTGGACCAGGGGTGCCGCTAGTGAGACATCGCGATGGCGGTCAAGGCCAGGATGTCGGTGGTCATGCGTCCTCCTTTTCTTCCAGTGAAGCGAATTCAATCGCCTTCCTCGTGCAGCTGACATCCACGGCAACAACCCGTCACCAACTTCCAACTGATAATGCACAGGCAGCCATAGAGCACACCTTCCGCAAGTCGCTGTAGCAATCCCCGCCACTGAGCCAAATCGGGTACCAGCGCCAACCCGTAGAGCGTGATGAAACTCGCAGCCAG
>JAPOQH010000086.1 GCA_026710825.1 Chloroflexota bacterium | reverse complement strand
TTGTTACTGACGGGGTTGGCCGTCGATGCTGGGAATCCTGCCTCACCGATGTTGGGTTACAAACGCGCGCTTTATCTAGATGAATCTAGGATAGCGGGTGCAAATGAGTGCGGGCAACGACGCGGTGTCAGCGATTTTGCAGGATTTTTTCCAATCCGGGATGAACGGCGTGGACGGGATGCGTTCGCCGGAGATTCGTGTGGGTCGACTGCTCCGCTGGCGTGGCGTTACCTCAGGGCGAACGCCGCATATGGATTCGGGCTGGGCTGGGGGTAAGTCAACTGGGGGTCTATACTGGCAATGCACGCGTGGATCGCCGCGTGCGGTATTGGCCGCGACAGCGACCGGAGAGTGATCGGGATCGAAACTCACACGGAACCGTCGACCAGGACAGGGTTGAACAAAGCATGGTTCTACGCCGTGCTGGCCTTCGCAGTTTTCGGCACGCAGAACGCGGTGATGATCGTCCCGCCGCTGCTGGTGGAGATCGCGACTGACCTGGAGATATCGGTAGCGGTGGCCGGTCAGATGGCCACGGCCACATTCGCGGCCTGGGCGGTGGCCGTAATCTCCGTCGGCCCCCTTTCCGATTCCCTGGGCCGGAGGCCGGTGGCGTTGACCGGCATGGTGCTGGTGATGCTTTCGGTGCTGGCGTCTGCATTTGCTCCCAACATCGAGACGCTGCTGGCGCTGAGGCTCCTGACCGGATTTGGGGGAGGAACCCTGCCGCCCAACGCGGTGGGAGTGCTGTCGGACGTGATTTCACCGGCGCGCAGGGCGCAGGCCGTGAGCGGGATGCTGGCGATCAACGGCGTGGCGGCGGCGGTGAGCGCTCCGCTGGCGGCGTTGCTGGCGGAGGCCGGATCCGCCCTGTTTGACGGATCGGGCGGTTGGCGGTTTGCCTTCCTGGTGGGAGGTATGCTGCCGGCCACGGCGTTCATGGCGAACTGGGTGTGGTTTCCGCGAGCACCACGGGACCGGGTGCGCAGCATGCAGTTTTTCTCGCGCTACCGTTCGCTGATGTCGCTGCGATTTTTCCGCGTCGCGTTGGCGGTGGGGGTGTCGCAGCGAATCGCATACTGGGCGATGACCAGCTTCTTCGCGGCGTACCTGATCAACACGCACAACCTGAACGTGGGATTTGCCGCCCTGCCGTTGGGCATAGTGGCATCAGCGCAGGTTTTTGGCAGTTACTGCGGGGCGTTTGTGGCCACCAGCAGGCGCAGGGCTGTGCTACTTGCCAGCATATCGGTGGCGGGAGGAGCGATGGGGTTGGTGAGCTTCGGGTTCGACCTTGGATTCTGGCCGACAGTGGCGGTGGCAATGGTGAGCAGCGGTCTGCTCAGCGTGCCGATTCCGGCCCTGGTGTCGATCAGCACGGAGTACTCCGGGGAATCCAAGGCCACGGGAGCCAGCCTGATGGGGTTGAGCAACCAATCCGGAGGGATGCTGGGAGCGGGCATCGCCGGAGCGATCCTGGCGAGCTCGGGATACGCGGGGATTGGATACCTGCTGTTGGGATCCACGATTGTGAGCGCTATTTTGACCAGCTTATTTGGCCGGCAGTTCAGAGAGGTTGGGGGCGGCACCGCCGGGGATTGAAGCGCCCGGTGATGATGACGCGCTGAACGAGGCGCCGGCCGCCAGGGCGGTGGAGCGCGTTGGAGGGTTGTGCGGGAGCCTGGCAGTGGGCAGGCGGAAACCGCCGGGATGGTTTTGTCGCACGGTTGGCTTGCCCTCGGCCATGACGGTTTCAATGATATATAATATTCCTATAGACGATATTCGCTACATACAAACCAATATCGCCATATCCAACAAGGAGGCCATCATGGCGTCGGAAATCAGGAAATACAAAAGATTGGGGGCAATTGCACTCCGGCCACGCCGGGGGTTTAAAACCGCGGGGTTGGTTGCGTTGGCTGTCGCCGTATTGGTGGCGGCAACGGCCGTGTTCCAATTTGACACTACGCAGGCCGCCAGCCAGGTAGCGACCGGTCTAAATGCGTTGGAAACTCATGCCGTGGCGCAGGATTTCAGCGGTTCGGCGCGGACGGCGGGCGTTTGGGACCTGGGCACGGACGCGATGACCGCAAGTGTGCCAGACATTCCGACGCATTCAAACGTGGCGGGATCGGGAACTGAGGAGGAAGCCGGGCCGGCCCGGGAAGTCTACGTTTGGGCCACGTTCATGACGGTGGGGATGGCAACCGACGGCAACATGACCTACACCGGGTATATGCCCGGCGCAGCGTTGGGAACCGAAGGCAGCCTGGCCCATACGTCGTTCACCTACGCGGATACAGATTACACCGTGCTGGCGCTATTTCACCAACAGGTGAACGGAGGGTTCCAGCAGGTGGTGCTGAGCGCCGACAAGCAGTTGCCCGAGAATCTGGTGTTATACGCGGGTGATGACGAATTCAAGGTATCCGAATCGATGACTCTGGGGGCCAAGAAAAACATCCACGCCTGGCGTGTGGATTCGGGTCCGGGTTGGTCGGAAGGCCAGTGGATGCCAGTGGCCCTGCTGGAGGATTTAGAACCTGAACCGGCGTCGGGGCCAACCGGGGATGAGTCGTCGACCGCGCAGGGACAAGCCGCGGAATCCCAATCGGCGAACCAAGAGGATGACATCGATATTCCAGACGTGCTGGTTTGGTCGGCGATGATGACGGTGGGCAAATCGGAAATAGCGTCGATAGGCTACCTCGGATTTGTGACCGGGGACTGGCCGGACACGGGGAGCATCGACAACATGGCGTTCACCCACAGCGGGGTAAACTACATCGTCACCGCGCTGTATCACCCCATCGTGGAAGGGAATCCGAATCACCTGTTTCTGCACACGGACAAATCGTTGTCCGGTGACCTGAGGCTCCGGGCCGGCGCTGACGTGTTCGAGGTGTCTGATGCGCTGATATTGGGCCCGAAAAACAATATCTACCACTGGTACCTGGATTCGAAGCTGGACTGGACGGAGGGGGAAAGGATTGCCGTGTCGTTGCTGGCGAGGCCTCAGTCCGGCATGGCGGGAGAATCGTTGGTCAAGCGTGTCCCGCCCGATGCCGGTTGATCCGACGCGAGAGCGCTGGCCGTTGGCCCCCCTCAGAATATCGCCTATCCCGAGAGTGGGGAGATTGCGTGGGGGAAGTGATGACGGTATGATGACTGGCGAAATTCGACACTGACTCCAACCCATCCCGCGATACGACGAAAATGACGACTGATACCTCCCCAGCAGAGAATTTCCGCACCACCCTCTACGACACCCACGTCGCATCGGGCGCCCGTATGGTGCCGTTCGGCGGCTGGGATATGCCGGTACAGTACGAGGGAACGATCGCTGAAGTGGAGGCGGTGCGCAAGGCTGCCGGGATTTTTGATGTTTCCCACATGGGCCGGCTGAACATCAGCGGGCCGAACGCGGCGGGTTTGCTGGACCTATTGCTGACCGGATCCGCATCGGGATTGCGGGTGGGGCGCGCCAGGTACTGTTTCATCTGCAACGAACGGGGCGGGGTGATTGACGACACGATTTTCTACCGGCTTTCGGATGATGAGTTTCTGCTGATCCCAAACGCAGGGAACCGTGAAGAAGTGGCGCTGTGGTTTGACCGACAGCTCGCGGGACACTTTGACGGACGGGGCGTGCAGATAACGGACCGGACGATGGCCACCGGACTGATCGCCGTCCAGGGGCCGCAAGCCGCCGGGATCGTGGACGGGTTGTGCGAGGACTTCAGCCCGGGAGCACGGCTGGCACGGAATCCCGGACGAGACCCGCAGCCGTCCCTGCTGCGTCCCTACACCTGGGGGCGCGGACATATCGACGGTCGGCGGATATTTGTCGGGCGCACCGGATACACCGGGGAGGACGGATTCGAACTGGCGGTTCAGGCCTCGGACGCGGCGGCCATCTGGGAGCGATTGACCGGGGCCGGAGCAGCGCCGTGCGGATTGGGAGCGCGGGATGTGCTGCGGCTGGAAGCCGGGCTCCCCCTGCATGGGCACGAGTTGTCGGACAGCATCTCGCCGATCGAGGCCGGACTGGGTCGCTTCGTACGGCGGGACGGCGGGTTCAACGGAGCGGACGTGCTGGACTACCAACGTGTTTACGGCACGCCGAGGCAAATGGTTGGGCTGACGATGCCGGGTCGGAGCGCGCCACGGGCCGGATACGACGTGCTGGCGGATGGATCAGTGGTGGGGATCGTCAGCAGCGGGAGCTATTCACCGACGCTGGAGCGCTGCATCGCCATGGCTTTTGTGGACGCCGAACATGCCGAGCCGGGCACGGAACTGCAGGTCGATATTCGCGGGCGCGCGGCCGATGTGACCACGACGGAATTACCGTTCTACCGGCGCCCTGACTGACGGGGCGTTGCGCCCTGGATGTGGCATCATAGATGGATGGCGCGGGGTGCCCGCGGCCACCACAGACATCACGGAGGTATTTGACAAAGTGAATCCCGACGACCGCAAATATACCCGGGAGCACGAGTGGGTCGTGTCCGAAGATGGGTCTGACACGGTGCTGGTCGGCATTACGCACTACGCGCAGGACCAGTTGGGCGACGTTGTGTACGTGGAATTGCCGGCGGTGGGCGACCCGGTTGGTTACTTGGCAAAGATGGGTGAGATTGAATCGGTGAAGGCCGTATCGGACCTGTTCTCGCCGGTAAGTGGAGCAGTGGCAGAGGTCAACGGGAGATTGGCCCAGGAGCCGGAGCTGGTGAACAACGATCCCTTCGGGGACGGTTGGATGCTGCGCGTCAGCATGAGCGATGCGGCGGAGCTGGAGCAACTGCTGGACGCGGCGGCCTACGACGAATATATCGGTCAATTGTAACCGTGTGAATACATAGAGATCGCGGCGCGCGCTGCGACTGGCACTCGGGGGCGACCAGCACGGTCGCCCCCGATATTTTTGTGGATGCGGACGCGGGAAGCGGGGAAACGGGGCGGTTGCGTGTTGGCTGGTCCATGAATGATGCGGACCGCGATTATGATGGCGCATGGCTGCGACGTAATTCGTTTACATGATAACTATCGTTGACGATAATCAAAAGTATTTGGCTGTACAATACCAATAAAGCGGGATATATTAAGATATCTGGGGCGAATTTCGTTGAGTTACTGGGCCGGGATTGATCAAACGACTCTCGTAAACCTGCAATACCGATCCAAAAACGCAAGACCAGTTGGAAGCCGTTGCATCGGCGTACAGAAATGGTGAATACCGCCTCCGGGGTGGCAGAACGCGGAGCCCGCTATCGGATCTCGCCTCGCGTACGCAGGGACAGAACCGAATCGGGCTATGACCGGACAGTGACGGCCGGACGGTGGTTCTCGCCCGATCTGCTGGCCCCGCCAACGTCGTTCTGGAAATGATTGGCCGCGACCACGGCCGCAGTCAATCCCTAACCATATTTACATAATCGGCCCCTGCGCCCAAACGTTGTCCGCGGTATTCGACGGAATACCAGTCGCCCAGATTTCTGAGGAGGTATGGGATATGTATCGTTTTAGAGTTTTCAAGAGGAGCCTCTGGGCGGTGGCCCTGGCGACAGCAGCCCTGGCGGTGATCGTCGCCTGTGGAGGCGCCGCTCCGGCGGAGGAGGCGGGGCAAGCAGCACCGACGGCGATGGCCGTCCAGCAGCAAGCGCCCCAGGCAGCCGCCGGCGATTCCACGGCAGCGCCCGCACAGGCTGCGCCCACGGCCGTGCCGGCTGCGACCGAGGCCACATCACAGCAGACCATGGCCATGGAACCGGCGGGCAAGATAACCATGGGCCAGGAGGAGATCAACATCTTCAGCGGACACCCGGCGCATTCGGTCAACCCGCAACTGTTCGTTATCTCCACTGCTCCGGTGGTGGAGGGCCTGATGCAGTGGAACAGCAACCTGGAGGCGGAACCGCTGCTGACCGAGTCGTGGAGCATTTCGGACGACTTCGCGACCTGGACCTTCAACCTTCGGAAGGGTGTGCAGTTCCACAAGGGATATGGCGAAATGACCGCCGAAGACGTGGTGTATTCCTATTCCCACTGGATCACCAACACCAAACATGCTCGCGCGAGCGCCCTCCAGCGGTTCTGGGATCATCCCGAAGGCAACATCGAGATTGTGGACAGCCACACCCTGATGGTGAACACCGGGGAGCCCATGCCCGACGTGATCATGTCCGAATTCCACCGCGTCCCATCCGGTATTGCCAGTTGGATTGTCAGCAAGAAGCAGTCGGATGAAATTGGGATCGAAGCGGCGGACAAGGACATCGCGGGCACCGGTCCGTGGGAAATTGTCGAGCATCGGCCGGCCCAATACTGGCGGATGAAGGCGGTGCAGGACCACTGGCGCCAGACTCCCTACTTCGACGAACTGGAATTTCAGGAAATCCCCGAGCAATCCACCCGGCTGGCCGGATTCCAGACCGGGCACCTTGACACCTTTGTGATGGCTTTCGACTCCATCCCCCTGGTGCAGGCGATGGAAGGGGCCCGGCTGATGCAGGTGCCGGACCAGGCCGCCGGGGAGATGCTGCTGCACTTCCATGGCGGGCTGTACTTCAACGTGGGCACCGACGATCAGGAAAACGCCTACGACCCGGACCTGCCCTGGGTTTCCGCAAACACGGAAATAGGCTCGCCGGAGTGGGAGCAGGCCAAGAAGGTGCGGCAGGCCATGGTGAAGGCCATTGACACACAGACCATCGTGGAGACCCTGCTGCAGGGCTATGCCAGGCGGTCGCCGGTGGGTGTGGGTGGTTATAGCTACGCGGCGCACCGGTTCCCTGATATCCCAATGCTGGAATATGATCTGGAGGAAGCCAAAGCGCTGATGGCCGAGACCGGCTATGCAGAGGAAGGATTCAACATCACGCTGGTCCCGGCACTGCGGGGCGCGCCCGCCGAGGTCGAAGTCGCCGAGGCAATCGCCGTCATGTGGGAAGACATCGGAATCGACGTGAAGTTGCAGAATCTGCCCTACGGCACCTACCGGCCCACGGTCATCGGGCGGACCTTCAACGGGGCGACCAACCACGCCACTTCGCCGTCGAACACGCCGGCCCGCCTGTACAACGCCCTGCAGAACCGGGGCAGCTTCGTCAGGCACACCCATCCCTTCCTGGATGATATAACCATCCGGGCACAGAGCGCCGTCACCCTTGATGAACGCACCAAGCTGGAGACGGAGACGGGCATGTTCATGTACGACGAGTCCATCTATGCCTCCCTGTACATGTGGGATGCGGTATGGGCGGTGGGACCGCGGCTGGATGACAAGTCGTGGAGCGAGAACCTGTTCTACGGTGATATTCGCAACGTCAACGGCTACGAGTGGATTGAGCCGCGTCAGTAGCCAGAGTTCCAGACTGGGGCACGTCTCCAGACTGGGTCCCCTCGGCAACCTCCGGCGGGTCACGCCTGCCGGAGGTTTTCTTTGTGAGGGACGTCCTGGGGTTGCGGAGCGCGATGCCGGGGCAGAACGGTGGCATGGTCCGCGCCCGGTCGCGACCCACCGGCCCAGATACGGAGCGAAAGGCCAGCTCGGTTGGGACGTTGACGGGGAGACGTGACCTTGATGGAAACAGGCCAACGTGCTATTATATTAGTGAAAGAGATAATCATTATCAAGTCATACAATGTGCATTGATTCACAAGCGAAAATTCGCGGTCAGCGCAAGATTAGGAGATGTAGCCATGGAACTGTTCAACAACATCATCGTGCCCCTGGATGGATCGGATTTGTCGGCACAGGCATTGCCCGCAGCCAGCATCATGGCCAAGGCGTCCGGCGCGTCGATGACGCTGTTACGGTCCTACGATTCGATACCTGAATGGAAGGCGAACTCCGGGCAAGGACGCTTTCGGGGCGCCATGGCGGAGGCGGAGCACGACCGGATTTCGGCGTTGCTGCGAGCGGAAAAGCAGTTGCTGGAAGGCCGAGGCGTCGACACCCGGATCGACGTGATGGCATGCGAAGGGCCGGCACACGAGGCGATCATCAATCTGGCGGAGCAGCAACCCGGCGCCATGATCGCAATGTCCACTCATGGACGAGGCGGATTGTCGCGCATGCTGATGGGCAGTGTCACGGCGAAAGTCGTGCGGGCGGTGGGCAACCCGACGCTCATAACGCGGTGCAACGAGAGGGATTGCCCCGTGGTGCCGCATCACCTGGACAACATCATCGTCCCGCTGGACGGCTCCGATTTTGCCGAATACGCGTTGCCGTACGCCCAGGATCTGGCCGCTGCGTTGGGAGCACGGGTGACGTTGGTGCGAACCACGCCCGACTCGGAATACTTCCGCGTGAACACCGAATGGGGCGCAGGCCACGACTTAGCAACCATGCGGCACCTTGAGCCGGATAACCTGGCGGCCAGGCTATCGGAGAAGGCCAAAGCATACCTGTGGCGGAAAGCGGATGAACTGAGCGCACAGTATCCGGCGTTTGACGTTGAGGCGGTCCACAGGTTGGATACTCCGTCGGAGACCGTGATCCGACTCACGGGCCAGTTGGATAACGGGCTGGTGGTGATGGCCACCCACGGACGTCGCGGGATCGGCAGGGCCCTGCTGGGCAGCGTGGCCGACCGGATAGTGCGCTATTCGCAGATGCCCACGCTGCTGGTGCGCGGTCCCGCGCCCCGGGATGTCCGGATGGGGTCGGCCGCCGATGCCGGGGCAGAGAGGGAACAAGAACTGCTGGCGGTGTAGCGGCCACGCGTGAACAGGGTGTGACGTCATGGGGGCGGGTGACAAACCCGCCCCCGGTGGTTTTATTGCGCCTTTATCCTTGGGTTGCGCTACCTCGGCATCGCGAGGACGGCTATGATGCCTACCATTTCTGGATGACGGGGAGGACTTCCTTGCCGAACAGTCCGATGTTTTTCATGGTGGCCTCGTGGCCCATGCGGGATTCCTGTCCGTAGAAGACTAGGTGTTCCATGCCCAGCCGTCCGTGGAGGTATTCGAGCTTTTCGAGGACGGTGTCGGGAGTGCCGCAGACGATGTGGTAGTTCTCCTTGAGTTCCTCGAAGGTCTGCACGTTGAGGGGCTTGAGGCCGGAGCGTCGGGCGGCGATGGCGGCGCCGGCGGCGGAACGGTAGCCGACCGGAGCCATGTACTCGCGGGGGCCCCGTACGGTGGGACCCATCCGCCAGATGAAGTGCCTGGCCTGTTCGTCCGCCTCCTCCTGGGTGTCGCCGACGTAGCAGCAAAGGAGGTAGCCGAAGTTATCGGGAACGGCCTCTCGGCCGGCAGCGTTGGCCGCCTGGGTGTACATTCCGAAGAGTTCCTCGGTGACGTCGAGGTCGGTGAGGAAGGCGACGTAGGTGTAGCCGTGCTGGCCGGACCACTCGGCGGTTTCGGGCGACGAGGTGCCCGGGACCCAGATGGGAGGATGTGGCTGCTGGATGGGGACCATCCATGGGTTGACCACGCGGAAGTTGTAATGCTTGCCTTCCCAGCGGAATGGCCCGGGAGTGGTCCAGGTCTTCATGATGAGATCGTGGCACTCCTCGAAGCGCTCCCGGTTGGCGACGGGGTTGTTGTTGGTGGACACGGTTTCGACGCCGGTGCCGCGGACGAAACCTGAGATGAGGCGGCCGCCGGATATGACGTCAATCATGGCCAACTCTTCGGCGAGGCGTACCGGGTTGTCGTGGATGGGCAGGATGTTGCCGAGGAGGAGGATCTTGGAGTGGTGGGTGATGCGCGCGAGGACGGCGGCCGAAAGGTTAGTTGCCGCGTTCATGCAGGACGGCGTGTTGTGGTGCTCGTTGAGCATGATGCCGTCGAATCCGAGTTCGTCGGCGTAAACGCACTCGTCGAAGTAACGCTTGAAGAGGCCGTTGGCCGTGTTGGGGTTGAACCAGGTGTTGGGGAAGGTCAGACGAAGGGATGGATACTTGTCGCCCTCTTCGTCGGGATATTCGTGGTAGGGAAACTCGGAGAAGTAGTAGCTTTTCACGGGGTGGTGGCCTCCGGTGGCGTTGCAATCAGGTGGGCAGGATTATACCAGCGTCATGTGCCGGGCCCGCTGCGTTGATGCACAGTCAACTGAGCACGTTGAGGGCACCGACTTGGCGCTCCTACTTGTGCCTGCTCAGTTGGTGGTCGGACACAATTAACGCAGTTCGATGAATGCCCCGTTCTCGTTCTGGGCAAAGTGGAGCAATTCGTCGTGATGAAACTGCAGCAACTCGACGACTTCAGCGGTGGGGCAGTTGCCCAGACCGATCCGTACCACTTTCGGCGGGTGTCCCAGCCGAGCACTGATTGCGAGGTAATCCACGTCTTTGGATACGATCACAAAACCATGGGCCCTTGCGTACTCCCAGATAACCGAATCCTGTTGACCAGCCATGCCCGCGAGGCGGACGTGTGCCGATTCAGGGTACAAATCACTGAGCAATGTGACGAGCCGGTACGACAGATTTTGGTCAAACAATAACCGCATCGTCACCGGGACACATAACGAACCCGCTGCTTCCGGAGCGCGTCAAATTCGTGGCAAGCGAGGATGTCTTCCACGGTAAGTTCCGGGAAATCTGCCAGGACTTCTTCCTCGGTCATTCCGCCGGCCAGGTATTCCAGAACGTCATCGACGGTGATTCGCATGTTGCGAATGCAGGGTTGGCCGCTGCGCTTGCCCGGTTCAATCGTGATCCTGTCGATGTAAGACGGCGTCATGGTGTCAACCTTTTGTGCGAGGGCATCTGGAAGTGTATTGCAGTTTATCACGGTGAAGGGGCCGGTCCCGGACGCATGACCGGGCAAGCCGCGCACATCGCTCCCCTGCTGCCGGGGATACACTCGTGGTCGGTGGTGTAGGTCGCGGGAGTTTCCATGATTGACGAGAGGGTTGGTGATTTGGGGGGCGGGAGGCTGACTCCGTCGGCCTCGGCGGCACGGCGGTCCTGCGCCTCGCCGAAGAGGTCCATGCGAAGCTGACGCCCCGACGGTGGACGCTGGCCCGGGAATACGACGTAAGGCCAGGCGCGCTTGCGGACGACGCCCATGGCCTGGAGGTCGCGCCAGTTGTCGATGGTGTGGCGACGGCGGTTTTCCAGTATCCGGCCGGTTGAGACGGGGCCGATACCGGGGATGCGTAATAGTTGGTCGCGAGTGGCGGAGTTGAGGTCGATGGGGAAGGCGTCCAGGTTCTCCATGGCGATGACCGTTTTGGGATCCTGCTCCAGCGACAGGAACCCGCCGTGGTCGAAGGCCAGATCAATTTCGTCGGACGCGAAGTTATAGACCCTACGCAACCAATCCATCTGGTAGAGGCGATGCTCGCGGCCTGCGTGGACCGGCGGCTTTTCCTCCATGGGTGTGTGCATGGCGGGCCGGAAAGGCGGGTAGTAGACGCGCTTGAGGTTCCAGTCGGTGTACATCTGGTCGACCCGGCGGTAGATCTGACGGTCGGACTCATCGGCGGCGCCGACGACGAACTGGGTGGCCTGGCCGACCGCGCCGCCACTGCTGTTCGCGGTAAGCTCATTGATCCAGGCCATGGGGTCGAGGATATCCTTCTGCAAGTCTTTGTGTGGGCTGATGCGTCGCATCATGTCGGGCTCAGGGGTTTCGATGTTGACGGAAAGGCGGCTGCCCAGGCTGTGGGCACGTTCGACGAGTTCGCGAGACGCGCCCGGCATGACCTTGAGGTGGACATAGCCTTTGAATCCATGTTTCTTGCGGATGATCTCCACTGTTTCGACCATGTGCTGGGTGGTCCTGGTGCCGTCGCCCGCGATTCCCGAGCTGAGGAACAGGCCATCGACGGCTAGGCGATTGTGGAGTTCCATGAAAGTGTCGGCGAGTTCCTCGCGCTTGAAGGCGTAGCGTTTACGTGGGACGTAGATGCTGTTGGGGCAATAGGCGCAGTCCATCTTGCAAAAGTCAGTGAACATGACGCGCAGGAGGTTCACCTTTTTGCCGTTGGGCAAGCTGGACTTGTAGATGCCCGGGGCCGGGTTTTTCCGTGGGTCGGAGTATGCGATGCGGTTGGGGCCCGTGGTGGCGTAGCCGGTGGCGAATTTGTGGTCGTACGACGGTTCCGCGTTGGGCTTGCCGGCGGTGAGGATGTCGTCGGAGGCGGCCATACCGCCGAGGATGTGGAGTTTGTCGTAGCGGTCCGGTGTGCGTTTGATGAGCATGATTGCATGGCTCCCGGTCGGCGGGATGGGATGGTAGTCCGCCGACATTGACGAACCCATGTTCAATGATTGAACACCGGGGCGTCAACGCACAGAAGTCACAAAAAACCGTGGATATGCGCGCCAGGTGGCGCAGTGGGAGACCGCGGATGCCGGCGACCGATATTGCAGCCGCCGGGGGATTGAGGTCAGGCGAGAGCGGTCAGGCGGTGGCGGGCGTCGGGCGTCATTTCATAACGCCGCGGCTTTTCGCTGGCGAGGACGACGCCGTGCTGCTCCATGATCGGCCAGAGTTGTTTCGCGAACCAGGTGCCGAATCGGGTAGTGGTATAGGATGCGGCGGGATGATCGGGCCGCAGATTTTTGAGGGCGCTCTGAGCGTCCGACGCTTTGAAAATATCGTCGGGTATGCCGCTGGTGACGGATGCGGCCAGCTGCGCGGGTGTGAGTTCAGGGGAGGGTTTCGCGCCGGGCGTCGACCGGGCTGTCGGTTTGGCCAGCGTGTCCTTGGCTGCCTGGGTTATCTCGTAGGTACGGGGGGAACTCTTGCGGGGCATGGTGACGCCGCGTTTTTGCAGGATGGGCCAGAGTTCGTTGAGCAGGAACTGCCCCATCCTGGCGGCCCCGCCGGCGGACGGATGGTCAGACCAGCGCGCCCTGACCACCTGATGAGCGTCGGCAGCTTTGAACTGCCCGACGGGGAGACGGCGAATCAGTTCATCCGCGATGGCCTCGTTCTGCGAGTTTGAGGACTCGGGCTGGAGCGCCGCCGGCAATGCGGCAGGACGTTCCGAAACCGGCAATTGCGGCGGGGCCGGCTGGGCTCTCTCACGCGGCTCTGCTGCGACCGATGGCCGGTCAGATTCCGACAGATCCCAACGCAGGCTCTGCGGTATGAAGCGTTCCAATTCAGATGACAGGCCGCCTGCTTCCGGCGACGTGATCCACAGAAATGGCGTTGGCTCCACGCCGACGGACCGCGCGAGTTCCTTGACCTTGACGAACAACGCTCCGAAGTCGCTGTCGTTGCTCACCACCGCGACCGCGTTGGCCTGGCCGGTGACGAGATCAGCCACGGCGTCTGCGGTTATCGCCAAGTCCGCCGAATTCTTGGCCTTGTTGTTGGTGAAGTGCTGGACGCCGCGTACTCTGACCCGCAGATCGGGGTATGCGGCCTCCGCCCACATCTCCCAGCTCGCGACGCGGTCGGCCCGAACGTAGAGAGACAGGCTGCCGAGCGGAGCGTGGTCCCATGGCCAGTCGGCGACGATCCGGTCAACCAGGTTCTGTGCGTGGTCGGAGTCCCGCAGGTTCTCGGTGTCGACGTAGATCGCCGCGCCAGATGATGGTTGGGCAGAACCGTTGCCGTCGATGTGAATAGTCATCTGTAGGTGCGCTAGAGGGTCAACTCTGCAGGAATGAGCCGGTGGTTTTTAGCGTCGGCCGCCAAACCGAACGCCTCCAGGGCCATGGCACCCAGCAACACTTTGCGGGAGTCCGGACCAAAGACCACCTGAACAGTTTTCGTCCTGCCATCCAGATCCAACAAAATCTCCCCGAGGGACATTTCGCGCACGGAACCGTCGGCAAGCCTGAACAAAGCCTGCTCTTCCCGCTCGACACCCATTTCATCGAGCACGTGATCAGGGATGATCACAAAAGAAGAGCCAGTGTCGACCACGCCGTTCAGAGCATGAGATTTGTCTCCGTTACGGTGTCGAATGGTGAAATCAACACTGAAAATGCCCACTTCACCCCCGACGGTTGATCCGGGCAATATGATCCACCGCTCCGCTTTTTGCTGAGTTGACGTCACACTGGGTCCCTAGACAAACGCCGGCTGTTCGAACGTTCCGCCCACCACGGGCTTGGCGTCCAGGCCGAGCCACTGCTCGACGAGGGCGCCGTACACGCCGCGGAAGTCGGTGTTGAAGGCCAGGTCGCCTTCGACCAGATCGTGCTCGGCAAGGGACGGGTAGGCACCGTACATGCCGCCGCGGACGGGGTCGCCGATGGCGAAAGCCACTCCGCCGCTGCCGTGGTCGCTCCCGCTGCCGTTGTCCTTGACGCGGCGGCCGAACTCGGTGAAGGCGAACATGACGACGTTGTCGGCGGCGTCGTGCTCGCGGAGGTCGGCGTAGAAGTCGCTGACGGCGCGGCTGAGGTCGCCGAGCAGCTTGGGATGGACGTCGGCCTCGCTGGCGTGGGTGTCGTAGCCACCCTGCTGGGTGTAGAAGACGCGGGTGCCGAGGTTGGCGGTGAGGACCTTGGCAATGCCCTGGAGGTTGCGGGCGATGCCGGTATCAGCGTACTCGACAGAGGATGTGTACATCTCCGGAGCGGCCTTAAGGATGTCGGCGCCCTTGAGGGCGTCGAGGCCGGTCTGGCCGAGGTAGTCCATAGTGGCGCCGAGGCCGACGGTGGGGGAGTACATGCGGGCGAATATGTCCAGCGCCTGTGAACGCTCGGGTTCGCCGGCGATTCCGGTTAGGACGCCGTAGGTTTCCAGTACGGCCACTGAGGCGACGGGAACGCCGGTTAGGGCCATGGCGCGGGGGAGGCCGCGGCCGAAGTTGACGCCGGTGAGAACGTTTTCGGCGTGGGGGTCGATGTCGCGTATGACGCGGCCCAGCCAGCCCTCGGTTCCGACCTTTTCCGGCTCGCAGGTGTGCCAGATGTCCATGCTGCGGAAGTGGGAACGGTTGGGCGTGGGGTAGCCGACGCCGTTGATGACAGCGACCTTGCCGGCGTCGTAAAGCGCCTTGATTTCCGATGCGGCAGGGTTGAAGCCGAACTGGTCATCAATGGGAAGTACCTGGTCGGCAGGGATGCCGACGGTGGGCCGGCTATCGTGGTAGCGACCGTCGGCGTAAGGGATGACGGTGTTGAGGTAGTCGTTTCCACCGGTGAGCTGGATGACGACGAGGATGGGGTCTTTAGTGGTGCTAGTCATGGCGTCGGTGCTCCATGGAGTGGTGATGGGCGTAGTTTAGCACATGGGCGCGCCATGTGATTTGAGCATGAAAACGCCGGGCGATTTTGTCGCCCGGCGTTGCGTCCCATGGACATGTGGGTTGGTCTACTTGAAGTGCGGTATCACGTCATCGGAGAGGCACTTCAGGGTGTCCATCACCACATCGCGGGGGACGGATGATGTCCAGTTGCACTCGAACATGATCTCGTCGGTGGTGAAGGCCTCGCGGAACATGTGGATCTTCTCGACGACCTCTTCCGGAGTGCCGAAGAGGTTTACCTCCTGGGTGGCTTCGGGGCCCGCGCTGCCGGCGTCGGTGCTGCCGATGGCGAGGCGGCCGGCGTAGTAAATCCGGGCCATATCCATGAGATTCTCGACGCGCCGGTCGGCTTTTTCCTTGGTGTCGGCGACGAGAGTGGGCACGCGGACCACGGTTGTGGGGTCGCCCTCATGGCCACCGTCTATATAGGCCTGGCGGTAGGCTTGGACGTCCTGGCGAAGGACGGCGGAACCCCGCAGGTTGTGAGGGGAACTGCCGGCGCCGATGGCGATGCGATAGCCATGCTCGCCCATGGGCACGAAGCTCTCCTGGCTGTCCACTGGGAGCAGCAAGGGCATGGGCTTCTGCACCGGTTTGGGAATGCTCATGTAGCTCTCATAGAAAGCGGGATAGTTGAAGTATTTGCCCTCGAATCCGGAGAAGCTGTCCTCATCCCAGAGTTGCTTGAGGAGTTCCAGGTACTCGTAGAAGTACTCCCGGCGTTCGTCGGAGCCGCGGGTGCGGGCTCCTGGGCCGTATATGAACCGGCCTTCGCTGACCTGGTCAACTATGGCGACCTGTTCCGCTACCTGGAAAGGGTCCTCCAGCTGTAGGTTGTCGAAGGCGTACCTTTCGTGAGGCAGCGCCCGCTCAGATACGGTCTCGCCGGGCAACCGCAAGGTCGGGCGGTGGATGGAGGTGCCGATCCTGATGTTCTTGGTGTGGTTGGCGATGACCGCGGACAGCATCAGGGACTGGGGATCCATGCTGCCCTGGGTGGAGAAGTGACCGCCGCCGAACCAGACGTAGTCCCAGCCGGCGTCCTCGATGTGGTCGATCTCTTTGAAGTTCTGCTTGTAGGCCTCGGCTTCCAGGAGCTTGCCGCCCTGATATTCGGGGTCCCAGGGGACCTTGTCGCCCTCGTAGACGGCGTTCCAAGTGGTGAACAATCCAAAATCCATCTTGGCCATTTTCATCCCTCCCTGGGTGCGATCGTGTGCTGCATTTCGTAGTCGTCAATGTAGCATTGGCGGGAAATAGCGTCAACGCTCAGCATCAACTACGAGAAGCCCTCGGACAGGCGTAACCCGGTTGCATTTCACGGCGGGAGCACGGTCTGAGCGACGGGGCCGGCTAGCGCGATCTGTTGGAGAATATCAGCTCGATGAGCGTGCGCACCGTCTGGACATCCAATTGGCCAGTGTAGGCGCGCCAAACCGTCCACAATACAACCCCGATGAGCCAGCCAACGATGGTGAACAACAGGACCAGACCGGCTGCTGACGCGCCCTGCCAAACGAGGATCACGCCGAATATCAATCCGCCAATCACACCGGAGAGTATCAAGCCCGGCATCGGTTCACCTCGTAAGGACCGGTTGGTCGCGGTCGCCCTGGTAGCGGGCGCGTACCGGCACGTCGACTACGTTGAGGCCGGTGAGGCGTTCCACCACTTCGCGAATGTCGTGCTGGACGTCGGAGGTTACGGCGGGAACGTCCGCTCCCATGCGCAGACCCGCCGCGCAGTTGATAGTCAAGCCGCTGGGACCGGCATGCACGTTGCAACGGACGCTGCGCACCTCCCGGTTGCCCTGGGCGGTGCGCTGCGCCAACTGGACGATGCTTTCGACGGACAAGCGCACGACGCCGTTGGCATCGGAACTGACCAACACCATTCCGGGAGCCGCGGTTCTGGTGAGCGCCCGGGATTCGAGCACCAGTATCAGCAGGCCGACCACGATGAAGCCGGCCGCGATCCCGATATCGCGCCACCACGCGGCGCCGGTGTGTCCGACCATGCCGGCCAATTGCTGCTGGAGGACCGGCACGGGCACGGCCTGGGGGGACAATGTTTGCGTCACCACCAGCAGGATAAGCACCCCGACGGCAATGCTCGCCAGGGCGCCCAGAGTAACCAGTATGCCGTTGACGGCGTTCATGCCTGAACCTGGGACACCTAGAGGACGCCCCTCGAGTTTGAGCCGCTGGGGAACTCGATGCCGACGACGCCGACGTTGATTTCCTTGGCGACCAGACCGATCTGGTCGAACAGTTCCTGAGCTACGGTCTCGCGGATTTCCTGCACGACGCTGGGAATGCGGTGTCCATAAACCATGACCACATCCAGGTCGATGATGGCTTCCTTCTGGCCGGCTTCGACGCCGACGCCGGTGGCCCGGGCCGCTGCCGGGGACCGCACCGTGTCTGCAACCGCGCGCAGGATGCCGCCCGGATTGCCCAGCCGATCCACGCCGGAGACGCTGCCGACCACGTGACCCACAATGGCCGCGACGACGTTGGGTTCGATCTTGGTATCGCCGGGTACGCCGCTTGGGTTGTCGGTACTGAAAGGAAAAGCTTCGGGGTGGAAGATTTCAGCGCTCATGATTTCGCCGTTTGCCATGTGATTCCTCCTGCTCGGTTTGCCGTGGGACGATACAGTCACGCCCCTTTTTTTGGTTTTAATTTTATCACGATGCCCGATACAGGCAACGACAAACGCGTTCTGGCTCGCGTGCGCATTCGTGCTCAAACCAATCGGGGAGTTCGGGAATGGTTGTGAATTGCGAACATACATGAACAAAACTGAAGCAACGATAACAAAGCTATGTCAAAACCGGTGACGCTATCAAATTGAATGAACGGCCCGGTTGCTGTACTATCTCGAAACGCAATAATCAGCAAAATGTTTCGATGGTCAGAAAAGGAGCAAAAGTCGCAGTGGATAAGGAATTGCTAAAGCGGTTGCTGGAGATCCCGGGTTGGGATCCCACCAAAGCCAACAGCGTAGAGTTTTCGGGTGGGGACGACCCCATCTTGCCGACGTCGTTCCGCATCGGGGCCACGGCTTCGGCAAGCCTTGCGGCGGTTGGTCTGGCTGTTTCGGACCTTTGGGAAATGCGCACCGGACGGCGGCAGGAAGTGGCCGTGGACGCCAGGCGGGCTACGGCTTCGCTGCGGAGCAGCAGGTATCTCAAGTTGGACGGAGCGCCGGCTGCCGGCGAGAGGCCGTCGGTGATGGGAGTGTATCCCGCCAAGAACGGGCGGTGGAGCTACCTGCATTGCAATTTTCCGAATCACCGGGAGGCTGCGCTGAGCGTGCTGGGTGTGGAGGAGGACCGGGAGGCGGTCAGGCGGGCGGTGGCGCAATGGGATGCACAGGAACTGGAAGAGGCGATAATCGCAGCGAAGGGCGCTGGCGGCATGGTGCGATCCATGGACGAGTGGGCGCAGCATCCGCAGTCCGCCGCGGTGGCGTCGCTGCCTTTGATGGAGATCGACCGGATTGGCGACAGCCCACCGGAGCCGCTGCCTGACGGCGACCGGCCGTTGTCCGGCGTCAGGGTCCTGGATCTGACACGGGTGCTGGCGGGACCGACCTGCGCGCGGACCCTGGCGGAGCACGGGGCGGATGTGATGAAGATTGCCGCCGAGCACCTGCCGAGCAACCGGTCGCAGGAGTACGATACGGGGCACGGCAAGCTCTCTACGTTCCTGGACCTGAGGGACGTAGACAAACTAGACACCCTCCGGGGATTGGTCCGCGAGGCGGATGTGTTTTCGCAGGGATACCGCCCCGGGACGCTGGCTCAACGAGGGCTTTCGCCGGAAGAATTGGCGCAAATACGACCGGGGATCGTCTGCGTTTCGTTGTCCGCCTTCGGGCGCGTGGGCCCGTGGTCCGACCGACGAGGATTCGACACGGTGGTGCAGACGGTCAGTGGGATCACGCATCGCCAGGGCGAGTTGTTCCCGGGAGCCGAACCGGGACCGCAGTTCTATCCCGTATCGGCGATCGACTACCTCACGGGATACCTGATGGCGTTCGGCACGATGATCGCGTTGGGACGGCGAGTGCGGGAGGGCGGGAGCTGGTTGGTGCGGATTTCGCTGGCGCAGGTTGGGAAGTGGCTGGTGGACCAGGGGCAGGTTCCCGAGGACCAGTTGCGCGACGTGGCGTCGGACTTTTCCCAGGACGAAATTGACCGGTGGTCGACCACCACCGAGATCCCCGGCGGTCGGCTGAATCACCTTGCACCGGTGCTGCAACTCTCGGAGGCACAGCCCTACTGGGCTCGTCCGACAGTACCGCTGGGATATCACGATCCGGCGTGGCCGGCGCGGGCCGCATGACGCATATGGGGCTCTTTGCGCAGGCGCTACACCCACTTAAAATCTGGCCAACGGCACTGTACAGAAAATTGAATTGCCCGTAAAATTGCAACTGTTACTCGTGTGTCGTGCGCACACTGGTACTTTCACACTAAACTGAATCTCGCCGCGGTTGCGCGAAGTTATCGCGGCGCGACGCAGACACGAATACTAAGCAGAGGAAAAGGTTATGCCTATCGAATCACGAAGGGACAACGGAACTCTGATCATTCAGACCGAAGAGCGGGTCGACAGCGCCAACGCCCAGGCCTTTTACCAGGAGTTGGATTCCGCCATCGAGTCTGAAGACCGGGCAGTGGTTATGGACATGGAACGGCTGGCGTACATAAGTAGTGCGGGTCTACGCGTGATCCTGCAGACTGCGAGGAAGCTGCAACAGCAGAATGCCAAATTCGCGATCTGTTCACTCTCCGGTACTGTTCGGGAAGTTTTCGAAATCAGCGGGTTTGACCGAGTGATCGATATTCACTCTTCGCAGGCGGACGCTATCGCAGCCGTCAGCGGCTAAGTGGTGGTGGATGGCGAAATCGGCGCGCCGCGCTGATAGCCTGATTGGTACGGGATAACTGCGGAGGATGAGATCATGGATGAGGCGGCAGGAGCATATCGCATACTGGTGGTCGACGATGAGCCCGACCTGGAGCCGCTGGTCCTGCAGAGGATGCGCCGGAGCATCCGCTCGGGCCAATACCAATTTGTTTTCGCACAGAACGGAGTAGAGGCGTTACAGAAACTGGGGCAGGACGCGGACATTGACATGGTCCTGTCGGACATCAACATGCCACAGATGGACGGCCTCTCATTGTTGGAGCGGATTCCGGACGTGGCGCCGGACACCCGGTCGGTGATCATCTCAGCCTATGGGGACATGAAAAACATTCGGGCTGCGATGAACCGCGGGGCGTTTGACTTTGTGACCAAACCCCTGGATTTCGACGACTTGAGGGTGACCATCGAGCGAACGCTCAACAACCTGGCAGCGTGGCGTCAAGCGGAATCTTCGCGCATGCGGTTGGTGGCGATAGAGAACGAGCTGGATATTGCCAGCAAAATGCAACAGAGTATTCTGCCGACCGAATTTCCCGAATCGCCGCTCTATGAGATCTGCGGGAACATGACTCCGGCGAGGGAAGTAGGGGGAGACTTCTTCGACATATTCAACCTGGAGAACGGGCACATCGGTCTCGCCATAGCTGATGTGTCTGGCAAGGGAGTGCCGGCAGCGCTGTTCATGATGGCCAGCAGGACGTTGTTGAAAGGAACTGCGATCGGCCTGTATGACCCGGCCAAAGTGCTGACCGAGGTAAACCAACTGTTGTACGAGGACAACGAAGCGATGATGTTCGTAACGTTGCTGTACGCGGTGTACGACCCGGCAAGCAGGGTCTTAACCTACGCCAACGGTGGGCACACACTTCCGGTTTTGATTCACGCAGATGGCACGCACACCGTCCTGCCGAGTACCAACGGAATCGCGTTGGGGGTTATGGACGGAGCGGACTTCGAGCAAGCCAGCGTCACCTGCTCGCCGGGCGACACGGTTGTTTTCTACACGGACGGCGTTACCGAAGCATTCAACGACAAAAGCGAAGAATTCGGAATGGATCGTCTGTTGGAGATTTTCGACTCGCCAATGGATAATTGCCGTACGACCATTGAGTCGATATTCGATACCGTGACCGAGTTCGCCGGAGATGCTCCTCAGTTTGACGATATAACCTGTTTGGCTCTGAGGTGCATAGAGGGTTCATAATGAGCGCATCAGCATCCCTAAAAATCGCTCCGACGTTGGACCAACTCGAACGAATCGCGGCGATAGTGGAGGATCTGGGGGAGCAAGACGACTGGCCGCCGGATCTGATTTTCAAAGTGAACCTGGTGCTGGACGAATTGAGCGTGAATATCGTCAATTACGGCGGCGAGGCCAGCGAGATAGAAGTATCCCTGGATGCTGACGCGGACGAGGTTCGAGTGGAGATCTCCGACGACGGTCGGCCTTTCGACCCACTGACCGACGCGATGGAACCGGATCTTGACGCGTCACTGGAGGACCGGGCCATTGGAGGCCTCGGCATCCACCTGGTGCGGGAAATGATGGACGAATTGCATTACAGCCGGGAGGACGGAAAGAACCGGTTGGCGATGGTCAAGCGCAAAGGCGGATGAGGAGAATACTCGACCTACCAGCAGGCTGGGTATTACGACATGCCGTCGTAGTTGTTTTGGTTGCCTTGGGTATCGCGGGTTGTGGCGGCGATACTCCGGATGCATCAGTTAGACCAGGCACCGCTACTGGCGTTAACGCTACGACTGAGGCTTCGGAAACCCGGACGCCGCAAGGATCAGGATCTCCCGGCGTATTTGACGACCGGATCCTTTTTGGCCAATCCGCGGCGTTCAGCGGTTTGGCGGGCCAGTTGGGAGCCGGGATGAAGCTCGGCATCGAAGCGGCGTTCGCCGAGGCCAACCGGAATGGCGGAGTTCACGGACGGCAACTGGAACTGACGTCGCTGGACGACACCTACGAACCTGAGCTGGCAATCGCCAACACGACGCAACTCATCGACGACGGTGTCTTCGCCTTGATCGGCGCGGTTGGGACGCCGACTTCCCGTTCTGCAACCCCGGTGGCGCGCGAGGCGAAAATACCGTATATCGCGCCATTTACGGGCGCGGCGTTTCTGAGGGACGCGAGCAACCTGCCCAACGTGGTCAACATGCGGTCGTCGTACAACCAGGAAACCGAGGAGATGGTGGCGCGGTTGACGGGCGACCTGGGCATTACGCGCATCGCAGTGATGTACCAGGACGATTCGTTCGGACGGGCCGGCTATCAGGGGGCGAGGGAGGCGCTGAACCGGCGGGATATGCAACCGGTCTCCGTCGGGCTTTATCCCAGAAACACCACGGCGGTAAAAACCGGGCTGCTGGACCTGAAAAGGGGCGACCCGCAGGCGGTGATCATAATCGGGGCGTATCGACCGGTGGCGTCGCTGATTGCCTGGGCGCGGCACATCGGCGAAGACTGGGAATTCATGACCGTGTCGTTTGTGGGCAGCAATGCGCTGGCGGAGGAATTGGGCTCCGGAGGGGCCGGGGTCTACGTCACGCAGGTGGTGCCGTTCCCGACAGACGATTCCGTCCCCATCGTGTCGTCCTATCTGGAATCGCTTTCTGAACATGACAGCGACGCGATTCCAGGTTTCGTGTCTTTAGAGGGGTATCTGGCCGGCCGGTTGGCCATCGCCGGTTTGGAAAGGTGCGGTCGAGACGTGGACCGGCAGTGTTTTCTGGAGCAACTTTACAGTGCCGAACCGATTGACCTGGACGGGTTTGTACTGCGCTACGGAGACAACGACAACCAGGGTTCCGATACCGTATTCCTGACTACGATCGCGGATGACGGCGGGTATGTCCCGATCAAGACCCTGAACCCGCGGCGGAGGGCGTCCCAATGAAGCAGAAGATCGGCAAGCTTCGGGAACTGGGCCGTAGGCTCCGAAGCCCGAACTTGAGCGAAATCCCCGAGCTCGGCCGACAAGTTCGGCAGTTGCGGCCCAGGGACATTCTGGAGATGCGTTTCCGGATATCGGCCCAACTCTACCTGGCGATCGGAGGCGCGGTCGCATTGACCTTTGCGGCCTGCCTCGTTGGGTGGATTTCGTTCAACCAGGTAGCAGCGGCGCAGACACGCGTCAATGACGGAAGCGTGCCCGAACTGGCCGCCGCGTTCGGTGTTGCGCAGTACAGCAATAACCTGGTTGCAGCGGCCGCAGAGCTATCCGTGGCGGCCACGCCCGATGAAGTGGCCGGTGTGGGAGTTCAGATCGCCGACGCACACGAGTCCTTCAACGAGCAACTGTCCATCCTGGAAGGCCGTGGCGGCGAGGAGGCGAGGTTCGGTCGCATACACACCTATTCGGGGGCGTTGATCGATAACATTGCCGGTATCAACAACAGCATCTGGTCCAATTTCACCCTCAGCGATCAGTCGGCCACAATGGGGGCGGAACTGGAAGAACTGCGATTCGAACTCAACGGCATCATCGTGGGGGAAATGGACGACCAACTCTTCTTCACAGTCACGGGCTTTCAGGAACTGAACGAACCGAAGGTGGCACGGACGGAGCACCTGTCAGAAGCACAGCTGGAACGATACCGGCACCTGGCAGAATTGCGATCCAACGCGAATATCGCGACGCAGCTTTTGTCCAGCGCGGCGATCATTTCGGAGCCGTCGCTCATTGAACCGCTGCGGGAACGGTTTGAATCGTCCGCGCATCACATCCAAAGCAACCTGTTCCAATTGAGAGGGACGCCGTTGCATGATGAGATCGCCCCGAAATTCGAACGGTTGCTTGAAATGGGTTTGGCAGACGGCAACGGTTTCAGTGTTCGCGCTGAACAGTTGGCCTTGTCAGAACGCCAGGAATTGCTGCTTGAAAACAACCAGTTGATCGCGGCGTTGTTGATCGACGAGGTGGACGCGTTGGTGGTTGGAGCCGAGGCGGGCGCCCAGGTCGCGACCGATGCCGCCTCGCAGGCGATATTCACGGGCCGCCTGCTGCTGATCTTGATCACTTTGATCAGCATCGGCGGCGGCTTGCTGATTGCCTGGCTTTTCGTGGGCCGGGTGCTCCTGCGTCGCCTGGAGTTGCTGTCCGGCTGGATGCGAAGAATGGCGGGCGGAGACCTGGACGCCGAAGTCGACATCGGCGGGCGTGATGAGGTGGCCGACATGGCCGCGGCCCTGGAGGTATTCCGTCGCCACGCTCAAGAGGCGATCCGGTTGAACCTGGTTGAGCAACTGGCAGAGGAGTTGGAAGGCAAGAATGCCGAACTCGAAGGCATCAATGCCGAACTGGACGGGAAGAATCACGAGCTGGAAGAGGTTTTAGAAAACCTGACGGCGGCGCAGGATCGTATCGTTGCCCAGGAGAAACTGGCCTCGCTGGGTCAGCTCACCGCCGGCGTAGCTCACGAGATCAGGAATCCGTTGAATTTCGTCAAGAACTTCTCCGAATCGTCTGAGGAATTGCTGGTCGAAATGCGCGAAACCCTGGATGAGAACGAGGACGGAGCGCTGGATGACGAGCAAAAGGGCCTGATTGATGACATCTTCACCGACCTGACCGAAAACCTGGAACGTATACGGATGCACGGCGACCGAGCGAATCGAATCGTGCAGGACATGCTGCTGATGGGTCGTGAGTCCGTCACCCACCAGATGAGCAGCGTTAACAACCTGCTGGATGAGCATGCTCGTCTCGCATACCACAGCGCCCGGGCCCTGGATTCCGATTTCCAATTGGACCTGCAGTACGACTTCGAGGAAATGGACGATATCAACATCAATCCTCGCGATATCGGTCGGGTGTTCCTGAATATGGTGAGCAACGCCTGCTACGCCACTGACGAAAGACGACGCCACCTGGTGGAATCCGGCGGCGATAACGGTTACATGCCCACGCTGACCCTGACCACACGGCGGATGGAAGACCACGTCGAGGTGAGGATTCGGGACAACGGCAGCGGCATGCCGCCGGACATCATCGAACAGATCTTCAATCCCTTCTTTACCACCAAACCCACCGGGCAAGGCACTGGACTCGGCCTCTCGATATGCAACGACATTATTCGGGAGCATGGCGGCACCATCGAGGTGCAATCGCAGGCCGGGGAATATACCGAAATGGTTATTGGGTTGCCTTTGGAGGCTCCTCAGGTGCCGGACCTGCATCTGGACGACGACGATGACGACGAAATAGCGGCAGAGCCGGTCGGCGGTGTGAGTCGCGAGGGACAGGATGACTAGAACATGACGAACCAAGGTGACGCAGGCGGGTCGTCCGGCGCCGAATCCCGCCTGGGGATGGCGATTGAAGAAGTGCTGGTGGGCGCTCCCCACGAGGGCGACGCGGGCGAAGGGCTGGTGATACGCACCAATCGAGGCGACATTCGGGCGATTCTCCATGCTGCGCCGGATACCAAGCGGGCGGTGATCTGGGTGTGCGGCGCCCGCGGAGGTTTCGGCGGGCCGGCCAGCGGCATGTACGCCGACCTGTCGGAGGAGTTCATCGGCAACGGGATCACCTCGTTGAGGATGGACTACCGGCAACCGAATGAGATACAGGAATGCGCCCTTGACCTGCTGGCGGGGGTCAACTTTCTGCGAGCGATGGAGTACGGGCCGGTGGTTGTGGTCGGTCATTCTTTCGGCGGAGCGGTGGTGATTGCTGCGGGCGCGTTCAGCGATCACGTGGCGGGAGTGGTGTCCCTGTCTCCCCAGACTTACGGCGCTCAGGGCGCGGGCATGCTGTCGCCGACGCCGCTGCTGGTGGTGCATGGCAAGGCCGATACCAGGCTGCCATTCTCGTGTGCGGTGGCGATTCACGACTGGGCCAAGGATCCGCGAGAGTTGGTGCTCTATGAAGGGGCGGAACATCGCCTGGACGAGTGTCGGATAGAGTTGATGGATCTGCTGCGGGATTGGATTCCCGACAAGTTGACCGCCGGCGCTGAGGTGTAACACCGGATATGGATTTCATCGAACGGATCGGCTACGACGGCGGGGCGACCAGGCTGGAGGACTCGCTGGCCTTCGCCGCCGAGCATGGTTTCCACTACCTCGACTTTTCGGCGGACACCGGTCCCAACCGGGTGGACAACTGGCCGCAGGAACGGTTGCGGGCCGTGCGCACGGTCATGGACGCCAACGAGATCACTGTAACGGTGCATACGGCGTCCTCGGTCAACGTGGCTGAGTTCGCTCCGCACGTCGCCGACGCCGTGGATGCTTACCTGCGAGGCAACATTGACCTGGCCCGTCGGATCACCGCGCATGGTGTGGTCGTTCACGCCGGCATGCACTTCAGCTCCGCGATTTCTGAGCGGATGGAAGCGGCGCGGGAACGGTTGCTGCGGGCTACGGATTATGCCGAAAACAGCGGCGTCAGCCTTTTCTTCGAAAACCTGAACTGGGAGCCGGACGCGGCGGAGGTCCACTACCTGGGGCACACCGTCGAGGAGTGCCGGTACTTCTTTGATGCCATCGCGTCGGAGCGGTTCGGCTGGGCATTCACCGTCAACCACGCCAACCTGGTCCCAGAAGGCATTGATGGTTTCATCGACGCATTGGACGTGAGCAGGATTGGCGAAGTGCGTCTGGCCGACAATACCGGAGAGGTGGAAATCCACATGCTGCCCGGGCAGGGCAACATCAATTTCCCCGCCACATTCCGGCGGCTGGAATCGGCCGGATACGACGGCTACTACACGATGGCGTTTGGGTCGCTGGACGACAAGCTGGCGGCGCGGGAATTATTCCGCAGCTATTCGCTGTAGCCCTGGGCGTGTCCGCAGCGCGGGCGGTTACGTGTTAGAGCCGGCCGCGTAGGGTTTGAGCGCCGCGTAGATCACGTCGTTGATGGGTGTGGGCACTCCCGTTGCCTCGCCGGCGCGGACGACTGCTCCGTTCAGGGCTTCCAGTTCCATGGGCCGGCCGGCCACCAGGTCGGCGTGCATGGACGCCCGCATGGCGGCGCCGCCGGACTCGATGTAGCTCAGGGTGTCCGGCACTATGCCCGCCGCCAGGTCCACGCCGGAAGCGCGCCCGGCTCGTTCGATTTCCTCCATGCAGCCGATGATGATCTTGCGCCACTCGGGCCGAGGCAGCAGGTCGTTGATGTATTCGCGGGCCAACGAACTGGTACCTGCCATGGTGGCAATGAACAGGAACTTGGTCCACAGGGTCACCGCGATGTCGCCGGAGGCTTCGGCTGGCACTCCCGCGGACTGAAACGCTGCGGCAATTTCCTCCGCGTGTCGGTCGTGGGAGGGGTCAGCGCCGCGGACGGGTCCAGTGACTATGCGAACAACTGGGCCCGCTTGCCGGACGGCCCCGGGGCCCAGGCGGCCGGCCTCGATGTAGGCCGCGCCGGGCAATACCGCCGCATTTGGGAACGCGGCCAGCAACGGCTGGAACGAATCGATGCCGTTCTGCAAGCACAGGACCGCCGTGGCCGGCCCGACCATGGGCGACATGGCCGGCACCGCGTCGGCGTTGTGGTATGTCTTGGTGGTGAGCAGGGCGAGGTCAACGGGACCGACATCGCCCGGATTGTCGGTGGCGGAGCATGGCACCACAAAATCGCCGGCCTCGGTCTGCATCTTCAGGCCGTCGCGACGAATGGTGTCCAGGTGCTCACCGCGGGCGATGAGGGTGACGTCGTGGCCGTCGCGGGCCAGCATCCCGCCGAAGTATCCGCCGATGCTGCCGGCGCCCATCACTGCTACTTTCATGGATCAACCCTTGGATGAGATGGTTACAGTTGCGCCGCCAGTTCTTTGATGAGCGCGGTGGCCGCTTCACGCGTGTCGTCGCGTTGCAGGGCGTGCTCCAGGGATGCGCGCAGGAGGCCCATGGGGTTGCCGCCGTCGTAGCGGATGCCCTGGAACTCGCAGGCGTAGAGCGGTGTGTCCTCCATGAGCAGGGCCAAACCGTCGGTGAGTTGGATCTCGTTGCGTGCGCCGGGCGGAGTGCGTTCCAGGCAGTCGAAGACGGCTGCGGGCAACAGGTAGCGGCCCACGATGGACAGGTTCGAGGGGGCGGTGCCGGGCGGCGGCTTTTCAACGAGGCCACGCACCAGGTGAAGGTTGTCATCGCTCGACTCGGTGTCGACGACGCCGTAGTTGTGCACGATCTCCCAGGGGACACGCTCGACTGCGACCGAGGCCGCATCGTCGGGGGTGGCTGCCATCATCTGGGACAATGCTCCCGGCTCGTGGGCGATGATGTCGTCGGGCAGGATGACGGCGAAGGGTTCGTCGCCCACCGCGTCGCGGGCGGTGAGCACGGCGTGGCCCAGGCCCAGCGGCTCCTCCTGGATGACGAATGAAACGTTGGCGAGCCGTGCGCCGGACCGCACCTTTTCCAACAGCGCCGCGTCATCGGCCAGGCGTTCCTCAAGGTCGGGACGCGGTCGGAAGTACTCGGCGATGCCCTCTTTGCCCGGGGAGGTTACGACGATAACGTCGGTAATGCCGGCCTCCGCAGCCTCCGCCACCACGTATTGCAGCATGGGGCGGTCCAGGATGGGCAGCAGTTCCTTGGGAACCGAGCGGGTGACGGGCAGGAAACGGGTCCCGAGGCCGGCGGCGGGGATTACGGCTTTACGAATGGCGGCGGGCATCGGCGGGATGATAACACGGCGGTGTGGTTCAACGTGAGCGCTATTCCATAACGCGCGCGTCGGGGAGGCCGAGCAGGAACTGGCCGTGGTTTTCGTATGCGGTGTCGCTGACCATCTGGTGCTGCGCCGCAGCGTTGATGTCGCGGAGGCACTGTTGCAGTATGTTGGTGGTGAACAGCGCGGACCCGCCGCCGTAGCGGAATGCCTGGGTGGCGACGTCGGCCGCGACGTCGGTGGTATGGGTTGCCACCGCCCGCATCTGGGCTTGCAGGGCCGGTTCGGGTGTGTGTCCCGCGCAGACCGCGTCCCAGGCATCGCTCAGTATTTCGACGTTGAGCGCCCGGGCGGCACGCAAGCGCATGTCGGATTCGCCCAGAGCGCGCTGCAAAACGGGCCGGTGGGCGAGCAGGTTGGCGGAATTGTAGCCACGGGTCTTGGATGCGGAGACCTCTCCAAAGGCATCCAGCGCGCGGCGACCCACTCCCAGGGCGAAGGCCGAGTGCTCGTTGGTGACGAAACCGGGCCGACCCAGGCGATACAAAGGCCCGCCTCGTCGGGGTTCGGTCAGTGAAACATCCCACGCGAAGCGCGCGGGGACGAACAGGTCATCCACGGAAAAGTCGCAACTGCCCGTGCCGCGCAATCCCATCACCTGCCAATTGTCGTGGATGGTCACGCTGGCTGTGGGCATGACCATTCTGAGTTGCAGTGGCCCTCCGGGTTCCCCGGCGGGGATTCGCGCGCCGGCGGAGACCCACTGGGAATGTCGAACTCCGCTGCCAAAGGGCCATCGGCCGTTCACGCGGTACCCGCCGTCGACCGGAATCGCGGTGCCGTAGGGTGCGAACGCGCCGGCAGTGCGCGGCGGCTTCCCGCCCTCGAAAAGCTCGTCAATGGCATCATCCGGAAGGAATGCGGCGGAACCGCCCAGGCTGGCCGCGCCGATCATCAGGCACCAGCCGGCCGCCGGATCGATGCGGCTCACCGCTTCCAGGACGTCGAGTTGGGTGACGGGGTCGGCTTCGGCTCCGCCCAGGACGTGGGGGAGTTTGACGCGCAGCAGTCCGGAGTCGTAAAGGGCGTCAACAGATGCCCGGGAAAGGGTGGCGGTCTCTTCGGACTCCGCGGCGCTCGCTTCCAGCGTGGCGCGCACGCTTTCCACCGCGTCCATGAGAGCGCGGCGTTTCCCGACGGTGTCGGTGGGGAACGACGTTAGGGTTGCCATGACTAAGCATCCACCTTGGGAATTATTTCCTGGGTCAGCGCGTCGATGGTGTCCAACAGTTGCTGCACGCTGCCGCACTCGTGGCAGTTGAGCTGGAACTCCTCCAGCCCGGCCTCCTGGCGGTAGCGGTTGATGTCGGAGGCGATCTGTTCCGGGGTGCCCAGACCCGGCGGCCGGTCGCTCCCAGAGGCGGAGACGCCGGTGATGCCGCTGACGATGACCCTGAAGCTCATTCGTACACGGGGCGGCTCTTCGCGCCCGATCTCGGCGGACACGTCGTTGAGGTACTGCGAGTTGCTGACCAGGGTGGGCAGCGGTGTAGGTGTCGGCTGCCACACCTCGGCGAAGCGGGCGGCCCGCCGGAGGGATGCATGGCTGGACCCGCCGATCCAGATGGGCGGGTGAGGCTGCTGCACCGGCTTGGGGCTGGTGTGCAGGCCGTCGAAGGAGAAGAACCGCCCGCTGAACGACACCGGGTCCGGCTCCCAGCAGGCCTTCCACAGCCGCAGGTACTCGTTGGTGCGCGCTCCCCGCTCCCGGTGCGGCACGTCCAGCGCGGCGTACTCGATCTCGTTCCAGCCCGATCCCACGCCGACGATGGCCCGCCCGTCGGACATCTGGTCCAGCGTGGCAACCATCTTGGCCGTCACCACCGGGTTACGGTAGGGCATGATCAATACCGATGTGCCCAGCCCGATTCTCGACGTGCGCGACGCCACGTAGGCC
>JAPOQH010000095.1 GCA_026710825.1 Chloroflexota bacterium | reverse complement strand
ATTCGCATGACCTTGGACCGCAGCGGCAGCCCGGTGGATCATCCCTTCACGGAGTTGACGGCGCGTGATCGCCGGGCGTGAAGTTGTCCAGGAGGCCGTTGCGCACGGCCCAAACAACCAACTCTTGCTTAGTATTGATCCCCAACTTGTTCTGAATGCGATAGATGGTGTTTCGAATGGTAACGACGCTGTTGCTCCTGGCCTCTGCGATTTGCACGTAGGACATTCCGGTGGCGAACAGCGTCAGCGTCTCTTGCTCCAGCGCCGTCAGCCGGCCATGGCTCTGACGCGAGGGTGTGTCTTTCCGACCCCGGATCAGGTCGAAAAGTTCTTTGACCACCTGGTCGGGAATTCTCAACCGGCCCTTCGCCACATCAAAAACCGTTGCTACCAATTCCTCCGGAGTCGAGTCCTTTTGCAGGTAACCTGTGGCGCCCGCAGCGATCGCCCCGATAAGCGCATCCTCCTCGGTGGAGACCGTAAGCATTATGACCCGCGTTTCGGGCAGAAGCTCCATGATGTCACGGCAGGCTTCGATGCCGTCCATACACGGCATAAAAACATCCATGACGATGACGTCCGGCTTTTGGCTTGCGGCTTTGGCCACGGCCTCCTCACCATCACTGGCCTCCACCACCACCTTGAAGTGTCCCGATGTTTCCAGTACATCCCGGACGCCTTCCCTCACCACGGGATGGTCATCCACCACCATCACCCTGAAGCGTTCTGGCGACGTCAATTCAGCATCCTCCGCTATGTGTCGAATAGGGAACCACACAGGTGACAGTGGTTCCGTTGCAGCCCCTGAGGCTTTCCACGATGAGCTTGCCATCCACATGCTCAGCGTCCGCCTTCATCCCGATAAATCCCCGGCCTCGCTGCGCATAATCGTCGGGAAGCCCTACCCCGTCGTCCGACACAGACAGGCTGACCGATTCCGCCTCGAAACTCAACCTGACGTCAACCCTGGTTGGCCGAGCGTGCAGGAAGGCGTTGGTCAGGGCATTGTGGGCGACGGAGAACAGGCGGTTTCGAGTATCAGTGGACATAGGGGGTTCCAAGCCCGAGAGAGACAACTCTGCGGGCACGCCGGCAATCCTTTTGAATGTCGCGCAGTGCGACCAGAGAACTCGCCCGAGTTCCCTGCCCTCAACAATGTGGCCCGCGTCGATTGGACCGCGCATCTCCCACATGGCCGATTTGGTCAAGGTCAGCGTTGCATCCAGGGTTGCCGCGAGTTCGTCGTCAGATTCGCCGGCCAGCTTCCTGGCCTTGTGGATTCCCAGCCCGAACAGATAGGCGGTCTGCGCCGTGGTGTCGTGAATGGTTTGGGAAATCTCGATGCGCCCCCGGCGCAGTTGTCGCTCCCGCTCCACTGATCTCCGCCATCGAAAACGCTCGAATCGCGTGATAAACCCCAGGCACGGAGTTAGGGTGAACATCACCGCGAGCCTGGCCACCAACGCCTAGTCATGACTCAAGCCCATGGTGAGATCCGGGCCAACCACAAGGCACACCACGGTGTAGATGACGGCGACAATTGTGGTGCAGGCGAGCGTCAGCCCAAAGGACGAAAATACCACCGCGAAAACCGACAGGGCAGGATAATAAAACCGGAGCTTACACTGGCCAGTGACAACCCGGGCCAGCTTGTCATTTCTTGGGAACAGCCGGAAACCGCACCATCGGATTATCGTATCTCGTGGACACCGGAAGACCAGGCTTATGCGGGCTGGCGAGACGAAAATCAGGACGACCGCGGCAACGCTTACCCCAGCGGCTCTGCTCTGTCTTATACGGTGAACGACCTCCGGGGGGCGAAAACTACAAGGTTCAGATACGAGCGCGGTACAACACGGGTGAGCATGCCGACGATCCATGGAGCGGGCCCTGGGCGAGAAGTGACACTTTCCGGGTGAAGGGGCATCCTCCCGCCGCCCCGACTGGCCTCTCCAGTTCGAACGTCGCCCACAACACGGCAACCATTTCCTGGACCGCACCCGCAAGGGGCGCGGTGACGAGCTATCACGTCCTACGAGCGACCGACGGCGGCGCATTAACCAGGATCGACACCATCACCGGCACTTCCCACGTGGACGACACCATCTCAGCCCAGACCGAATACATCTACGCGGTGACGGCTACGGGGCCGGATGGCGATGGCGCGCAGTCCACATCCATCACCGTCACCACGCTGGCTGAGCCCACGCCGCCAAGTGCTCCCACCAGTTTGTCCGCCCAGGCACAGGACGGCAGTGTCAACCTCTCCTGGACCGCCCCCACCGGCGACGACGTCACGGGTT
>JAPOQH010000074.1 GCA_026710825.1 Chloroflexota bacterium | reverse complement strand
CCGCGCGCGTCCCTATCAACTGGCGCTTCAGCACCGACCACGCCAGAACCAAACTCCATCGCTTCTATCCCTGCCTTTCCAACGTTGACTGAGTACTAGCGGGGGAGTCGTGTGACGACGGCCAAACCAAAACCGATGACCGCTGACGATCTGCTGCGCCTGTACGGCAAGGGTGTACGGGGCGAACTGATCCGGGGGGTGCTGCACGAAACGACGCCAGCGGGACTGAGGCACGGCAAGATAGCGATGCTACTAGGGGGCAAGTTCGTCACGCACGTTGAGCCGGCGGGGTTGGGCCATGTTTTCGGCTCCGATAGCGGCGTGTTGCTGGAGACGGATCCGGACACAGTGCGGGAGCCGGATATAGCCTACGTTTCCGCGGAACGGTTGCCGCTGGATGCCGACATTGACAGTTACTGCCCGGTGGGGCCCGACCTCGTGGTAGAGATTAAATCGCCCAGCGACTCCGAGCGGGTAGTTGACGACAAGGCCACCATGTGGCTGGACTTCGGGGTGCGGATGGCGCTGGTGATCAACCCGGAGACCGGCACGATAAGGGTGCGGCATCCCGACCTGCCGACGGTCGTGCTAACCCTGGACGATACGCTGGACGGCGGAGAGGTTCTGCCGGGGTTCGGTTGTGCGGTGCGGGAGATCCTGGGTTAAGCGGGTTGCAGCGTGGTTCGACAGGCTCACCATGAGCTGGGTTTTGTCGCTCGGCGATAAATGGCGGGGGCGGATGATTATCCGCCCCTGCGTTTGGTGGGTAATCTGAGAGGCGGTCAGTCGGCGACTTCGAGGATCATTTCGACTTCGACGGGTGCGCCTCTGGGGAGGGCGGCCATGCCCACTGCGGAGCGGGCGTGGCGTCCGCTTTCGCCGTAGAGTTCCACGAGCAGGTCGGATGCGCCGTTGCCCACGGCCGGCTGCTGGTCGAACTCGGGGTCGCAGGCGACCATGACCAACAGTTTGGCGACGCGCTGGACCTTGTCGAGGTCGCCGATGATGCTCTTCGCGCTGGAGAGGCAGTTCACGGCGCACTGGCGGGCGGCCTCGTAGCCCTCTTCGATGCTGACGTCGCGGCCCAGCTTGCCGGTGGCGACCATGCTGCCGTCCTCGAGACGGGGCAGGTTGCCGGATACGAAGAGCAGGTTACCGACGCGGACGGCCGGCACGAAGTTGCCGATGGATGGGTTCGGCTCGGTGACGGTGAGGCCCATGCCGGCCAGCTTGTTTTCTACTTGCATGTGGGGATGACTCCTGGTTGTTTTGCATGGATGAACAGGATAAACGAGATGATTGGGATGGTGTTTTGACCGGAAAGGGCTGGGGCCAAGCCCCCGATCCAAAGTTGACATCCCAAGGTCTGCGATTTGGGTACGTCAGCAACGTCTCGCGGTCGCAATTGTAGATTGGGATGGCTCTATGATGCGGTGGGGCGGTAGCGGTTGACGATGGGGAGGCGGCGGTCCTTGCCGAAGGCGCGTGGGGTGATCTTGACGCCGGGGGGAGCCTGGCGGCGCTTGTACTCGTTGCGGTCAACGTAGGTCATGACCTGGCGCACCCAGTCGGGGTGGTGGCCCATGGCGACCATGTCGGCGTACGCGTAGTCGTCCTCGACGTAGGCTTTGATGATGGGATCGAGGTCGTCGTAGGGCGGGAGCGTGTCCTGGTCGGTCTGGTCGGGACGCAGTTCGGCGCTGGGTGGCTTGTCCAGCACGGCCTGGGGGACGATCGGGCGACCGGTGGCGGAGCCGGCGTTGCGCCACCGGCAGAGCTGGTACACCAGGGTCTTGGGCACATCCTTGAGCACGGCGAATCCGCCGGCCATGTCGCCGTAGAGGGTGGCGTAGCCCATTGCCATCTCGCTCTTGTTGCCGGTGGTCAGGACGAGCCAGCCGAACTTGTTGGAGATGGTCATGAGGACGTTGCCGCGGATGCGGGCCTGCACGTTCTCCTCGGCGGTGTTGGGTTCGGTGCCGGCGAAGCGGTCGGCCAGCATGTCGGTGAATGCGTGGTGGGCCGGCTCGATGGGGATGCGCCAGAGCTTGATGCCCAGGTTGTCGGCGAGTTCCTGGGAATCGCCGATGCTGCCCTCGGACGAGTAGCGGGAGGGCATGGTCACGCCGACGACGTTGTCGGGGCCGAGGGCGTCGA
The DNA here is from genome assembly GCA_026710825.1 of Chloroflexota bacterium. Classification (GTDB taxonomy): domain Bacteria; phylum Chloroflexota; class Dehalococcoidia; order Lucifugimonadales; family UBA3495; genus Bin87. The sequence goes on along the minus strand of JAPOQH010000074.1, from coordinate 59,261 downwards.
CGGCGACGGTGGCGGTGAGGGCCGAGTCGATGCCGCCGGAGAGGCCGATCAGGGCGCTGCGGAAGCCCGATTTGCGGACGTAATCGCGGGTGCCGACCACCAGGGCCTGGTAGACCTCTTCCACCTCGTCCAGGCGGCGGCACATGAGCGGCTCGGCCGAGTTGCCGCGGCCGGTGCGGTGGTAATCGGAAATACGGACGACGGCCGCCTGACCGACTTCGCGCAGGATGTTGGGGTTTTCCTTGCGGGACCGGGGATCGCGGAGACGCTGGCGGAACACGGAATCGACATCGAGGTCGGCGACGATGAGGCGATCCTCGAAGGACGGTCCGCGCGCGATTACGGATCCGTCGGGAGCGCAGACGACGCTGGCGCCGTCGAATACCAGCTCGTCCTGGCCGCCGACGGTGTTGAGGTAGGCGACGAACACGCCGTTGTCAGCGGCGCGGGTGGAGATCATGCGCTCGCGCTGGGTGGCCTTGCCGGCGTGGAAGGGCGAGGCGTTGATGTTGACGATGACCTCGGCGCCGGCGTCGCGCTGGACGGCGATGGGGCCGACGGGGTACCAGATGTCCTCGCAGATGTTGACGCCGACGGGACAGCCGTTGATGACATAAACGGGGCAGACGTCGCCGCGTCGGAAGTAGCGGTCCTCATCGAACACGCCGTAGTTGGGCAGGTACATCTTGCGGTACCAGTCGAGGATGCGGCCGTCGTTGATGATGGCGGCGGCGTTGGCGATGTCGTCGCCGACCTCGACGCATCCGACGATGACGGCGATGCCGCGAGCGGCGGCGGCGATGCGCTGGACGGCGGCGGCGTTGTCAGAGAGGAACGAGGGCTTGAAGAGCAGGTCCTCGGGCGGGTAGCCGGTTACGGCGAGTTCGGGGAATGCGACGAGGTCGGCGTGGGCGGCCCGGGCCTCGTCAATCAGCTCGATGATGCGGGCGGTGTTGCCGGGGATGTCGCCGACGGTGGGGTTGAACTGGCCGAGGGCCAGCCGGAGGGTGCGCTGCATTGGGGCATTATAGCGCAGGCGGTGACGAGGGGGCTTTTTGTATCGATGAGCGGGATGGACGGGATCGGCGCAAGCCAACGATTTGCCGGAGGAGGCAACGCAAGTCTCGCACGGGATCGCCGTGCGACAGAGTCGGATATAGAACGGAGGAACGGCAGGCGTGCCGGCAAACCGGGGAGGCGTCTCCCCGACAGGTGTCGAGCTTTCGCAGGTACGCGATGCTGTCCCCTGTGTAGGAGAGGATGGCAGCCGGTTGTGGATTGGGGACGGCCGCGGCCTGCGGAGCCGTCCCCACGCTCTACGGTTAGTCCGTAGCGCAGGGGGGCGCATGGGTCGCTCCTATGATGTGGAGCGATTTACGGTGGGCGAATGATGATTCGCCCCTACGATTGCGGTTCGTGGTTGGTATTCTGGTGCTTGGGTTGGCTTTCTCCTTTTGGTCGATTGACTGGTTTTTGGGTGTCAGGTGTGGGATTCGGGTTGCGTGTCGGAGCACGGCCAACACTGTTTTTGCGCAGAAAGTTTTGCCCTAGACTTCCATGTCCCGCAGTCCGCCGGCCGTTGAGACCGGAGACCACGACACGGAGCGGTGGTGGCACCCGCCGGGTTCAGGGGGCTTGATCGCGGAAAATGGCGATCCTATGCCCCTTATGAACCTGATTCTGCATTGGAACCGACAGGCCGTTTCGCGACCCGAACCCTGTAGACACCTCGCCAATTTTAGTAGTTTGGTGGCTTGCCGCTGCATGCGATGCGGCCGACCCCGTCCGGTTCTCGAGTACCGAGCGGGGAACCTGACACAGTTAGGATAGAACGTGGGTACGTATCAGGGCAACGGGCGGGTGTCACTGGTCGGGGGAATTTTTCACATCGATTTACAGCTTTTACATCGATGCACAGGATGGACGGGATTTTGGTTTCCGGCGGGGGAGAATGATTACTCGCCCCTGCGATTTTGGGTTTTAGTTCCGGTTTCGTTGAGTCAGGATGGGAGGGAGGCAGAAATGTCGAGGAGGGTCTGGGTTGGTTGGTTCAGGCGGCTATTTCCTGGGTCATGGTTTGGAGGGCTGCGATGGCGTCGGGCCTGAGGAGGGCGAGTCCGTCGGGCGGGATGTTGTTGATGGAGGCTCCGTCCGCGAAGCCGCGCGCCGCGGTTTCGGCGAAGTCATTGGCGCGCTCGCTGTGGGAGCCGGCAAGTTGCCAGAAATGCCAGGAGCCGAACCACAGGAAACAGGCGTGGACGTATGCCCAGAGCGGGAGCGCGCGGCCGGACCAGGGCGAGGTGGCTGATATGTTGCGGGCGTCGCGATAGGACGAGAACAGGCTGTCGGCGATTTCCATCTTGGAGATGAGGGAATGGATGGATTCGTGGAGCAGGGCTTCCGCCACCTGGCCGGGGGCCCACCGGAGCGAATGGAGATTTGAGAATCCCGCCGAGCCGCGCAGGTGGGGGTGCGAACCGGACAAGGTCATGTTGGGATCGGCCGGGACGCGGGCCAGCGACACGACGCGGAGGCAGGCATCAAGCATCGCGCCGGTGGGTTCGGAAACCGATTCGATGAACTGCATGGCCGCCGAAACCTTGTCGGTGGCTTCCTCGAACTCTGCGTCAGGGTGAGACTCGACCGCCCATGGGGTGTAGCCGAAAATCGTTGAGTGGGTCGGGCTGTATCCGTCGATTACGGTGCCTCTTGCCGTGGGCGCGAGGACCATGCCATCGACCCGGCGGTACGGGGATGGCACCGTGGGTCCGGCGCCGGCGGGGTCGCCGACAACGCAGACGTCGCCGAGGGCGCTCCAGCGGCCGTTGGGAACTGCGCCGGCCGTGGGGTGTCCGGAGATGTACAGCTCAACGGAGCAGAAGCCCTCCAGGATTTCGGCGACATCGGTGGCCGGAGTGTGGTGGGGAGCAGCCAGGAGCCGAAACACCTCGGGGGCCAGCTCGATGCGCCGCCACGTGTCCACGGGCAGATTGGAAAGCAGGGCATTCAGGGAATCGCTGTATTCGCCGAGCGCGGCGATACGGCCCCTTACGAACGCGGAATGAATGGAATTGATCCGGGCGAAGAGATCGGTGTGGTCATCTCGCCATCGCAGAATTTCCGGGAGCGCCGAGATGGGACTGGCAGCCCGAGCATCAGGGTTCACGGTCCCGAATAGCCTGGGATCCAACCGGTCGAACGCCAGGTCAGGTCGTCCGGTCCGATCGCCATCTGATTGTGTCAAGAGGAAAACTCCTGTCGCTTTGCCGGGGCAACGATGTAACGGGTGTGTGGGCGGTCATTGGGGCAACCGCACCATGAGGCTGAGCGATTTTGACGGTAACGGGACCCAGGGTGAAGCATTATGTTCAGGAGACAGACTGTAACATGAACCGCGCTATCATCCTAGGATTCACTTCCAATTGCAACAGCCAAGAGTTTGTCAGATGAACAATCCGCCCTATACGGATTACACCCAGACTGCACGGTATGAAGCGCCGGATGCAAACCTGAAACGGGCCAATGCTTCGGGAGGCGCAGGTCGGGGGATTCGGGATGAGTGGAGGTCGCAGTGTCGCCTGCTATAATCGGCGGGCATTCCACAACCGTTGTCCCATTGCTTCCGTGAGCCTGTGAATCACCTGATCGCCGCATCATTTTGCCGGCCGCGAGAGTCGGCGCGGTTCGTCCTGCGGCGCGACGGGGGCTGATGCGCGGGCTGCAGGCCCGGGTCGCCCGGGCGTCGCCCCTGTACTACGGCTGGGTCATCCTGGGCCTGTCGGGGGTTGCCTCGTATTCGGCGCGTCCGCTGATGTCGGTGGCGGTGCTGACGGTATTCGTGGTGCCAATGTCGGAGCAGTTCGGCTGGACGCGGGCGGAGGTGGCGGGCGCGGTGAGCCTGGGGGGAGTGTTCGCGGCGGTGATTTCTCCGATGGTGGGGCCGGTGTTGGACCGATATGGGTCGGGGATGGTCGTAGGCATATCATCAGGCATCGCGGGGCTGTGCGCGGTGGCGCTGGGAGCGGTGAGCCAGATCTGGATGTTCTACCTGGTGTACGTGCCGGGACGGACGATGTTCTCCAGCCCGCTGGAGTTGGGGACGTCGGTGGCGGTGAGCAACTGGTTCGTGCGGCGGCGTCCGTTCGCGCTGGCGCTGAACCACGTGTCGCAGGGTTCGGGCCTGTCGATCATGCCGCTGGTGGCGCAGGCGATCATCGGGGTATGGGGCTGGGACGTGGCGTGGTACACACTGGGCATCTGGACGGTCGCGGTGGGGGGGATTCCGGCCATGCTGCTGATGGCGCGGCGTCCCGAGGATTTGGGACTGGAGCCGGACGGTGGAGCGGGTTCGGCGCGTCGGGGATCGGCGTCGGGTCGGCGTCCGCAGAGCGCGACCGAGGAGATCAACTTCACGCTGCGGCAGGCGATGGGGACGCGGTCGTTCTGGCTGATGATGGTGTTCGCCTTCGCGGGGTTCATCGTGCAGGCAGGGGTGTCGCTGCACCAGGTGCCGCACTTCGTGGATCAAGGGGTTCCGCCGTCGGTGGCGGTGTGGACGGCCAGCACGTTCGCGATATCGCAGGTGCCGGCGAGCGTGTTCTTTTCGGCGATGGCGCAGAAGACGCAGGCGCGGTTCGTGATGACGGCGTCGGGCCTGGTGGTCGCCACAGGCGCCATCACCACGGCCTACGCCAGCGAGATCGCCGTGGGTGTCCTGGGGGCGTTCTTCCTGGGGTTCGGCGTCGGCGGCTTGCACATCATGGCTCGGCTGGCGGGGGCCGACTACTTCGGGCGGCTGCACCTGGGGGCGATACGGGCGTGGGGTCTGGCGGCGCAGGTGGGCGGGCAGGCGCTGGGGCCCACGGCGGCGGGTCTGGCGGTGGACCGGTATGGCACCTATCAGGGTGCGTTCCTGGCGTTTGGCGTCAACCTTGCGGTGGTGTCGCTGCTGATGCTGACGGCGACGCGGCCGGGGTGGGATGCGGCCGGGGGTGGGGCGGGGATTGAGGGTGCGCCGGAAGCAGGGGAGGGTTAGGCGAAGAGGCGGGAGAGCCAGCGGAGGAAGGTTTGGGAGAGGGGGTTGTTGACGGCGAGATCGCGGGTTCGGATGGCGAGGCCCATTTGTCGAGGATCCTCACGGGTGGCCAGCCAAGCGTGGATCTGGGCGCGGATGGTTTTGCTCTCAGCGAATTTGCGCTCATTGGTGGGTATGTTGTCGATGTATTGTTGGGAGAGTGGCCAGACTCGATCTGTGGCGGGAATCATATGGGACACAAAACCTTCCAATTCACCCGGCGAAACATTGTCAGGCATTACCCAGATGCCGATACGCGGACTCCCAGTATTGGGATTTTCAGGGATGATGGTACCTTCAGGGTCGGGTGCTGTAGGAATCGGGGATACGGCCTGTTCTGACTCGCGGATTCGAGCGCAAACTCTGTTCCAAGTGTTTAGAGCGTTGCCGTCAGCATCCACCACCACGCCGACTGCGGGCCGGCCGAGTTCGTCTATATGGTCGCGGATGCTGGGCAGGACGTTCTCAATGCCTTCGTAGTCTTTGATTGCGAATTCCAAGGATCGATCCCAACGCTCCGACAAATGCCTGATGACGTGCTTGTCATCCTCTCCTTCTACCAATAGCAGGGGATCGAAGGGACGAGGGCGGAGGTTAATCATTGATCAGCGCACCTCGATCCCGTGTTTCGCAATGTTCTCCAACCGGGACTCATCGTAGGTGATGGCGCGGAGCCCAATGGGGACGCGCTGGATACGAACCAACACTCCCTCCACGTCTTCCAGTTCGTTGGCGGCCTGGGCAAAGCCGGTTACGCAGTCCCAGCTATGGGTGGTGGCGATGACCTGGACGTTGTTGCGCTGGGCGGTCTGGAGGACCATGTTCCAAAACTTGGGCTGGATGGAGTGGTGGATGCCGTTCTCGGCCTCGTCGATTAGGAGGAAGCCGCCGCTGCTTTTGGCGAGGGCGAGGGCGACTGCGTAGGCACGATATGCTCCATCTCCCAAGGTGCGCAACGGTACTTGATAGTCTGTATCCTGTACCTTAGCCATTACACGACGCGGTTGGATTACTCCCGTACCAGCGAATGGTTCCAATGCCGCGACTCGCTCAACTACGACGTCCGCGATCAGGTTCAGGGCTTCGAGAGCGCGGTCCTCATGAGAAGTTAGGGCTACTTCGTTCCAATATTCTTCGACTGTCTCATCGGTCGGGCGATTGGGCCCCAAGATATTGCAGGGAACTGCCGTCGGAACTGGATTGAGCAAAAAGTGAAGCCCTTCACGCCATGGCCCACTCGTTCCGAACCGCACTTCAAGGTGAAGGTATTCCGATACGTCCATCGGGAATGGAACCGGCCGGCTCGTTTTGTCCTTTGAATAGAACTGCCGGATTTTGAGTGCATTTGAGCCGTCGATTGGTCCGACAGAAATGGTTATTTCAGGCGATATTGGTCGATCTGTGAATAGTGTTGTGCGGTCAACCACCATTCTTTTTTGACTATCCGAGTTTCTAATGAATGCGTCGCCTCTGTCCGCGAGCACCTCACTGAACTCGTTGGTCAGTCCGCGGTCGGCCCACACCCGTACCGCGTCCAGCACCGTTGTCTTGCCGACGCCGTTTTTGCCGGCGAGGAGGGTTACGCGGCCAAGGCGGGGGATGGTGAGTTCGTCGATGCCGCGGAAGTTTTTGATTACCAGGCTGGGTAGGTGCAGGGACTGGTCGGGTTGTGGGTCGGGCATGGGGAACCGTCCTTCGACAGGCTCAGGACGAGCGGGCGGGTTTGGTGGTTTGTGTGGGTCGGTTTTTGGTGGTTTGTTCGGTTGGCGTTGGTGACTGGATCCTGTGCACAATCGGCAGATCCTTCCGTCGTTCCTGCGAAAACAGGAACCCAGAAAATCACCGTGACCAGTATGTTGTCTGCATTTGCGCTCGCTGGATTCCCGCTTTCGCGGGGATGACGGCAATTTTCAACACGCTCTAGTCGGCGGTGGCGGCGAGTTCGGTTTGTTGGAGGGTTTGGCGGAGGTAGCGGCCGGTGTGGGATGCTTCGATTTCGGCGAGCGTTTCTGGGGTGCCGCAGGCGATGAGGTTGCCGCCCTGGTCGCCGGCGCCGGGGCCAAGGTCAATGATCCAGTCGGAGTTCTTGATGAGGTCCAGGTTGTGCTCGATTAGCATTACCGAGTTGCCCTGGTCAACCAGGCGGTGCAGGACACGGAGCAGGGCGGCGCAGTCCTCGAAGGACAGGCCGGTGGTGGGCTCGTCCAGCAGGTAGAGGGTGCGTCCGGTGGCGCGGCGGGACAGTTCCGTGGCGAGCTTGACGCGCTGGGCCTCGCCGCCGGAGAGGGTGGTGGCCGGTTGGCCGAGGCGGATGTAGCCCAGGCCAACGTCGCGCAGCGTCTGCAGGCGGTTGCGGATGCGTGAGTAGTTCCAGAAGAAATCGAGGGCGGTCTCCACGGTCATGGAGAGGACGTCGGCGATGGACTTATCGCGCAGGGTGACCTCGAGGGCTTCGCGGTTGTAGCGGCGGCCCTGGCATACCTCGCAGGGGACGGTCACGTCGGGGAGGAACTGCATTTCGATCTGGTTGTAGCCCTCGCCCTGGCAGGCCTCGCAGCGCCCGCCCTTGACGTTGAAGGAGAAACGGCCGGGCTTGTAGCCGCGAATGCGGGCTTCGGGCAGGCCGGCGAATACCTCGCGGATGGGGGTGAACGCGCCGGTGTAGGTGGCGGGATTGCTGCGCGGCGTGCGCCCGATGGGCGACTGGTCGATGTTGACCACCTTGTCGATGTGCTCGATGCCGGTGACCTCGTCGTGTTCGCCGGGGCGGTCGCGGCCCTGGGCGACGACCTGGGCCAGCCGTTTGTACAGGATGTCGTACATCAGGGTGCTCTTGCCGCTGCCGGAAACGCCGGTGACGCAGCCCAGCAGCCCCAGGGGGAAGTCCACGTCGATGCCCTTGAGGTTGTTCTCGCGGGCGCCGCGGACGCTGATGGCGTTGCCGTTGCCGGGCCGGCGTTCCTCGGGCGTGGGGATGCGCTTGCGTCCGCTGAGATAGGCGCCGGTGAGTGATGCCTCGTTGGCCATGACCTCGCCGACGTCCCCGGTTGCTACTATGTGGCCGCCGTGCTCGCCGGCGCCGGGGCCGAGGTCGACGATGTGGTCGGCGGCGCGCATCATGGCGTCGTCGTGCTCGACGACGATGACGGTGTTGCCCATGTCGCGCAGGCGGGGGAGGGTGCCGATGAGGCGGTGGTCGTCGTGGGGGTGCAGGCCGACGGTGGGCTCGTCGCAGACGTAGAGTACGCCGGTGAGTCCGCTGCCGATCTGGGTGGCGAGGCGGACGCGCTGGGCCTCCCCGCCGGACAGGGTGCGCGCCGTGCGACCCATGGTGACGTAGTCGAGGCCGATGCCGTCGAGGAATTGGAGGCGGCCCTCGATTTCCTTCAGGATCTGGTCAGCGATGAACATCTCACGCTCGGTGAGCGTGGTGGGATGCTCAACGACGGCGGCGGCCTGCTTGCCGTTGCGGCGAGTGCGGCGGGTTTTGGGTTTTGCGCCGTTGGTGTCCGCTGCGCCGTCGGATGCCAGCGGCTCATCGGGGTGATGGCCGTTCTCTGCGTGGTGGCCGTTGGTGGATCCATTCAGGGATGGTTCTGCGCCGGGCTTGATGCTGCGGACCCATTGGAGGCCGGTTCCGATGGTCAGGGCGGTAACGTCCATGATGTTGCGGCCACAGACGAGGACGCCCAAGGCCTCGGGGCGCAGGCGCGCGCCGGTGCAGGAGCGGCAGGCGCGCTGGGCCATGTAGCGTTCGATTTCGCTGCGGGTGTGGTCGGACTCGGTGTCGCGGTAGCGGCGCTGTAGGTTTGGGATGACGCCCTCGTAGGTGGTGTTCCACGAGTAGGTGCGGCCGCGGCCGGTGCGGTGGCGCACCGAGACCTGCTGCTTTCCCGCGCCGTAGAGGATGATGTTGAGTTGCTCGTCGGTCAGCTCGCGGATGGGCGTGTGGGGCGAGAAGTCGAAGGCGCGGGCCACGCCCTCCATCATGCTGGCGTACCAGGAATTGGCCGCGCCGGAGCGAGCCCAGGGCACGATTGCGCCTTCCAGGAGGGACAGGGAGCGGTTGTGGATGACCAGCGACGGGTCGACCTCGAGCTGGTAGCCGAGGCCGGTGCAGGTGGAGCAGGCGCCGTGGGGGCTGTTGAAGCTGAAGGTGCGCGGCTCGATTTCGGGGAGGCTGATGCCGCAGGCGACGCAGGCGAACTGCTCGCTGAAGGTGATGTCATCCTCGCCCTCGCGCCCCACCGTCAGCACGCCTTCGCCCTCGCGCAGGGCGGTTTCGACGGACTCGGTGACGCGGTTGGGCTCGGTAGCATTGCCTGAATCGGGGTCACGGCGGATGATGAGGCGGTCAACCACGATGTCGATGTAGTGCCACTTCTGCTTGTCGAGGTTGAGGTTGTCGGTTTCTTCGACGAGCATGATCTCGCCGTTGACGCGGAGGCGGACGAACCCGCCGCGCTTGGCGGCCTCGAATATCTCGCGGTGCTCGCCCTTCTTGCGACGGATCTTGGGGGCCAGCAGGGTGATGCGGGAGGATTCGGGCAGGGCCAGGATGGCGTCGACGATCTGCTGGACGGTCTGGCGGGCGACGGGGTTGCCGCACTTGGGGCAGTGGGGCCGGCCGACGCGGGCGAAGAGCAGGCGGAGGTAGTCGTAGATTTCGGTGACGGTGCCGACGGTGGACCGGGGGTTGTTGGATACGCCCTTCTGGTCGATGGAGATGGCGGGGGACAGGCCCTCGATGTAGTCGACGTCGGGCTTGTCCATGCGGCCGAGGAACTGGCGGGCGTAGGCGGACAGGGACTCGACGTAGCGGCGCTGGCCCTCGGCGTAGATGGTGTCGAAGGCGAGGCTGCTCTTGCCGGAGCCGGAGACGCCGGTGATGACGACGAGTTGATCCCTGGGGATGGTTACGTCGATATTTTTGAGGTTGTGCTCGCGGGCGCCCTTGATGTAGATAGTGTCCTGGGGCATGGAGTGCCTTCTTACATTAGGATGGTGAAACCGGCCTGGGTGAAATCTCGGTCCGCAGTGAGTGCGTGGGTAATACCTCGCTCTCTCATCAAGACAAAACTGGAGCAGTCGGTGAGGCCCCAGCGCTGGTCGGGGCGTGAACGGTAGAGATTGAAAGCATTTCGAAATTGGAGTTCGGTCTGACCGATAATTTCCACATTTGGGTCGCTACGCATGCGGAGAACTTCATTCACAGTCTGGGTGCGATGGTATTCGCCGAAGCGACTGACCGCATTCAGCAGTTCGGTGATCACCATTTCGGTAGTCACGATGATCGCATTGTCGTATTCGTGAGAGAGAAGTACAGCGACGTCATGCCAGGGGTCGTCGGTGAGTATCAGGGCCAACCAGTAAGCGGTATCTGCAAAGAGGGTTCTCATTCCTGATCGCGTTTAGGAGCCCCGTAGAGATAATGGTCGAGGTTCTTGATGAAATCGGGGGGAACTTGATCGCGCTCCTTTTTGGGAATCCGCTTGCTGGCCGCGACCCAATATTCCCAAAAGGGACGCTGATCTGGTTCCCGAGGTGGCAGGACGCGCTCGGTGTTGGGGAGGTCAATGCTGGTGATGTGCTTCAATCGATCGTCGGTGTAGTCGCCGGCGCCGACGAATTTGATGGGGTAGCGGCCCCGGTTGTGCATGCTCTGCAGGTGGTCCCACTGCGTGGGGGTGAAGTCGGCGTGGATGGTGGAGCCGTCTTCGAGGAGCAGCTTATACGTGCCGCTGTAGTCGAGGTTCAGTTCCATTGACTGGACCTGGGCGACGACTTCGACGGGGTGATGTCCGGTCTTTCCCGGCATGGCGGGCCGTCCTTCTGGCCGAAAGATTACTCCAATTCTACCAGCGGGTCGTTGGCGTTGACAGAATCGAGAGGCTGGACGAAGACGGTCTTGACCACGCCGTCGCGGTGGGCGAGGATGCTCTGCTCCATTTTCATGGCTTCGACCACGCATACCTCGTCGCCGGTTGATACGGCGTCGCCGGGGCGAACGAGGATGGACATGACCCGGCCCGGCATGGGCGAGCGCAGGATGTCATCGTCAACCGCGGCCGCGGGACCGGACTGCGGAGAGGCAGGGGCATCGGGAACCACCAAACCGCCGGCGGGCCGACCCCGGCGCGGCGGAGTCGGGGCAGCGTCGCTCTCGACCTCCACCTCGAAGGTCTCGCCGTCAACGGTGACCTGAACGGGAGATTGGGTCAGGTCGCCGACCTCGACGGTGAACCACTGTTCGCCGATGCGTACTCTGATGGTGGTCAATTTACCAGGACGCGCTCCCCAGCCTGGAACGGAACAGATCGCGACGGCCCTGCATGCGCCAGCGTGAGGCGGAGTCGCGAGCGCCGCCCTGCCGGTTGGCCTGCTCGGCCGCGACGGCGGCGGCTCCGATGGCGGCGGCCAACGCGCGGGGGTCGAGACCCGCGTGGTGTCCATTGCCGGTGGTTCCGTTGGGGTGCATAGTGGTCGATTTGCCCCTGGCTTGCAGTCGTCGCTCAAGGATGCCGTTCAGGCTGCCGGTGTGGTATTGGCCCGAGGTGAATTCGGGGCTAACCAGCACGTTGCGCAGCAGGGGGATGTTAGTGGTTACGCCGGCCAGGTGGAAGTCGGCGAGGGCCTGATCCAGCGTGGCGATGGCGTCGTCCCGGTCATGGCCCCAGGCCATAACCTTGGCGAGCAACGGTTCGTAGTGTAGCGAAACCTCATAGCCGACGCAAAGAGCGGTATCGACGCGGACGTGTTCGCCTTCGGGGAGGCGCAGGTCGGTGACGGTCCCGATGTTGGGGAGGAGGGTGTTAGGGTCCTCGGGGTAGATACGGGCCTCGATGGCGTGGCCGTTGGGCCTCAGATCGGGTTGGCGGATGGAGAACGGGATGCCGGCGGCCGATTGCAGTTGGAGATCGACGATATCCTGACCGGTGATCAGTTCGGTGACGCCGTGCTCCACCTGGAGGCGTGGGTTCATCTCCATGAAGTAGAAATGCCCGTCGTCGGCAACGAGGAATTCGACGGTGCCGGCGTTGGTGTAGCCGGCCTCGCGGCCCAACTGGCGGGACAGGCGGCCCAACTGCTGGCGAACCTCGGGGGAGAGCTTGGCCGAGGCGGGGGTCTCCTCGATGAGTTTCTGGTTGCGGCGCTGGATGGAGCAGTCGCGCTCGAAGAGGTGCAGCACGTTGCCGTACTGGTCCGCGATGATCTGCACCTCGATGTGGGACGCGCCTTCAAGGTAGCGTTCGTAGAAGAGGCTGGAATCGGCGAAGGCGGCCTGGGCGATCTTACGGGTGCGCTCGATCACGGGCTCGAGTTCGGCCATGCTGTGAACGACGTGGATGCCGATCCCCCCACCGCCGGCTGCGGCCTTGACCATCATGGGGAAGCCAAGCTCCCACGCACGGGTGATGGCCTCGTCGTCGGATACAGGCTCCTCGGTGCCGGGCATGACGGGGAGGCCGGACTTGCGGGCGACGCGTCGGGCGGAGAGTTTGTCGCCCATCTGGTTGAGGACTTCCTCGCCGGGGCCGATGAATACGATGCCGGCAGACTTGCAGCGTTGGGCGAGCTCGTTGTTCTCGGACAGGAAGCCGTAGCCGGGGTGGATGGCCTCAGCGCCGGTGGCGAGGCAGGCGTCCATGACAGCATCGATGTTGAGGTAGGACTCGACGGCGGGCGGTGGGCCGATGCAGACGGCCTGGTCGGCCATGCGGGTGTGCATGGCGTCGCGGTCGGCCTCGGAATAGACCGCGACGGTGGATACCCCGAGCTTCTGACAGGTTCGTATGATGCGGGCGGCGATTTCGCCCCGGTTTGCGACCAATACCTTGTTGAACATCGTTGCACCTCGAGTTATGAAAGGGCGATGGCGAATATGTTTCGCTTCAAGCCAATGGATGGCACGCGACATATGTGTCGCAATGAGTATGGACAGACTTTTACGCCTTACCGGCTTTCAGGTCAACATAAAAAGTTTGCGGTTTTCAAGCAAATTTGGTCGCATCGATGAAAGCCTGGGACCGAAGCTGGCGGTCCAGCCAGTACTGCACGGTCTCGGTGCACAGGGCGCTGACCTCTGCGTGCACGGTGGCCGGCATGTTGAGGTTGGGCAATTGGTCCACCGATCCGGTGCGGTGCAGCAGTCGGAGGACTTTCAGCGCGTCCAGGGATAGCGGACGGACGGCAACATCGTCGGGAATGCAGTCCGAGCAGAGGGCACCGCCGGCGCCGGCGGCGTAGCGATGGAGTTCCGGTTCCAGTTCTGCGCCGCATTCGACACACTGGAACAACTCGGGCATGAAGCCGGAGAGGTTCAGGATCCGGAGGTCAAAGTAGCGCAGGGGCAGGTCGGAGGATAGTTCGCCATCGCCGACGGCGGGTTGACTGCCGATGACGCGCAGGGTCTGGAGGGCGAGATCGAGCACCAGCGGGTTGGACGATGATGAGGCGCTGAAACCGTCGACGAGTTCGGCAACGTGGAGGCCGCGCGCGACGCTGGCGTAATCGGATTTGACGTCGGGGAAGGCGTTGACCACCTCGGCTTCGGCGACGGTATCGAGGGTGCGGCCACGGGCGATGGAGAGGCGGACCAGGGTGAGCGGCTCGAAGTGTCCCATGAGTTTGCTGGTGAGCCGGCGGGCGCCGCGGGCCAGCACGTCCAGCTTGCCGTGTTCGCGGGTGTAGAGGGACGAGATGATATCGGCCTCCCCGACGGGAGACTTACGCAGGGTGAGGCCGACGGCGCGGTACGTTCGGGGCTGGGTCATGGTTCGACAGGCTCACCATGGGCGGGCAGAAAGATCAGCGGGGAGGGGGATTATTCGAGGGCGTTGCGGCCGGCGATGGCGCGGCTGAGGGTGGTCTCGTCGGCGAATTCCAGCGAGCCGCCGACGGGGAGGCCGAGGGCCAGGCGGGTGATGCGTATGCCGGTGTCGGCCAGCCGGCGGTGGATGAAATCGGCGGTGGCGTCGCCCTCGAGGGTCGGGTTGGTGGCGACGATGAGTTCCTGCAGGGGGTTGTCCTGGTTCTGCAGGCGGGCGAAAAGTTGGGGCAGGTGGATGTCCTCCGGGCCGATGCCGTTGAGGGGCGACAGGGCTCCGTGCAGCACGTGGTACATACCGCGATAGACGCGCGTGCGCTCCAGGGCGACGAGGTCGCGGGACTCTTCGACGACGCAGATCTGGTCGCGGTTGCGCTGGGGGTTGGCGCAGATGGCGCAGGGAGAGGCGTCGGTCAGGTTGCGGCACTCGTCGCAGAAGAGAATCATGTCCTTGACGGCGACGATGGCGTCGGCGAGGGCGCGGGCCTCATCGTCCGGTATGTGGGCGATGTGGTAGGCGATGCGCTGGGCGCTCTTGGGTCCGATGCCGGGAAGCTGGTGCAGCCGGTCGATGAGCTGGCCGAGGGAACGGGTGGTGCCCGGAGTGGGGTCGGAGGTCATGGTGTGTACGCTGCTGTGCCAGCAGCTATCCGGCGCTCACCGGAGCCGATGGTGAACGAGCAGCGATGACGGGGGCCAGATGCACTGACGCCTGCCGTATATCCACTGCCACGATGTCCCATTCACTCCCATCGTCGAACCACTGGCGATAGCTCACGAAGTCGCCAGTGTCCACCACACGGTAGTCGGCAGTCGGCTTGTCGCCCAGCGTCAGCGTGTCGGTTGCGGCGTCGTAGCCGCGTTCTGCGCTCAACGGCAGGAACCGACTGACGTCCAGTATGTCTATCCGCGTAACGTTCTCGATACCCTTGTCCTCAAAGTCTAGTATTACCCTGAAGTCATCCCGCAAAGTCCCGCCGCTGGGTCCCCGGCGGTTCACGATGATGATCAAAGCGTCGTCTTCGGCGTAATATTTAACCTGCACCTCGCACCTCCAAGTCTTGGCAGCGTTCCTGAAACCAGGGACGACCCGATTCAGCGATTCGCCTTGTCGCCCACTGGTCGAAATGGGCAGACACAATCTCGGCGTCATCCAGCGAAACAGGAACTCGCAGCATCACATCTCGGCCGGGGACGAATCCCCAATACGTCGTCGTTACACTGCCTGCATTGTCTGCGCAGGTGCCGCGCACAACCCAATTCTCAAGTACGTACTGAATTCTTTCGGCGGTAACCCCCACACGAGGGTTATCGCGCAAGTGCCTGGTCAGCCATCTGGTGACGCCGCCGGCCGTGATGGTTTCCGGCAGTGGGTCCCGTTCCCCTGACGGACCTACGTCTGACGGACCTACGTCCTGCGGGCCAGCCATCCGGCCGGGTTAGATGAGGCCGGGGATATTCATGCCGCCCGTTACTGCGCCCATCTTTTCGGCGGCGAGTTCCTGGGTGCGGGTGAAGGCGTCGTTGACGGCGGCGGCGACCAGGTCCTGGAGCAGTTCGATGTCCGCTTGGTCAAGGTCCGGGACGGCCTCGGGTTCGATGACGACCGCGGTGACTTCCTGCTTGCCGGTCATGGTGACGCGGATCACTCCGCCGCCGGCGGAGCCCTCGACGCTCATGGCTTCGAGTTCCTCCTGGGCCTTGGCGAGGCGGTTCTGGAGTTGCTGGGCCTGGCGCATCATGCGCTTGTTCATCATGGTGTTGTTATGGCCTCCTATTGTTCGTCCAGGATGCGCGCGCCGAGTCCCATAGCGGTGCGGACCAGCGGGCTGTCCTGGATGGAGTTTCGGGGGGGATTTGCGCCGTCCGCGCTGGCGCCGGCCAGAATTACCTGGAAAGTATGTCGTGAGCCAAAGGACTCTTCGATAGCCTGCTCAATAGTATCACGGACGCGGGGGTCGCTCAGTTCCTCCTGCATGCGGTCGAGGTTGGCGGCGTTGCTGAAGGGGAGGATGAGGGTGTTGTCGTCGTCGGACAGGTGGACGCTGTTGGACCGGCAGTCGCGCAGGAGCGCGCCGAGATTGTACTTGCTGCCCTTGACGCGACCCAGTTGACGCACCGCCTGTTCCCAGCGTCCCTGGAGGCTGTCGGGCGCGGCGGCGGGAGGGCGGGCCGGCGCGGGTTGATTGTCCGGCGGAGGCGCGGGCGGAGGTCCCGGCGGAGGGGATTGGCGCTGTGGTGGCCGGCCGGCGTTGTCCTGACGGGGAGGCCGGTTTTGAGACGGGGGAGACTCCGCGCGCTGAGTTGAGCGACCGCCGGAGGCCTGTTGCGGCGGCATCGGGGGAGCCGCCGGCGCGGGTTCCTGGGGAACATCCTGGCGGCAGATTTCGGCGGCGGCGATTTCCAGCGCGAGGGCGGATGGCGCGTCGTAGCGCAAGCCGGCGCTGGCCTCGCCCCAGATTCGGACGGCGCGGAGGATCCGGTGGGAGTCGGTTTTGTCGATGATCGCGCGGAGACCGGCGAGGGTGTCATCGGGCAGGTCGAGATTCTGGCCGGCGTCCCACGAGAGGAGGAGCATGGAGCGAAGGAGATCGAGGGTCTGGCGATGCAGTTGGCGGGGTTCGCCGCCCTCCCAGACGACATCGTTGATGGTTTCGAGGGAGCCGGTGGTGTCTCCTGAGAGCATTTTCTGGGCGAGGGCGAGGTAGGCGTCGCTGCGGACGAGGCCGAGGGACTCCTCGACGTCGCGGAGTGTGATGTCGGCATCGGAGGAGACGGCCAGTTGTTCGAGGATGTTGAGGGCGTCGCGCATGGATCCGCCGGCGTTGCGGGCGATCATGCGCAGCGCGTCGGGGTGAATGGCGATGGCTTCCTGGTCGGTGATGTAGGCGAGGCGGTCGTGGATGGTCTGGCCGGGCAGGCGGCGGAAGTCGTAGCGCTGGCAGCGGGAGAGGATGGTGGGCAGGAGGCGATCGGCCTCGGTGGTGCAGAGGATGAATATGACGTGTCCCGGAGGTTCCTCCAAGGTCTTCAGGAATGCGTTGGAAGCCTCGCGGGTGAGCATGTGGGCTTCGTCGATGATGTAGACCTTGCGACGGTTCTGGGCGGGCTGGAAGTTGACCTTTTCGCGAATCTCGCGGATTTCTTCCACGCCGCGGTTGCTGGCGGCGTCCAGTTCGATGATGTCGAGGTTGCGGCCCTCGTTGATGGAGACGCAGATGGCGCATTGTTCGCAGGGGTCGCCCCGCTGCGGGTCGAGGCAGTTGACGGCCTTGGCGAGCACGCGGGCGGTGGTAGTCTTGCCGCTGCCGCGGGTGCCGCAGAATAGGTAGCTGTGGCTGACGCGGTCCTGGAGCACGGCCTGTTTCAGCGTATTGGCAACGTGCTCCTGGCCGGCCAGGTCGCTGAAAGTGCCGGGCCGCCACTTGCGGTAATAGACTTGCGCTGAGGTGGTCATGAAAAAGGGAGATTCAAGCGTGAAGATTCGGAGGATACCAGCAGACTAAATGATAACGCGAACGGCCCCGCTTGTGCCAGAGCGGGGCCGTCAGCGGGTTCCGAAGGTGTGGGATTTAATCAGCCGGCGCGGTGTCGGTATGCTCGGCGGGTTCCGTGGGCTGGGACAGCTTGAGGTTGGGGAAGCTGACGCGCTTGGCCTTGCTCCAATCGACGTAGTCCATGGAGTCATGGGTTTCCCAGAAGGCGCGTTCCTCGGCCTCGGTTTCGAAGTACGGAACTGGCTTAAGCTTCTTGGGCATAACGTTCTCGCTCCCTACGGTTCATATCGCGAGCGGATATGATACGGATTAAAGCCCCTTCGTTTCGCAATGTAAAGGTAACGTGCAGTCGTCTTCCCGAGTCAGCGATGCCGAAAGCGTTGAGACGACGCTCCTGCTGGCTGTGGGCAGTATCGTCAACAATCAAAAGAGGGTGATTGGAGAAAACCTGCTCTGCCTCGTTTTGATCGACGCCGTGAGAGTCAATGTTTTTGCGCGCGTTGCCCTCGTCCCATTGGAAGCCGGAAACCCGGCTGAGGTCGATCATTGATGGAACATGCTCACAGATTGAGGTTGCCTTGTAGTCGTCGTAATTATTATATCCGCTTTAATTGGATATTCAATTGCACATGAGGTCATAATGATCGCCCAATACTGATTGGAATGGCCTCAATCCCTCAGTTGTTGAACCGGGGCGGTTCGGTGACTTCGAGCAATGGCCGGTCGGTGTCGTACATCGCGTAGGTACCGGAAACCCAATTCGACCGATCGCAATTCACGGTGTACACGGCGCCTGGACAGCGATGCTCCTTGAGGTCAGACCGGTACCATATTGGACCAACGTAGTAGCATTCGCCGGGAATCACTTCTCTCAGCTCGTCCTCAAGAACGGTTCCCTGGAATTGCAGCAGTATTGGATGGCTTGCTTTTTCCAAGGTCGCGCTGGGCCGGTTAGCGAGGTAGAGCCAAGTATCCTGGCGGGGATGGCTGCCTACGAAACACCCTGCGACGTACTGTCCGACTCCGTGGGCGCGGCCGAGCTGGCCGGGCAGGGAGCCGCGTTGTTCCATCAGTACCGGGTCGGGATAGGGCGGGGGTGTAGGTGTGGGTGTCGGAGGGATGGGCGTCGCGGTCGGCACCGGGGCATTGGTTGACGTAGGCGTCGGTGGCGGTATGGGAGTGGCGGTCGGCTGGATGGGCGCAGCGGTTGTGGCCGGCATCGCCGAGATGTCTGGCGTTTCGGTAGGTGGCGGTAGCGTTGTATCGGTAGGCGGCAGCAATGGAGTGTTGGTGGGAGCAGCCGGTATGGCCGTGGGCGTCGGGTCGGGCGCGGCAGTAGCGGTGGGTTGGACGATAACTGCGACGGGGATTGAGGTAGGTACGGGTGGCGGCGAGTCGCCGGCTCCGATGGAGCCCAGGACCGGCACCAGGCCGCCCAGAAATGCGCAGGACGCGACCATTGCCAGGATGCCAACGATGCCGGCGCCGACAACCAGCTGAACTGTGCGTGACAGCGTGGGAGCCGACGGTTGAGATGGCTGCTGCCCGGCTGGATGGGGAGCGGACGTGGTGGCCGTTTGGGATGAGGGTGCGCCCGGGCTTGAGACTTGCCCCCGGCTTCGTGATCGTCTCCGGATGACGGTGCGGCGCGTGGTTCCCTGCTGGCGGTGGAGTTCGAGGGCGCGGTTCAGAGCGATGATCCAGTCCCCGGGGCTGGGACGGTTGCCGGTGCCGGTCCGGAGCAGGAACGGATCGAACGCTTCGCAGAACAGGTGCTTGAGTTCCGGGCGAAGGTTGTCCCAGTTTTCCTGGTATTGGGCGACGGGCTGCTTGTAGTCGTCCGGGACGGTGTTGTCCTCGTTGTATGGGAAGTAGCCGTTCCGGATTTTCTCGCCGAGCTCGGTGACCGCGTCCTCATCGTCGGGCGCGATCCGGCTCATGTAGGGGTGGTAGCCGCCCATGACCAGTTTGAAAATGATGACGGCCAGCCCAAAAAGGTCGTCGTTCGGCGTCCGATCAATCTCGCTGAACCGAACCCCCTGCAGCCGTGGCGGTGTGTAGTCCTCGCGGCCCACGGTGCAGCGGTACAGCCGGCCACGGTCCGGGTCGCTGATCTGGATGGCGTCGATGTCGACGATGATGACCTCGGATCGGGCGTTGATGAGGACGTTCTTCTCGTTCACATCGCCGATGACGTGTCCGGCCGCGTGGATCTGGCGGACCGCTTCGGCGAGGTTGCGGGCCATCCGCAGCAGGTGAGAGTCGTCGAAGGATGTGTTCAGTTCCTGTTCAGCGCTGCGGCGGGCCGCCGGGTTGAAAAATGCCTGGCTCTCACGGAACTGGGAAAGGTCGACGTGGGGCATCAGGAACCCGACAATCCGGTTGGAATCGTCGTACAGGACGTCGTCGGGCCAGGCGAAGGGTGGGAGGGACCGCGATCGTCGGACGCCGAACATCCCGCCGCTCTGGCTTGGGGCGGCGGCCACGGCAGGCCGCTGGCGAACCATCACCGCGATTTTTTCGCTGGCGCGTGCGGTTGGGTTATGCCAGATTTTGGCGACCTGCCCGCGGTTGCTCTGCACCCTGAAAACCGCGCCCTCTCCGCCGCTGCCCACCTCCGCGCCGAGGCGGATGCGGTTGCCGCGACTGTCGCGATAGTCCGGCACGTCAGGCTTCCGCGCGTCGGGCCAGCAACAGGGAAAGGTCGTCGTTGGTCCTGGCGTTGACCCGGGGCGACTTCAGGAATCGCCGGAGGCCGACGTACGCGGACAGTTCGTCAGGCTGCTGTTCCAGCCAGGAGAAAACTCCGCGAAAGAAGGGCGTGTGAGGGACGGGTTCGGTAGGGTCGCGGTAGTCGAGCACGAGGTTCTGGATACCGTCGGAAAACATGGCGATGTACCTGGCGCGCAAGCCTGGAATGACACTGACCTGCAGGGTGTCGAGGTACCGAGACTCGGTAACGAAGCTGGTCTCGTTGGCGTATTCGCCCTGGTCAGGATGGGTGATGAGGGCGTACTCATCGTCGTTGCCGGAGGCCACGACCGCGCCGTCGCCGATTTGCGCCGCGCCCAACAGCCCGTTCACATGCACGGCGACGAGCAGGGTAGTGGCATACTCGCGGGGTCGATGCTCGTTGGCCTCCGCGAGGTCGTTGACGGCATGGTGGGCTGCGTCGATGGATGCGGCCAGTATTTGCTGCAGGGCCTCAGGGTCAACGGACCTTGGCTGGCCAGCCAGCGAGCCGGCGATGGCGTTGATGCTCGAGGCGGCGGCGAGACGGGAACCTTGATCACTGTACGGGGCTGAGCCGGCGCCGTCGGCCACGGCAGCGATCAGGGTGTCGGCCGGCGCGCCCGTTATGGGCAGGCAGCGGAATTGGGTGGAGTCCTGGCAGGGCTGGCCGGTTCGCAGGTGAGCAGTTCCCACCACGGACGCGGACGCCATTTTCCATCGCGGTACATCGGGGACGGCGCCCGCCAACTCGCGGTCGCCCATCAGAAGTCCAGGTAGTCGTCCTGACTGGGCAGGGTCAAACGGTCGCCGACTTGGGAGGACGAGATTTGCGATAGTGAGTTGGACAGCCACTGGAAGATCCCGTTGAGCTGGGCCTGGTGCAAGGGCTTGGCGGGCCGATGCGGCGCCATCATGGAGGACAGCGTGGGGATGTCGGCGTCGTCATCGATTCCGAATGAGAAGACGGCGGCGTGTCGGTCCTGTTCCGCCTCCCTGACGCGCTCGGTAGCCTCCTGGATGGCCTCGGGCGTATCGTGTTCGGGGTAGCCGTCGGTGAGGAGCATGACGATGGGCCGGTAGTAGGCGATGCCGTTGGTGCGATAGGCCCGCTTGCGCTCTTCGATCATCTCGAGACCGTGGTTGAGGGCGCCGGCGATGGAGGTGCCGCCGGCGGCGGACAGGGTGGGCGGCTGGAACTCGCCGGCGGTGACAAAGTCCTGTATGACCCTGACCTCATGGTTGAAGGCGACGACCGCGATTTCGGCCCGGAGCGCCGTCAGTGAATCGGCGGTCACCTCCTCTCTGAAGGCTTTGATTCCGTCGTTGACGGCCTGAATCCTGCTGCCGGTCATGGAGCCCGAGACATCCAGCAGCAGCACGCACGGGCAACGAGGTTCGGGGTTATCGGCAAATTCCACCATGTCCTCGAGGTGAGAATCGCCAATGGCGTTTTCCGGCATATCCCCTCCTTGTTGCACGAACTCGGGACGTACGATTGCTGGCGGACATCACGAAAAAGGCACTGACGGGCCGCCACATCATCAAAAACTGTAATAGCCGGTGTGTGGCGTGTCAAATTCGACGTGATTAAGCCCGCGCTTTGATGTGCTGACACCACGCGACTTAGTGCATACGGGTTCAGGGTGGGCACGTCCAGCGAACGTTGAGTTGGCCGTAGTGCGCCGTATTAGTGAGTGTCGTGGGCTCTGGGGATTGCGTCCGTCGTGGCTTGATGTGCAGTGTCAATAATGATATTATATCGGTGCATAAAATTCAGTTGATACCTGCGGGAAAGTCAACAATTGAAAAAATTTATTGCTGAACTACGCAGCAAGCCCAGGGGAATACGATTCAATGATTTAGCGGCGATATGCGACCGGTTCTTTGGGGAACCGCGGCAGAGTGGGACCAGCCACCGGGTTTACCGCACGCCGTGGCTGGGTGACCCCAGGGTCAACATACAGAATGACCGTGGGATGGCAAAGGCGTACCAGGTGCGGCAGGTTATTCGCGCTCTTGAGAAACTGAACAATGACGGCTGACCATTACACATACCGGGTTATGTGGTCTGCGGAGGATGGGGAATACGTGGGTCTGTGCGCGGAGTTTCCGTCGCTGAGTTGGTTGGCGCCGACGCAGGAGGAGGCTTTCTCCGGCATACGGGCGCTGGTGGCGGACAGCGTGGAGGATATGCTGGGGCACGGTGAAACGCCGCCGGAGCCGATGGCGGACCGCGCCTACAGCGGGAGGTTCGTGGTGCGGGTGCCGCCGGAAGTTCACCGGGCGCTGGCGATCAGGGCAGCCGAGGAGGGTGTGAGCCTGAACCGGCTGGTGAGCGCGCGGCTGGCGAATGACACCTTGCGCTGAGGTAATGACGTCCTCTGGTGAGAAAGGGTACAGGGGCATGACTGACGACGGCAGCGCAGGGTTTGTGTCGAGGAGGGTGTGCGGCGGCGCGGTAGGACGGCAGCGCAGGGTTTGGGTCGAGGGGGTGTGCGGCGGCGCGGTAGGACGGCAACGTATTGCTGGCGTCTAAGGAGGTCTGATGACGCTGCGGTAACGGTAATGGACTTCCGGTTGCGACGGCGTGCATGCCGTCGTTTTGCTTTTGTGGCGGTGTTGCCGGCGCCGACGGTGCGCACCGAAACACGTGACACTGAAAAGTTACGGTACACCGCACGCGCTCGTCGGGCTCTTGAATAACTGCGCGTGGACAGTTGTGATGCATATCGTCGCAAGTGTTGGCGTCGATGCTGAATAAGCACGCACAATGATGGTGTATGCCGTGCAGATATAGTTTCTTGCCGCTATGTGGCTGGCGTGTTAGATTCCCCTTGTTGATACGGGAGGAATAACCTATGCGTTCGATGGGATTGATAACACTTTGCGCCTTGATACTTGCGGGGATTGCGCTGTTGGGATGTGGTTCGGAGGTGGTGACTCAAGAGGTGGTGAGAGAAGTGGAGGTGGTGGTGACGGCCACACCGGATCCCAATGCGCCCAGCCAAGCGGCGGGCCAGACCAGCCAGGCGTCGCCTCCAACGTCGGGCCAGCAACCGCCCGCGTCCACGGCGCAGCCAGATGCGCCATCGCCCACGCCGCCTCCGGCTGCGCAAGCGCCGGCGAGCGCCACCGACGTTTCCGATAACGTCTACCAGTTGGGAATCTCGGCTGATCTGACCACGACCAACTACTGGTCGTACCTGGGACCGGACGGCACCGTCTGGAACCTGTATGTCCTGGGCGGAACCAAGCCCAGCCTGTACGGCTACTCGGCGCAGCGGTTCGACTGGGTGCCGTCGCTGGCCTCCGATTTCCCCACGCCATTGACGGAGGAGACCGTGGGTGGTGAGACCCTGTGGACCACCGAGGTACCCCTGAAGCAGGGAGTGAAGTGGAGCGACGGCAACGACGTAACGGCCGAAGACTTCGCGTTCACCGCGCACACGGTGGCGGAACTGCAACTGCCCGGCAACTGGCCGTCCATAGTGGACCCGGATTACTTCGACCATGCCGAGGCACTGGATCCCTACCGGCTGAAAATATACTTCAAGCAGAAGCCGGGGCTGGCGCGCTGGCAGTTCGGCCAGGCTTTCATGCCCATCTTCTCCAAAGCATACTGGGAACCGATAGTTGAGGAGGCCAAACAATCCGGCGACATCATCGAGCAGCAGAAAGCGCTGTTCGCCCATGTGCCGGAGAACGAGCCCACCGCCGGAGGGTACGGGTTTGACAAGTGGGAGCGCGGCGCGTTCGCGGAAAAGGAGCGCAACCCGGGCTACTACTTCGCTGACAGCGTGGTGAAGCAGTATGCCAACGGCGCGTACGTGGAATCCAAGCCGGGGGCGTACGAGTTCATGGCGTACGGCGAGCCGGGCGGCGACACTTCGCTGGAGTATCGGGTGGGTCCCAACGCCGACAGCGCGATCTACTCGATATACGGGAGCCAGGACGCCACGGTGCTGGCGCTGAAAAAGGGCGACATCGACTTCATGCTGAACCCGCTGGGCCTTTCCCGGGGATTGCAGGAACAGCTTGAGGGCGAGGACGGGCTGACGGTGATCGAAAACGCGTCGGACGGGATGAGATACCTGGGTTTCAACTTCCGGAAGCAGCCCATGGAGAGCAAGGCGTTCCGGCAGGCGGTCGCGACGCTGATCGACAAGGAATTCATCACCAGCACCGTTTTGCAGGGGGTGGCCATTCCTATATACACCACGGTGCCCGAGGGCAACCAGGCCTGGTACAACTCCGATGTGCCGCTGATTGGGCAGGGCCTGAGCCGCGGCGAGCGGATCGCCCAGGCGATGCAACTGCTCAAGGACGCCGGGTTCACCTGGGAGACCGAACCGCGGGTGAGCGAGGACGGCAGGTTTGTCGAGCAGGCAGGAGAGGGTTTGAGGATGCCCAACGGCCAGCCGATGCCCGAGATGGACATCCTGGCGCCCAGCCCCGGCTACGACCCGCTGCGCTCCACCTTCGCCATCTGGATCGAGCGTTGGCTGAACGAGGTGGGCATTCCGGTGCGGGCCGATCTGACCGGGTTCAACCTGATCGTGGACAAGGTGTTCACCAATCAGGAATTCGATATGTGGATTCTCGGTTGGGCGCTGAGCCCTTACCCCGACTACCTGGAGTCATTCTTCCACAGCCGGCACTCGGGCCTGGAGGGACACAACGCGGGCGGATACAACAACCCGGAGTACGACCGGCTGGCGGATGAGTTGCTGGCGGAAACTGACCTGGAGTCGGCGCGCCAGAAGGTCTTTGAGATGCAGGCGTTTTTGGCCGAAGACCTGCCCTACGTGCCGTTGTTCGACACGCCGCTGGTGGAAGCCTACCGCAGCGACCGCATCGGATATCCGTACACGACCTCATGGGGCGGGCTGCAGAACGCGGCAGGCATGACGGAACTGGTGCTGTTCAAGTAGCCGCCGCCCGGGATGGCAGTAGAAGCGCGCCCTTACGGTTCAATCGTGGGGGTGCGCAATAACAGCAGGGTTTTAAGGAGCGGGAGGTCAGATTGGGGTTTGTTTGGGCGGGATGATTCCGGTTGCATGGAGCACACGATTGCATACGGCGTTAAGCGTTACGTGGCATGGTGCCGCGCCCAGCACGCGAGGAATCCCATCAGTGCGCCCACCGCCCCTTTCAGCAGCCAATCAAGCACGTCAAGCAAATGTTGTTGAGCCGGCGACAGGTTGGGTGATGCTACCTCCGCTTGCCACACAAAGCCACTGGCACTCAATACAATCAAGCCGCCCAATATGCCCACGATGAAGTAGTTGTTCACGCGTCAGCCTCAGCGCTGGATGAGGGAAGCTGTTCCTTTGCCTGCTGAGCGCGGCGCATTGAGCGATATCCGTTGATGGCAAGACCGGCAAGACCTCCCACGAACATCACCATCCCCACGGTGACCATGACCGCCAACAATATCAAAACCAGTATATCTCCCATAGCACATCCGCTCCTTATGCTTTGCATATTAACAATTGCATTTTATTTTTGCAACGCGAATATGTCATACAGAATCCTGCCCCGCCAAGTTCACGACACTCTGCCCGCGATGAATAACTGGGCACCCGCCAGGCCGGCCCGCTGGACGGTTGAAACCGGGAGTATGCCGCGATGACCGGTTACCTGGTGCGTCGGGCCGGGCAGATGGCCCTGACGCTGTTTCTGATCGTCACGCTGACGTTCTTCCTGGTGCAGGCGCAACCCGGCGACTACGCGACGTTCTACGCCCTGAATCCCGACATTCCGGCGGAGGTTCGGGAACAGATCAAGGCGTCTTTCGGGCTCGACAAGCCGTTGTGGCAGCAGTACCTGGTGCACATGAAAAACACGTTCACCGGGAACTTCGGGGTGTCGTTCGGGCACTTTCCGCGTCCGGTGATGGAGGTGATTGGGGAACGGTTGCCGCGCACGGTGGTGCTGTTCCTGTCGGCGACGGCGGTGTCGTTCTACGTGGGATTCTTCCTGGGCAAGGCCATCGCGTGGCGCAGGGGCGGCGTGCTGGAGTATGCGGCGACGATCTCTGGAGCGACGCTGTTCACGGCGTTCACGCCGGCGTTCGCGCTGATGATGATCTGGATATTCGCGTTCAAGCTGGGGTGGCTGCCCATTGGCAAGTTCCTGGACCCGCTCATCTGGCGAGGCGCGGAGGTGAGCGCGAACCACATTTTCAGCTACATGCTGCTGACAGCCGGCGCTTTTGTCGTCTTCGCGTTCCTGGCGTTGCTGGCGACGCGCAAGATAGGCCGATTCGGGACGGGGCGGGTGCCGGTGTTGTTGATTGGACTGGGCGCGGTGGCCATCCCGATAGCGTGGGCGTTCACGGGGGTGGGATACCTGGCGCTGGATATCCTGAGGCACATGATCCTGCCCATTGCCACGCTGACGCTGATCTCGTTCGCGGGGACGATGCTGCTGACGCGCAACAGCATGCTGGAGACGATGCGGGAGGACTACGTGATGGCGGCGCGGGCCAAGGGGTTGCCGGAAAAGGTGGTGCGGGACCGGCACGCGGCGCGCAACGCCCTGCTGCCGGTGATCACCAGCCTGGTGTACAGCCTGATCTTCGCCATCGACGGCAGCGTGATCATCGAGGGGGTGTTCTCCTGGCCGGGCACGGGGTTGACGCTGCTGGAGGCGGTGCGATCCGAGGACCTGCCGCTGGTGATGGGCGCGATGGTGTTCATTGGGCTGTTCTCGCTGCTGGCGCACGTGATAGTGGACGTGCTGTACGTGTACCTGGACCCGAGGATCCGTTACCACTGATCGAACGTTGATCTGATGATTGAACGACCGCCAAATCAGCCGCCAACGGCGGGCGAGGGATCGTCCCTGTTTGGAGACGTTCCGGAGATTGACCTGAGCCGGGGGCGGGTGGACCTGGCGCTGGTGCGGCTGCGCCTGGCGTGGCGGACGCTGCGGGACGGCTGGTCGATATTCGTGGAGAGCCGCATCGGCCTGCTGTCGCTGGCGATCATCGGGGTATTCGCGTTGATGGCGTTCTCGCACCCGCTACTCATGGCGACGGTCTGGACGCCCGACGTGTACGACCCGGTGACCGGGTATGCGTTCGACCAGTTTGACCACCCGGCGTCGCCGACGTGGCGGCATCCGCTGGGCACGGACTCGCTGGGCCGGGACATCCTGAGCCAACTGCTGTTCAGCGCGCGGTCGGAGTTCATCCTGGGCATCACGGCGGCGCTGGTGACGGTGGGAATCGCGACGACGGTGGGCGCGGTGGCCGCGTACTACGGCGGGCTGGTGGACTCGCTGCTGATGCGGCTGGCCGACCTGATCATCGCGCTGCCGGGGATCTCGCTGCTGATTGTACTGAGCGCGCTGTTCAGCCTGAACCTGTTCTACCTGGCGTTGATCATCGGCGTGCTGGGCGGTTTCGGCGGCACGGCGATCATCTTGAAATCGCAGGCCCTGAGCATCCGCGTAAAGCCGTACATCGAGGCGGCGCGGGCGGCCGGCGGGGGCCACTTCCACGTCATATTCGTGCACATCATTCCGAACCTGCTGCCGCTGTCGCTGCTGTACATGATGTTCACGGTGACGGGAGCGATATTCGCCGAGGCAGTGCTGTCATTCCTGGGGCTGCTGGACATCAGGATGAGTTGGGGGATCATGATCCATACGGCGAACGTCGGGGGATACCTGCTGGGCGGCACCGAGTACTGGTGGCTGATAGTACCGGCCGGCGCGTCCATCACGTTGCTGTGCAGCGCGTTCTACCTGGTGGGCCGGGCGCTGGACGAGGTGGTTAACCCCAGGCTGCGGCGGCATGATGGGTGATGCGATGGGTGGCGACTCGACTCGCGCTTAGTTTCCTCATAGGAGATGTTTGGCTCGAGATATCTATGGAGACTAATATTGACGAATTACGAAAGACTGCTCTTGAAGGAGTATCAAAAGAAATACGGGTCTCAACAGCCGACCCACGGGTTTGCTAAGAGCCATTGGCCCAACTGTCCATATACAGCCAACGGAACAGCACCGATTATCATGCCTGATTCCACGCCACACGTTCTCATATCGTGCAACGGATGCCTCTTTCGCAAACAATATATGATTGCAGTGAAGTGTAATCCTAATCGACCAGACTGGTTGTCGCCAGACTCCGATTGTGAGCTCTGCGCTTACGGGTGGGACTGCCAAACATGGGTCCGCGTTAGCGGTGCGGGAGAAAAGGTAGAAGCGACTTTGCGGACTGTGTGGAATGATGCTGAACATCCCGTCACATGGGGCGATACAGGTTTGGTGCCGTTCCTCTCTGATGATCAAATTGACCTCCGTTTTCCGACACACGCTGATCTGTTGAGATTTCGCAATAGCATTCCATCCGATGCAATCCTTATCGACCATACGACGACTCCTGCGATCTCAACTAGAAGTGAAACAGAGCAACATCAACCGGCAGAGACCCCGGAGGAGCGTGCCGAACGATGGCGCAATGCTGACCGTGCGGAAAGAGAGCGCATGTTAGCGGAGTGGAGGTGATTGCCATTATTCCGATCAGGTGCTTGAGCCAAGTAGCTCCAGCAGCCAGCAGTCTCGTACCAAACCATGACTCATGACCACTGTCGATAATCAGCCGGTGCTCAGGGTTGTTGACCTGTCGTTGGATTATTTAACGCGGCAGGGGCCGGTGCAGGCGGTGCAGTCGGTCAGCTTTGAGCTGGGCCGGGGGCAGTCGCTAGGGCTGGTGGGAGAGTCGGGGTGCGGCAAGACGTCCATCGCCAACTGCCTGATGCGCCTGCTGCCTGATAACGGACAGCTGACGGCAGGGCAGGTTGTGCTGGAGGGGCAGGATCTGCTGCTGCTGTCCGATGAGGAGATGCGCCACTTCCGCTGGCGGCGCATGGCCATGGTGTTTCAGGCGGCGATGAACGCGCTGGACCCGGTGTATCGCGTTGGCCAGCAGATAGTGGAGGCGATCGAGGCGCACGGAGTGGAGGAAACGGTAGCCGACGCTCGCGAGAGATCGGCGCGGCTGTTTCGCATGGTGGGGTTGGACCCGCAGTTGATGGATCGGTATCCCCACGAGTTCAGCGGCGGCATGCGTCAGCGGGCGGTGATCGCCATGGCCCTGGCATGCGACCCGGCGGTGATCATCGCCGACGAGCCGACCACCGCGCTGGACGTGATTGTGCAGGACCGCATCCTGCGGGAGTTAAAAGCGGTGCAGCAGGAACTCAGAATGGGCATGATCTACATCAGCCATGACATCGGCGTGGTGGCGGAGGTCACCGACCGCATCGGCGTGATGTATGCCGGGCGGCTGGTGGAGTTGGGAGACACCGCCGACGTGTTCCGCGCCCCCATGCATCCCTATACGGCGGCGCTGATGTCGTCGTTCCCCAGCATCAGCGGCGAAAAGCATGAGCTGGAGACGCTGCCGGGCGAGCCGCCCAACCTGGCGAATCCGCCGGCCGGATGCCCGTTCCATCCGCGGTGCGCGTACGCGACCGAGGAGTGCCGGCAGGAGTTTCCGCCCCAGGCGCAGCGGGGGAGCCAGTGGGCCGCGTGCTGGCATCCAATGGATGGGGCGGACGTGGTCATGGATATGCAGGATAAACTGGATATTATCGGATAATGTTTGATAAATCCCGGTTATTATATTCATACTGTATTTCTGTGACAGCAATAGGAGTGTTGCGATGGCCACGCAAAAGTACCATGATGACAGTCGAGGCCTTTTGGCGCAGGCCCGCTACGAGTTGGCAGAGGGCGATGTGCGGCAGGCGTCGGAGAAGGGTTGGGGCGCGGTGGCGCTGATGCTGAAGGCGATTGCCGAGCGGCGCGGCTGGGAACACGGCAAGCATCGGCAGCTGTCCCGGGTGGCCAGCCGGCTGCGGTCGGAAACCGGCAATCGCGACGTCTTTCGTTACTATCAGGTGGCCGATTCACTTCATGGCAACTTCTACGAGGATGAGTTACCGCCCCGGGATATAGCGGACGCTCTGGACGACGTGGAGCAGTTGCTGGACCTGCTGGAGCCGCTAACTCGCGTATGAAGCCGGATGTCATTTTCGGGCACATCCACGCACACACGCACAAGGGATACGACAAATAACCACAAGACGCACAGAATCACCTGGGGGAATCGCGGTGAGCGGACCCGCCGGCGGGGATGCGCTGGTGACTGTGGACGGGCTGACCAAGCGGTTTCCGATCGCGGCCGGCATGTTCCGCAAGCCGACCAGTTTCATCCACGCCGTGGATGACGTGTCCTTCCGGCTGGGCAGCGGCGAGAGCCTGGGCCTGGTCGGTGAGTCGGGCTGCGGCAAGACCACAGTGGGCAAGTTGCTGGTCAAGCTGCAGGAACCAACGGAGGGCAGCATCACCTACCGGTTCCCCGCGCCGTCCACGGGGGGGCACCTGGCCGGCTCGGTGGACGCGGCGAACATCAAAGGCCGGCAGCTTCGGGTGTTTCGCCGGCAGGTCCAGATGATATTCCAGGACCCGTATGAATCCATGAACCCGCGGCGGGCGGTGTATGACACCATCGCGGAGCCGTTGCTGGTGCAGGGGATCGGCGACGTGCAGGACCGGCTGGACCGGGTCTCCGAGATCCTGAACCTGGTGGGGCTGACGCCGGCCGGCGCGTTTTTGTTCCGGCGGCCGCACGAACTGTCGGGCGGGCAGCGTCAGCGGGTGGCGATTGCGAGGGCGCTGGTAATCGGGCCGTCGTTCGTGGTGGCGGACGAGCCGACGTCGATGCTGGACGTATCGAGCCGCACGGGCATCATGTCGCTGATGCAGGAACTGGCGGACCGGCTTGGGATCGCGTACCTGTACATCACGCACGACCTGGCGGTGGCGCGGTACATGTGCCACCGGATTGCGGTGATGTATCTGGGCAAGATCGTGGAGATGGCGGAGACCGAGGAGCTATTGCGTAATCCGCTGCATCCGTACACGCGGGCGCTGCTTTCGGCGGTGCCGAGTCCCGACCCGATGCGACGCCGCGACCCACCGGACATCCTGGGTGATTTGTCCCTGCCGGTGGATCCGCCGCCGCGATGCCGTTTCTACGAGCGGTGCCCGATGGCCACGGATCGGTGTGCGGCAGATGTGCATCCGCCGAGCGAGGAAAAGGCCCCTGGACACTGGGTGGCGTGTTACGAGGCGTGAGGAATTGTGCGTGAGGAAGCTGTGCGCGAGGGACTGTGCGTGCGGTGAGACGCGTGCGCGCCTGTGTGCCATCTGCTCGGTGATTGTGGGTGCGGCCCGTGCCCGGTGGCTATCCCTGGCATATAAAAGCCGGATCCGAAATATGGATCCGGCAAGGCGGGGTATGATCCCCATTCGCAATGATATTGATGCTTCGAGGCGGCTTTGACTTATGTCTCCTCACTATTTCGTACGGAACATTGCTCCGCTATGGCCTCCACCGCCTCATAAGGAATATTAACACGGTGAAAAGGCCGAAATCGGGATTTGCATAAATCCAACACAATCTTTCACAAAGCCACACATTTCATGCGCGGAACGGGGCGACAGTGGGGATTTTGTGTATGGATGCGACCCGTACCGGGCATCCGGAGCGCAGCCGGGCCGTGGTGTGAGGGTGCGGCCTCACAAATCCCGCCAGTGTGGAAATCGAGCCAGCCTAGCCTTGGCGGCGCTCCTCGCGCATGGTGATGAGGGCCAGTGGAATGGAGGAAACGATAATCAGCAACAGGGCCGGCGCCGCGGCGCGAGCGAAAAATGCCTCCTGTGCGGCGGCCCAGATGGAGGAGGCGAGGGTGGTGAAGCCGATGGGGCTGAGGATCAGGGTGGCGGGCAATTCCTTCATGGTGAGCAGGAACACCAGCGCCGCGCCCGTGAGGATGCCGGGCCGGACCAGGGGGAGCGTGATGGTCAAGAGGACAGTCAGGGGAGGCTTGCCCAGGCTGCGGGCGGCGTCCTCGAACTCCGGGCGCACCTGCACCAGAGACGTGCGCAGGGCACCCACCGCCGCGGGCAGGAAAAGGGTGACGTATGCGACGGCCAGCATGGCCAGGGACTGATAGAGCCACGGCGCGTAGTTGGCTCCGAAATAGACCAGGCCCAGGGCGATGACTATGCCGGGCAGCGCGAATCCGATGAATCCGAGACGCTCAAGCCAGCGGCTGAACCCGCCCGGGTAGCGGACCGCCAGCACGGCGATGGGCGCGGCGCAAATCACCGTGAGCCCCGCCGCCAGGGCCGAGACGCCCACGGAGTTGGCGGCTGCCTTCCACAGGATGAGCAACGGTTCGCCGGCGGCGACGCCCCGGACGGTCCAGTAAATGAGCACGGCCACCGGCAGGCCGAGAGCCACCAACGCCACCACGGCGCAGTAGGCCTGAGCCGGCCAACGCCAGGCTCCCAGGGGAATGGGCTCCGGCAGACGCGCTGCGCCGCCCCGGCTGCGGTAGTAGCGACCGCCGCCGGCGTTGCGGGCGGCGTACTCGCCCCACACCACGGCCAGCGCGAGAACGATGAGGCCCAGCGACCAGGCGGCGGCCAGCGTGCGGTTGAGGGCCGCGCCGTACTGGATGAATATACTCCAGGTGAAGGTCTCGTAGCGCATGATGGCGACCGCGCCGAAGTCGCTCAGGGCATACAGCGCGGCGAGCAAACCGCCGGCGAGAATGGCGGGACGCAGCATTGGAAGCGTTACGCTGCGGAACGTCTGCCAGCGCGTTCGACCGAGGGCGCGGGCCGATTCCTCGAGGGAGGTGTCCATGTTCCACAGGGCGGCGCGGATCGGGAGCAGCACGTAGGGGAAGCTGATGATGATCAGGGTGAACGCGGCGCCGGGAAATCCGTAGATGCTGGGGATTCGGTCGATGGCTATGGAGAACGGGCTGAACGCCGCCTCCAGCCAACCCTGGAGGATGCCGCGGGGTCCCAGGCCCACCGCGATGGTGAACGCGACGATGTAGGAGGGGAGCGCCAGCGGCAGCATGGTGACCACGCGCCAGAATCCGCGGGCGGGCAGATCGGTGCGGACGGTGAGCCAGGCCAGCGGCGCGGCGATGATGATGCAACCGATCATCACGGCGGCCATCAGGGCCACGGTGCGCCACACCACCCAGAGGGTCCGGAGGCTGAATATCAGGTCGAGAGCGTCGGAACCGGCGCCCAGGGTGCGGAGGGCCAGATAGGCCGGCGCGGTGAGCAGCAGGACGGCGATAACCACTGCCGGGATCCAGACCACGACCGGAGGGCGGACCGTGCCCTCGAACAGCCAGCCGGTCGGGACGCGGGGAATGGATGTCACCAGCTTGGAAACAGGAGTCATTGCGCGTGTACGTAGTTTTGTCGCGCCTATGAACGTACTCAGTGTTACGGTCGTGCGTTGCGCCGAATCTGCATCACCAAGTATGGCTGGTCGCGGGCGCGACGGCAACCGTTAATCCGGCCGCAAAGGGCAGTACGGATTATCCGGAATCAGGAGCCAACAAAAAACGGGCGTCATGCGCCCGTTTTCGCGATTTCAATTTGCCCGCTGGCGGGTTAACGGCCCGGCGTCGCCTCATTCAGTCTCGGCGGGGCGAACGACGATTTGCTGCGCCACGTTGTAGCCGATGGATATGCTGTCCACCTCAGTTTCCACCTGCATCACGCCAAGGTAAGGCATGGCCTCGCGGAGCGTCATGTGATGCCCCGGCACCAGGCGGGCTCCGGCCAGGAACTGCAGGAGTTGGGCGTCCTCCTCGGGCACGCGATCGACCACGTACGATGAACCGCTGGCGGCGTTGTCCAGGGTGACTGCGCCCGGCGTGGGGCCAGGGGAGCCGTTGCCCGGTATGGGCCACCCGAAAGGAGAGTGGGTGGGATTGCCCAGTCTCTCCATGAGCTTGGCCTCGACGGCCGGGGACATGCCGTGCTCCAGTTGGTGGGCTTCGATATGGGCCTCGTGGAGTTCCATTCCCAAGAGGCTGACCACCAGCCATTCGGCGAGGCGGTGCCGGCGGGCGATGCTTTCGCCCTCCATGGTGCCGCGGTCGGTCAGGCGGATGCGCTTGTCGCTGCCGATCTCGACCAGGCCCTGCTTTTCCATGCGGCGCAGCATGCCGGCGACGGATGGGACCGAGGTACCGAGCCCTTCGGTGGGCGGCAACTGGCGGAGCGCTTCGGTCAGCCGGGTCAGGGTGGGTATCTCCGTGTCCTCCCACATTTTGTAGAGGGACAGGAGGTAGTTCTCGGTGACCGGCGACAGGCGTTCGGCAACGTTGGACGCTTGGGTTTGCGCCTCGGCTCCGGCCCTGGTTTTGCGAGGACGTGCCACGTGGGTTCTCAGCACAATTACAGGATTATGCTGCGATTATACCCCAACCCGCCGGCGATTGCCCGCCCCGCGAGTTGTGGCCGGAACGCAGGGCGCGTGGCGGCCGTCCGGCGTCAGTGCGACGGGGCGCTCAACTCCTGCATGTACTCGGGGGCGTTGAAGAAGGCGCGGCCGGCGACGAAGGGCAACAGACGGTGGCCGTCCCGGGGGAATATCCTGACGCGTGTGCCGGTGTCGAGATGGGCGACGTGGGAAACCATCACGCGGACGCGGTTGCCGGAGGGCAGTTCGACCAGGTAGATGTTGAACGCTCCGAGGAACTCCTTGCCGACCACCAAGCCCGTGCCATGCTCATCGGGCACGATATCCAGGCAGTCAGGGCGCACCATGATCTGCAGTTCCCGGTCTTCGGGCCAGGGGGATGGCCAGAACGCCGGCCATTGTACGCGGCCCACTTCGCTGGCCAGTTGGTCCTCATCCTGCCATGCGGGGAGGAAATCCGCCGTGCCGAAAAACTCAGCGGCAAACCGGGTGTCGGGGTTGTGAAAGACTTCCTCCGGGGAACCCAGCTGCTCAATCCGGCCCCCGTTCATGACCGCCACGCGGTCGCCGAGCTGCATGGCCTCTTCCTGGTCGTGGGTAACGCAGACGGCGGTGGCCTTTCGCTCCTTCAGGATGGCGCGAACTTCGGTGCGCAGCTGTTCGCGGAGGGTGCGGTCGAGGCTGGAAAAGGGTTCGTCCATCAGGATCAGGTCGGGAGCAGGGGCCAGAGCGCGAGCCAGGGCCACGCGCTGCTGTTGTCCACCGGACAGCTGGTGGGGGTAGCGGTCGCCGTAGCCTTCCAGGTCAACGAGGCGCAGGGCGTCGGCGATGATCTCCTTCCGGTTGGGGCTCTTGGGCAGGCCGAATGCGACGTTCTGCGCGACCGTAAGGTGGGGGAACAATGCGCCTTCCTGGAACACCATGCCCACGCGGCGCTTCTCAGGATTCTCGTTCACTCCAGGCCCGCCCACCGTCCGGCCGCCGATCCTGACGCTGCCCGAATCGGGTTTGTCGAATCCGGCGATCAGGCGGAGGGTGGTGGTCTTGCCGCAGCCGCTGGGGCCCAACAGGCAGAGGATCTCGCCCGGCTCCAGGAACAGGTCGACGTTGGCCACCGCCACGGTGTCATTGAACGTTTTGGACAGCCCCGACAGCGCCAGCGCGTAGCGCTCGGAGGTTGGGTCGCTGCCGGCCGGTTGGTTGGTTGTTTTAGAAGGTGCGAACAGCATTTAACGCGTGCATGCTAATTCAATATGAATGCCCATAGAAAACGAGCGTCAGTCTATCTACCCGTACCACGGTTGTCAACGCTTTGGCGGAGATTAATGTAGCCGGGTTTGGAAAGTAAGGGGCGCATTGGGCCAATGGACAGGCTACCGTAGGAACGCCTGAAACCGGCGGGATTGACGCTATCGCACCGCCGGAATATGATGCCCGGCAACCGTGATACGCAAAACAACCGCCGCATTGACCGGCGATTATCGCAGCGTCTTTCTCCTCAGCATCTGCGGCGCGCTCAACAGCTTCGGGATGGGCACCATCGGACCGGTGCTGCCGTTGTTCACGCAGCACGAATACCAGGTCGGCGCGACCGAGGTTGGGATCGCGGTGGGCCTGTTCGGAGCCGGGCGGCTGTTCACCGGAGTTCCGGCGGGGTTGCTGGCGCAGAAATACGGCCGCAAGCCGATCATTGCGTTGGGCGCGGCGATCAACCTGCTGGGCGCGGCGATGGTGTCGTTGTCGTTCCATTTCTGGTGGCTCACGGGATGGCGATTCGTGTCGGGCCTGGGCGCCAACGTGTTCACCACGGTGATCACGCTGTACCTGCGGGACGAGTCGACGCCGGCCACCCGAGGGCGCATCCTGAGCACGCAGGAATTGAGCATCCTTTCGGGCCAGATCCTGGGGCCGCTGCTGGGCGGCTACCTGGCCTCGGTTTTCGGGTTGCGGGTGCCCTTGTTCACCCAGGCAGCGCTGATGACCATGTCGCTGTTGCTGATCGTGATCGCGCTGCCCGAATCGCGGTGGCGCGAGCAGCAGGACCGCATCCCGGCGGCCCGCCCGGAATCCGCGCCGACCGCAGAGCAAGCGCAGGAGGACCGACCGCCAGAACGTCGTCGCGGCGCGTTTTTGAGCCTGATCATGAGTCCGGCGTTCGTGTTCGTGGGTTTGTTCGCCATCATGATCGTGGCGAACCGGCAGGGCGCGCGATTCAGCGTGATGCCCCTGTTCGGCAAGGCCAAGGGATTCGGGCCGGAGCACCTGGGCTGGTGGCTGGCCCTGACGCACCTGCCGCAGTTCTTTTCCACCGCGACGTCCGGGTATCTTTCCGACCGTTTCGGACGGAAATCGCCCATCATTCCGTCGGTGATCCTGATGTGCGCGGGAATCGCGACGTTCGTGTTCGCGGATGGCCTGTGGCAACTGCTGCTGTCGGGCGTGCTGATGGGCATCGGCGAGGGACTGGGCAGCCCGGCCGGGACGGTTTTCTTCGCGGACATCGCGCCGCCGGGGATGGAGGGAGTGACGCTGGGGGTGTTCCGCAGTTTCGCGGGACTCGGCACGGTGACGGGCGCGCTGGCCTTTGGCGCGATCGCCGACTTTGCGGGATTCCCGTGGGCGCTATGGGTGGATGCGATCCTGTTTGCCGCCGCCGGGATCGGCGTGATGCTGTTCGTGCGGGAGACGCGGCGGCGCAGCGGGTGAGGGCAGGCCGAGGCTGCCGGCGCGATCAGAGACGCATCACGACTCGCCGCGCAGTCGCCGAATCTCCTCTTCCAACTCCCTGACCCTTGCCTCGGCCTGAACGCGGGCCTCACGTTCGGACTCCAGGCTGACGATGGGTTCGCTGGTGGCGGGGTCGTACCACACCAGTTGTCCGTCGGTCCAGCGCAGGTCCAGGTTCAGGATGTCGCTATGGCCCTGCAGGCTCCCGTCGGGCAGTTCGTCGATCTGGATCGGCTCGTACTGTCCGTCCGCCAGTCGGTCGCCGGCCAAGCGTGTGCCGTGAGATCGGCCGTCGTGGTCGAAGCGCCAGTACTCCGGTATTCCCAGAGCGGCGTAGGCGATTCGCTTGTCGACGGTATCCCGGCGACCCGTGGATGGAGAGGCGACTTCCAGCACGAAATCGGGAGGCTTGCCCTGTTCCGAGATGACGTATCCGTTGTGGGCAAGGTACATGGCAGGGTCGGTGTTGAACGCCACCAGCAGGTCGGGATAGACCACGCCGGTCATATCGGCGCGTTCGGACGTGGGAATCGGCGTGATGTAAAGGTCGGATCCGATGACCGTTGTTTCGGGGTTGCCGAGATGTTGGGCCAGGAAGTGGGCGTTGCCGGTAAGTGACAGGTGGCGGGAGGCGGTCATCTTTTCGTCTTGAGTCTTGGGTGGTTCCGGCAACCGGAAAGCCAATGTGGACTTGGGTGTTTTGGCGGTGGTCATGCTGAACCTCGCCTGGCTCGGCCGATGGTTGGGTGGTTAGATCGCGATGCTGGGGACGTTTGATTGGATTATACCCGCTTGGAGTGTGTTGACATACGGCCCCCACCGGCATCCGTGGGTTAACTCGGTTTCTCGCCGTGGTGGATGGCGACACCGCCCAGGCCGAGCCGGCGGTATCCCACGTTGACCAGACCGGCATTGCGGTACACCTCGGCGAGACCCTCGGCGGTGAGGAAGTAGTCCACGCTGCTGGGCAGGTAGGTGTAGGCGGTGCGGTCGCCGGCCACCAACTGTCCCATTACGGGCACCAGATGGTGGAAATACAGGCGACCCAGGGCGGCGCGAATGCCGGGCGGCATGGGGGTCAGTTCCAGGGTGGTCACGCGGCCGCCGGGCGACACGACGCGCGCCATCTCTGCGATGGCGGCGGGAACGTCGGCCATGTTGCGCAGGCTGAATCCCGCCGTGGCGCAGACGAAGGAGCCGTCAGCGAAAGGGAGACGCAAG
The DNA here is from genome assembly GCA_026710825.1 of Chloroflexota bacterium. Taxonomy (GTDB): domain Bacteria; phylum Chloroflexota; class Dehalococcoidia; order Lucifugimonadales; family UBA3495; genus Bin87. Next base: position 20,859 of record JAPOQH010000074.1, on the reverse strand, counting down.
GCATCGGCCATCGCGAACGAGGCGGACGATTGGCGGGCTTCCCGGGCCGCCGGCTTGTCCACCGCGATGGTGAGCATTTCGGCCAGCAGGTCAACGCCGACCACGCGGTCGATGCCGGGGCAGCGGGCCAGGGCAAACGCCAGGTCGCCGGTGCCGGTGGCCACGTCCAGCGCGGCTCCCTGCAGGCCGGCGGCGGTGAACCGCGCCGTTTCGCGCTTCCAGCGATGATGCAGCCCGCCGGTCATGAGCGAGTTCATGAGGTCGTAGCGCGGGGAGATGCGGGCGAACATCTCCGCCACGTAGCGGCGCTTGTCGTCGCCGCGCAAGTGGGCCATGGATCTATGCGACGGCGGAACTGTAGTGCAGCATCACCATGCCGTCATCGTAGGCCCGCGTCTCGATGAGAGCCAACCTAGTATGCGGAGCGTCGCCGCGGAACAGGGGGACGCCGCGTCCCAGGATGGTCGGAATCACGTGGATCATATATTCGTCGATCAGCCCGACGCTGCGGAATTGCCCGGCCAGGTTCGCTCCGCCCACCAGCCAAACCGTCCCGTCGTAGATAGATGCAACCTCGCGTGCGAAATCGGCGGGGTCAGCGCGGACAAACTCGACGCCATACGGGTTGTCGTCCGGCGGATGGCCGGTGAACACATACGTGAGTTTGCCGGCATAGGGCCACTGCCCGAACTCCAGGACCTGGTCGTAGGTGCGGCGGCCCATGACCAGCGCGTCAACGCCGGCGTAGAACTCCGTGTAGCCGTAATCCTCGGATTCGCCCTGGGGTAGCCAGTCCACGCCGCCGGAGGCATCTGCGATATAACCGTCCAGGCTGGTGGCCACGTAGTAGGTGATGGTGGGCATGCGGTGGTGGGTAGGGCCGACCCGTATGCTGAGTTGAGGTCAGGCGGCGGCGGGATCCGTTGCGGGATCGTAGCCGGACGTTTCGGCCATGAGCCTCATCAACTGTTCCACAGCGGCGGGGATATCCCGGTGAACGGCAGCGCGGTTTAACGGCGGCAGGTCGTCGGCATAAATGGCGCTCCCAGCGAACTCGGTGAGGTAACGGTAATCCTCGCCCGGTATTGGGAAGTCTGAACGCAAGCCTAGACGTTCACGCACCAGCGCGATCAGTCCGGCCAAGTCGTGGCCGCGCCAACCCACGGGGTAGTCGTGGCCGTTCGCTCCAAGGAGTGCTTTGTAACTGTGTTCCAGGGCCTGTTGGGCGATGTGGCCGAGCACCTTTTCGCCGATGCGCTCGACATCGACGCCGTTTTCAATGGCGTAAGCGTTTTCCCTGGCGTCCCGAACTCTGGTCCTGACGTTGTTCCAGTCGATGGCTTCTGCGCCGTGATCGCTGGAGTATCCGATCTCGTCAGGGGGCATGATGGGCAGTCCTTCCCTCGCGACGTGGTTGGCCAGGTTATTGATCAACCGGCGGTCGTTAAGGAACCGTTCCAGCGTGTAGCAGATCACGTCGGTTTTACCGGCTTCCGGCAGCAACTCCTGGCGTGCCCTTTCGGCGATCCCTTTGGCGTATTCCCGGTAGTCCGGCGGGGTTTCCGCTGCGGTGATGATGAACAGGTCAATGTCTGAGTCGGACTGGTGGGTGCCGCGAGCCCGGGAACCGAACAGGATGGTCTGGACGGGATGCAGTGCATCATGAACCACGCCGGCCACCTGTGCCGCCCTGGTGTCGTGTTGTGTGATGGATCCAGTGTCGACCATCGGGAATGCGTCCTGAACCGGCGGCGAATACGCCGGTAACCCGATTATACGCCACGCGGCGCTGCGACCGGTCAGCGCTCTCGGTCGTGGTACTGCATGTCGTCGGGGAGGCTGTCGGTGATTCCCAGCGACACCAGGGCGCGCTGCACAACGAAGCGCACGACGCCGTCGATGTCCAGAGGTTTCAGGTAGAAGGGCGGCTCCGGCGGCATGATGGTTGCGCCCATGCGCGAGAGGGTGAGCATGTTTTCCAGGTGGATGGCGTGCAAAGGTGTTTCGCGGGGGATTAGCGTAAGGGGTCGGCGCTCCTTGAGCGTGACGTCGGCGGCCCGCAGCAGCAGGTTGGGAGTCAGTCCGTGGGCCAGCGAGGCCAGCGAGTTCATGCTGGCGGGGGCGATTACCATGCCGGACGTGGGGAAGGTGCCGCTGGCGATGGGGGCAAACAGGTCGCTGATGGCGTACTGCGCGAATTGAGGATGCTCCACCCAGCGGGCCACGGCGTCGTTGTAGGACTCGTCCAGTTCCTCCTGCCACACCATCCGCGCCGCGTTGGATGCCACGGCGACCACCGGGGCATCCCGTTCGAGGAGCGCGTCGACCAGTTCGCGGGCGATGACTGCCCCGCTGGCGCCGGTGATGCCCACGACGACCGGATGCGCGGGCAGTGTACGATCAGCGGAGCCGGTCATTGCCATGGGAAAAAGCCGTCGAAGGGCAGCGCCACCGCCAGGATAGTGAACGCCAGCAACTGCGTGGATATGTATTTGTTGAACGCGAACGCCTTGCCCACCATGGCCGGTTCTCCCGACTTGACCAGGTTGTTCTCGTAGACCAGCAATCCCACGGCGACGGCCCAGCCGATGAAGTAGAACACGTTGAGGTCGAGCCAGATGCCCACTGCCAGCAACGCCGCGGCGGACAGGCTGTGCAGCACGCGGGTGGTGCGGATGGCGTTGCGGATGCCGAACCGGGAGGCGATGGAGTAGATTTTGTTCTCCAGGTCGAAGTTGTAGTCCATGGTGCCGTAGACGGTCTCGAACCCGCCGGCCCACATCATCACCGCAAAGGTGATGAGCACTGGCTGCCAGTCCCACTGTCCCGTCACGCCGATCCATGCGCCGGTGGGAGCGATGGACAGGGCGAAGCCAAGCATCAGGCTGCACAGCCAGGTGTAGTACTTGGCGAAGGAATAGGCCACCACGTAGATTGCGGCAACCGGTGAGAGCATCAACGCCAGCGGGTTGAGTTGCCACGCGGCGACGAAAAATATCGCGGCGCCGCCCAGCGCCATCCCGCCGACTTCCAGCGGCTTCAGTATGCCTGCGGGGATGTGGCGGCCGGCCGTGCGCGGGTTCCGGGCGTCCTCTTTGGCGTTGATGATGCGGTTGGCGGACATGCCCAGGGTACGCACGCCCAAGAATGCCAAGGTGATCCAGACGAACGTGTGCCAGCCCGGCCACCCGCTGCCGCCGGAATAGTGGGATGCGAGCACCATGCCGATGTATCCGAACGGCATCGCGAACAGCGATTCGGAGATGTTGATAGCGTTGAGGTAGTGGGGAACCTTGACCGCAATCGCGCGGAGGGGGCCGGGATGCGCGGGAGCATTCTGCATGGCTCGATCATGGTAACATACCGATGGTGTCGCCTCTGCGCGGTGCGGTTTGCAGCGGCCCATGCCCAAGGTGAGAGACACGCGATACGAATCGTCGAAAGCGATGGTTGGCGGCAGGTCTGAATGCGGGTCAGCCATCGACACTTCAATCATCCTTCGGTGGGAAGACGGGCACTTGGATGGCATGACCCGGCGACGGGCAGTCATATTTCTACGTTCGAAGATGAGCGCGACCGCGCCGACCGGGAACACGAGGCGCGCATTCGGGAGCAGAACCGTGCCGATCAGGAACGGGCGGCGCGCGTGCAGGCCGAAGCCGAGCTCAACGCGGCGATGGAGCGCATCCGGCAATTGGAAGGACCCGCCGCCAGAGAGGGACAACGGGAGGGTCCGTGAACACCTACGGAGTCACTCACGCCACACCTGAACCCGAGCCATTCATCTTTACAACGTTTGAATACGAGCGCGACCGCGCCGATCGGGAATACGACGCGCGCATTCGGGAGCAGAACCGGGCCGATCAGGAGCGACAGGCGCGGGTTGAATTTGAGAACAGGGTTCGGCAGTTGGAGGCGGAGATTCGTCGACTGCGCGAAGGCTGATTCGCTACCGCAGATCCGCCGGCGGCATGATGTCGCCCAGGCCGAGCTCGGCCCACCGCTGGGATACCTGCTCGCGTATCTCGGCGTCCATCTCGATATCGGGCGGCCACTCGCGGTGGTAGCCTTCCTGCGGGCCCTTGCGGGTCGCGTCGATGCCCAACTTGCTGCCGAACCGGGGCGTGGGTGATGCCACGTCGAGATCATCGATGGGTCCGTCGACCAGCACGAGGTCGGTGCCGGGGTTGATGTTGTTGGCGACGCGCCAGGCCACCTCCGACGGATTCTGTACGTCCACAAAGTCGTCCACCACGACGATCACCTTGGTGAGACTGAGCAGGCCCAGACCCCACAGGCCGTACATCACCTTGCGGGCGTGGCCCGGATACTCCTTCTTCATCGACACGATGACCAGGTTGTGGAATATGCCCTCGGCTGGCATGTTGATGTCCACCACCTCGGGCAATATCAGCTTGATGAGGGGCAGAAAGACGCGCTCGGTGACCTTGCCCATCCAGTAGTCCTCGGTGGGAGGGCGGCCCACGAACGTGGTGGGATAGATGGGATTCCGACGGCGTGTGATGGTTTCCACATGGAACACCGGGTATGGCTCGGCCAGGGAGGAGTAGCCGGTGTGGTCGCCAAAGGGGCCCTCGGTGCGTTCCTCGCCCGGGGTGACATAACCCTCTAGGACGATTTCCGCGTTGGCCGGTACCATGAGGTCGACGCTGACAGCGGGGGTAAGCTCCACGCCGGCGTCGCGGATGAATCCGGCCAGGGTCATCTCGTCGACGTCGGGCGGCAGCGGGGCCGATCCGGTCCAGATGGACGCGGGATCACCGCCAAGGGCGACGGCCACCTCGAGCTTGTCGCTGCTGGCGCGGTAGTGTCTGGCGCCGACTTTGTGGGTCTGCCAGTGCATGCCGGTGGTGCGGGAATCGAACACCTGCATCCGGTAGATGCCGTAGTTCTGCGTTCCCGTCTCGGGATCCTTAGTGATCACCAGAGGCAGGGTGATGTACGGCCCGGCGTCATCGGGCCAGCACTTGATGATGGGCAGGCTGTGGAGGTCAACGTCCTCGCCGGTGAGGACCACCTCCTGGCAGGGAGCGTTACGCACGGTGCGCGGCTGATATGCGCCGATGTGCGCCAGGCGTCCCAGGGTGCGCAGCTTGTTCATCAGGCCCTGGGGCGGCCCGCCCAGCGCCATGTCGATCATGGAATCGAGCCGGGCGGCCAGGTCGTTGGCGTCGTCGACCTCCAGCGCCCAGTTCATCCGGCGCTCGGAGCAGAAGATGTTCATGGCCACTGGCATGTCGTGGCCGATGACGTTCTCGAAAAGCAGGGCAGGCCCATCCGCCCGCATGAGGCGGTAGGCGATCTCGGTCATCTCGAGTTCGGCGCTGACTGGCGCAGAAATACGACGCAAGTCCCCCTTGCTTTCGAGGAAAGTGAGGAACTCGCGCAGGTCTTGGTAAGGCATGTTAAATCCGCCGAGCGATCCCGCCCGGCGGCAAGCAGGCCCGAATTATGGCCGGCCGGGCAACGGCCGGCGCACTACGCTATCGGGCGTCAGGAGTTGCGCATCTGCGAGAAGCAGTCGCTGCAATAGACCGGTCGGTCGCCGCGCGGGCGGAAAGGAACGGTGGCATCGGCGCCGCAGTTGCTGCAGACGATGGGGAAAGATTCCCGCTGACCGCCGTATCCGCCGCCGCCTCCACCGCCACCACCGAAGTTGTCCCGGGGCTGTCCGCGCCGGGCGTTGCGGCAGGACTGGCATCGCTTGGGGTAGTTGGTGAACCCACGGGATTGATAAAATTCCTGTTCGCCTGTTGTGAAAATGAACTCTGCGCCGCAGTCGCTGCACTCCAAAGTCATGTCTGATAGAGCCACAATTTCCCTCCGTCGGGGTAGGTAATCACGATGCACACTGTATGGTCTGATTCGTCGGGCACGTGATTTCAATACCCTAGGAAGGAGGACCGGCGCAACCTGTACTTGATTCACTATACTGGCAACCACTCACACAAGCAACGATTTTAGTGAAGGTTTTGTGCAGTTATGGCTGCCGGCGGGGATGATGGAGCACCGGCGAGAGAGGCGGATAGCCGTTTGCCCCGGCCGGATGCTCACGGATTGGTTCGGGATTACGCGGGTTCGGCGACGAACACGGGAATCTTTCGCGTGGTTCGGTTCTGATATTCCGCATAGGGTGGGAACGCTTCCACCGCGATGTCCCAGAGGCGGGTCCGTTCGGCGTCGTCCTGCACCTCTCTGACGCGCATGGTGTACACGTTGGTCTCGTCCCTGACCTCGACATCGTTGTCCGCGCGCAGATTGTACACCCAGACCGGGTTCTTCGGGGCGCCGCCCTGGGAACCGACCAGCACGTAGTTGTTGCCGTCCTTGACGCGCATCAGGGGAGTCTTGCGGACGGCGCCGGTCTGGTTGCCCCGGTTGGTGACAATGATGACGGGAAGCCCGGTGTCGCGCAGGGTGGTGCCGTCGGTACCGCCGCTGCCCTCGTAGAGTTCCACCTGTTCGCGGACCCAGTCCCGGGTGGAAGGTATGTATTCGGCCATGGTTAGCTCCTTCTGGTGTATTGCCGGCACACATCATAACCCCAACTCGACCAGCCCGGTCCAACTCATCGCATCTCCAACCGAAAATTGAGCCCACCCGTTCGCAGGGCGGGCTTCAAACGCCGCCCGCTGCGTCGCAACTCCATGCTTTCCACCCGGCAGTTCCATGTGAACACCGCGTTGAGCGTCTGCGTTACGCACCGCCCGGTCCCGATGAATCCAACCCGGTATAATGTTTTTGCACTTTTCTGGAGGTCCGACATGGACGGTAAGACCGCATTTGCCACTATCCTGGAACGCGAGGGCGTGGACGTCGTTTTCTGCTTCCCCAACAACATACTCATCGACGCCTGCGCCGCGGCCGGCATCCGCCCCATCATATCCCGCATGGAGCGGACGGCAGTCAACATGGCCGACGCCTACAGCCGCGTCAACAACGGCAACAAGAACGGCGTGGTCCTCGTCCAGGGCGGGCCTGGCATCGAGAACGCCTTTTCCGGCGTGGCGCAGGCCTACGCGGACTCGTCGCCGCTGCTGATGGTGCCCAACCATCCGGGCACGCGGCGGCACGGCATGTCGTCGGATTTCGACGCGGCGCGCAACTACGAGGGCGTCACCAAGTGGTCCGATTCCGCCAACTACACGGACCGTATTCCGGAGATGATGCGGCGCGCCTATACGCAGTTGCGCACCGGCCGGCCCTATCCCGTGCTGGTCGAGATGCCCAACGACGTGCTGGCCGGTGAGATCTCCGAGGAGCAGTTCCACTACCAACCGCAGCGCAAGCGGCGCTCGGCCGGCGACCCCCGCGACGTGTCCCGCGTCGCCGAGATGCTGATCAACGCCCGCCGTCCCGTCATCTACGCGGGTCAGGGCGTGCTGTACGCCGAGGCGACGCCGGAGTTGGTCGAGTTGGCCGAACTGCTCAACGCGCCCACCATGACCACCACGCTGGGCAAGAGCGGCTTTCCCGAGAACCACGCGCTGGCTCTCGGCGCCGGCGGAAATACCTGCACCAGGATGGTCGGCGACTTCCTGGCGAAGAGCGACGTGGTGTTCGGCATCGGCACCAGCTTCCAGAAGACCCTGGCCTCCGCGCCGGTGCCCACCGGCAAGACCGTGATTCAGTCCACCATCGATGAGAAAGACCTGAACGGCGAGTATCCCGTGGAGGAGATCATCGTCGGCGACGCCAAGCTGGTGCTGGCCCAGTTGATCGAGGAGGTCAAGGACCGCCTGGGAGCGGAAGGCCGTCGCGGCGATGAGTCAGTGGCCGCGGAGATCCGGCAGGTGCGCCAGGAGTGGATCGCCGAGTGGATGCCGCGCCTGTCCAGCAACGACGCGCCCATCAGTCCCTATCGCGTGGTGTACGAACTCAACGCCCGCCTGGACAAGGCCAACAGCATCGTCACGCACGACTCGGGCAACCCCCGGGACCAGATCGTGCCCTTCTATGCTGCCACCACGCCGCGCGGCTACATCGGCTGGGGCAACTCGACGCAGCTTGGCAGCGGGCTGGGCTACGCCATGGGCGCCAAGGTGGCGTTCCCCGAGAAGACGTGCGTGAACCTGATGGGCGACGTTGCCGTCGGCATGGCTGGCACCGACTTCGAGACGGCGGCCCGCGAGCAGTTGGGCATCATCACGGTGATCGTCAACAACGGCGCGATGGGCGGCTACGAGAAGAACATCCCCATCGCCACGGAGCGGTATCGCACCAAGTACGTCACCGGCGAGTACACCGCCATGGCCGAGTCCCTCGGCGCCCACGCCGAGCACGTCACCGACCCCAACCAGGTTGGCCCCGCCATCGAGCGAGCCAAGGAGATTTCGGCGACGGGCCAGCCGTGCGTGCTGGAGATCATCACCCGCGAGGAGCCGGTGTTTTCGCAGTACTACCGGTGACCGGATCGGCGGCCGGCCGTCCATAGCCTTTGGGTTATGCGGCGAATGCATGTATAATCTACGCACATGTTGCGTAGATTATACATTTATCAGCAACCTGACTGGCCCACCCTGACCTGGCGTGCTGAAGATTTGGCCGACTTGCTGGCGGACGTTCGCCATCGACAGGGCCGTTTGCTGGGAAAGATGTCGGATTTGGGTTTCATGCCTCGACAAGAGGCAATGCTCGCAACCCTGACCGAAGAAGTCGTCAAAACCAATGAAATCGAGGGCGAAACCCTGGACGCCAATTTGGTGCGTTCCTCCGTCGCGCGACGCTTGGGCCTTGATGCCGGCGGCCTCGAGCACGTTGACCGCAATGTTGAAGGTGCGGTTGAGATGATGTTGGACGCAACCCAACGTTACGATGAACCCCTCACTCAAGACCGTCTATTTGACTGGCAGGCCGCGCTGTTTCCCACGGGTCGGAGCGGCATGCGCCGCATCATAATCGGCGGCTGGCGTGAGGATGAAACCGGCCCTATGCAAGTGGTGTCCGGTCCCGTCGGTCGCGAACGGGTCCATTTCGAAGCCCCCGCCGCTGCTCGCATTGACGCAGAGATGGCCGCTTTCCTGAGTTGGTTCAACTCCCCCGCTGCCAACGATCCAGTCATCAAGGCTGGGCTGGCTCATCTTTGGTTCGTTACCATTCATCCCTTTGAGGACGGCAACGGACGCATAGCCAGGGCCATTGCTGAAATGTTGCTGGCCCGGGCTGACGGTGGCAATCAACGCTTTTACAGCGTTTCTGCACAGATTCGCAGGCGCCGCGCGGACTACTACCATACTCTGGAGCGGACCCAAAAAGCCTCAACCGATATTACCTTGTGGTTGACGTGGTTCTTGGATTGTCTCGGCATGGCCGTAAATGCCTCGGAAGCGACGCTTGCCGCCGTTACAGCCAAAGAACGATTGTGGAGGAACCTCTCCGAGGTGACTGTCAACGATAGACAGCGCCGCATGATCAATCGCCTGTTGGATGGATTCGAAGGCAAATTGACCGCTGCCAAGTGGGCACAGATCACCAAATGCTCCCACGATACAGCTTTGCGGGACATCAACGATCTTATCTCAAATGGTGTCTTGCTTCGCAGTCAAGCCGGTGGGCGCAGCACCAGCTACGATCTGGTCGCACCATCGTCAAGTTCATAATTGTTGCATGACTGACCTCCCCATCATCGTCATCGGCGGCGGACCTGCCGGGTCGTGCGCCAGCGCGCTGCTCGCACGCCAGGGGCACTCCGTCGTCCTGCTGGAACGCGAGCGGTTCCCCCGCGAGCACGTCGGCGAATCGCTGCTGCCGGCCAGCATTCCCATCCTGCAGAATCTCGGCGTCCTCGACGAGGTAAAACGGGCCGGATTCACCGTCAAGCGCGGCGCAACAATGATCTGGGGCGCCGACCGTGAACCCTGGAGTTGGCACTTCAGCGAGACCAACGCCAGCAACCCCACCTCATACCAGGTGTGGCGGCCCGAGTTTGATGCCATCCTGCTCAACAACGCCCGACGGGCCGGCGTGGATGTGCGCGAGGGTCGCCAGGCCACGGGCGTGGTGTTCGACGATGCTGGTACCGCCGTGGCGGTGCGGTGTCATTCGACCGACGGGGCATCGACCGACGGGGTATCTTTCAACGGTTCGGGCGCCGAGACCGAACTGCCCGCCCGCTACGTGGTGGACGCCAGCGGGCAGGGCGGCCTGCTATCCCGCCAGCTTGGCCTCCGACAGTGGGATGATTTCTTCCGCAACCTTGCCGTGTATGGCTACTACCAGGGCGGCGAAAACCTGTCCCCGCCCGACGACGGCAACATCCTGATCGAGTCGCAGGCCGGAGGCTGGCTGTGGCATATCCCCCTGCGCGACGGCTGGGCCAGCGTGGGCGCCGTGGTGGACGCGGCGACGGGCCAGCAGGGCATCCGAGAGCTTGGGCCCCTGGGCTTCCTGGAATCCCAGGTTGCGGCTGCCCCCCGCCTGGCGGACATGCTGGCCTCGGCGCGTTTCGTGTCCGGCCCCGAGGTGCTGCGCGACTGGTCCTACCGGTGCAAATCTCTGCACGGTCCCGGCTACATCCTGGCGGGCGACGCCGGCTGCTTCATCGACCCGCTCTTCTCGTCGGGAGTGCACCTGGCCCTCACGTCGGCGACTCTGGCCGCTGCCGCCGTCACCTCGGCCCTGGACGACCCGACCATCGCAGAGCCGGCGGGTCAGGTGTACCAGCAGCTTTACTACAAGGAGTACGGCCACTTTCGTGAACTGGCCCGGCTCTTCTATTCGAGCAACCGCACCGCCGACTCTTACTTTTGGGAGGCGCGCCGCCTGCTGGACAATGATCCGTCGCTGACGCCCCGCCAGTCGTTCGTGCAGGCTGTCGCTGGGCAACCGGCCCGTGGCTACGAGCGGGCGGTGCTTTCCCACGGACTCGCGCCCGCCGCCTTCGGGAACAGCGTGGCTGCCGTGGAGTCAGAACGACAGCGCCGGCAGGAACGGGGGTTGCCTCAAGATTTTCCGCTGCGGTTGGCCGACGGAGTGCTGCTGCAGCGTCAGCCGGTGCTGTCCGACGATCGGTTCGTGTGGGGCGTTGGCCTGGTGACGGATGGGCATCCGGAGGGTCTGCCGTGCAGCGCGCTGGTGGCGCAACTGCTGGCCCGTCTGAACGGCCGGCGCACCGCCACCGATGCCATCGCCGATCTCTGCAACGGAATGGATCCCGACGCCATCAGGCAGGTCGAACCCGCCGCTCGACAGGCACTGCAAATCCTCTACGTGGACGGCGCAATAACGACGTAGGGGCGAATGATTGTTCGCCCCCTCGTCGCAGCTGGTTCCCGGCATCCGTACTCCTTACGGTTTCACCCAGGTCTCCGACCAGGCGATGCACGCGGCGCTGCTCTGGGCGGGCCCGCGCATCTCCAGGGACACGACGCCGGGCAGCGCCTTGTCGCCCACGGTGATCTGGGCCTGCCGCGCCGGGAAGAAGCAGCTATACACGCCGTGTGTGCGGCCGGAAGCCTCACCGGCCGGGTTGTTGAGCATGTAGGGCGTGAGGAAATCGTGCCAGCTGAGCACCACGGTCTCCGTTGACGCCGTGATGATCTCGTTGTAGGCGCTGGCGATGCTGCCCGACCTGCTGAACTCCGCGCTGATCACGGGCAGGGACGTGTCGCCGAACTCGGGAAACAGCATGCTCTCGATCTCTTCCTGCACGTAACGGGTCATGGCGATGTTGTCGGAGTACACCCGCGCCCTACCGCCGTCCACCTCATCACTTTTCAGGAACAGGACGTGGCCGGCACCGGCCGGCGTCCAGAGGACACGCCAGTGACTAGTTCGAGTGGTCTGCGCCCCGCCCTCCTCCTGCGCAAGGCGGATGAAAGAGTTCTCGCCGGTGAGGCGTATCTGTACGGGATCAACTGGGCTGGTCATAATTTGATTCTCCGTTTGGTTCAGGGTTGCAGGTCAGTTAGGTTGTATTGTGGGAACGCCAATCAACGGAATTACGCATCGACGCAAAGCCGCTCAGTTTCCGCAATCCTGTCCACCACGTCGGCAATGGGCTCTTCGTCGGTGTCAGAATGGGGATTTACCTTGATCTCCACACACTTGCCGTCAGTGAATTTGGCGTCGTATTCCAGCCAAACCCGTAAACGGGCATTGGGTTTTTCAGGGACGTAGGGTGTAATGAAACCTGTGTAGAAGCTGACCCAACCGTGATAGGGGATCCGCTCCGGCTTACGGTCGGTGCTTTCAGTCTCTACCCATGGAAAGGGTTCGCACCATAATTCTCCCTCCGCTGTGATGGTGTACTGATCCAACACATTGTCCAGGGATTTGGTCTGAAATCTGTTGGTATGGGTAAATCCATCGGGCAGCGGCATCTCGCAAGTCAGCTCGTCATACATCCCAATCGTTGCGCCTCCGTATTTTGCTCACCCCTCACTCGTACTTTGCGGTGGGCAACTCGTTGACATTATAGCCCGTCGGCAGCGGAGCGCATGGTCTTGAGGTATTCGTTGCTGGCGCCCTGGATCAGGCGGCCGACGGTGTTGTGGAAGTAGCGCACGCCCAGCTCCAGGTAGTGCGGCACCAGGTTGTCGGGGCAGCTGCAACCCGCCGTGATGCCCGCCGCCGCGATCTGCTGCACACCCTTCTCCACCAGCGCCTGCACCTCCGGGTGGGTCTGCTGGCCCGGGTAGCCCATGCTCTGGGAGAGGTCGCCGGCGCCGATGAAATACACGTCCACGCCGGGGACGTTGACCAACTCGGGGATGTTCTCGATGGCCTCCACTTCCTCCAGCATCAGGCACACCAGGGTGTTGCGGTTCGCGTCGGCCACGTAGTCCGGCGTGGCCTGGTTGAATCCGTATTCCGCCGGCCTACCCCCGCTGAAAAGCCCGCGATCGCCGTCGGGGTAGTACTTCACCGCCTTCACCGCCGCCCGCGCCTCCTCGGCCGTGTTGACGTGTGGCACCTGTACGCCCCACGCGCCCCGGTCCAGGAACGGCGCGATGATCTCAGGACGGTTGCCCACAGGGCGTACGATGGGCGCGGTGCCCGAGTATTCGGCGGCGCGGATCATGTCCTCGGCCAGGTCAATGGTGATGCTCCCGTGCTCGTTGTCGATCAGCACCCAGTCGTAGCCCAGGAACCCCAGCATCTCCACCACCGCCGCCGACGGGAAGGTGATCATAGACCCGAACACCGGCTGCCCCGCGGCCAGCTTTGTTTTCATCGTGTTTTCGCGCATATCGCTCCAGTCTCCTGCTTTCGGTTGCCCGAATCCTATGCGCACGGCGGACGAGCGTCAACACCACTCCAAACCAACACGACACCGCCAGCATGCAAACGCCCTGACGTCGAGGACGCAGGGCGGCAGAAGGGCGAGGCTTAGGCTCCTCAGAGCGGCAGCGATGCTACGGTCTGAAAGTCCTCAGTATTGATTCGCGTTCTGTGCTGTACTGGGTCAACACATCCTCGCAAACGGCTCCTGTGGTTATGAACCCAAACCGCTTGTCGGGGAAGCTTGAGGAAACGCTGGCCATAGCAACTTCCGATAGGATGCATTCGTCTTCCTCGTCAAATTGGTACCGGTACTCCATACGAAAAAAGGGCTGATCCCCAATGACAACAACGTGCGGGTCGGATACCGTTTCGAAGAGGTGGGCGTCCTCCATCAAGCCGGGCAGCAAAACGATCCAATAGGCACCGGCAACAGCCCTCAGCGCATCAATGCTGTCATCGTACTGACTGAGCAGCCTCAAGGTGAGTATGTCGGCGACACGTTCCCCGCCATAGGCCGAGAACGCGGTGTACTGGGTGGTAAGCCGCTCCCCACCTTCTCCTCTCAAGTACCATCCTTTTGGAATATCCATGCTGTAACCATAGTCGTATCGCAGGTTACGATAAGTAGCCTGCTCTGGTCCACCCGTTTTGTACGTTGCGAGGCGTGCGGTAATTTCGTTGCTTGCGACCGAAAAACTTAAACCCGGCGCGATGGTATAGTCGTTTTCACCCACCCGGTATCTGAGTCCGAATGTGTTGACGCCGATCACGCGCCCATGACGATCGATGAGCGGACCGCCGCTATTTCCCGGATTCACCGCCGCATCGGATTGAACATATTCGGTGTCTTCGAATGTCCGTACGTTCGACGAAATTATCCCTTGAGTCAAAGTCGGACTTCTGCCCACCGTAGCGCCCAATGGATATCCCCACGCCGTCACCTCATCACCGTATGCCACGGTGTCAGAATCACCCACCGGGAGGGCGCTGAAGGTACGGTTTGAACTCAACTGCACCGCGGCCAGATCGGCCAGGATGCCCTTGCCCAATACCGTGCCTTCGAATTCCATGAATTGCCCGCCAGGAGTTTCCAGTCGAGCGGTAACGGTTTCAGCATCATCCACCACGTGGCGGTTGGTGATCATCAAGCCCTCTGAACCGATCATAAAGCCGGTGCCGGTGTAGGTGAAACCGTCGGATGGCATGGATGTCACGTGGACCAGAGCGGGCCGTACCAGTTGGGACACCTGCGCAATGGAAAGTGGCTCCGTCGTATCGGGAGCCACTGATAGCTCGAATGCCGGGCAGGAACCGCCGTGGTCGGTGACCGTCAGGTACTGCCAAGAGGGGTTGCGGGGCCAGGTGGGCTGGCCGTAGCGCGCGCCGTTTGTGAGTACGGAGCACGCATGATATGCGCCCTCCTGCAGGCCATGCAGCGTGTACGTCGGGCGTTGGGGGCTTAGATTCTGCGCCTCGACGTCAACATAGACGAACGCCTCCTGCCAGTTTCCGGTGACGGTGGCCTTGGCCCGAGGATAGTCCCGGTGCATGTTGACGCAGCCGATACGATAATGCGTCGCGGCTGCGACGGCGTCCCAAGTCAGAATAACTTCACCGGGGTTGTGTCCGTTGAATACGACGATGTTGGCGGTAGCTAGGGTCCGGTCCTGGGCGTCGGCGGGAACGGCGCTACTGACCAACGCTGCCGACAGGATGACGACGAACAGCGTGGCGACGAGTTTTAGTGATTTCAAGATGTTTACTCCGGGAGGATGGCGTCTCAGCGTTTTACCGGGATTCGATCCCAAATTTTATTCCGGTAGTATCTCCGCCATCTCCAGGTCGATAGATGCCACTTGGCTGGTAATCCAAGAGCTCGGGCGCGTCTTCGACACTTGGCCGTTCGTCGAACCAGGCACGGAAAGCGTCCGCTTCGTCCTGCGTCATCAAACCGGTATCCACCGCCTGGTACAGCATCCATGCTACATCGAGGTCATCAGCGGCCAGGACGTCTGCTGTGGAGAACGGTCCCATCTCTTGGGGTTTGTCCGCCAGCCAACTGGATAGTGTGTTGGATTCCCCGGTACCGGCAATCTCCTGCCCTGCGCCCGGATCTACCCCGTCGCTCGGCTCGGATTCTACGACCACCGCCGCCGGCTCGACTCGCTCAGCCACGGGTGGATTGGCGTCCAGGCCCGGGTCAACCCCATCGAACTGAGCGGACTCTATCGCAGGTTGAATCGCCGCATTTTCGCGGTCATTGGCGGCGAACAAGCTTCCTACCGCCAGCACCCCAACCAGCAACAGGATCGTTGCCAGCAGGGCCAGCCGAAAGCGTCCCAGCGCACGAACATTGCTCATGATGCATCCATCCTTTGCATATTTTCAAACTAACACCAAAACAGCCCATCGATTTTAGCATAAACCGGTGAAATCATATGGTGGGAAAGCACCGGTTGGGCAGGTAATGTGCGAGTGTTTCCACATGCATCAGCGCCGCCGCCCAAGGCTCACGTTCGTCCACAACCTGGGATAACCGGCGCCCAATCAGCATGAGTACGTTTCTCAGTGTAGGCTGGTTGATTTATGTCAGGGGCTTGCATATATTTCCGTGAGTGAGACTCCGTCTGGCATCCCTGTATCCCTTCTTCCCGGCGAGACATCATGAACACACTTCTCAGACTTGGGGTATAAGCTGTCTCAGGGCTCATCTTCGCCTTGGCCGGCATTGCCCTGCTGCCTGACTCTGCCCACGCCCGGAGCAATCCGCCTTGCCCCAGTTCCTGGCCGGCCCAGGGATACGACGGGCCGTTGCTGGAGCAAGATTACGGCCGGATCGCCTACCAGGACTTTTACACGGACTCCGACAGTGACCGGTAGTTCGTGATACGCAGCGCCGGCAGCAACGGCTACACGATGGTGAGGGCGTATCGGGCCGATGACGACGAGGACAAATACATTATCGGATCGCCCGACGAAATCTGCTTCCTGCTGGTGCGCCGCCCCGGCGATAGCGCGGACGCCGCCGAACCCACACAGGTGACCTTCCGCGAGGAGAAGGACGATCCCGCGCCCGAACCGGAGCCCGAACCATGCCCGCCTCGCCCCACGGCCGCGGCTCTCCAGAATCTGCCATCCGCCGACCATGACAGCGACCCGGAGGACGAGCATGAAATCGACCACTCCCAGGTTGTTCCTCAACTGATGCGAAACGCCGAGGAGTTCGAGTACACCATCGGACAACGCGGCGGCACGCTGACTTACACCACCGTCGGCGACCCGCTGACTTTCAACCCTGCCCTAGCCAACGATTCATCGTCCGCTGGCGTGTTGGGGTACCTCTTCGAGGGGTTGACCGAAGGATCATGGCTGAACGGAGAGGTCGAACCGGGTCTGGCCCAAAGGTGGGAGCATTCTGACGACGGGTTGACCTGGACATTCCACCTGAGGCGCGACGTGCGGTGGCACGACGGACAGCCCTTCACCGCCCACGACGTCGATTTCACCTTCAATCGCATCATCTACAACCAGGACATCAACACCAGTGATCGCGCCGCGTTCCACTTCAGGATTCTTGACGAGGAGACGGGGGTGTGGCGCGAGGAACCGATGACGGTAACCGCGCTGGACGATTACACCGTGCAATTCCAACTGCCCGTGTCCTTCGCCCCCTTCCTGCGGTCGATGTCCCAGTGGATTTATCCGAAGCACATCCTGGAACCGCACGTCGATGCCGGCACGTTCGACAAGGTCTGGGATATCAGCGCCAATCCGGCGGAGGTCATAGGAACCGGACCATTCAGGGTCTCGGCCTACGAGTCCGGCGACTGCCTGGTGTTCAACAGGAATTCCAACTACTGGCTCAGGGATGAGAGTGGGAACCCCCTGCCCTACCTCAACGAGATCGTGAGCATCATAGTCCCGAACCTCGACGCTGAACTGCCCCGCTTCCTCCTGGGCGACACCGATATTCACTCGGTCCTGGGCGAGGAATGCGAGCGTCTCGAACCCCTGCAGGAACCGGAAAACTTCGTCATCCACGAGCGTGGTCCCGCCTTCGGCACCACGTTCCTGGCCCTCAACATGAACCCGGGTCGCAACCCCAACACCGGTGAACTCCTGGTGCGTGACGAGATCCGCGGCTGGTTCACCACCACCGAGTTCCGACGGGCCATCTCCCACGCCGTTGACCGTGACCGGATCGTCGATGAGGTGCTCCACGGCCATGGATTCCCCCAGTGGTCGTCCATCAGCCCGGCCGCCGGAGATTTTCACAACCCCGACGTCCGCAGGTACGAGTACGACCTCAGCATGTCCAACGCGATTCTGGATGGCCTCGGCTGGACCGATTCCGACGGCGACGGCATTCGCGAGGACGCCGCGGGCCATCCCATCAGCTTTGCCATGACCACCAACGCCGGCAACACCCTTCGTGAACAGGTCGGCGAGATCATAGAGTCAGACCTCCGCGAAATCGGAATCGACGCGACCTTCGAGACCATACCGTTCGGCCAGTTGGTCTCTCAGCTGACCGTAACCTACGAATGGGAGGCCATCATCATAGGCTTCGGAGGCAGCCTGGAGCCTCACTACGGGATCACCCTCTGGCACAGCGGCGAGAACCTGCACCTGTGGTACCCCAACCAGCCCGAACCCGCCACATCCTGGGAAGCCGAACTCGACGAGATATACGTGAAGGCCAGCCAGGAACTGGACCACGACCGTCGCTTGGAGTATTACCACCGCGCCCAGGAAATCGTCGCCGAGAACGTGCCCGTTATCTTCACGACGCTGAACGAACGCATCGTGGCCGTACGCCAGGTCTTCGGCAACACCACGGCCACCCTGTACGGATGGAGCGACATTCGCTACCTGTATCGCACCGACCGGTAGCCGTTCGCAAATGGTGAGGCCCGCCACTCGCTGGGATCGGGCCTCACGGGGTTTGACCGGTGAGAGATTACTGCCGAACGATGGTTGGCCGGATCAGCCTAGCGTCGCCGCCACACCAGGTAGGCGAATATGAGGATCACCAACGCGCCCACAATGGCCAGGATGATGATCAGCGTGTTGCGCTGACGGGGCGTGGTCACCACGTTGATCAGCGTGTCCCGGATGCGCGGTATTGCGTTGCCGATGATCGGGACGCCGGGTTCCTGGAGGTCCGCCGTGCCGGTTTCCATCGGGCCCGGTGTCGGAGTGGGAGTTGGCGTAGGGGTTGGTGTCGGAACCAGAGTCGGCGTCGAGGTGGGAGTAGCCGTGGGTGTTGGAGTCGGCGTCGCAGTTGGCGTGGCGGTAGGTGTCGGTGTGGATGTGGGCGTGGCAGTGGACGTCGACGTCGGGTCCGGCCTTGCGGTGGACGTTGGCGTATTCGTCGGCTCATCCCGCTCGCCGGGCGCCTCCGTGGGTTCTACAGGCTCCGGCTCCGCAGTCGGCTCTTCGGTCGGCGGTTCCTTGGTGGGAGGTTCAGGTGTAGGTTGCTTGACTACCGGTGGAACACCGCCGCCACCGCCGCCGTTGTCGTCGTCCGGAGTGGGTTTAGGTGTCGGTGTAGGCGTGGGCGTCGCCATCACATTGAGGTACGTGGGGGCGCAGCATTCGCTGCTGAATCCACGGTTATTATCGGCTATCACATGGAAGTACCACCAGCCGGGCGAGAGGGAACCCACTGTGTGGGAGGTGCCCGCGACCTTTTCCTGGTTTACGCGCTTTCCGGTGAGGCTGACGGCGGAGGTCACCAGCTTGCCATTGTGGGTGCACTCGATTCCCGGGACGCCGGACCCGCTGACCATGATCCACTGCAATCGGTACTGGGTTGCTCTCTCGACGGCGTTCCAGCTGGCGACGACCATGCCGTTGGAGTTTTGCGACACCCGGAGGCCGACCGGGCAGTTCACGGAAAGGTCGGGCGTGGGCGAGGGGGTAGCTGATGGTGTAGGCGTGACGGTGGGCGTAGGAGTGATTGTGGGTGTTGGAGTGATAGTCGGTGTTGGAGTGATAGTCGGTGTTGGAGTGATAGTCGGTGTTGGAGTGATAGTCGGTGTGGCGGTAGGAGTTGCGGTCGGAGTCGGCGTTGCTGTTGCGGTTGGAGTTGGCGTGAGCGTCCTTGTCGGGGTAGGAGTGGGTGTTGGCGTGATCGTGGGTGTGTTGGTAGGCGTCCTGGTCGGTGTGGGCGTAGGGGTGTTAGTTGGGGTAGGTGTATGTGTCGGGGTGGCCGTCGGAGTGTTGGTCGGAGTGGGCGTGTTGGTCGGAGTCGGCGTATGGGTCGGCGTACCCTCCGGCGTGTTCGTGGGTCTGGGTGTATGAGAAGGTGTCGGCAGTTTGCCGTGTTTGGAAGTCGGATATGGATACTCGTTCTGAAGCCGAAAACCGTCGCAGTGGGGTACCGTGCTTAAGGGTTTTAGTGGGCTACTATCACCCATCTCACGAGTTCGGTCGGGGTTGTCGTCGGTTGGGCAGTCATGGTCATCATCGTTGGGGTCAGGGTCGGGTAACGGCACGGAATACACCATGCAGGATCTGCCCGTGAACCTGCCGTCCTTTTCCTCTTGTTGGTATGCGCCTATGCGGAATGCCCAGTAGCCTGGTTCCAGCGAGTAGATTGTGTACCGTCTCGATTGGGAGTGCTCTATGCGCAATTTGCCGGGACCGATACCGTCTTCAAAATCAGCCGCGTTGTCTGCCGCGGTCCCCCCGCTCCAGTCTGGTGGCGGGATGTCTTCTGGTGACGTTCCCACCGCAGCTAACCACTGGAACTCAATTTGATAGATGTGTACGAAACCACTATCCTCGCCACGGTCCCAGGCAATCTTGAGTGCGGCGGGCTGATCAATGTGGTTCTTGTCTTCCAACACGTACCGTACTCCGACATGCCTGGGCGCGGTCGGCAGCTTGCCATTCCAATCATTGTCAGGATCATCATCGGTATTAACAGCATTACATCCTGCGGGATACGTATCCTGGCCGGTTGGCCTGTACAACAAAATCACCTGGCTTAGGTCATTCTGGATTTGCTTACCAGAAGGGGGACCTTCCGGTTCGGCGCCCCCAACCAAGACCACCGCCGCAGGTTCCTCTGCGTCTCGGGCGGCGGACGTGCCGGCATCCTGCAGCACCAGGAACAGGAACCCGGCCCAAGCCAAAACTGCGGCCAAGATAAGTATGACCGGCCGCATCACGTGAATGCCACGTCGAAATATCATATTGATAACAGTGTGCCCGGAACTTCACATAACCTTTACATATTATATCCGGTTCTATTTTTGTTCGCCACTGGAACTTTGCTCAAACAAATATGTTGCTCTGAGGATTTTGTTGCTAGCCCTGCGGCGGATTACCATAACTGAAACGCCCGGAATTTGGAAGGCTTGCAAATGAAAACCCCCGCCGGTCATGAAGACCGGCGGGGGTTTTTCAGGCTGCGTCGCGCTGGCTTGCGCTCAGCGGCGCCTAGGCTCCCGCGGGGTTCCGCCCAGCCATCACCACTGCCACCACTGCGATTACCGCAGCTACGATGGCGATGATGAGGGAGATGATGCCCAGTGAACCTGCGCCGCCGGCGGGGCCGACGGATCCGGCAGGACCCGCAGCGCCAGGAGGCCCAGGAGGACCCTG
>JAPOQH010000055.1 GCA_026710825.1 Chloroflexota bacterium | reverse complement strand
TCGGGCGGTTGGTCGGGAGTCCAGTCGTCGGCGACGGCCTTGGCGATGCGGCGGAGTTTGATGATGGCGAGTTCGGGGGCGAACCTGCGCTTGAGGGCGTTGATACGGCGGCGGATTTGGGAGATGGTCATGGAGTTGCCTCTGACGGGGGGAATTTACATCGATGGACAGGATGCACAGGATTAGGGATTGGATCAGGATGGCGGCGATTTTTTGAATATCCCGCTCATTTCCGGTCATTTCCGCTCATTTGAGTAGGGCGAGAAGTGGGACGTGAAGGTAAATGGAGGCGGATCGGGCGGTTTTTGGGGGCGATACTGAAGGTATTGGCGGGATGGTGAGAGGATTTGAGGTAGCGGCGTTTGGAGTTGGGCATTGGACGGGCTAGTGGTTCGACAGGCTCACCATGAACGGGCGTTGGGCGCTGGATCATTGGTTAAATGTTAAGGATGGGCGGTGGGTAGTGGCAACAGGGAAGTGTCATTGCGAGCCAAGGGCGGCAATGTCGTGGCTGGAAGGAACGTCGCTCCGTCAACTAGATCGCCATCCGCCGGAGGCGGACTTCCGAGGTTATCGCATACGAAATTCAGCGGCGTCACTCCAGAGAAAGCCGGAGTCCGAAGCCCGTATATGGCTTGGTACTCGCAAGGAAATAGCTGATTGCGCTCACTGGATACCGGCGAAAGCCGGTATGGCCGTACTAAAACCGTTCATATGAGATAGCCCTGGGCGGACTTCGCTCCTCGCATTGACAAACACGGGAAATGAGACCACCCAAATTGCAACGCTACCGGTAGCGTGGATGACAGTTGCGACACGGGGGCCAGAGCGTCCTATGCTAGAATTGGCTCAAATTTCCGAAATTTGGAGGCTCCAGGATGGCCGAGCTATACAGCGAACGATGCACCGCCTGCCGGCGCGATTCCCCACACGTGACCGACGCGGAGATCACCGAACTGCACCCTGCGGTTGATGACTGGGCGCTGATCGACGAGTCCGGCATCCCCAAGCTGGACCGGCAGTTCAAGTTCGGCAACTTTGTGCAGGCGCTTGAGTTCACCAATGCGCTGGGCGAGATGGCCGAATCCGAGGGACATCACCCGCGCCTGACCACCGAGTGGGGTCGCGTCAGCGTGACCTGGTGGACCCACAAGATCCGCAACCTGCACCGCAACGATTTCATCATGGCCGCTAAAACCGACCAGATTTACCAGCAGCATGCCCCGACGGAGGGGTGAGCGTTCACCGAGGTCGAATAGCCGCCATGACCTGATTGGTGTCAAGCGGCGTCATGCAAACGTAGGAGAGCCACCACAATATGAGAGTTGTTTATTCGCTGAGATCGCGGGACTTTGACGGCGTGGCCGCAGAGGCCGCGTGGGCCGAGTCCATGGGCTACGACGGCGTGTCCACCAACGAGACCGCGCACGACTCGTTCCTGCCGTTGGCCGTGGCCGCCACGTCCACCAGCCGGGTCACGCTGGAAACTCACGTGGCGATCGCCTTCCCGCGCTCGCCCATGGTGGTGGCCTACACTGCCCGCGACCTGCAGGACGGCAGCAACGGCCGGTTCCGCCTGGGACTGGGCACGCAGGTCAAGGGACACATAGAGCGGCGGTTCTCCACCCGCTGGACCGGATCGGCGGGTTCCCGGCTGCGCGAGTACGTGCAATCGCTGCGGGCCATCTGGGACTGCTGGGACACGGGCAGCAACCTGGAATACCAGGGCGATTTCTACCAGTTCTCGCTGATGACGCCGTTCTTCAGCCCGGGCCCCAGCGAGTACAACCCTCCTGAGGTGTACACCGCTGCGGTGAACGGATACAACTGCCTGGTGGCTGGCGAGGTCAGTGATGGACTGATGCTGCACAGCCTCACCTCGCCGGAGTACATCCGGCAGATGGTGAAACCCAACGTGGCCGAGGGGGCGCGGCGGGCCGGACGCAATCCCGATGACGTGACCATCGTTGGCGGAGGGTTCATCGTGACTGGGCCCAACCAGGAGGCCATCCGGCAGCAGGCAGAGGAAACGCGCCGGCGCATATCCTTCTACTCGTCCACGCGGACCTACTTTCCCGTGCTGGAGTGCCACGGCTTTGAGGACATCGGGAAGGAGTTGCACCGCCTGTCCCGCGAAGGCAAGTGGGACGAAATGCCGGCGCTGGTGCCCGACGAGATGCTCCATGCCTTCGCCACCATCGGCGAGTACGACGAGATCGCAGGCAAGTTCCGGGAGAAGTATGGCGACCTGGTGGACGAGATGCACTTCTCCTTTGATGCGCCCACCGACGCCGAACAGGGCCAGTTGCGTCGGATCGTGCGGGACCTCCAGGAACTGTAGCGGCGGAAGGTGATTGGCGAATATTTGACGGACATTGAACCGGCGGCGGTTGAACCGGACTTCCAACGGTTCAAACTGGGCAGCGAGTCGGAGCTTACCTACCGGCTGAAGTGGGAAGCCTGGGAGTGGCTGTACTGCGTGGCCGGCTGCCGGTGCATCGGCCTGGAGGTGCGCCTGCAAGGGCCGTGGGGCTCGATTGTCGATGTAGTGGGGGTTGGGCCGGCCAACGCGATCTACGTGGTTGAAGTCAAGGTGTCCCGTTCCGATTTCTCGCGGGACAACCACACCAAGGCCGACGTTGCCCGCATGCGAAAACGCGCCGACTCCCTGGCTCGGCGGATCGAGTTGGCGGACGCCCCTGGCTATCGAACGTCGGCCGGCGACCTGGAACGACTGCTTGGTGAGCAGGAGCGGTTACGTGAGCGGCTGGCAACCGTGTCCACAAAGTTTCACGATCCGCGATTTCTGAGCATCGCGGATTACCACTACATCATGGCGCCCCGAGGGGTCGTGCTGGCAGAGATGGCGCCTGACGGATGGGGACTGCTGCAACCGGGGCCGCGTGAGATAGTCGGGGCTCCGGCCAAGAGCGTCCGGAAGAGCAGCGGGATCATGTCCAACGTGTTCCGGGCGGTGGCGCGGGCCAACGCCACGGCGATGATGCGTGCCCACGGCGTGCGGTTCGGGAGCGATGGCCCGGAGTTTCCCGACCCTGGCGAGGAGCGATTGCCGACGTACTTGCGTCGCGGCCGCACAACCAACGGAACTCAATTGGTATCCAAGGAGGAACGGCATGCCTGATATCAAGATCGATCCCAACCAGACCGCCCTGTTGATCCAGGATATGCAGAACGAGTTGATCAAAGGCGGCGCGATGCCGGTGCAGCCTTACACGGGCGAAGAGATCATAACCAACAGCGTGCGGTTGCTGGAGAAAGCCCGAGCAGTTGGGATGCCGGTGATCTACGTCGTGGTGAACCGCCGGCCCGACCGCAGGGACGCGCCTCGGCCGCCCTTCGGGGCGCCGGCCAGCGCGGCGGACGCAGGGCCCCGCCTCACCGCCGGTTCCCACGATGCTGAGGTGGTGTCGGAACTGGCGCCGCGCCCCGAGGACCCGGTGGTCATCAAGCACACGACCAGCCCATTCAACACCACCGATATCGAGGTGTATCTGCGGCGGTTCGGCATCACGACGCTGATCCTGACCGGCTACTCCACGACGGGCGTGGTGGAGGGATCGTTGCGGGACGCGAAGGACAAGGACTACGACTGCATCGTAGTGCGGGACTGCTGCGCCGCCGGCACGTCCACCGAGCATGACGTATGCATGGACATCATCTTCCCGCGCATGGCGTGGGTGGCGACGGCGGACGAGGTTATCGGGGCGATCGGAGGTCAGTAGCCATCGTAAGCTTATTCCATACCTAATTCAGGATCGTAAATGACTGTGATTCGCCGATCTGGCGATGTAACAATGGCGAGATCGGACGGCGGTGGGCTGGCGGGTCGGAAGTTCTGGAGATGCTCCAGCAATTCCTGACCAATTTCGGCGGCGCGAGGTTGAAATCCGGCAGGCAGAGTCAAGCAAGGAATTCAATCGGCGTATAGCCTCCGCTCATAACGTCTTTCAGCCATCGCTCTTTCGATGTTCCGCTCATTTAGTTGGTGTAAATAGACCCGGGCACCACTGGTGGTTTCAATCCGAACGGGATAGTGGCCTGCCAGGGCCGCCTCAGGCAGATTGCGGTAGTCTCTGCCGACCGCGATGGCGGCGTAGGCAGGACGGTTGGTGAACCGTTCCAAGAGCTGAGCGTTGGCGATGGCGCGATCTATGCCGCGTTGTTCGGCATAGAATGCAATTTCTACGGCAACATAGCGGATATCGCCATCCTCGGCGGTAACCTCCAGCGCCAAATCCATACGCCGGAACCGGCCCAAATCATCACGTGATAAGCCGCTTGCATCAGCCGCGCGGGTCAGTTCCACCAACTCGCTCGATGAAAGAGCGCGGAACTCATCGTATCCTACGTCGGAAGCAACGATTCCGGCGTAGGTGCGCAGCTCTTCCTGGGCGAAGACATAGCGGAAATAAGTAATCGGATGCTGACCGCCCTCCAGTATGTCGTCGTCAGGGATCAGCGTCGTGCCGCTCGTTGAGTCCACTACATACCAGCCGGCGAACTAGCGGTTGAGGAGCCACCATTCGTCGGTGCCGAGGTTGAACGGGATGCGGCGGAAGCCCTCGGCGAACGGCTCGCCGCAGCGTTCGCCCTGGAGGCGGCATCCCTCGGTCATCCGCTCCAGGCGCTGGGATGCGGTGCGCGCGCTAATCTGCGACGCGTGCTGGCTGAGGGCAGCGGCCTTCATCAGAATGTGCTGCTCGTTGATCGATATAAAGGTATCGGGCCGCTCGGAACCCCAGAGCAGCGCCTCCCCGACCTGGTGCGGCTCCAGTCCCTCCGCGGCAATCTGCTCGGGGAAATCCAGCCAGCTCCAGGCGTAGGAGAATGCCGCATCCAGCGCGGCCTGGCCGCTGTTGCGGTGGTCACGGTGGGTGTGGGATGTGACGCGGTAGGGGTCGATGCCAAACACCACCTCGGGCTTGTGCCGACGGATCTGGCGCACCACCTCGCCCCGATATTTGTGAGTATCCTCTAGTTCACCGTCGCCATACCGCAGGAACACCACCTCGGAAACCCCCAGGACCCTGGCGGCGTTCTGCTGCTCGATCTCCCGGGTGGCAGCCAGCCCCTCCGGCGTGAACGAGCGGTCGCCCGTGCCCTTGTTGCCGTTGGTACACATCAGTATCACCACCTTGGTGCCCGATCCCGTGATCCACTTGGCCATGGTTGCGCCGCAACCGCCCTCTGCGTCGTCGGGATGGGGGGTGACCACCAGCGCGCTGCGCGGAGCCTTTTCCATCACGTAGGGTTTAGGGGCGTATTCCTGGTTGGGGTAGCCCCAGCCATCGATGCCATGCGGTCGGCTGGTCATGTTGAAACTCCGTGAGTTGGGAATGGTTAGGGATGCTGGCGGGTGCGGCGAAAGTGCAAGCAGGCCAGCGTTGGATTGTGCAATGGGTAGGGGCGACGCATGCGTCGCCCCTACGAACGAGCGCCGAAGAGACGGTTAGCCGCCGAGGTGGAAGACGACCATTTTGAGTTCGGACATTTCCTCGATGGCGTAGGCGGGGCCTTCCTTGCCCATGCCGCTGTCCTTGAGACCGCCGTAAGGCATGACGTCGGCGCGCCACTGGGGCGAGGAATTGATGTGCAGGTTGCCGGAGTGGACTTCCTGCGCGAACTTCATGGCCCAGTCGACGTTCTGGGTGAAGATGCCGGCCGACAGCCCGAAGCGGGTGTCGTTGGCCTTGGCGATGGCGTCGTCGATGTCGTCGAAGGCGCTGACGGCGACGGCGGGCCCGAAGAGTTCCTCGCGGGAGATTAGCATCTCGGGACGGGCGTCGGCGACCACGGTCGCGGTGTGCAGGGTGCCTTCGCGTCCGCCGCCGGCGATGACGCGTGCGCCCTGGCTAACAGCCTCGGCGATCCAGCCTTCCACGCGCTCCGCGTCGGTCTGGCGGATCATGGGGCCCATCTTGACGTCCTCGTCGAAGGGGTTGCCGACGCTGAACTCCTGGGTGGGCTGGACCAACGCGTCCAGCAGGTCGGCGTAGATGGTGCGCGCGGCGAAAACGCGCTGGGTGGAGATGCAGACCTGGCCGGCGTTGGCGAAGCCGCTGGCGACGGTGGCAGCGGCGACCTTCTCGATGTCGGCGTCGGACATGATGATGAGGGGGCTGTTGGAGCCCAACTCCATGGTGACCTTCTTGATGCCGGCGTTGCGGCAGATCTGGTCGCCCACTTCCATGCTGCCGGTGAAGGTGATCTTGCGGACGTCGCGGGAGCCGGTGATGGCGTCGCCGATCTCCGCGCCGGAGCCGGTGATGGTCTGGATGGCCTCTTCGGGCAGGCCGGCTTCGAGCAGGATTTCGGTGAGCTTGAGGGCCGACAGCGGGGTATCGCCGGCGGGCTTGAGGATGACGGCGTTGCCGGCGGCGAGGGCCGGGCCGACCTTGTGGCAAACCAGGTTGAGCGGGAAGTTGAACGGCGCAATGGCCGCAACGATGCCCACGGGCACGCGGATGGTGAAACCGAACTGGCTGACCACGCCTGGAGCGGCGTCGAGAGGAACGGTCTCTCCATGGAGCCGCTTGGCTTCCTCGGCGGAGAGGGTGATGGTCTGAATGGCGCGCTGGACTTCGCCCCGGCCCTCGGCGATGACCTTGCCTTCCTCGCGGGTGATGGTCTCGGCGAGGTCGTCGGCGCGCTCGTCCATGAGTTCGGCGGCGCGCTTGAGGATGGAGTAGCGGCGATGGGCGGGCAGCTTGGCCATGACGGCTGCGCCACGGACCGCGCTGGCGATGGCGGCCTCGACGTCAGCGGCGGTGCCACGGGGGACGGTATCGAACGCGTTCTGGTCGAAGGGATTTATGACAGGCATCTTGTTATCGCGGTCAACCCATTGGCCGCAAATGTACATCTTCATGGTGGGGTCTCCTTGTGCGGTTTACGGAAAAAGGGAGGGTGCCAAACGTCGATGCGACGTTACGTAGCGAAGATTGTACTACGGCAGCGGAGTTGCGACCAAGTTGGCCGTAGGTTCAAACCGGCGACGGCGGCAGGACGGGGGGAGGTTGGACATCGATGGACCGGATGGATGGGATGGATGGGATGGCCGGGATGGCCGGGTTTGGTGCCCACCCGATTGGTGGGCAAGAATTTAGGAGCGAATAGTCATTCGCCCCTAATGGTCGGCAGCCGCAGTCGTGCGCCGGAGTGCAGAACTGGATACTTGCGGGTCATTTGGAGAGGATGCAGTAGTTGTACAGACCGGCCAGGGGAGCTAGGGAATCGGCGAAATGGGGAGCATGGCGCACGCCGAAGGCCTCCATGCCGCCGGATTCGACGATGTGCAGGGGCGTTTGCTGCTCGAACACAGCCAGATCGTCGAAACCAGTGATGAATGGCGTGAACCGGTCGGAGAAGTAATCGAACACTCGAGTAACGCTGGGGATGCCGCTGGTCCGGTCGATCACGCTGGTGTGCTTGTAATCGAAGGCGATGGTAAATGCGGGCAACTGAGCGGCCAGATCACGGAGGAATCCGAAGATGAGGTCCCTGGGGAGGTACATGGTGTTTCCTTCCCAGATGAACAGGGAGGGCAGGTCCGGATCAAAGCCGATATCCTGGAGTTTTTCGGGCAGGTCGACGTCCAGATAGTCGCATGGGACGGACGGCCACGGCTGGATGCCGTGGTTCTCCAGAACTCGCCGTTTGTACTGGACGACGGCAGGCTGGTCCACGTCGTAGAACGTTACGCCGTCGGCGCGGAAGATGGCCGGGCGCGTATCGAAACCTGAGCCCACGGATACGATCTGCCGCGTGCCCTTTGCGATCTCGGCCTTGACCAGTTCTTGGAAGAAGAGCAGACGACAGCGGATGAGGTCGTCAAATTCGGGACAGAGTTCGGCAAAGCGTCGCGCGGCCGGCTTTATTTCATCGGGGACGAACCATTGGGAATAGGGGTCGTTGAATAGGGAGTCCGGGCGATTGCGCTCAGCGTCGCGGAACCAGGCGATGAAGAATGCCGTCATCCCGACGTCGTTGATATCGACGGTGGTGGTCATGGTTATACCTCATGGGGAAGCGATGTATGGGGGTAACGAAGGATGCGGGCCAGCCTGATATCGGCGGGCACTTGGGTTGTATATATAAATTATAGCGATGAGCGACACCGCCCCGGCAGCGTGACTATCCGCCGGAAGCGGACAAGTATCGGCAGTCGGGGTTGGCGCCGTGATGGCGAGGCGACCCACGGGTCGCCCCGATAATTTGCGGTTGGCCGGGCGTGAGGGCGAATGATGATTCGCCTCTACGGTTGGCGGTTGAAGGGAGTGTCGGGGTTATTTTTTACCGGGATCAACAGGATTTACTGGATAGACGGGATGGGGACGAGGATAGGGAGTGTCCCGTCTCTACGAGATGTCGCGCCCCGGTTGGGCTAATGGTTCGATAGTCTCACCACCAGCCCGGGCCGGCTGGGCAACGGGATGGCCATTCGTGCGAGGGGCAACGTGCGCCTCGCCATGACGGCCTCATTGGAGGCGGGCGGTCAGTGGTGGTGGCCGTGGTCGTCCGTGGGCGCGCCCCAACCGCCGCCGCCGGGGGTGCGGATGCTGAGGATGTCGCCGGCTTCGACGTCGAGGGTCTCCTTGCCGGCCAGATGGACCTCCTCGTAGCCGCCCTTGAGCAGGACGTTCTCGCCGTGGTGGCCGTGGTGTCCGCCGTGGTAGCCGGGCGGCGCGTAACGGCGGCGTTCGGAGAGGACGGTCACGCGGGCGGGGCTGAGGAACTCCACGTCGCGGATGAGGCCATCGCCGCCCCGGTGCAGCCCGTCGCCGCCGGATCCACGGCGCAGGGCGTAACGGCGGAGTCGCAGCGGGAACGCAAATTCCAAGGCTTCGACCGGCGTGTTCATGGTGTTGGTCATGTGGGTGTGGATGCCGGAGATGCCGTCCTTGTCGGGGCGCGCGCCCATGCCGCCGCCGATGGTCTCGTAATAGACGTATGGCTTGTCGCGGGAGATGTCGTGGCCGCCGACGATCATGTTGTTCATGGTGCCCTGGGATGACGCGGGAATCTTGTCGGGCATAGCCTGGCTCATGGCGGCGAGCAGGACGTCGGTGATGCGCTGGGAGGTCTCGACGTTGCCGCCGGCGACGCCGCGCTGGGGGAGGGGGTCGACGAGGCTCCCGCGAGGGGTGATGACCTCGACGGGACGCAGGCATCCCTGGTTGGCGGGGGCCTCGTCGCCGACGACGCAGCGAACGACGTAGAGGCTGGCGGAAACGGTAACGGCGCGGGGCGCGTTGATGCAGCCGGGCCGGTGGTCGGCGGTGCCGGTGAAGTCGATGGTGAGGCGGTCGCCGGCGACGGTCACTGCGACGCTGATGGCCACCGGTTCGTCGGTCTGGCCGTCGTCGTCCATGTAGTCGGTGACGCGATAGGTGCCGTCGGGGATCTCGGTGATGCGGCGGCGGGTCAGGCGTTCGGAGTAGTCGAGCAGGGCGTCCATGTGCTCGTGGGTTTCGGCGAGGCCGTAGCGCTGGGCGATTTCGGACAGGCGGATGTCGCCGACGCGGATGGATGCGATCTGGGCGGCGAGGTCGCCCTGGCGGTCGTCGGGCGTGCGGGAGTTGCGGCAGATGAGGGCGATGACCTCCTGGTTGATGCGTCCGGCATCGGAGAGCTTGAGCGGCGGGATGATCAGCCCTTCCTGGTAAAGCTCGGTGGACAGGGGCATGGAGCCGGGGGCCATGCCGCCGACGTCGGAATGGTGGCCGCGGTTGCTGACGTAACCGATGAGTTCCTGGCCGGCGTCGGTATCGATGTAGGCGGGAGCGACGAGGGTGATGTCGGGCAGGTGGGAGCCGCCGAGGTAGGGGTCGTTGAGGATGATGATGTCGCCGGGCGCGAGGCCGTCGGGGAAGGTCTGGAGGGCGGCCTGTACGGACGCGGGCATCGCGCCGAG
Source organism: Chloroflexota bacterium (assembly GCA_026710825.1). Classification (GTDB taxonomy): domain Bacteria; phylum Chloroflexota; class Dehalococcoidia; order Lucifugimonadales; family UBA3495; genus Bin87. The sequence continues at coordinate 118,097 of JAPOQH010000055.1, read as the reverse complement.
GTGGACCGGCTGGTGAGCGGCCTGGGCGACCATTTCGGCGGAGGGATTGAAGAGGGCGCAGGAGAAGTCCTGGCGCTCCTTCATGTTGGTGGAATAACTGGTGCGCTGGAGGGCCACGCCCATCTCCTCGGAGACGGAGATGAACATGTTTTTGAAGACTTCGAGGCTGATGGCGTCAACGGGCATGTTGTTGGAGTTCCTCGTCCGGTTCGGGTAGGCGCAAGTGTGGCCGCTAAATGGTCAGCTCGGCACGGATCAGGCGGTGGTTCTTGGCGTCGGCGGCTAGGGCAAAGGCTTCCAGGGCCATGGCGCCGAGCAGGATTTTCTCACGGCTGGTACCGAAGACGACGTACACCGGCCGGGTGCGGCCTTCCAGCACCATATCGGCCCACCCTATATCAAGCTCCTGCACTGAACCATCGGCGAGACTGAACAACTCGGTTTCATCGTGTTCGATGCCCAGTTCGTCCAGGATGTGCATCGGGATGATGGTGTATGACGCGCCGGTATCCACCAGGCCGTTCAGGTCGCGGGATTGGCCGGTGTTTCGGTTGCGGATGGTGAAATCAACGCTGAAAGTTCCCACTTCGCCTCCGATGGTTGTGCCGGGCAGGATGATCCAGTCGTCGTGGGTTTGGTGTTTTTGGGACATTGGATATTTCCATTCGCTTCGCTCCCGTTTGACGTGGGTACGAGGCGGCGGAGCATTCGCATTTTAGCAGACGGCCGTTGGCGTTGGACTTGGGGATGCGAACTTGCGGTAGTTTATATTAGTCATTATATACGCGGAATACGTGGTTAATATAAAATGCAATTAATATGACGGAAACGTTGCCGTGACAACAGCAGTGGCCGCCAGCGTCGTTGGACTCCGCTGCTTTTTGTGTCGAGATCTGCGGAGGCGCCCAAGCCCAAGGTCAGTGCGGCCGTTGTGGCCGGAGCTTTGCTGGAAGTGATTACGACGAAGTGATTGCGGAGTTTGTCAACGAATGGCTGGCGATAGTGGGGGCGTTGGCTACCACGGCCGCCGTGATCGGTGGCGCGATATTTGCATGGCGCAACACCCAGATATTCCGGGCGAAAGCGCCGCACGTGATCATAACCCATGAGATTTCCCATCGGTTGGTAGGCACCCAGTATGTGCACATTTTCGTTACGGCGGTGCTGCACAACAGCTCGCGGGTGCATATAGAGTTCCTGGACGGGTTTGCGAGCGTTCAGCAGGTGAATCCGATATCGGATGCGGATGTGGAGCTGCTGTACACGCAGGTCTTCGTGGACCGAGAGCATTACGGCTTCCAATAGCCGTATCTCGATTGGATGAGGAATAGATGGGAAAAGGATCAATTGCTGGTGGAACCGGGCGAAATTGAAACCGAGACGTTTGACTTTGTGGTGCAGAGAGATGTCGAGTCCGTTGAGATCACGACGTATTTCTATAACTCGCGAGTGGTCGGCAATTTACCCGACGATGTGGAACTGAGCACGGTGCAACGCCGGGGCAGGTTGTTAGGGCTGCTGCCTGCAGAAGGTCCGTTCGGGTGGGGTCGGACCACCGTGTATGATATGGTGGTGAGGGACGAGCAGGATAACCGTCAATAACGGGGATATCGTCGAGCCAACGTTCCAGCGGGAGGCGCCACCATGCCGGCAAAGAGACGTTCGGTGCTCAAGAAAGGCAGGAATCCGGGAAAGATCCCATCAGAAAATGTGAATCCTACGGGCAAGCCACCCGGAGCCAAAAATTTGGACGGCTCTCCGTATTCCGGGTCCAAAGCGAAAAAAGAATCGTGATTACTGAGCCAGCATTTCGTTAGGGCACTGGCAGGGGCAACGTAAGCGTTGCCCCTGAATCTTTAACGCTAGAGCGTTGCCAGCAAATCCGTTGCGCCGGGGGGTGCGGCGAGTTGGTAGTATTCGGTGCCCATCAGGCCGGCCATGATGTCCTGGGGGAGTTGGAAGAAGGGGCCGTCGTCGCTGATCTGGGTGCGGTGGCATTTGAGGGATGCGATTTTTGTGTCGACGTAGGGCGACACGTCGACGGTGGTGGTGACGTCTTCGTCGGGCGTGCCGAGGGAGTCGATGGCGTCCACGGCGAAGGGCGGCTCGATGCCTCGGTCGAGCATCTCCTGCCACCAGCGTTGGAATACGCCGCGCGGGAAGCAGACGTAGTAGAGCAGAGGCGTGAAGCCGTCGGGGTCGGAGGCGCGCTGCACGGCGGCGGTGGCGTGGTCTGACATGGTCTTGTGGTCGGGGTGGCCGTAGCCGCCGCTGGGGTCGTGGGTGAGGACGACGTGGGGGTTGGTCTCGGCGATGATGCCGGCGAGCAGGCCGATCACGTGGTCATTGTCGGCGTTGCAGTAGGCGTTGGGGTGGTTGTTGTCGTCCCAGCCCTCCATGCCGCTGTCGCGGTAATCGAAAAAGCGCAGGTCATTGATGCCGGTTACGGCCATGGCGTTGCGCAGTTCCTGCTTGCGGACCTGCCAGAGGTTCTCAGGCGTGGCGAGGGACGGGTCGCTGATCTCGCCGATGTCGCCGTTGGTGGCGCAGACCAGGGTTACGCGGGCACCGGCGGCAGCGAGTTTGGCGAGGAGTCCACCGGACGCAAAGCCCTCGTCGTCGGGGTGGGCGAAGCAGGCGAGGACGGAGAGGCGGGAGAGGGAACTGGATGAGTCAGGCACGGCAACTCACCAAGGTCGTTCAGGAAGCGTCATTGACTCTGGTCAGTTTTCTGGTATCACATTCGACTTGGAGACCGTGCCAAAATTCCGTCGATTGGCCAAAAAATGCGCCAAACCGTGCTGACAACTCCGGCGAAATGGCGCGTTCCCCGCGAACGATTTCGTCAATCGCCTGCGGAGCGACCCCGATGGCTTCGGCCATGGCAATTTGCGAAATTCCCATGGGCTTCAGGTATTCCTCGGCCAGGATCTCGCCCGGTGTGATGGGGTTCATCATGGTGACACGCTATAACGCCGTAAAGTTTTCGTCAATGATAGTCAACTATTGAAACTTGTTCCGGGCCGGCATCAGTCCTGCGAAACGTGATTCGCCACTGGTCGTTGATCCGAATTGAATGACAACCGGATAAATTTCCCCGGAGAGGTTCCAAGCGATTGCCGGGCGGTACCGCCAGATCAGAGAGCGTTCTGGCCTGATTCATCTGGACGAGCTTGCGCAACGCTACGCGCGCGATGGCGGCAAAAGGTCGGCTGCTTTCGGAATGGAATAGTTCTGCAGTATCCCGGTCTGCAAACGATTGAATCAAATTCAAACGCCCGTGACTGCGGCGCTTACCTCTGAGGCTCGAGGATGAGGTTGCCGTAGGGGTCGATTTCGCCGTTCCAGCCGGGTGGGACGACGATGGTGGTGTCTAGTTGCAGCAGGAGTGCGGGGCCGGCGATGCGGTTGCCGGTTTGCAGTTGGTCGCGGTCGTAGAGGGTGGTGTTGACCGGGCCGCCGGCGAAGACGACCTCGGCGGACCCGATGGCGGCGGCGGATGAATCCGTCCCTTGGGACGCGGCCGGTTCCAGCGCGGGTTTGTCGACGGCTAGTTCCAGCTTGAGGCGCAGGTTGACCACCTCGATGGGCAGGTCGCGGTCAGCGTAACCAAACCGCTGCAGGTGGGCATCGTAGAAATCGCCCGAGATGGAGTCGGTGAGGTTGCCGGGAGCGGCGAGAGATGGGCAATCCACGGTGAGTTCGAAGGATTGGCCGACGTAGCGCACGTCCAGAAAGCGGCGGGGCGTCATGTCGTCGGCGGGCAGGGACTCGTCGAGCAGTTCGGCGCGGGCGATTTGCTCCATGCCGCGGAACTCGGTGTCGAGGCGCGCCTGGTCGAGGTCGTCGTCGCGCAGCATCACGGTTCGGGAGTAGTCCTTGACCACGTCGGCGATGGCGACGCCGAGGGCGGACAGGATGCCGGGGTGCCCGGGCACCAGCACGCGGGGGATGCCCAACTCGGCGGCCAGTTCGCAGGCGTGCATGGGGCCAGCGCCGCCGAAGGGGACCAGGGTGAACTCGCGGGGGTCGTAGCCGCGCTCAAGGGAGATGGCGCGGATGGCGCGCTCCATGTTGGAGTTGACGACGCGGATGATGCCCAGGGCGGTTTCGGTGGGGGATGCTCCGATTCCGTCGGCAACGCCGGACAGGAGATCCTGTGAGCGCTGGAGGTCGAGGGTCATGCGTCCGCCGAGGAAGCCGTCGGGCCGCAGGCGACCGAGGGTGAGGTTGGCGTCGGTGACGGTGATGCGATCGCCGCGGCCGTAGCAGGCCGGGCCGGGGTCGGCGCCGGCGGACTGGGGTCCGACGACGAGAGCGCCGCCGGCGTCCACGCGGGCGATGGAGCCGCCGCCAGCGCCGACGGTGTGGATCTCGATCATGGGCACGCTGACGGGGTAGCCGCCGAGGTTGGCGGCGGTGGTCTCCTTGATGCGCGACGGGCAGAGGGAGACGTCGGTGGATGTGCCGCCCATGTCGAGGGTGATGATGTCGGGGTAGCCGGCCTGGACGCCGGTGTAGAACGCGCCAACGACTCCGCCGGCTGGCCCGCTGAGGATGGTGCGGACAGGCTGCTCGGCGGCGAGGCTGGCGGTGATGCTGCCGCCGGAAGACTGCATGATGCGTAGACCGCGACCGAGCACGGCTTCCAGTTGGGTGAGGTAGCGGGCCATGATGGGACCGACGTAGGAGTTGACGACGACGGTGCTGGTGCGCTCGTACTCGCGGAACTCGGGCAGGATTTTGGACGAGATGGAGATGAATGGGTTGTTGGGAAGCTCGGCGAGGCGCTGGGCCAGGGTTTCCTCGTGTATGGGATTGAGGAAGGAGAAGAGGAATGAGACGGCGATGCCATCGACTTCGGCGTCTTCAAGGAGGGAGAGCAGGGCATCGACAGATTCGGGTGTGAGATCGTCGAGGATTGCGCCGGTGTAGTCGATGCGCTCGGGGAGGCCGAAGCGGAGTTGCCAGGGGGACAGTGGCGTGGGACGCTCCATGGACAGGTCGTAGAGGTCGGCGCGGTTCTGGCGTCCGATTTCCAGCACGTCCTCGAAGCCCAGAGTGGTGACGAGGGCGGTGCGGCCGCCCTTTCCCTCGAGGAGGGCGTTGGTGGCGACGGTGCTGCCGTGGATGAAGTCGGTTCCGGCGATGTCGACGCTGGTTTCGCTGATGCCCTGGGTGATGCCCTGAGAGGGGTCGGCGGGAGTGGACGGTAGCTTGTGAACGGAAAGGCGTCCGTCCTCCAAGATGGCGATGTCGGTGAACGTGCCACCGACATCTATACCTACGATGGTGTTCGGCATGTGGGGTCAGATCTCCGTGGCGTCGCTGGATGCGTCGGGTAGGGTAAGGCCGGCGGCGAGTTCAAGGCGGCGGACGCGGGCGGCCAATTCGTTGTCCCGCTCGGCGGGTTCGGAGCGCAGGCGTTCCAACTCTGCCTCGGCGCGTTCGGGGCGGTCTCCATAATGCTCGACCGGCCGATCGACGACCAAAGTTTGTAGACTCTCGATGCTCGAGTCCTGTGCGCAGATGATTTTCCGCTGCGCATGCTCAATGCGAGTGTCAGTAAGAAAGGCCGGTAGCAATTAATCTCTCCGCGGCTCCGTGAGCAACGGGAGCCATTATATTAGGGAATTACATACCAAAGTAACCAAAAGGCCGGGGTTCTAATCCCGGCCTTCTTTCTGGTACTTCCAGTCCGATTCCTTTTTGGGCGGCGTGGTCAATAACGCCTTGGCGATGTTTTCAGGGGTGTCCGGTATCGGTTCAGGCATTGGCTTGATTGGCGGACGCCCACGTTGCTTTCTAGGTTTGGGCATGGTGATTCACCTGACATAAATCCCGTTGCGGAATGCGCAGGTGAACACTATAATTTGAGTTGGAGTCGAGCGCACAGCCTGCCAGCAAAGCGCCCGACCCTCATTTGCGAGACCCCGTGGCCGAGAAGTTAGGCGCAGTCCCCGCAAGGCTGTCCACGCCGGTGCAAATCCGGTCGGGGTCTCTATGTGGAGAGGTCCGCACGTTTGGCATGTGCAGCGGTCTGAAAAACCGTCGGCTCTCTAGGCTTCGCGGGTTCGAATCCCGTCCTCTCCGCATACCAAGTTACAGATTGTCAACGTTGTCAAACAAGCGAGATTTTAGCGAGATTTGGGGGAACCATGACAATGCAGGACGTACAAGGTCTTCTGGAACGGCTTCAGGCGGAAAAGCAAGAAGCGGCAGACCGTTTGGAGCGCGCTATCAAAGATGTCATAGCCGTTGAGCGGGTCTTGGTTTTGTTGCAAGCAGACACTGAACATGACGTGGGCGATACAACTGCCACAATTGTCGGTCCCACGCACGGGGCGACCACCCCAGCGGACGTCATGCAATGTCGCACACAGATGGACGCCGCCGAGAAAATGGCTAAAGCCAACGGAGGTACGTTGCACATAACCCCTGCGAGTAAGGTCATCAAATCGGCTGGACTGAGTGAAGCGAAAACTTCCAGTATCGCGTCAACCCTGCACAACCGCGTGAGCACCAGCGATGACTGGGAGTACGTGGAACCGGGAACCTTCAGGCTGGTTGATACCAAGCAGAGCAAAGAAACTCCAGAGCTTTCCACATCGCAAATGGCTATTGCCATAATTGAAGATGATGAAAGGTGGCGTAACCTGCATTCCAATTCAGTCGCTTGATGGTCAGACTATCAAATCGCCGCAGCGCAACCGTTTGCCGTCCATGCCCCGCGCTATCGCAGTCATCTGGTCTGCGGTATCTGCGGGGCGACCATTTTGGTTACTTAGGTATGTAATTCCCTTATATTACAGGGCGGTTCCCGGGATGACGGGTCGCCCACATAACAGTGTGGCCTTTCGATGGATGGATAGGCGACAGGGTGCAGGCCAACCCGCGCCTGAAATTGAGCCCAAAAAAACCCGGGGAGCGCGCGCTCCCCGGGTTGATTTCTTGCAGAGGTTTTGGAGGTTAGTCGGCGGGCGACGGGGCCGGTTGGGCGTTCGCGTCCTCGTGTCGCATGGGCGCGGCGGCGGTGTTTTCGTTTTCCTTGCGGCGGATGAAGAACCGGGGAACGATCACCCAGAGCGCGAAGAGTCCTACGAAAGCGGCAGCGGCGGCGATGGGAAGCATTTCAGTGTGTCTCCGTCGGAATCAGGTTAGTTGGTCAGTGGCCGCAGTATGGCCCGAGATTGTTGCGCGCGTTTTTCGGCGATGTAACGACTGTGTAACCGGCGTGCTACGGCCAGATTAACCGGCAAAAGAAATGGACCCGGGGTATCCCCCAGGCCCAAGGTTAGTGAGGAGACGTGGGCGATTAATCAGCGGCCTGCGGGGCGAAATCTTCCTGAGGGGCCATAGCCATGGGGGTGGTCTCGTTGTTGTGGCGGCGCAGGATGAACCGGGGCACGATGACCCAGAGGGCGAACAATCCAACGAAGGCGGCACCGGCGGCGATGGCAAGCATTTCAGTCTGTCTCCAAGTGATTTTGGGCGTGTGTGCCCGTTTCGATGTGAACAGTATGCCGGCCTGGTGTTACGCGGGTTTTTCGCGAATGTTACGTCTGTGTAACAAACCGGGGACTTTGGACAATTCAGACGCACGTATTCCGGAGGGGTCAAATCAAACCCTGGATTCCACGCCAATCCACCAATGTTTCCCCTTGCCGCGACGCTTGCGCTCGTAGCCTCGGGCCCGGAGTTCGAGGCCGAACTTACGCTGGCTGTGGGCGAGGTAGCCGTTGTCCAGGCACCAGTTGGCGTAGGACGTGTATAGGTCGCCGGCCAGGGTCATGGCGCGGGCTCCGGTGGAGCAGGCGTTGGCGACGAAGTCGTCGATGGGGCCCATTTCGCTGGCCTGGGAGGCTACCGAGATGCGTGGCTCCGGAGGACCGTCGGGGGCGATCCAGCCGGCGGGGGCGTCGCTTTCGATGCTCTCATCCAGCGGTCTGGATGGACGCAGCCGACCGGACCCGCTGCCGTAGCCACCGACATCGCTGATGGGGCTGGCCGATGGGATTTCATGCGACAAGCGTTCCGCGAGAAGCCCCAGCAACCCGTAGTTGCCGGATGATGCCTGCGACGCGACGGAAATGTCGATGCCGTCCAGACAGTATGAAATGAACAGGGAAAGGTCGAGGTAACGCGCCAGACTGCCGAAGTGCCCCCAACGGATTTCCTCGCCGTGCAGGTTCTGCGCATCCAGGGCGAAGTCCATACCGGGGATGGCGTAGGATTCGCGGAACTCCGGGGGTATGCGCCAGGTGGGGGCCATGAGGTCGAGCGCGACACTCTGGGCGATCAGGTAGGTGGCCGCGCGGGCATTCCAGAGATCGACACCGGGTTGGTCGGCGTCCGGTGGGGACAGGTGCGAAACAGGGCCGAACACGGTTTCGGCCTCGCGTTGCGTTTGCATCGCCAGAAAGGCGAACGCGCCGCGGACCTGATTACCGGTGGTGCGCAGCAGGGACCGGTAGTCCGTCACCTGCAGCGGGAGGCTGGAGTCGAATGCTTGTCCGGTTTCGCGCCGAAATTCCGGGCTGCCGGGAATCAGCGTGGCGGTGATGAAGCCCCGGTGGGATGCCGCATAAACGGCCATCGCGAGGCACAGATTTTCACGGGCCAGCCGGACCCGTCCGCCTGGCGTGAGGCCCGCATTTTCTGGAGATGATGACACGGTCGATTGGATGCCGATGGGCGCCGATATGGGTAGGGGCGAATGATTATTCGCCCCCAAGGTGTGATGGCAATTGCCACATGATTCCGGGTGGACTAGGTGTTGATGTCCATGATCACCTTGATGACATTGTCGTCGCGCTGTTCATACATGTCGTAGGCGTTCTGGATTTCCGAGAAGCCGACACGATGGGTGATCAGTTCGGCGGGGTCGGCCCACCCACGGGTGCGGAGGTCCACCATGTCCTGGATCTGGCTGATGGGGTCGCTGCTGCGAGCGCCGGTGGTGGGGATGATGCGCGGCTGCTTGTCCATCCAGAGGTTGTGCTCGATGGGCACCATGTGGTCGGTCTGGATGCCAAAGATGATGACCTGGCCGAACTGGCGAATGTGGCGGAAGCACTCGTTCAACGAGTCCGGGTAGCCGGCGGCTTCGACGCACACGTCGGGTCCGGCGCCCCTGGTGATTTCCATGACGGCCTCGTGGACGTCCTGCTTGTCGGGGTTGATGCGATGGGTGGAGCCCATCTGCTTGGACTTTTCGAGGCGGTAGTCCAGCGGGTCAACGACGATGACGTTGCGTGCGCCCATGCGGGACAGGATCATGGTGAAGCTGAGGCCGATGCTGCCCTGGCCGAAGATGAGGATGTTCTGCTGCAGGGGGCTGCCCATCTGGCGGCACGAATAGAGAACGGTGCCGGGGGGCTGGCACATGACCCACTCGTCGAGGCCGCCGTAATCGGGCAGGAGCGCCATGCGGCCCGGTTCCGAAAGCACGTAGTCGCACAGGCCGCCGGTGCCGGAGTAGGGAATCACGATGACGCGCTGGCCCTCACGGAACTCGTCGGTCTTGCTGTCGACAATGACGCCGGCCAATTCGTGCGCGCCCTTGCAGGGGGCCATGGGGTATTCGGACTCGTCGAGAATCGGCCCGTAGGTGTGGCGGATGTCGGAACCGCACACGCTGACGGATTCCATCTTGACGAGGACCTGACCGTCGTTGGGGGACGGCGTGTCAATTTCGGTGAATTCCCAGCGCTTGGGGGCGACCAGTTGGGCTGCTTTCATGTGAGGGCTGCTCCTTTGAACAGGGTATGGTTAAAGGTTGAATAACTGGGCAATAATAGTATGCCGTAATGGTTCGGGCAACCCGGCGGGTTATTCGTCCCGTGGCGGCCGACGACGGGGTTGAAAGATGTCGGCCAGTGGGATTGAGAGGCCGGGCAGCAGCGGCGTGGTAAGGGTGTCGGCGGCGGTTAGGGTGGGACGCTCGATGTACTCGCCGTCTTGCAGTTCCAGAGGGAGGACGGTGTCGTTTTGGGGGTCGAAAATCCAGTACTCGCGTATGCCGGCTTCGGCGTAGAGTTGACGTTTGCGGACGAGGTCGCGGCTGCGGTCAGTAGAGAGGATTTCGATGACGATGTCGGGGATATTGCCTGCGGAGCTTATGTCCGAATCGTCGCCGGGACTGCGCAGGAAAATGGAGAAATCAGGTATAAGTATGCGCCCGGTTTCCCGCGATATGATGATAACCAGTTCGGTGTACACCTCGGCCGGTGGATCATCGAAACTTTCCAGGTGATTATCGAAATAAGCCGTCAGCCGTGCCGATACAAAGAGGTGCGCGCGTCTAGGTCGGGGCATGAAGTAGAGTGCTCCGTCGTCGAGTTCCAGCCAGCGGTATTCGTCGATATCCGGCAGTTCCAGGTACTCGGCGGCGGACATGCGGGTCCCGGTACGGAGTTTGGGTTTGGAGGTGGTCATGGTCAGGCCTTCGCAGGGACTATTCGTCCCGTGGCGGGCGACGGCGGTGGTGGAATATGTCGGCCAGGGGGATTGAGAGGCCGTGCAGGAGCGGGGTGGTCAGGGCGTCGGCGGCGGTTAGGGCGGGACGCTCGGTGTACTCGTTGCCCTGTAGTGCCAAGGGGAGCACGGTGTCGTTGTGAGGGTCGAAAATCCAGTATTCGCGGACGCCGGCTTCGGCGTAAATTTGGCGTTTGCGGACGAGGTCGCGGCTGCGGTCGGTGGAGAGGATTTCGATGACGATGTCGGGTACGCCTTCAACGTGGCGTACGCTTCGGATATCGTCGCGGCCGGCAAGGATGACGACCAAATCGGGCTCAACCACGCGCTGCAGTTCTTCCGACAGAATGGTGGTTATATCGTGGTGGATTTCAGCCGGCGGATCGTGAAATCCATACAAGTAATCCTCGATGAATCGGCAAATCCAACGCATCAGAAACTGATGATCAATGGTAGCAGTAGGCATTACGTACAAGACACCGTCGATGAGTTCCATGCGCTCGTCGGTTTCGCCGAGGGCGAGGAATTCGTCGAGGGACATGCGGGTCCCGGTGCGGAGTTTGGGCTTGGAGGTGGTCATGGTGACCTCCCTGGATCCTCTACTTGCTGCCCAGTGGACCGTGGAAGCGGGGCAGGATTTCCTCGCCGGCCTGCTCGAGTTGCTCCATTGACTCGGTGCCGGCGCACAGCGGGCGAATGACGAACTTGAAGCCGCCGGCGTCGATGTAGTCCTGGATGAAGTCGCTGATCTGCTCGGAGGTACCCACGGCGGAGTACTCGGTGAAGTGAGCGTCGGGACGCTGGCGGGTTACGAATGCTTCTGATTTGGCCTCGCCGTCCTTCTGGTCGTCGCAGATGTAGTAGCCGATGAGGACGCCGACGTGGTCCTCCTCGATTTCGCGGTCGTACTGCTGAGCGGTCTCGAAGACGATTTCGCGTCCGGAGCGGACTTCCTCAGGCGTGGCGCTGGAGACGAGCCATCCATCGCCGACGCGTCCGACGCGTCTGGCCGCTGCAGGGCTACGACCACCGATCCACACCGGTGGCGAGGGCTTGAGGAAGGTGCGCGGTGTTACCGAAACGTTGTGAGTGGTGAAGAAATCGCCTTCGTGGGTGACGTCTTCCTCCTCCCATAGGCGGCGCATCAGGGTGATGGCCTCGTCGGTGCGGCGGGCGCGATCTGCCTTGGGAACGCCGCAGGCCTCGTACTCGTCGGGGTCCTCCTGACCCAGGCCGACGGCGGGGAAGAAGCGGCCCTGAGACAGCCAATCCAGCGTGGCCACCTGCTTGGCCAGGACGACCGGGTTGCGCAGCGGGAGGGCCAGGACGCTGGTGCCGAACTTGAGGCGGTCGGAGTAACCTGCGACCAGGGACAGGGCGACCATGGGCTCGAGGCTGAACCGGTCGCTGCAGATGCGGTCGCTGAGCCAGATGGAGTCGTATTCGTAACGGTCGCCCAGTTCAACCAGGGTGCGGAGGAAGTTGGGGTCGTCGCCTCCCTGTCCGAATGCGCCGGGGACGTAGCCGATGGCAACGCTCATGATGGTTGTCCTCCTGGGTGGAATGGGCGGGTTAGTTGTTCAAGGGAAGTGGATCCTGTGGCCGTATTGTAGCAAAAGGCGGCCTGCCCCGATTTTGGGTCGGGAAGGCCGCCTGTACGGTGTTGCACGGTAGAATCAGCCGGCGATGGGGTCGAGGCCGGCCTCGGCGCGGGCGTCGTTGATGTGGTCGAGGACGCGCATCCGCAGGGGCGGCAGTTCGTAGCCGAGGTCGGCCATCATGCGGCTGTTGTCCACCAGGTACACGTGGGGCACGGGCCGGTCGCCGGTGGTGATGCTGGCGTCGGGGATGTAGGAGCGTACCATGTCGGCCACGTCGGCGATGGTGGCGAGTTCGCCGCCGCTGATGTAGATGTTGTGGTTCAGATTGTCGGCCAGGGCGGCGCGGACGAATATCTCGGCGGCGTCCTCGGCGTGGATCATGGGGGACGCTTCCATGGGGTCGAAGTCCATGCTGACGGACTGGCCGATGGCGGGCAGGGACATCATGAGGCCGCCGATCATGCCGGTCATGCCGGTGACGCGTCCGTGTCCGAATACGGTGCAGATGCGGATGCCGCGAATGTCGAGGCCGTGGAGGGTGCGGTAGCGGGCGGCGGCGAAGTCGTTGACGGCCTTGGTCATGCCGTACACGTTGATGGGGGCGGGCAGGTCGTCCTCGATCAGCGGCCGGTCGCCGAAGGTGTCCTGTACGCCGTAGACGGCGATGCTGCTGGCATAGATGACGCGCTTGATGCTACCCCAGCGGGCGGCCTCGAAGACGTTGTTGCAGCCGTCGATGTTCACGGCCATGCCGGTGGCGGGACGATCCTCGGTGTCGGGCGGGAGCAGGGCGGCCATGTGGATGATGCGGTCAACGCTGTGGCGGTTGACGGCTTCGAGGAGGTGGTCCAGGCGGGTGACGTCGCCGCGGTAGATGGAGACGCGATCCATCAGGGGTTGCAGGTTGGCGCGCGGGGGAGCCAGGTCGAAGCAGACGACGTCTTCGCCGCGTTCGACGAGCTTTCGGATGATGCGGTTGCCGATGAACCCGGTGCCGCCGGTGACCATCACGGACATTGAGGAACCTCCAGAATCGCCGCCGGTGGTGAGATTACGGATAGGGGCGGCGAACGATGGGCAGCATCATAACCAGCGTGCCGAGGGGGCGCAAGGAACTCCAAAAACGGCGACGGATTTTACATCGATGGACAGGATCGGCAGGATTCATGCGGCGCGGGGAAATGTACTGTGATCGGCCTCCGGCGCCGCCTCCGACTGTTCCGTCAACATTGCTGTCAGGCCTTGGGCGGACAGGTCGTCGAGTTGGCCGAGGCGGTGGATGCCGCGGTCGTAGAGGCCGGCGAGGATGTGCACATCGACGGGCAGGAGGTTGACGGGCAAGGGAGCCAGGAATCGGTGGCGCGGTTCCGTAGTATCCGGCACGCGCACGGCGTGGCCGGGTCGGGCGACGCTGGCGGCGCAGTGGGCAGCCAGGGGGTCGGAGGCGACGCCGACGCGGGGCTCCCAGTCGGCGGGTACGCAGGCCATGAGACTGGCAACCAGGCGTGGTTCTGCTGGGGGTGCGGCATCGTCGGCGTCGATGCGCACGTAGGCCGTGCCCTGGCCGGCGTCGTCCACGGAGTCGCGGATGCCCCGCAGGCGGTTGATGACGGCGCGCCACTGTTGGGCATACAACGCAGAGTCGGCGGGGAGCGTGACGGCCTCAGGGCAGCGGTCCAGTGCGGTGTCCAGCGGCATTTCATGGTGTATGCGCCACCCGGGTGAGGCGTCCACCACGCGTTGAAACGGAGAGTTGGGGTCGTAGATGACCAGCGGGTCGTGGCGCAGGCTGGAATTGCGAGCGGTTTCGACGCGGCAGGGCAGGTTCCTGATGATGATGCAGGTCACCGTCATGATGGCCGTATTATATCAGAATATTAATTCGGTACGACAGTGCTTTTATGGTTGACGCAGGGTGATTCGATTATCACAGGCCAAGGGGACGATCCCAACCGGGACGTATCCTTGCTGACCGCCCGCTCGTGGTTCGACAGGCTCACCATGAGCGGACTACACTACCCTGGGACGACAATCGAAAGGCCCTGATGGCTGGCGCGCAGCCGTTTGGTCATTGCGACGGGTCAGTCGGGGTTACGACGGACGAGCAGTGATGCCCGCCAGCAACGAGATTGCCACGCTGCGCTGGCAATGACAAACTGTTGGCGGGAGTAGGTTCGACAGGCTCACCATGAGCGGGATTGACGGGGGTCGTTCGTGAACGGTGCGAGTGAGATTGCCAAGAGGGTTGAGGAGATACTTGCGTCGCCGATGGGGTGCGCGTTTTTCGCCGACGCTCGCGAGCGGGGGTATGTGGCGGAGGACCTGGCGAATCCGGCGGTGAGTTTTCCGCTGGCGGCGTACGCGGTGGATATGGTGGAAATATGGCAGTCTGACCACGAGGAGGTTGTGGCGGAGATGCTGGGGTTGGCGCCGGTGATTCGCTCGCTGGTGGAGGCCACGCTGGCGCACGACGGGACGGCGTGGTGGTACCAGGGGCCGGATCTGGATCGACAGGTGTGGGTCGCGCACGAAGGGGAAACGCCGGATCCGGCGCAATGGCGTCAACCGAACAGTCCGCCAGCCCGGTGGGAACGCTACGCGCAGAAACCCGACAGCCTGCAATACACGTCCACCTCGTATGATGGATTCGTGTCGCTGCTGATCGCTTACGAGAATCATGCCGGAGATCATTGGGCACAGAGTTGGCCGCTGCAGTGCTGGTTGATGCGGATGCCGGCCGGTGCAAAGATTTACGAGCTGAACGGACCGGAGGACTGGCATCGCCTGTGCGTGGCGTATCCGGCGCGTGGTTCGGACGACGACCGGCTGGTTCCCGACTGGGGCGCGGCGTCGGCGGACTGGGACGGCGTGCACCTGAGCTTCGGTGGGCTGTTGAGTTGCGATCAGCGCCGCGTCGAATCGGCAGAAGGGTGGTCGATGCACGAGTCCTGGCATGTGGAACAGACCTTCTGGCTGCGGGCGTTGGATGCTCAGTGCGAGCGGATGCCCGACTACCACGGAGGTCAGGAGTGGCCGGCTCCCAGCGGCGAGCCGCAGACGACGTTTCCGCCTTGCGAGCCGCCGACGGAGGACAGCCCGGGCGTGTTCGTGCTGAGGGAATACGAACCGGGTGAGGAGCCGGATATGGATGCGCTGATGGAGGAACTACTGCAGGAAGAGACGCGCCGCCTGCGGGAGCGCCTGGGCATCGATGACTCTGAGGGAGCGGGTGGTTCGGCGCCGACGGAGGGGGAATGATGGCGGACGCCCAGCCCGACAGATGCCGTACTCCCGCCCGTAACCTGAGGCTCCGTCTCGAAGTTGCGGCGGGTTGAGGCTGCCGTCCTGCCGTTCCGCTTCAGAGCGTTTCGCACTGTGTCGCGTCAATCTGCGGCAGATGCAGCCGTTCGGCTGTTGGCGTCGTTGGCCAGAGATGACCGCGGGTGTAGGGCCTTTGCAAAATTGTGCGATCCAGTTTTGTCCGCTCGTCCTGAGCCTGTTGAAGGGCGCGCTCGTGGTTCGACAGGCTCACCATGAGCGGGACGTGTGGCGACCCTGAAAAGGCCCTTCCGCGGGTCGCCGTCGGCCTGCGGTTTTCAGTCGAAACGCGTGTCGCGAACCGTATTGCCGGCTAATTCGGGTCGCTGGGTGAAGAATGCAGCGCGACGCCTGCCGCCTGGGTGGTGAATCTCGTGACCTGTTATGGATCGCCCACTGGGGCAGGGTGAATGTTCACAAAGGTTCTACAAATATGAAGCAATGATTTACGTTCTTTTCACATCTCGGCGGTATGATGTTAATCAATAACTATTCTTGCGGATACACACTAGGGGGCTGATATGTCCTATCTAATTCGCGCCGGGGGTGTCTACATCGTTTTGGTCGGTGTGGCCATTGCCGTTCATTTCATCATCACGCCGTTCTATCATGCCGGTGGCGCGCCGTTCACGCTGTGGCACTACATGAACTGGTTCATCGCGCCCGGGGTGCTGATCATGCTGGCGGCCAGCTATGTCGGCAAACGGCGGTTCGATGGCGAAGGGTCGGCGGAACTGAAGCGGTACCTGGAGGCCAACGGGCTCTTCTATGGCTCGGTTGCCGCGGCGATCATCTACTACTGGAACTGGGCGCTGACGCTTTCGCCCAACAACGTGGCGGACGGACAGTTCTGGTCCGTGCTGGGCGCTGTCTTGCCCATCCTGATGGTGGTGGCCGGCCTGCGGCTTTGGGGCATGCGCTGGCGGGAGAGCACGGTGGCCTGAAGGGTGCGGCGGACGCTGATCTAAAACCGTCAGCCCTGCTATCTGAGCAGGGCTGACGACTGGAGCGTCAGGGGTGGCAACCACAGGTGTATGAGGGGCTTGGGTTTTTTGGCCGAGCGGTCTGGCTCCACGACCATATTGTGGAATCTCGCCACCCCAATAAAGCCCCGATCGTACTGTAACGCTCCAGCAGGTTCACCACTGAGTCGCCAAACTCTCCCCGAAAGGGATATGTCTGGCTTACCTGCGCTCTCTGAGGGTCTCGATTGCGGTTACGACGTCGTCCGCGGTCTCGCCCCTGTCTCGCAGGTTGTACGCCCATTCACGCCCCGGGTGCACCGTGTCCCATCGGGACCGTCGCTGGTTCCTGCGCCCGGCGCCTGGGTCATGATTGCCAAATCCATCGACGACCACGTTCCATAGTGGTTGATACTGCGTCAGCAGCACCTGCTCCGTAAGTCCTACCCACACAGGGTCGAGCACCAGCCAACGACAACGAAAGTCGGGCAGATCCAAGTTGGATGCCGCATCAATTGACTCGGCATGCTCCTGCAGGCGGCGGTGGAGAACCGGTGTTGATGCCTGCGTCCGCCCCTGTCTCCGCCCCGGCGGGTCAGCCTTCCCTACATAGATGGGTACATCCGGCCCGATGGCAGCATATGCAGGAAAGGCTCCGGTGTAGTGCAGGGTGTAGACCCCAGCGCCATCAAAGGCTTCGCTCGGTGGCAGCGCGTCGGCGGGGAATTCCATCAAGGCCCGGGCTGCATTGCGGCCCAGTTAGTCCACGCTGAGCGGGTCGTAGTTGCGCACCGATTAGCGCTCGCATCTGGCGCTGTTGCGGCAGACTATCCAGAAGCAGTGTCGTTTCCTCGCGTGGTGAGCGGTGGCCCATTTGTTGGACATCATCGGGCCGGTTCGGACCTTGATGATCAGGTCGCAGACGGTGAATCCCGCCTCATCCGCCATGCGCATAAAATCGCAGTGGCTCCACTTTGAGCGGTGGCTGTTGACCATATCGGTGATCTTTGCGAGCAGCAGGCCTTCGGGTTTCAGAACCCGTTTCGCCTGGTCCAGGAACGGAGGGTAGAGATAGCTCAGGCTCCAATCATGCTCTTTGCCGCACGCGACTGTCGCGCCGAAATCCTCATCGAATTTCTTGGTGCTCTTGTCCCGACCCTGCGGTCCAACGTGCGGCGGGTCGTAGATGACCGTTCCAAATGCAGCGTCGGGCACTCCTTCCATCACCCGATTGTCGCCAACGATCATCGGCTCGAACTTGGGGTCGATGTCCATCGACACCACTTCTCGCGAGGATTCTTTCCAGAAACGGCCCCGGTTGTACGTGGCGTCCAGGATGGGCTCGGGACTAATCGACGAGTAGAATCGCAACATGGTTTCGATCAACTCGCCGTCGCTGCCTTCCCAAACGCTGCTGATAGGCTGGTAACCCTGGTCGACCTGCGGATAATCAAAGAGCAAAACGGGCACCCCTGTTCGGAAGTACCCGTACCCTAATCCCTGTTACGGCGTGCTGGCAAGGGATGACTGTCACCGGTGATTCTGGCCGCCATGTCGATGGCACGAAGCTCCCAAGAGAAGAGTACCGGCTTACCCCTGCAGCAGGTTTACCACGGCGTCGCCGACCTGCTGGGTGCTGGCGTTGCCGCCGAGGTCGGCGGTGAGGGCGATGCGCTCGTTGAGGACGCGGGTGGCGGCGGCGTTGACGCGGTCGGCGGCGTCGGTCTCGCCCAGGTGCTCTAGCATCATGGCGACGGCGAAGATGGTGGCCAGCGGGTTGGCCTTGCTCTGGCCGGTGATGTCGAAGGCGGCGCCGTGCACCGGCTCAAACATGGACGGGGAGGTCTTGTCGGGGTTGATGTTGGCGCTGGGGGCGAGGCCCATGCTGCCGGTGACCACGGCGGCGATGTCGGAGAGGATGTCGGCGAACAGGTTGGACGCCACGATGACGTCGAAGTCCTCGGGCCAGCGGACGAGGTCCATGGCGGCGCGGTCCACCAGCAGGGACTCGGTCTGTACCTGCGGATAGTCGGCGGCGACGTCGTCGAACACCTCGTCCCAGAAGACCATGCTGAAGGCCTGGGCGTTGGACTTGGTGACGGACGTGACCTTGTTCCGGCCGCCGCGCCGCAGGCTGTACTCGAAGGCGGCGCGGATGATGCGCTCGGTGCCGCGCCGGGTGAAGACACCGCTCTGGATCACGGTCTCGTGGGGCGTGCCGGCGTAGAGGCGGCCGCCGACCGGGGCGTACTCGCCCTCGGTGTTCTCGCGGAATATCACCATGTCAACGTCGCCGGCCTGCTTGCCGGCGATGGGGGACTCGACGCCGGGGAACAGCACGGCGGGGCGCACGCAGATGGCCTGGTCAAAGGCGCGGCGCATGGGCAGCAGGAGTCCCTGCAGGGTGATGTGATCGGGGATGTTGGGGTCGCCGACGGCGCCGAACAGGATGGCGTCGTGGGCGGATAGCTGGTCCAGGCCGTCCTCGGGCATCATGCGGCCGGTTTCGCGGTAGTAGTCGCTGCCCCAGGGGTACTCGGTGGCGCGGAAGGAGAGGCCGTCGGTCTGGGCGGCCACGGTTTCGAGGACCTTGCGACCCTCCGCGATGACCTCGGGTCCGATGCCGTCGCCGGCGATGACTGCCAGGTTGTATTCGGCCATGTTTGCGCTCTCCTAAGTGTTCCAGTTGGTAAGTGTGGCAGGCAATCTACACCGGGGAGCGCGGGGCTGTCCATTGGGTCGGGTACGATTCGGGGACGACAATTGGTAATGAAACGGGGCGGGTTTCAAACCCGCCCCGTCGCGTGTGGGCAATTGGTGTTAGGTGTTACACGTCGCGCTCGATGGGGGCGCCTACTATGCTGCCCCACTCGGTCCAGGAGCCGTCGTAGTTGCGGACGTTGTCGTAGCCGAGGAGTTGGCTCAGGACGAACCAGGTGTGGGAGGAACGCTCGCCGATGCGGCAGTAGGCGATGGTCTCGCGGGAGCCGTCGACGCCCTTGCCGCCGTAGAGTTCGCTGAGCGCGTCGGCGGACTTGAAGGTGCCGTCCTCGTTGACTGCCTGGCCCCAGGGGACGTTGGCCGCGCCGGGGATGTGGCCGTTGCGCTGGGAGCCCTCCTGCGGCAGGTTCGGCGGCGCGTTGAGGGCGCCGGAGAACTCGTCGGGCGAGCGTACATCGACCAAGGCGTGGCTGCTGCTGTTCACGGCCTGGAGCACGTAATCGCGCAGGGCGCGCAGGTCGGTGTTCTCGGTGGTGATGCTGTAGGTGGAGGCGGCGTAACTGGGCACGTCGGTGGTAGTCGGGCGGTTCTCGGCGAGCCAGAGGGCGCGTCCGCCGTTCATCAGCTTGACGTCCTGGTGGCCGTAGTAGCGAAGCTGCCAGAAGGCCCAGGCGGCAAACCAGTTGTTGTTGTCGCCGTAGAGGATGATGGTGGTGTTGGGGGAGATGCCGCTGCCGGTGAGCAGGGCTTCCATTTCGCTGCGGGAGACGATGTCGCGGGCGACGTTCTGCTGGAGTTGGCTCTGCCAGTTCCAGGTCACTGCGCCGGCGATGTGGCCCTGTTCGTAGGCGGAGGTATCGACGTCAACCTCGACCAAGCGGACGTTGGCGTCCGAGCCGTGGTCGGCGACCCATTGGGTGGAAACAAGGGATTCGGGATGCGCGTAATCGGCCATGGTGCACCTCGTGGCGGGGTTTATTCATAAAGGATGGGTACGGCGCATTATACACGACGGGGCGGGCGGGCCCGAGAGGTCAGGGCGGATGCCTTGTGAACGAAACAAAAAATTAATCAATAAGCAACAGTTTGTTAATTGGGCCGCAATCACCGGTTAACACGGCGCCCCTAGGATGATCGTGGTCACAATAAACGGGACGCCGCCCACAGCGCGTCGACCACACGCTGCGCGACGACGGCTCAACGCTGAAATGGAGGCAAAAGTATGCTTGCGGCCACAAAATCTCTATACACTTCCAGCGTACTCAGACACGGCGTTGCCGCGGTGAAAGAGTATCCCTTCTCCCTACGGCGGACGCTGCTGGCGTTGGCGGTAGGACTGCTGGCAATCAGTGTGCTGGCGACGTTCAACTCGGTGTTCGCGCAGGGCGACGACGTTGCGTCGGCGGGCTACGTTGACAACGTGGTGCTGATCGTTGCGGCGGCGCTGGTGTTTTTCATGCAGGCCGGTTTCGCGTTTCTCGGCGCGGGCCTGATTCGTTCCAAGAACACAACCAACTATCTGACCAAGTCCTTCATGGACTTTGCCATTGCGTCCCTGGGCTTCTGGGCGTTCGGTTTCGCGTTTATGACGGGATCGTCGGCCGGGCAGTTCATCGGCATGAGCAACTTCTTCCTGGTGGAAGGCAACCACGTTGACTGGATGTTCCAGATGGTGTTCGCCGCCACGGCCGCGACCATTGTGGCCGGCGCGATGGCGGAGCGCACCAAGCTGCAGACCTACCTGGCCTACAGCTTCATCGTTTCCGCGCTGATCTACCCCATCTACGGACACTGGGTATGGGGCGACGGCTTCCTGGGCGCGATGGGCGCGCAGGACTATGCCGGTTCCGGCGTGGTGCACGCGGTGGGCGGCTTCGTGGCCCTGGCCGGCGCCTGGGTGGTCGGTCCGCGCATCGGCAAGTTCGTGAACGGCCGGGCGCAGGAACTGCCGGCGCACAGCACGCCGTTCGTGGTGATCGGCACGTTCATCCTGTTCTTTGGGTGGTTTGGATTCAACATCAACACCGGCGACAACATTGGCCTGAACGCGGTCAACACGCTGCTGGCCGGCGCGACCGGCGCGGTGGTGGCGTTGTACATTTCGCTGATTGCCAAGGGCAAGGCCGACATCCTGATCACCTGTAACGGCGCGTTGGCCGGACTGGTCGGAATCACGGCGCCGGTAGCGTTCGTGGACCCCTGGGCTGCCGTGGTCATTGGAGCCATCGCAGCACCGATCATGTACTTCTCCGTGAAGTTCGTGGAGAACGTGCTGAAGGTTGACGACCCGGTGGGCGCGATCAGCGTGCACGGCGTAACGGGACTGTGGGGCTTGCTGGCCGTGGCGATATTCGCCAGCGGCGCGGACTCGGCGGTGGCCGGCGGGATGCGGTCCGAAGGCACCGTAGGCCTGGTTGGCGGGAACGCGGCGCTGCTGCTGCCTCAGATCCTCAGCATCATCGCGGTGGTGGTGTGGCCGCTGGCAACCGGTTTCGCGCTGTTCTTCCTGCTGAAGTTCACCATGGGAGTGAGGGTCAGCGAAGAGGAAGAGATCCAGGGTCTGGACATATCCGAGCACGGCATCCAGACGTATCCGGAATCGGCAGCGACGAGCTAGTCCAAAAACGACGACATCTTCTCTCCTCATATCGGGGGTCGAGGGTTGTGGCCACCCTCGGCCCCCGATTTTTCGTGGGCCGGATTTTCCTGAACCGAATATGACCGAAACGCCCTGGTCACGGGCCCCGGGGAATCATAAGCGCCAACGCATGTAACACCTTTGTAACATTTCCGTCATTAGTCCGTAACACTGGAAATTTAGAATCGTCCGATACTTTGCGCCTTTTCTGCTTGAGGTCAACACACCGGCGGCAGCACGGTCACTCGCCTGCGGGCAGGCTGCTGCGGTGTGAGCGGAAAGGACACGGACGCAAACAACGGGAGTGAGGAGACGAGACAGATGGAGTTCACTGAACTGGAGGTACTTTCCTTCCTGATATCGTCGGCGCTGGTGTTCATCATGATCCCCGGGTTGGCGCTTTTCTACGGAGGACTGGTACGCACCAAGAACGTTATTGGAACGATGATGCACTCGGTCGCCGCCATCGGGGTGGTGAGCATCGTCTGGGTGCTGTGGGGCTACAGCCTGGCCTTCGGCAACAGCGTGGGCGCGCTGGGATTCGTGGGCGACCTGACCAAGTTCGGAATGATAGGCGTGCTGCCAGACGAGCAGGCGTTCATGGTGTTCCAGGGCATGTTTGCCATCATCACCGTGGCGCTGATCGCTGGCGGGTTCGCAGAACGGTTCAAGTTCTCGACGTACCTAGTGTTTGCCGCGCTGTGGGTGTCCATCGTGTACGCGCCGCTGTGCCACTGGGTTTGGGGCGGCGGCTGGCTGGGCAACCTGGGCAGCGTGCTTGGGATGAGCGAGGCGGGATTCGCGCTGGACTTCGCCGGAGGCACGGTGGTGCACATCGCATCCGGAACGGCGGCGCTGGCGGCGGCTTTCATCATTGGACGTCGCTCGGGTTTCGGCTCCATGGCGATGGTGCCGCACAATGTGCCGCTGGTGCTGTTGGGCGCGGGCCTGCTGTGGTTCGGCTGGTTCGGATTCAACGCCGGCAGCAGCTTCAACCTTTCCACGTATGACGCGGCCAATGCGTTCGTGGTTACCAACGTGGCGGCGGCCACTGCCATGTCGTCGTGGTCGTTCGTATCGTGGTTCGTTACGCACCGTCCGTCGGCCAGCGGCGCGGCGGCCGGAGCCGTGGCCGGACTGGTGGCGATCACGCCGGCGGCCGGATTCGTGGGAGTGATGCCCGCCATCATCATCGGGGCCGGAGCCGGAGCGGTGTGCTTCCTGGCCGTCGAACTGATTCATCGCCTGCGCATCGACGACTCGCTGGACGTGTTCGGCATCCACGGCGTCGGCGGAATGTGGGGCGCGCTGGCGACCGGCCTGTTTGTGGGCATCGGTTTCGGCGCGTTGGAAGCAGATGTCAGTCGGATCGAGCAGGTGCTGTACCAGCTGATCGGCATCGGTGCAGCGTTCGCCTGGTCGTTCGTGGTGACGAGCATCATCCTGCTGGCGCTCAAGTTCACCATCGGGCTGCGCGTCAACGATACCGAAGAGGAAGTGGGTGTCGACCTCACCCAGCACGGTGAGGGGATGACCCAGTAGCCGGAAACCAACCAAGCTGGCAGCGGCCCGCATGACCCGGGAAAACACGGAGGAAACGGAAGTGACGCAGGCCGAGGTCACCGAGTCTTGCAAGTCAAACCACATTTGCGTCACTGACTCCAGGTTCTCGGATCTGCCGGGCACGCTGCAGCACCGGTACGAGATGTCGGCGGCTGACCTGATGTCGGCGGCCGACCTGGCGATGATCCGGCAGGTTCCCGGATTGCCGGACGGGGTACTGGCAGCCCTGGAGGGGGGGCAACGAGTTCCTGACGCGGGGAGGCGTGTTGACCGACGACCTGATCAAGACCTGGCTGGACCACAAGGCCAACGACGTGGACGACCTGCGACTGATGCCGCATCCCATCGAGTGCTTCGAGCACTTTAACGCCTAGCCCGATGCTACAATTGCCGGAGACGGCAGAGGTCGCAAACAAGGCAGGGGCGAATCAACATTCGCCCCTAGTTGTATCGGCGAGCCGCCCAAGCACGGCAGGAACAATTCGGAGGCGCGGGGCCATGGCGAATTTCCTGAGACTCGGGTTCGAACGCGCAGGCCGAGGCCGAGGGCCGCACGAACGATATGTTCACGCAGGATTGGGTCTAACTGCACACATTCCCGGGCACAGGGGCACTATT
The DNA here is from genome assembly GCA_026710825.1 of Chloroflexota bacterium. Lineage (GTDB taxonomy): Bacteria > Chloroflexota > Dehalococcoidia > Lucifugimonadales > UBA3495 > Bin87. The sequence continues at coordinate 94,200 of JAPOQH010000055.1, read as the reverse complement.
CCCCAGGGGACGGCATTGCGCATGGTCCGCCGGTTCGGCGTAACAGACGATGAGTTCCTGACGGCGCTGAACGGTGAATCCCGGAGCGTTTCAGATAGAGCACCCTGTTTGTGTTATTGATTTTTGGTTAGATTTGTAGAGGATTCGCAGCAGGAGATTTATTGATGTTGACGGACCATCACTCTGCGGAGTGCGAGTATGTGTTGCGGAGCGCCCGCGACTTTGACGTGAAGTTCATCCGCCTGTGGTTCACGGACATCCTTGGCAACCTCAAGGGTTTCGCGATCACGGTGGATGACCTGGAAGATGCCCTGGAGCTGGGGGTAGGATTCGACGGCGCGGCCATCGACGGCTTCACGACCGACGAGGAGAGCGACCTGCGCGCCTTTCCCGATCCGACCACGTTCTCGCTGCTGCCCTGGCGCCCGCGCCAGAACGCCGTGGCGCGCATCTTCTGCGACATACGGACGCCCCGCGGCGAGGCGTTCATCGGAGACCCGCGCCAGGTGCTCAAACGCAACCTGGAGCGTCTGGCCAGCCTGGGATACATCTACTACGTCGGGCCGGAACTGGAATATTTCTACCTGCGCGACCCCGAATCGCCGGAGCCGCTGGACACCTTCGGATACTATGACCAACTGTCCTCGGGGCCGACGGCGGATCTGCGCCGGGATACGGTCCTGAACCTGGCGGAGATGGGGATACCGGTGAAGTATTCCCACCACGAGGGCGCGCGCAGCCAGCATGAGATCGACCTGCAATACACCGACGCATTGACCATGGCGGACAATGTGATGACGGCGCGCATTGTGATCAAGGAACTGGCGCAGCAGCAGGGCGTGTACGCATCCTTCATGCCCAAGCCGTTCCGGATGGAAAACGGCAGCGGGATGCACACGCATCAATCGCTGTTTCGAGGAAACGTCAACGCGTTTTACGATAACGACGACGACCTGCACCTGTCGGAGACGGGCAAGCGTTTCATCGCGGGACTGCTGCGGCACTCGCCGGAGATAACGCTGGTTACCAACCAGTGGGTGAACTCATACAAGCGGCTGGTGCCCGGGTACGAAGCGCCGATACACGTGTCGTGGACGATGTCGAACCGGCTGGATCTGATCAGGGTGCCTTCCTACAAGACCGGCTACGATACGTCGCTGCGCGTGGAGTACCGCGCGCCCGATCCGGCGTGCAATCCGTACCTGGCGTTCAGCGCGCTGCTGGCGGCGGGCCTCAAGGGCATCGAGGAGGAGTATCCGCTGCCGTCGCCGGTAACGTCCGACGTATCCCGGATGGCTCCCGAGGAGCGGGACGCTCGCGGCATCTCCCGGCTTCCCACCAACCTGGGGGAGGCAATCGCGTTGGCCGAGGGAAGCGCCCTGTTGCGCGAAACGCTGGGCGAGTTCGTACACGACACGCTGATCCGCAACAAGAAAAAGGAGTGGGAAGATTACAGTTCGGCCGTGACCGATTACGAAATATCACGCTATCTGCCGCTGCTATAGTTTCACAGTTGACCACAACCGGATAAGGGGTGTGTAGTCATGCAATTCTCAGGAAAACTGGTAATAATCGCTGCTCTGGCGGTGACGGTGCTACTGATCAGCAACATCATTGCCGTCAAACCGGTATCGCTTTTCGAGTTGCCATTCAACTTCATCGGCAGCAACCTGTTCGTGGTGTCGGCTGCCATCATCTGCTTTCCCATCGGCTATATCATCAGCGACATCCTGACCGAGGTGTACGGGTTCCGCGTGGCGCGCGGCGTGATATGGCTTGGGTTCCTCTGCAATCTCCTGATGGTGTTCCTGTTCTGGGCGGGCGATTTGATTCCCGGCGCGGTGTTCTGGTCGAACGACCCGGTGACCATCACGGACGATGCCGGCAACGTGCTGGCGAACCTGCCCAGCGAACACGCCTTTGAAGCTATCCTGGGAGCGACCGGTTGGATACTCCTGGGCTCCTTCGTGGCATATATCGTGGGCGAGTTCACCAACGCCGTGGTCATGGTGCTGCTGAAGAACAAGACGCAGGGCCGGATGCTGTGGCTGCGGACCATATCTTCCACAGTGGTGGGACAGGGCATCGACTCGATACTGTTCTTCACCATCGCTTTCGGATTCTCCGGCCTGTGGATCGGCCCCGATGGTTCATGGCTGCCGGTGTTCAATGCGGCGGTGTGCGCCTGGATCGCGAAGTCGGTTTATGAGGTCATCGCGACGCCTTTGACCTACCTGGTGGTGGGATGGTTGAAGCGCACCGAGCGCATGGACGTGTACGACGCGCCCCGCTCGCTGAATCCGTTCGGCGTGTTCGGTAGCGCGCCGGCCGGCGCGTCTACAAACCGCGCCTGAGCATCAAGGCGGTCAGCAATGGCAGAGCCGGAATCTGGCGGAGAGCACGGGCATCACCATCAACACGATCATGGTGGGCCGGACAGCCCGCTGTCTGCCATCCGCAACCTGCGGGGGACCGGACTGCCGTGGCGCAAGGTGCTGGCTATCGCTGCGTCGAATATGCGGCGCAAGATAGTCACGATGCGCGGGTGCTGCGGGCACCCGGGTCAGCCAGGGTGTTGACGGCGCTAGAGTGCGCCGGCGTGGCCGGCGAAGATGGCTACAGCAGATCCCGGAACTGCGGAACGGTGAGGCCGGCCCGGGCAACCAAACCGCCCATCGTGTACCTGTTGATGGGGTTGTTACGGCGGATGACCAGATCTAACGTGCCGTTGGTCATGATGACGTGTTTGCCTTCGCGTTCAACCCAGAATCCTATTTTTACAAACGCGCGAATGGCGCGTTGGTGGTTCACTCCGGGGCAGTTCGGCACCTAAACAGCCACCGTCAGGTCAATCTCCACCTCGTGCCACTCGACGTGGCATCCCTCAGAATCCCCTGCCTCTATCAATTCCTTTTTGCGGTCGGCGGCTTTTTCCGCAAGGTAGTCCAAGTATTCGGCGATTGCGGCTCGTATGTTGTCCACTGCTTCGTCTCGGGTGGATCCCTGGGACCAGCAGGCCGGCAGGGCGGGACAATGCGCGGCGTAACCCTCTTCCGATTTGATGAGCATCACCTCGTAACGCATAAATCCTCCCATTACGGAACTGTTTCCTGCCAGGCGAGGCACGATCCAACCCTAGCATAACTCTCAACAACGTGAAAAAGAATTCACCCTCAGGCGGTATGTTACGATTGGCCTATACCTCCGCAGCCATCGAACCGAAGGAGAAGCCCTGATGCAAGCCGAACAACGACGGGTGGCCAACGACGGCCTGCACTACCTGGTCATTTTCCCCGACGATTACGACGCGGGGGAAACTTACCCGCTGGTGGTGATGCTGCACGGCTTCGGGGCCAACATGCAGGACCTGGCCGGGTTGGCGCCGTCCATCAACCGCAAGGGCTACGTGTACGCGTGTCCCAACGCGCCCATACCGTTCGAGTTGGCTCCCGGGATGGTCGGGTACGGATGGCATCCGCCACGGGGGCAGGCAACGGAAGAGCATTTCGAGCAGGCCGAGGCGTTTCTGGATGCGTTTTTCGACGAGGTATTGACGGAGTTTCGAGCAGGCGACGGCAAAGCGGTGCTGCTGGGGTTCTCGCAGGGCGGCGGGATGACCTACCGGATGGGCCTGGGGAGCCCCGACCGGTTCGCGGCGCTGGTGGCCCTCAGCGCGTCGCTGCCGGACCCGGAGGTGCTGCGGCCGCGACTGCCCGACCATCGCAATCAGCCGGTGTTCGTGGCGCACGGCCTGCATGATCAGATGGTGTCGATGGACAGCGCGCGCAGGACGCGGGAGTTTTTGGACGCGGAGAATTACAACCTGTCATATCACGAGTACAACATGGGCCACGAGATACCGGTGGAGGTGCTGCGGGACATGGTGCCGTGGGTGGAGGCGATAGTGCCGCCGCTGGTGCCCGAAACCGACCGAGTTTACTAGGCGAGGAACGCATTAATACATCGATGAACAGGATGAAAAGGATGGTCGGTTGCTGCATTCGGAATTAACCCGGGACATCATTGGTTGTGCATTTGATGTGCAGAACGAACTTGGGGCAGGCTTCTTGGAGTCTGTCTATGAGAAAGCCATGGTCATCGCATTATCGGATGCAGGTATTCCAGTAAAATCTCAAGAACCTGTCAAAGTTGGCTTCCGAGGTCGTGAGGTCGGAGATTTTTACGCCGATCTACTGGTACCGGACAAAGTGATTGTCGAATTAAAAGCCGTGGAGTCGCTCACTCCTCAGCATAAGGCGCAGATCATCAACTACCTCAACGCCACTGGTATCCCGGTCGGCCTGCTCATCAATTTTGGAAATCCCAAAGTAGAATTTCAGCGATTCACCCGTTTCAAATCCTGACATTGCGTTTGGCCTGGACTCCATCAATCCTGTGTATCCTGTATATCGATGTGAAACAGAACTTGGGGAGGTATTGAGGTTATGAAGGCTACTGCTCAGTTGCGCCAGATGCTGGCGTCGGACAAGATGGTTGTTGCGCCGTTTGTGCTGAACGCGATGCACGCTCGCATCGCCGAGGACGTGGGGCACCGGGCGGTGTACATGACCGGCGCCGGAACTGCGGCAGAGAAGGGGTTCCCCGATGTTGGACTGCTGACCATGACCGAGATGGTCGCCAACGCCAAATACATCGCCGACGCCATCAACATCCCGGTGATCTGCGATGCCGATACCGGCTATGGCAACCCGCTGAACGTGGGACGGACGGTGCGGGAGTACGAGTCCGCCGGCGTCGCCGCGATTCACCTGGAGGACCAGGTGTTTCCCAAAAAGTGCGGGTTCTTCGCCGGCAAGCAGGTGGTCCCAATCGAGGAGCACGTCCAGAAGATTCATGCGGCGCTGGATGCCCGCAGGGATCCGGATTTCGTAATCATCGCCAGGTGCGATGCCTATGCCGTCACCGGCTGGGAGGATACCGTGGCGCGGTGCCGCGCTTACACGGAGGCCGGCGCCGACCTGGTGTTTGTGGATGGGATCAAGTCGCAGGACGACATCCAGCGCTACGCCCGAGACCTGCCCGATGTGGGCAGGATGTACAACGGCGACCTGGCGACGACGCAGACCATGGACGAATTGGGCTACAAGATCATGATCTGCGGGAGCACCATCTGGCTCATCTACAAGCAGGTGCGCGCGGCATATGAGGAGTTGATGAGCGACGGCATGGTGGACCCCGACCGCTACGGAACCCGTTGGGACGTGGCGTCAGTGCTGGGCCTGGACGCGATCTACGAGCTTGAAAAGAAGTACGGCGTGCAGGACGTGGGCACCGACGTTGCCTCGCTGGCGGCTGCGCAGGCCGAGCAGATGGCCGCGGACGCCGCGCTGGCGCCTGCCGACGACTGAACCACGATCAGTCCATCGTGCGCGATGAGGTGATGCGATGAGCGACCGCTACCGATTGCTCTACGACGGCGCATGTCCGATGTGCAGTCGGGAAGTGCTGGCGCTGTATCGTCGGAATCCGGACGCCATCGAGGCGGTGGATATCATGGCGGGGGGCTTCGACCCCGCCGTCTACGGCCTCAACGGCGAGCAGGTTCGGGCCGCGCTCTATGGCATCAAGCCCGACGGCACCATGACGGTGGGTATGGCCAGCCTGCGCGAGGCGTACCGGTTGGCCGGCGTGGGATGGATGATCGGGTGGACGGGATGGTGGCCGGCGCGGCCGATGTCCGATGGATTCTATCGCTGGTTCGCCCGCAACCGGATGCGAATCAGCCGCGCGCTGGGCCGCAACGATGTCTGCGGCGAGCACTGCGAGATATAGGCCTGTGCAACAAAAACGGGACGGTTCGCGCAGTAACTGGCAAACCGTCCCAAATCCGGGGTTGGCAACTTGGCATCGCGCCTAATACGCGCCAACCTCCTACCTACGGGTGCCACAGGTATCGCTGCTACACGATGCGTATAGCACCACCTATATAATACTTGCTTGTTGGGCAGTTGTCCATTAGTCAATCCGAGATGGTATTGGAAATGCTGGCATTCATCGACGAAAGTGGTCTCCCTAATCCCAACGACGGGAGCACCCGCCCTGTAGTGGCGGCGGTTTGCTACGATGAGACTGATTCGCGGGCGATAAGCAGACGGCTTTTTGCCATGAAAAGGCATCTGCTCCATGCAGAGCAAGCGGAGCTAAAGGGCTCGAAATTGCTGAAAGAGAAATCATATCGAACCAGCGCCACGAAGAGGATTTTTGCTGAGGAATTTTTCTCCGTTTTGAGGGAGCTACCCGTAACGGTTTTCGCTTCGATTTTACGGGGTCCATTTCCGCTGTCGTTGAACACGGAAAACAACCTAGGGATTCGCTTCCGTTTTCTGTTGGAGCGGATTGAATCACTCGCAGAGGAAAAGGCCGCAATTGCCAATGTTTTGTTCGATGGTCGGGGCACGCGTTTCGGACAAGCCAGTAAGCGTTTCTCCGATTACCTCTTTCGCTCCAATCAGGGACAAGCGAGCGTTCACATTGCCGACGCGCCGGCATTTGTTGACTCCGCCAGCAGTATCGGGATCCAAATCGCCGATTTGTGCTCCTATGTTATTCGCGTTTACCAGGAAAACCGTTTGTATGAAAATCCACCTACCGCCGGCAACGAATATCTGCATGCTATGCGTCGGTGGTATCGAACCATACAATCACTCACGCGAGATTTCCCTATCGTTAACGGGGAGATTCGCTACGGATTGCATCGCTTGCCCGCGGGTTTGCGCTAGCGGCTGATACGTTTCGTGCAATGTGGGCAATACTAGCGCTGGCCAGTTCGCTGGCGTTCTGTTTCGTCAGCGTCTGCGACAAACGGCTGCTGTCCTTCCATTTCCAGGGGGTGCCGCCCCTGTGCCTATGGTGCGGCATCTGCGGCATGGTGTACGGCAGCATCACGTTCGCGGTGATGGGTATTCCCGAGGGGACGCCGTGGCAGGTGGCGTGGTCGCCGGTGGCGGCGGGTTTGTTGATGGGCTTCTCGGTGGCGCTGCTGTTCCGCGGGATGCGACTGATGGAGGCCTCCCGCGCCGTCGCCATATCCCAGACCAACCCGATCTACGTAGCCATCCTGGCCATGCTGTTCCTGGACGAGCACATTTCGGTGACGCAGTGGCTGGGCATCGGCCTGGTGGTTGTGGGCGCGATCATGATATCCGTGCGGCTGTTTCACGAGCGGCCTTTCGGACGGGTTGGACCGGGCGCGGGACTGCCAAGCACGGCAGTGACGACGCTGGGGGATCGCACCGCCGTGTATGGGCCCGCGTTTCTGCTGCTGAGCGCGCTGTGCGCCGCCGGCAGTTTCGTGGTAACCAAGGCATCTTTGAACGCAGACCTGCCCGTGCTTACGGTTTTCGGAATACAACAGGCGACGGTGGGTGTGGTTTTCTTCATTGTGGGGCTCACTGGGGGACGGACTGCGGTGAGGCGTTTGTGGAGTGGAGTGCGGCAGCCCACGGTGTTGGGCATGCTGCTATCGGGCGAGGCGTTGATGCCGGCGATTTCCATTCTGCTGTCGGTATATGCGTACAGCCTGGGGCCAGCGTCGCTGGTGGCGGCGGTGCTGGCGACGCGCCCGCTGTTCGTGTTCGTGGCGTCCACGATCCTGTCCCGAGTGCGGTGGCAGTTGCTGGACGAGTCGCTGACCCCGCAGGCGCTGGCGGTGAAAGCGGTGTCGATTGTGATGATAGTGATGGGGGTGAGCGCGCTGAGCCTTGCCTAGGCGGGCGACGATATTACGTATATGATGCGCGTGTATGCGTAAATTGGCTGGAATCCTGTCGTCAATTTGACGAATAATGACAATAGCCTGCCTTTGATGTTTGACAATCGGCAAGGCAGGGAATATCATCAATCGTCAACTTTTTGCGCCGGGGATATTCTGAATCGCTCCGGTGGATACGCACGGAGTCAACCAACCAATGGATGAACTTGACCTGAAGATAATCGGGATTCTGCAGTCAGACGGGCGTGCATCAAACGCCAAAATCGCCCGCGCGGTCGGCGTGAGTGAGGGCACCGTGCGCCGCCGTTTGCGCCGCCTGATCAAGGAGGACATCGTTCACGTGGTGGCGGTGCCGAACTTGGAAAAGATGGGCTATGGCACCACCGCGCTGATTGGCCTGGAGACCGGCCCGGGCAAATCCGACGCCGTGGCCGAACGCATTGCGGACCTTGATGAGGCGCACTATGTCGTGGTGGCCACCGGGCCCTACGACGTTTTCGTTTGGACCGCGCTGGAATCCGCCGAGAGCCTGGGTGATTTCCTGCGCACCCAGATTGGCGTAATCGACGGCGTCCAGAAAACCCAGACCTTTGTCACCCTGTCCACGAAGAAACGGTTCACGCGGGTGTAATTGGAGGGCAGATCGGAACCACGTCGGGATTGCCATGACGATGTCGTTCCGGTTGCATAGACCTACTGCCGTGCTATAATTTCGCATCATTTGGAGTGGCCCCCGCACGTCGACCGGCCGCTTCGCACCGGGCCGTTGCCCAAACCGAAACCAAATCAACCGAGGGGAAAGCCGCTATGACCTACATCATTACCGAGCCGTGTGTCGGCGTGAAAGACGCCGCCTGTGTCGATGTGTGCCCGGTGGACTGCATCTACACCACCGACGACGATGACATGTTCTTCATCAGTCCTGATGAGTGCATTGACTGCGCGGCCTGCGAGCCGGTGTGCCCCGTAACGGCCATTTTCGCCGAAGAAGCGGTACCGGCCATGTACGAGGAATATATCAAGATCAACTACGACTACTTCGACAAGTAGTCCCGCGCCGGCCGCGATGTCCGTCTCGCCGGATTCGGCGGACCCATCGCAGCGACCCATTCAGCATTCTCCCGCCCGGCGCTCAGCAGCCGGGCGGACGTTTTGTCCAACACCGCCACGACACCCGACACCGTGACGCCATGAGCGCATCAGACACTCGGCCCGCCGCACGCCCGGACGTCAACATCGTCGTATGCACTGACGAGTCCGGCTGCGGGCGTTGGTATCACCGGGGTCGAAACGCCGACACGATTCTCAGTCAGCTGAACGACGCTGTGGGCGACGACACGGCCGAAAGGGTACAGGTCACCACGGCGGGTTGCATATTGGGCTGCACGTATGGTCCGAGATTCGACGTGGTGCGGCGCTGGTCCGACGAAAAGGCGCTCTACGGTTCCATCTGCGGCGAAGCGACCGTCACCCGGCGGGGGCGCGTGAACTTCGTTCCCATTCCGGATCACCTGGAACAGGTAGTCAAGGACCACCTGCCGGAGAGCGCGCAGCCCATCGCCGAGTTGAATGCGCAGGACGGTCCGCCGGACATTGACCTGCTGCGGAGTTTGCTGCTGGATTGCAGCGCCGGCATGGCCGACCATCCCATTGGATTGGGCGAGGCCGTGGTTATGGTGCATAATGCGGCTGCGACGGTGTCGATTCCGGCTACGCTGGACGACATGCAGTTCGTGGACGGCAGCGGGAACCCCGACACTGGGGGTGGCATCGCGGTGCTCACCACCGACGGCGACGGGCGGGTCGCCCTGCAACTCAGCCGCGTCCGCCGCCTGGAGTTCATTCACCGCGTGCTGGGCAACGGAATGCCCAGCTATGCCATCTGGATGGGGGATGATCAACTGGAAACGGTATATCGCATCTACCTGCGTCGGTCCGAAAACGCCGCCGCCAACCCAAAGCGACACCAATTGTTCATGACGCTGACAGAAAAGTACGGAAGCACAGTTACCTTCTGAGGAGGAGTGAAACACAATGAGCAACATTGACTCCACGCCGGAATTCGTGCGGGAAACCTACCGCAAGATGGACGAGAAGCTGACGCAGGTTCGCGCCCGTCTGAATCGGCCGCTGACCATGTCGGAAAAGCTGCTGCTCTCCCACCTGGATGACGTGGCGGATGCCGACCTGCGACCTGGCGACAGCTACATCAACCTGCGACCCGACCGCGTCGCTCACCAGGACGTGACCGGTCAGATGGCGATCCTGCAGTTCATGCAGTCGGGACGCGACCGGGTGGCGGTGCCGACCACCGTCCACTGCGACCACCTGGTCCAGGCCCGCGTGGGCGCGTCCTCTGACCTGCAGGACGCCCTGAACGAAAGCAACGAGGTGTACCAGTTCCTGGAATCGGCCAGCCGCCGCTTCGGCATGGGCTTCTGGCGTCCCGGCTCGGGCATCATCCACCAGGTGGTGCTGGAAAAGTACGCGTTCCCCGGCGCCCTGATCATCGGCACCGACTCCCACACCGTGAACGGCGGCGGGCTGTGTTCCCTGGCCATCGGCGTGGGCGGCGCGGACGCGGCCGACGTGATGGCGGGACTGCCCTGGGAGGTACGCTACCCGCGGATCATCGGCGTCAAGCTGACGGGCTCCATGAACGGTTGGACGGCCCCCAAGGACGTCATCATCAAGTTGGCCTACGAACTCACCGTATCCGGCGGCACCAACGCCATTATCGAGTACTTCGGCCCCGGCACCGCGTCGATTTCCGCCACCGGCAAGGGGACCATCTGCAACATGGGCGCTGAGCTGGGAGCAACCGGCGATGTGTTCCCATACGACGAGCGCATGGCCACCTACCTGCGGGCCACCGGACGGGGCGAGCTGGTTGACATCGCCGAGGAGTACGCTCACCTGCTGCGGTCAGACCCCGAGGTCGACGAGCATCCGGAACAGTTCTACGACCAGGTTGTGGAAATCGACCTGTCCACTCTCGAACCCCACGTCACCGGCCCGCACTCGCCCGACCGCGCGCGGCCCATCTCCGCGCTGGCCGCCGAGGTGGACCGGGAAGGATTCCCGGAACGCGTGTCCGTGGCGCTGGTTGGAAGCTGCACCAACTCGTCCTACGAGGACATGGAGCGCTGCGCCGACGTGGCCCGTCAGGCTGCGGCGCGCGGCGTCACGGCGGCGTCCGGCCTGCTGGTCACCCCCGGCTCTGAGCAGGTGCGCGCCACCATCGAACGCGACGGACAGCAGGAAGCGCTGGAGTCAATCGGCGCCACCGTACTGGCCAACGCCTGCGGCCCGTGCATCGGCCAATGGAATCGGCCCGAGGCGCGAGGCACCGACAACAGCATCGTAACGTCCTACAACCGGAACTTCCCCAGCCGCAACGACGGCAACGCGGGCACCATGAACTTCATCGCCAGCCCCGAGTTGGCAATCGCCATGGGACTGGGCGGGAGCCTGCGGTTCAACCCGCTGACCGACCCGCTGGTTGACGCCGACGGCAACGAGTTCATGCTGCAGCCGCCGTCCGAAGCGCCGGAAGTGCCGCCGACGGGATTTGATCCCGGCACCGATATGTACGTGGAGCCGCCGGAAGACGGCAGCGACGTCGAGGTGCGGGTTGACCCGGCCAGCACCCGCCTGCAGGTGCTGCAGCCGTGGGAAGCCTGGGACGGCAACGACTTTGAGGACATTCCCGTCCTGGTCAAGACCCAGGGGAAGACAACCACGGACTCGATTTCACCGGCTGGCCCCTGGCTGCAGTACCGTGGGCACCTTAACAACCTGAGCGACAATATGTTCCTGGGCGCCAACAACGCCTACACCGATGACACCGGCACGGGCAAGAACCAACTCTCCGGCGAGGAGATCATGCCGATACCCGAGATTGCCCGGGCATACAAGGCCGAGAACCTGCGTTGGGTCGCCATCGGCGACGAGAACTACGGGGAGGGCTCCAGCCGTGAGCATGCCGCCCTGTCGCCTCGCATGCTGGGCGCAGCAGCCATCATCACTCGCAGCTTTGCCCGCATCCACGAGTCCAACCTGAAGAAGCAGGGCCTGTTGCCGCTGACCTTCGAGGACCCGGCGGACTGGGACCGGGTGCTGGAGGACGACCGCATGAGCCTGGTGGGCCTGAACCAGTTGGCCCCCGACCGGCCCGTGCAGGCGGTCCTGAAGCATGCCGACGGCAGCGAGGAGACGCTGAACCTGCGGCACACCCTCAACAACGCGCAGATCGAGTGGTTCAAAGCGGGCAGCGCGATGAACTACATGAAGAACCTGGAGGAAGGCGGCAACTAACCGTCGTTCACAGGCACGCCAACTAACGGGGGCGGGTCTCAGACCCGCCCCTTTTTGCGTCGTCTTTGCGTCGGGTGTCAGCGTGGTTGGGCTGCGCGTCGCCTGTTTTTGAAAGCTCTGAGGCCGCGCAGAATCCCGAACACGGCCAATATTGGGGTTGCTATCACCAGCGACCACATGGTGATGCCCAGCAGTGCGCCCTGCCACCAGTTCATTTCCAGCACCTGCAGGCCCAAAAACAGAACATAGGCGGCCAGGAAAAAGCACACGACGGATGCCGCCACGAGAAGGAGAGCCAGTTTCATGATTACACTTCCTGGTTGGCGACCAAACCCGCAGCGGCTGGAGCGGATATCGTGGGTAACGGAATTGTGCCGTCAGTCGGCTACGACAGAGTCGCAACCTCACCGGGGAGCCGGGTCGATTTGTCGAGTTGCGCGGTAAGCACCGGCAACAACTGCTCCAGTTGGGCACGGTTCACGTCGCCCATCAGGCAGATCTGCAGCCAGTTGTGCTCACGCAGGTAACCGCTGGCGTAGGACGTGTGATAGCCCAGGTTCTCCAAAGCGCACCCCATGCGCTCGGAGTCGACGGCATCCCTGGGCAACGCGATGGTGGTCACCGCGCCGATGCTGTCTGATTCTGCGGCAACGAGGCTGAAGCCGCGTTCCCTGAGTTGTTCACGCAGCCAGCGTCCATCCGATTCAATCCGGTCCAGCAACTCCGGTGTTTGCCGTTGCGCTCCGGCGTCCAGCGCCGACAGCAGGTTGGACGACAGGGTGAAGGGCACCGCGCCGCCTTCCTGGTCGCCACAGTGCAGCCCCAGATCCAGGTAGCGGGGCAGACCAGCGTCGGGGTCAGGAATCTCCTGGCAGAACACGAGGCCCAGGCCAGGATAGGCGGCCAGCCCCTTGCCGCTGGCGCCGCTGGCGAGCCAGATGCCGCGCAGGTCCACCGGCGTCGCGGCGATGCTGCTGATGCAATCCAGCGCGAGGCGGGCGTCGTGCTGGGCGCACAGGGTCTTGAGACGAGGCAGGTCGGCCAGCGCTCCGGTGGATGTTTCGCAGTGCACGGTCCAGAGCCAACCGCCCGAACGTGCTGCCAGGGCGCGCTCGATGCGGTGGTAGTCCAAAGGCTCGCCACACCCGTGCTGCACGGCGACGTATTCCAAACCCATCCGGTTGGCGTGATCGAGAAGGCGTTCGCCGAATTCGCCGGCGGTCACGATCACCCCCGGCGCGTTGAGACGGGAAATTTGCGCCGATACCACGTCGTTGGCCAGCGTGCCGGAACCGACCATCACCGCGCAGTGGTTGGCGTTGGTCAAATCGCAAAGGCGCTGCCGCACGTTGCGCATGAGTGCCTGAAATTCGGCTGAGCGGTGAGACAGCGGGGGTCGCTGGAACGCCTGGACCACCTCCGCCGGCATGGCGACCGGTCCGGGGGTGAGGATGACCGGATCATCCGGGGGCGCGGCCACTGCTTCGTGGAACTTGCCGGAGAACTCAACCCCGACGTTGCCCACAGGCCGGTACATCGGCTGGTACGGCGCGTCGTCGTCGCCCACCACCGGGCCGAAGGGGATGAACCCGATGTGGCGGTACAGGTGCTGCTGCGACACGCGGCCGGACATCACCACGTAGTCGTAACCACCCTCCTGGCAGTAGCTGGCCATCATGGTCAGCAGGCCGGGCAGGACTCGCGTGCGACGCAGGTCGGGGCGCACGGCCAGCAGGCGAATCTCGCAGATCTTGGCGCCCTCGGCCTGGGGCAGGTAATTTTCCAGGCGGCCGAGTTTCTGGTCCAGCGAGAACGGGCGGCGGTCGCGGGCACAGATCATCCCCAGCAGGTCTGAACCGCGGCGGCAGATGAAGTACGTATTCTCTTCGTCGAACTGGTCCACCAGCAGCCGGTCGTCGTTGGCCGGATGTTGGGGCACTTCCTCGACGAATGAGGCGTAGTTGAGGTGGTGGATCTCCTCGAATTCCCAGGGCTCGGTGGCCTGCTTGAATACGAGGCCGGAACCGTTCGCGCCGGATTTGCCGTCTCGCCTGACGGTAGATGATGACCGCTCGAACGTCGCCGGATCCGAATGCGGAGAACCGGGGGGTAATGTATGTCGCGCAATTTCCGTCATCAGCGATTCACCGGGGATCGTTGGCTGAGATTGGCCCGGAAACTCCGACGGCCGGCTTGTTTTATTATACTGACGCCACCGGGTCAGCAATACATAATATGGCTGCGCTTTTACCACAATAGTCGCGATGCGCGCCACACCGCGGGAGGCGCAATGTGCGCCACACTGGCCTGGTGCGTTATAATGCGAGCAACATAGCAACTCTCATTTCCGGTTCAGGGAGGTAATTTCATGGCTTACACACCGAAGCAGTTGGGCCACCTGGTCATCAAGGTCCGCGACATCGAGCGCAGCGTTGACTTTTACACCAACGTGCTGGGCCTCACCGTGATGACCGGCCGGCCGGGCGGAATGACGTTCCTGTCCGCCGACACCACCATGTCCCACGAACTGGCGCTGATCCCGCTGGGGATGGATGCCCCGGGCCCCGAGGATCGCCGCGTCGGCATGGCCCACATGGCGTGGCAGATGAACTCCTTCCGCGACCTGAAGGAACTGTACGAGCGCTGCAAGGAGCATGGCGTCCGCTTCAAGAGGCTGGGCGACCACGGCATATCCATGGGCGCGTACATCTATGACCCCGACGACAACGAGATCGAGATCTACTACGAATCTCCCGAGTCGGAATGGGGCAACAAGGAAGGGTTCCTGTTCGACGGCAACTTCCCCTGGCAGTTGGATCCCATCGAGGAGCCGGCGGCGGTGGGCGACGACGACTAAACGCCGTCCGCGACATACGCTGACCATCGTAGGGGCGAATGATCATTCGCCCCTATTGGCTATGTTGAAGTGTCGCGTATAGGGCAGCCGACCGAGATCGTCAGCTTGGTGATCGCCTTTCAGCCCCAAACCCCAAAAGGGGGCACGCGCATGGTGGCCTGTCCCAGCATCAATACCATCTGCCGACCAATTCGGTCGAGCATGTTGCTGACAATTGCTGCTGTTCTGAGTTTTGGAATCGCCTGTCAGGCAATCGAAACCAGCAAATACGTGGGACAGGGCAGAGAGCATTTGTTGGCTGGGGAATATGACCAGGCCATTGAGGATTTCGACGCGGCCATCGAACTGGACCCGGAATCTTCCGACGCCCGCATGGGCCGGGGAGGCGCCTACGTCGCCAAGGGCGAGCATGACCGAGCGTTCGAGGATCTCGACGAGGCCATCCGGCTGGACCCCGATGTCGCCGAGGCTTACGTCCTGCGGGGGATAGCCTATACCGCAATCGGGGAGTACGACCGGGCCATCGAGGATCTCGACGCGGCCATACGACTCGACTCCGAATCTTTCCTCGCCCACCTTGGACGGGGAATCGCCTACGGCGAGAAAGGGGAACCCCACCGGGCCATTGAGAATTACGACGTAGGGATTGGGCTCAACCCCGAGTATGCGCCCGCTTATTATAGCCGCGGCGCCGCCCACGCAGATTTGGGAGAGCACGAATGGGCGATAGCGGACTACACCGTCGCTATCCGGTTCGATCCTGAATATGCCGACGCCTATTACAACCGGGGCGTCGCATACGACGAATTGGGAGAGCACGAATGGGCGATCGAGGATTACGACGCGGCTATCCGTATCGATCCTGAATATGCCGACGCCTATTTCAACCGAGGGGTCGCTTACGGCGACCTGGGGGAGTACGACCTGGCGATTCAGGACTTCGAAATGTCGCTCCGGCTCAACCCGGGCGACGCCGACGCTTATCATAACCGGGGGTTCGCCTACAAGAACAAGGGCGAACTCGACCGGGCCATAAAGGACTTCGACGAGGCCTTACGACTTAACCCGAATGATGCCGACACCTACACCGAGCGCGGCAAAGCGTACCGCAGTATGAAGGAGTTTGACCGGGCGCTCGGAGATTTCGACGCGGCCGTACGACTCAATCCGGAATCACCAGAAGCATATTTGCTGCGAGGAATCGCTCACCACGATCTAAGCGAGTATGGACTGGCGCTTTCAGATCTCAACACAGCCATCCGACTCAACCCGGAATACGCCGAGGCGCACGGCACGCGGGGAGTCGTCTACATCGCCCGAAGGGAATATGACCTGGCTATAGTGGATTTGGATGAGGCCACGCAACTCGATCCGGAACTTGTGGAGGCGTATTCTATGCGAGGCATCGCCCACATGTTGCAGGGAGATCACGTCCTTGCCATAGCAGATTTCGATGAAGTTCTCCGGCTTGATGCCGAAGACGCATTGGCCTACTGCGCCCGCAGTTCGGTACACCAGACTTTGGGGAATGAGGAAGCGTCAGCGCGCGACCGGGAAAAATCCGTGGCGCTGGGATACGACTGCGAACCATAAGTGATGCGAGCTTTTTACTTGGACTCACCACGCTACGACTACATAGTCATCGGAAGCGGCATCGCTGGGCTGAACACCGCGCTCCTGGCCGCAGAGCACGGCAGTGTCCTGGTGGTGACCAAGGGGCGCATTGACGACTGCAACAGCCGCTACGCCCAGGGCGGCATCGCGGCGGCAATTGGCCCGGGCGACTCGGCGACGCTGCACGAGAGGGACACCCTAGAGGCCGGCGCCGGCCTTTGCGACCCTGAGGCGGTGGGCGTGCTGACCGGGCAGGGTCCCGAAAGCATCGCCGGGCTCATTGAGTGGGGTGTCCCCTTTGACACCATGCACGGGCAGATTGCCCTGGGCCGCGAGGGCGCGCACAGCCTGCCGCGCATCCTGCACGCCGGAGGCGATGCAACCGGGCAGCACATCGAGAACACGCTGGCGGAGCGGGTGCGGTCGTCGCCCAATATCACCGTGCTGGAGTACACCCACGCCATCCGCATCTGCGTGGAGGACGGCGCGGTGTCCGGCGTGGAGGTGATGGGCGACGTGGTTGGGCAGGCTCACCATGAGCGGCAGGCCGCTGACCCTGGGCTGGTCGCAGGGCAGGCTCCCCATGAACGGCGGGTTTTCGCCAGCAGCGTGGTGATCGTCGCGTCGGGCGGCGCGGGCCAACTGTACCGTTACACCACCAACCCGCAGGTTGCGACCGGCGACGGCGTCGCGCTGGCGTTCCTGGCCGGCGCGGAGGTCATGGACATGGAGTTCTACCAGTTCCATCCCACCGCGCTGTGGCTGGAGTCTGCGCCGTCGTTCCTGCTGTCGGAGGCCATGCGCGGCGAGGGCGCGGTGCTACGCAACGCCGCGGGTCAGCCGTTCATGGCGGAGCATCACCCCATGGCCGACCTTGCGCCCCGCGACGTGGTGTCGCGGGCCATCGCATCCGAGATGGAACGGGCCGACGGGGAGCCGGCGCTGCTGGACATAACGCATCTGCCGGCGGCCACGGTGTCCAGCCGATTCCCGACCATCTACGCCGAGTGCCGGCGGTACGGGCTGGACATCACACGGGAGCCGATTCCGGTCGCGCCGGCGGCGCACTACATGATGGGCGGCGTGCGCATCGACACCTGGGGCCGCACCAACATCGCCGGCCTGTACGCCTGCGGCGAGACGGCGTGCGCGGCGGTGCACGGGGCGAACCGTCTCGCCAGCAACTCGCTGCTGGATACGCTGGTGTTCTCGCGCCGCCTGGTGGACGCCACGCTGGGCAACGCGCCCGACTACGCGCCGGACGACGGCGACAACGTGCGAATCCCGCTGGCGGACCGGGCGATGGTGTGCGCCACGGTGCCGGAACGCGGCCGCGAGACCCTGCAGGACCTGATGTGGCGGAACGCTGGCATCACGCGCAACGGCACCCGTCTGCTGCTGACGGCGCGCATCCTAAACCTGTGGCAGCGCACGATGCCCATGCCGGAGACGGCCGAAGACCACGAACTGCGCAACATGCTGGTGGTGTCCCGCCTAATCGTGGAGGCCGCGCTGCAGCGTCGCGAAAGCCGCGGCGCACACTATCGGGAGGACTTCCCTGAGCCGTCGGAGGAATGGCGGCGGCACGTGGTAGTGGGGCGGGGGTAGCGCCGAAACCGAGTCCCCAGATCGGTATCGTCGACGTTTTTGAAACTCCAGCATACCGGAATACAACTGAGTAAACGCCCACAATTACATCGACTGTATCGACGGTAATCTAATCGCTTACGGACTGCTGATCAAATACTGCGAAGGCCGATCAATTTTGTATGTTTCGGACGATTTAACAGGCAGCCATGCGAATAGCCGACATTCTCAAAAATCATTACTACATAGTTAGCATTTATCGCGTGCCAGTAGATATGCGCCTTGACGATAGGTCGTTGGCGTTAGGCATGACATTCTATACCGAATATTGAGGTGGGTGATCAAATGCAAAAAGGAGTCTCTGGAACTTTTGGAATGGCCGAAAGACATCCGCGAATCATGACTGCAGGTAATTTGGTGGTCAATGTATTGGCAGGTGGAAGTATCGGGCTCACGTCGGCAGCCTTAGTGCTATGGTTGAGCGCGTCTATGTTGCCTCCTTGGAATTATTTGCTGACCGCTGGCATACTCTTATTTGCCAAGGTCGTTTGGCGGTGGATTACCACACTTTTTTTGGGACCTATGGTGGGTAAATGGGCGGCGATGATGTTCGAATCGCGAACCGGAGCGGTGGTCCCGAAACATTTGCAAAACTTCAAATGGGGCAACGAAAGTCTCTCGATAGTAACTTTCGCGGCAACGATGGCGGTCGCAGGGTATTTGTCGAATCTGGCGGCTGAACCTCAAAGCCCAGCAATGCAAATGGGAAACAATGGCATCCTTGGTATCACTGCTGCGGCAGGCCTCGTCACTGCTGCCGCACAAAATCTATCCAGCAGGATTTCGATCATTTCGTTATGGCACAATCGGTTTGAATACCAAGAAAATCCGTTATACGTGGCGACTGAACCGCATGCACAACAACAAACGAGTGGCAACCGGACAAGTAACACTATGACGTCAAGCAGGCGACCTGATTTCGGACGAAGACGGAGGAATCGTAAGTGAACCGTAAATGGAATCGCCGAGAAGCATTTGGTCCTGCTTCGACCAGCCTATTCGCTCCAACCGTCGGGGCTATTTGTCCAGAATACATGCTTGTGTAGTGTATTCATTTAGGGTTAGTGGCAGTATCCGCAGGCAGCGTGTGTTCCAACACCAGAAAGGATGAGACACCCCAATGTTTGCCAGCAGGTGCCACTCGGGGACCCCGCCCACAGTTGATGCTGCCGTCCGCCTTTCCATGACCCGAACTAAATCACACGAAACAACTGCTGGTGGGACTGACCTGATGCCGGAGTGGTCCTGCCTGTTTTTGACAGCGTATGAGGTTGGTACCCAGTGCGCGTCTATTCTGCGTCAATAAGCACTTGCAGTCCGGCCCGGCCGATACCGGTCTGTTTTGGGCCGAGGATTGCGCCCAGCGTTCCGGTGGGCAGCGGAGCGGATTTGTCTGGGATTACGGTAGTACGTGGCCGGCCTTCGTCTGCAAATTGCTTGTAAAGGAAAATGCCGTGATTGGCGCGGCGCCCCCGCACCCACCCATCCCGCTCGAGCAATCGGATCAACTCACGCCCCGAGATATTCAAGATTGCTACCTACCGCAACGGCAAATCCGCCCTGTCGGAGTTGACTGACTGGTTGAATCGCAACTTCATTATCGGCGAGGTAGTCTCGTATATCTGTGATGCGTTCCACCTCGTTCAGTTGCAACTGTATGGCTTGCTGCAACTCGGAACGGGTCTTTTCGAGCGTATCGGCAAAGGTCGACGTTCCCAGTTCGTCGCAGATGCCGACCCACTGATCACCCTCGCGGTTGTAATTGCAGTTGAGGATGATCGCGAAGTCCAACGCCCCCTGGGTCGCGATGTGAAAAACCTGGATTGATTCGCGGGCAGCTTCAACCATCGTACAGCCTCAGAGTAACCAGTTAGGGTCATTGTAGCGCATAGCAGATTCGGACAAATTTTTGCGCCAGTGACACCGCCCCATTGACCCTCCCGCGGCCTCCGCGTTAACCTGAACTAAATCAATCAAACGCTTGCCGGTGGGACTGACCTGATGCCGGGTCGGTTTCGCCGGCTTTTTGCTGTCTGCCGTACTCCGATTCGCCATCGCGCCGGCGCTTTATGCAAGGAGGTTGCGATGATGAATGACGGCCGGTGGCCCGATTCGACGCATAGCCGGGCCGCGCTGCTCCGCGCGTTGGCCGCCCACGCTCGCGGCGTCGGCGATGCGCCGATGGTGTGCAAGTGGGGAACGCTGGCGGATGCCGTGGTTCGACAGGCTCACCACGAGCGGGATGATGCCCACCACGAGTGGGATGGTGCTCGTCGTGAGTGGGATGGTGCTCGTCCTGGGCGGGATGGTGTTGGCCACGGTCGGGAGGCCGCTAACCCTGATCCTGTCGAAGGGCGCAGTGTCCACCAGCGCGATGCTGGCGGCGCGCTGACGTTCGTGGCGTCCACGGGCGCGGTGGACCGGCACGGCGATACGGTCGCGCCGGAGGGTTGGCGGCTGGATGCCTACCGCGATAACCCGGTGGTGCTGTGGGCCCACGATTACCGCCGGCCTGCCATCGGGCGGACGCAGTCGGTGTGGTGGGACGGCGACGCACTGCTGGCCCGCCTGGAGTTCGCGCCAACCGAGTTCGCCCGGGAGGTCGAGGGCCTGTATCGCCAGGGCTACCAGCAGGGCGTGTCCGTGGGGTTCAGGCCGCTGCGCTTCGAGGAGCGGCGGGATGCCCGCACCGGCGCGTTCCTGGGCATCCGGTTCCTGGAGCAGGAACTGCTGGAGATCAGCGCGGTGCACGTGCCGGCCAACCGGGGCGCGTTGATGACGAGCCGCATGGGATCAGTCGATCAGGTGGTGGGATTGCTGCGCGGGATGCGCCCGTAGGCGCGGCATGCCTCACGCCTACAAAACCAAACCGTCCGCCGACTGTAGGGGCGAATAATCATTCGCCCCCACCTTGCCGAAGACACCGAAACTCAAAAAAACCGACTCTAAATGCAAAGGAGTTTGCAAATTTATGACCCTTTCAACATGGGAACTGGAAACCATTAAGAACGAAGTGGCAGAGGTGCGCGATTTCTACCGCCAACGGCTGGACGCGGACATTCCGCCGCTGCAGGAGGAACTGTCCCGCCTCAGCCGCGCCGTGGGTGAGATCACCGAGAAACAGCGGGCGGGCGAACGCCAGGCGATGCTGGCGCGGTACGGCAGCGTGGGGGACCGTCCCCGCGTTCCGTTCGGCAAGTACCACGGGATGGACGCGCTGGACCTGGCCTGCGTGCGCAGCGTGCTGGCGTCCCAGCAGCGTGAGCCGGGCGACGCCAACCCTCGCCTCCTCGCTGACTGGCAGGCCAACCTGAAGGCCGCCATGGACAGCACCACCGCAGGGAGCGGCGACGAACTGGTCGCCACCGGCGAGGCCGCCGCGCTGTGGGCCGACATCAACGTGGATACTCACGTCGCGTCGCTGTTCACGCGCGTTGACATGCCCACCAACCCGTTTGAGATCCCGCTGCAACTGGGCAGCGTGTCCTGGTATCCCGGTGCGGAGAACACGGCGACTACGGAAACCGCGTTGACCACGGCGCGGCAGACCCTGACGGCGCGCGAGTTGGTGGCCGAGGTGCCGTGGTCGCTGACGCTGGACGAGGACGCGGTGATCGCCATGGCGGCTGAGGTGCGCAGCACTCTGGTGCGTAACGCCGTTGAGGTCATCGACGACGTGCTGCTCAACGCCGACACCACAACGCAGAACAACATCAACGCCGACGGCGCAACCATCGCCGCGTCCACCGCCGGCAAGGCGCACTGGTTGCTGGGATTCGACGGGCTGCTGCACCTGCCGCTGGTGGACAACACAGGGCAGGGGAATGACCACTCCGCCGGCCCCAGCGCCGATATGTTCAACGAGGTGCGCGGCCGGCTGGGCAAGTACGGGGTGCGCCCGTCCGAGCTGGCCTATATCGCCGACGTGGGCACCTACATCAAGTCGCTGGGCGTTGACGAGTTCCGCACGCTGGACAAGCTGGGGCCGCAGGCCACGCTGCTCAACGGCCAACTGGCGCAGGTTGACGGCATACCCGTCATCGTGTCCGAGCAGATGGCGAAATCGGACGCCGACGGCAAGGTCACCGACGGCGGCAACAGCAACACCAAGGGGCGCCTGCTGGTGGTGAACCGCACCCAGTGGCGGCTGGGGTTCCGGCGCGAGTTGATGATCGAGACCACCCGGGACATCCAGAAGCGTCAGAACATCATGGTGGTGAGCATGCGGCTGGCGTTCATGGAGCGCACCGGCACCCGGTCGTCGGCAACGCACACCGCGCTCCAATACAACATCACCGTGTAGGGAGAAGCCGATCCGGTTGTAGGGGCGAGGCATGCCTCGCCCCTACGTTGGCACGATTCGATGGAATGGAGGAATCAATGGCAAACGCATACGCGGATTTGGCGACGCTCAAATCGCCGGCGGTGCTCAATGTGCCGGACGATGCGCACGACGCGCGCCTGCTGGGGATGCTCGAGGCCGGGTCCCGCTGGATCGATGGTTACTGCGGGCGGCATTTCGCCACTATGCAGGGTGAGCGTCGATTCGATGGGACCGGCCGGGCGTCGTTGGCGGTGCCGGATCTGGTATCTGTGAGCGAGGTGCGGGTGCGGGAAGCGTCGGGCAGGTGGGTCGGATGGCCGTCGTCTGATTGGCTGCTGTATCCGTTGAACGCCGCGCCGACTGTGCCGGGCGGACGTCCCTACACGCGCATCCTGCTGGCGTCGGGCAAGCGTCGCCGGTTTCCGCTGTGCCGGGCCGGCGTGGTGGTCGACGGCGTCTGGGGATACAGCGACGTGCGCGAGGATACGGGGTTGCAGGTGAGCGGCAACGCCGGAGTGGGCATGGCGGACGACATGGCGACCGTATCCGCCAACGGGGGACCCGCATCCGCGTTGTCGGCGGGACACACCATCCGTCTCGACCAGGAGCAGTTATACGTCGTTGGTGTCGCCGCCGACGGGCAGGGAATGCTGACGCTGACGGTCCAGCGCGGCGTCAACGGCACGGCAGCGACCGCGCACGCCATCGGAGCGCCCGTGTTCGTGTACCGGTATCCCAAGGGGGTGTCGGAAGCGTGCCTCCTGCAGGCCGCCGTCTGGTGGCGCGAGAGGTTGTCAGCGCCTTTCCGGCCGCCGGAGGGCGATGATGGGGGAGAGATCACCGGCATCTCTCCCGCCGTCCGGACGCTGCTCGCGCCCTACCGTCGACGCGGCGCGGCGCTGGGGGTGTGACGATGACCGGATACGCCAGCACCGGCTGGAGCTACATCGCCGTGTCGGACGCCGGCGGTACGTTGCGCGACCTGTCTCCCTGGGTGGAGAGCGTCGGGCCGCTGGGACAGGCGCTCACCGGTCGGGACGTTGCCGGCGTGAATGACACGTCCGCGCGGACTGTGGCCGGCGTGGCGGCTGCCCAGGAATTCACGCTGTCGGGTCGGTGGGACGATACGCCCGAGATCGGCCCGGATGCGGTGCTGTCGGCCATCGTGGGATGCTCCGTTGCCATCGAGTACGGGCCGGTGGGCAGCGCGATTGGACAACGCCGAGTATCAGGGATGTTCGTTTGCCTGTCCTACCGGATCAGCAGCCGTGCCGGCGAACCGGTGCGCTTCGAGGTGACGTTCCGACAGGACGGGCCGGTGGAGCTGGGGGTTTGGTGAATGCCAGCCGGCCAGTTCCAGCATTCGGACACGCCGTTATCGCCGGACGCCAACCGCTTGACACGGCGCAGGCTCCGTGCGCTACCGGTCCATCTGGGTAAAGGTGCCACCGGTCTCATTGGCGATGGTGCGCAAGGCAGTGGCATCGGCGTCGGGGTCCAGCGCGATGGTGTCAACGGGCACGTCCGAACGCGCCAGGAATTCGACCGTTTCATCGTCAAGCCGCTCGATGGTGTGCAGTTTGCCGTCGGTCATCAGCATGTAGCGTTCCTCCTGGCACGACTCCCCTCCCAGGTCCATGAACGTCGTATCGCCGTTGATATCCAGCGATGAAAAATCCGGTAGGGCAACCGACAACGGGCCGACGCCCGGGACGCCGGCTGGGATCCCGGCGGACGGCAGGCCGGGCACGCCAACCGGTGCGGATGGCGGGTCGAGGCTCCCCGTGCTGGCCGTCCGGTCGGTTTCGGCCTCGTCATCGGAATCGTCGAGCAGGAAGTACGCGATAGTCCCCAGGATCAGCAGCAGGAGCAACAGCAACAGCAGCAATGGCCAGATGCTGCGACGGGTACCGCCCCCACGGGCTCGACTCCCGCTGGCGACCCTGGCTGGACGGGGCTGTCGCGGATCGAATCGGAACCATTGCCACGGCCACCGCCAGCGCCTTTCGCGCCCCTGTGGCCTGCGACGTCGCGGGTCATCGTCCGAACTGTACGAAATCCAGTATCTGGCCATGATTCCACCCTCCCGTCGCTCCCGATGCTACTCCTGCGGGACGCGTTGTGCCAGACAATGCCGACCGTGCAGCACATGTCCCGAATTGATTGTGCATAAAAACCCATGTGTGGAGGTCCAAAACGGACATGATTGTGAATACAGGCGGCGGGCCAGTTTCGGGCCGTCACGTACCCGGCACGCCCCTGCGCTGGCAGGCATGGATAGATTGGCCCGGAAACGATTCCTGGGACCCGGATGCCTCGGACGTTTCCGCCGACGTGCTCGCGTTGCGCTGGCGATGGGGACGCAGCGGGTTGCCAGTTCCTGAATTCGCACCGCCGGCGAACCTGGAATTTACCCTGCGAAACGACCACCGTCGCTATACCCCGGGCAATGGCAACGGGCCCCTGGGCGATAACGTACAGCCGGGTCGGGCGATCTGGCTGCGGGCCAGCCGAATGCACGACGATTTTTCGACGACGAATGCAGCGACTGTTGATTTGGACGGACGCACCACGGCGAGCGGCGCACGGTGGGATGTGTTGTCCGTTCCCGGCAACGGCTTTTCCGCCGCAGACGGAACGGTGACTGGCCAGGGTGGAGGTTGGCCACCTTCGGACGCCGTGGCGTTGTTGGACACCGGAGACCCGCTGGCGACCCTGATGGTCCGGTACAAACGGGGGAGCAGCGGCCTCGGCGGGTTAGTGCTGCGGTGCGTCGCGCGCGACGACTGCCTGCGCCTTCGCTTCGCCAATGACGCCACCATCCTGGAGCGGGTGTCGGGCCGTGCCGCCACCAGGCTTGCCGACGGAGCGCCGCTGGATGCCGGTACGTGGTATGACCTCGAGATTCAGCAGACCGCCACCAGCGTGCGGGTCCACGCGGTCGGTCTGGGTCAAGCGGGCGCCAGCCGACGCGAAATCCTGTCGGCAACCGGCATCATCGATCCGTCCGACTCGCCGCGACATGGCCTGTGGCACGGTTTTCGCAGCACGCAGGACGAGTGGGCCGAATTGGCCGTGGGCCGCAGCCTGTTCAACGGTCGCATCACCCGCATTGATCCGGACCATGACGCCGGCGTGTGTCGCATCACCGCCGCTGACGTCATGCACCGGTTGGAATCGGCGCCGTTGCATCGCGCGCTGGCCGGCGGCCTGATGCGCTCGGGCAGCGTGGCGGCTGCGATCCTGGGTTGGGCTGGCCTGCTTCCGGAGGATTACTCGTTGGATACCGGTCGGTTGCTGTTGACGGGAGGGCCACGCTCGATTTGGGACGTGTCGGCGGCCCGCGCCCTACGCCGTCTGCAACGTGAAGAGCATGGGTTCATCTACGCCGATGGCCTGGGACGCGTCCGGCTGGAAGCGGCGTCAACACGGTCCGGCATCCGGGACCACCAGGATCCCGTATCGTTGGTCAGGTTCACCGTTCGAGAAACAGCCGGAGGCGGGGGTCCTTACGCCACTGCCGTTCGCAGGGGCGATGGAGCAAATGCTGTGGAGGATGTGGTCACGTTCCGTTACCGGCGCTCGTCGGATTCCGGCCGGCAACAGGTTTGGAGTCTCAACGAAGCATTGGAGATTCCCGCCGGCGGCGAGCAACTGGTTCTGGCGGCAACTGACACCTGGGACGTGATCTCCGCGCTGAACACGCCGGTTGCAGGTACGGACTACGCCGCGACGGATGACGCCGCCGGCGCGGGCATGGACGTGACCGATGACATAACCATCGAGTTGCCCACGGAGGCGGAATCCGGCATCAGCGGAAGGGGACACGTCGTGCGGATCAGGAACGGAGGAGCCAACGCCGCGTACCTGCAATCCCTGGCCCTGTACGCCGACCATTGCTGGCGCGCGCAGAGTTCCAGCGCGGTTCAGGCGCCGACCGCATTATCCCCGACGAGCCTGCTAACCGCCAACGGACGGTTGGTCAACTGCCAGTATACCGACAACTACGCGGCGGCGCAGGGCGCGGCCGAAGCGCGACTGGGCGAGCATTCCACTCCGCGGCCGCACCTCGAGGTGGCGCTGCCGCTGTTGAGCCGCAAGAATCACCGAGCGGCCATCGAGGGGAGCCTGTCGGATGTGGTGGCGGTGCAGGCCGAGGCCCATGGCATCACCGGCGCCTGGCTTCTGGAGGGCATGGAAATCAACGTCCACGGTAGCGGCGACGGCGAGGCGAAATGGTGGCTGGTAGGGGTGTAGTTGACGCATCGAACACTGCGCGCACTCTTATCGGCGTTTTGAACGATAAAGAATAATAAGAGAGGCCATTATCGGCGTAGCTTGCAAATTAGGGTGGGTCAAACATGGAACGTGGGGCCATCGGGCACCCGGGATCGCGCGTGAGATAACCGGAAGACGCAGCGACCGCCTCTTCGCCTACGATCAGTACCTCTCCATCCTCAGCGAGGGCACCGAACCGCTGTAGTTCGCTCGGGTCAGCAGCGTCGCTGTGGTATCATCATCGCTGCAAATTCCCCGTTCGGCCGCACGCCGGCCGGCCATTTTGAGGTGCCACTGTGCCTGCTAATGACACTGTCTATGATGTAATCGTCGTCGGGGCCGGCAACGCCGCGCTGTCCGCCGCCATCGCCGCCCGCGAGCAGACCCAATCGGTGCTCGTCGTCGAGAAGGCCCCCGAGTACTTCCGAGGCGGCAACACCTACTTCACCGGCGGCATCATCCGCTTTGCCTTCAACGGCCTGGACGACATCAAGGGTCTCATTCCCGACATGTCGGAGACCGAAGCCAACTCCATCGAGGTGGGCCAGTACACCGAGAACCAGTTCTACGACGACATGATGCGCGTCACCCACGGCCTGTCCGACCCGGAACTAGCCGAGATCCTGGTCAGCCACTCGTACCCGACTATGAAGTGGCTGCAGGAACACGGCGTCCGTTTCGTGTTGTCCTTCGGGCGGCAGGCCTTCCGCGACGGCGACAAGTTCCGCTTCTGGGGCGGTTTGGTCGTCGAGGCGGTCGGCGCCGGCAAGGGCCTGTCCGACCAGCAGTTTGACGTCTGCGAGAAGCTGGGCGTCGAGGTGCGCTACTCCACCGAGGGCGTATCTCTGATCCAGGACCAGATGGGCCGCGTCGCCGGCCTGCGGGTCAAGGGACCCGACGGATTCGAGGACATCGCCGGGCGCGCCGTCGTGCTGGCGGCCGGCGGGTTCGAGGCCAACGCCGAGATGCGCTGCCGCTACCTGGGCCCCGGCTGGGAAACCGTCAAGGTGCGCGGCATCCCCTACAACACCGGCGACGGCATCAAGATGGCGCTCGACGTTGGCGCGCAGAGCTACGGCCACTGGTCGTCCTGCCACGCCGTGGCCTGGGACATGAACGCCCCAACCTTCGGCGACCGCACCGTTACCGAGCTTTTCCAGAAGCACTCGTATCCGTTCGGCCTCATGGTCAACATCAACGGCGAGCGGTTCCTGGACGAGGGCGCGGACTTCCGCAACTACACCTACGTCACCTACGGGCGCGCCCTGATGGACCAGCCGCAGGGCCTTTGCTTCCAGGTTTTCGACGACAAGGTGAAACACCTGCTGCGCGACGAGTACTGGATTCCCCAGGCGACCCCCGCCGAGGCCAACTCCATCGAGGAACTGGCGCGGATGCTGGACATCGACCCCGTCGGATTGGCGCGCACCATCGAGGATTACAACGCCGCCGTCCGCACCGACATCCCGTACAACGCCACCGTTAAGGACGGCCGCCGCACCGAGGGCCTGGCGGTGGACAAGACCAACTGGGCCGAGACCATCGACACGCCGCCCTACCGCGGCTGGGCCGTCACCACGGGCATCACCTTCACCTTCGGCGGCGTCAAGGTCAACAACCGCGGCCAGGTGGTCACCAACGCCCAGGATCCCATCCCCGGCCTGTACGCCGCCGGCGAGATGGTGGGCGGGCTGTTCTACCACAACTACCCCGGCGGCAGCGGCCTGAGCGCAGGCATGGTCTTCGGCCGCCTGGCCGGCAACAGCGCCGGCGAGGACGCCTTGGCGCTGAAGGACGTGTAAGCGGCAACTCGATACGGATATCCGACACCGGGTTGTGGGACCACTAACCCGGTGTTTTCATTTTAGAATGCAGTTCTTGCAAATGCCGCTGCCCTCTGCGCAAAATGACATAACCGCTTACAAAATGCTTGACATCGTTGATAGACTCGTGAAACGTGCAAAGGAAATGACGTCCAGGGACTATGGCCCACAGAGATAGCAAATCGTCGCTCAGGTTCGCAGATATGTTTTGCGGCATAGGCGGCTTTCATTTAGCCGCCGCCGAATTGGGCATGGAGTGCGTCTTCGCGTGCGACATTGATGCGGAAGCCCGACGAGCCTATCACGAGAACTTCGGGATCGAACCAGCCGGTGACATCACCGAGATTTCACCGGATTCCATCCCGGATCATGACATCTTGCTGGCCGGCTTCCCTTGCCAACCATTCAGCATAATTGGCGATATGCGTGGGTTTGATGATGACCGCGGCAACCTCATTTTCAACGTCGCAAAAATCATCGATGCCAAACGGCCAGCCGCGTTCGTGCTGGAAAACGTACGTCAGTTGTCCACTCACAATCGTGGGCGGACGTTGCAGACGATCATCACCGAGCTGAACGAACTGGGTTACCGTGCCGATTGGAATGTCCTTAACGCGCTCGACTTTGGATTGCCGCAAAAAAGGGAACGCACCATCATCGTGGGTTTTCGCGATCATTCCATCCCGTTCAAATGGCCGGAGCGAATTGGCGAACCCCTGCCGCTGGAAGATGTGCTAGAGCGCAGGGACGATGTATCAGCCAACTATTTCGCCAGTGACGAAATACTTCGCAAAAGGCTGGCGAAACACGAGAGTCCTTACGAATTGTCAATCTGGCACGAAAACAAGGGCGGCAACGTGTCCAGCCATCCGTTTTCCTGCGCCTTGCGCGCCGGGGCATCTTACAACTACCTGCTGGTTAATGGAGAAAGGCGGTTGACTCCCCGGGAAATGCTGCGATTGCAGGGTTTCCCGGATTGGTTCGAGCTGCCAGGAACCTACCAGCAAGTTCGCAAACAAACGGGCAACGCCGTGCCCGTTCCCATGGTGCAGGCAGTTTTAGAGAAGGTGCAGGATGGCCTATCAAGGACCGAGATTGCGCGGCGGAAGGAACAGCACGACACCATATCCGTTGGGGCAGATACCGGACTCTATTATTCGGTGGATCGCGAGCAACATCGTTTATTCGAGCGCGGTAGGTCGGAACGACTTGTCCGGCGATGATTGGGGTGACATCTTCGCCGCCGCCGTCAATGGCGAACACTTCAAAAGCCCTTTGGGAATTGCCGACGTGGCGTTGGGCAACACCGCTTGGTCAGCTAAAACCGTAAGCTCACGCAATCCGATTACAACAGAGCGCGTACGCTTAATTTCTGGGCGCAACGCTCCAGTCTTCTCTTTCGGCAACGACGATCCTTTTGCGGACATCCGGGAAACAGGCCGACAAGTTTTGCAAATCTGGAATGCCCGAGTTGAGGAGGCAACTCAGCAATATCCAAACTTGCGAACGGTGATACTGGTTCGGGATATGGACGGTTTCCGATTCAAGGTTTTCGAGACGCAAACCGCGCAGTTTGATCCGGACGACTACACTTGGAGTCTCAACGCTAGAAACAATCTTGAAGGGCATACCGTACAGGGTGGGATCCACACTTTCACGTGGCAGCCGCACGGCGCACAGTTCACCATCATCCGGCCGGTAAGCGGATCTGCTCGCTCGTTTGAAGTCAGAAAACCAGGAACGCTAGGCCCACAACAAGTGCTTTCAAGCCTAGGATATTCCGAGGATTGGGTAACGTTCCTATGATGCCGAGGGAACCTCGTGAAGTAACGGAGCTTTACAGCGGTGTTAGACGGGCGCTGGATATGGTTTGCGAGAACGGGATCCCGGTCGGCAACTGCAAGCATGGCGTTTATCTTTTCTACGATTATGACGGCGAACCTATCTACGTCGGTCAAACCTCTGAGGAGCTACGTGTACGCATTCGACGCCACTTGACGAACCAGCGTACCGACGCAGTAGCGATGAGCATTCTCGATCCGTTCGAGGTAGCCGAAATCGAAATGTGGCCCTTTTGGGATATCGCCGGCAATGTCAGAGAAACCCTCAATCGGGCCGAGTTCACGGTTTATGAGCAAGCTCTGAGGCAATCTCGGTTCGACGCGGTGCTGAACGAACGTCAAGTAACGCCGGCCGAAACTATGACCTTGCCGCCATCGATACGTGCGTCGATTCTGAGCGACGAACTCCGTCGACAACGAGAGCATCCCGATATCCGCATCGCCCGCCGTGCCAGGACAATCGCGGAGTTAGCCCGCAGGATCAGCGAGCGCCAAGTTACGGTGGGAATACGCCGAACTCTGTTGGCTCAAGCTGAGCGTTTGGAATGGCTGGCTCGCACTAGACTGGAAGAAATCGAGAACGGATAACCGACTCAACATGGCCGACACCGTATCCCCCGAAGCCCGCAGCCGCATTATGGCGCGGGTCAAATCCAAAGGGATGAAGCCCGAAATGCGGGTGCGGCGGCTATTGCACGGTCTCGGCTATCGGTATCGGTTGCATCGTGCTGACTTGCCTGGCCGGCCCGACTTGGTTTTCCCATCCCGGCGCAAGGTCATCTTTGTCAACGGTTGTTTCTGGCACCGCCACGACGGTTGCCCTCGGGTGCGGATTCCGGCCACCAACACAGAGTATTGGGTGACAAAGCTGGAGCGGAACTACATCCGCGACGCCCGAAATATCTCCGCGCTGGAATACCTTGGATGGACGACCCTGACGGTCTGGGAGTGTGAGTTGAGCGATTTGTCAGCAGCCACTGACCGAATGGTTGCGTTCTTGGACGATTCCGCTCCCACCACTCCCTAACCTTGCGCCCCCGGCCTTGCGGGGCATACAATCGGCGCAATTGGGACTCCGGGCTTGGGGGACTGTATGGCCGCTGGCAATCCGGCGCGTTCGGGCATCTACTACGGGTGGTTCGTTGTGGCCACCTGCATGTTTATCGCGTTCCTCACCATGGGAACTCGCAACGCTTTCGGCGCGTTCGTCGTCCCCATGGAGGCGGAATTCGAGTGGAACCGCACGGTGGTGTCCTGGGCCGCCGCCCTGGGGGCATTGCTCAACGGCGTAACCCAGCCGTTCATGGGCTACCTGTTCGACCGGGTGGGCGTGCGCATCGTGGTGATGGCCGGCATATTCGTCGTTGGCACATCCACGTTGCTGATGGCCGCCACCGGCAGCATCTGGTTTCTCATCGCCGTTTTCGGCGTAGTGTCAGCGGTGGGCCAGAGCGGCACGTCCCTGACCAACACCGGCGCGACTCTGAGTAAATGGTTCCGCCGACGCCGCGGGCTGGTCATCGGACTGAACGCTTCCGGCATGTCCCTGGGCGGGCTGATCCTGGTCCCGTTTGCGGCCTTCCTGATCAGTCTCATCGACTGGCGGCTGTCCTGGATCGTGATGGGGCTGATGATCCTGGTGCTGGGCATTCCGATGGCCTTCCTGTTCCTGCACGATGATCCGGCCAAGAAAGGTCTGAATCCCGACGGCGACCCTGAACCCGCTCCGGCGCCGGGTGGGTCTCCGGGAGTGGCTGCCGGGCCGCCGCCGCAACCGCTGTTCGCCGAGAACTGGCGTCAGGCATTCAAATCCCTCCCCATCTGGCAGATGAGCTTTTCGTACTTTATCTGCGGCTCCACCACCTTCATGCTGTCGGTCCACTTCGTGCCCATGGCGGTGGAGGAGGGAATCAAGCCACAGACGGCCGCGCTGATCTTCGGCCTGATGTCCGGCCTGAACGCCCTGGGGGCCACCGGCGCGGGTTGGATCTCCGACCGCATCGGGGGACGCAAGAACTGGCTCACCGCAGTGTATTTCTGCCGGGGCACCGGCTACGTGATCCTGGTGCTGTCGTTGGTCGTGCCTGAGATCCCCATCATGGCAGGGCTGCTGATATTCGCCTTCGTCGCCGGCCTCTCGTGGATCGCCACCGCGCCGCTCACCACATCGCTGACCGCAGAGGTGTACGGCCTCAAGTCGCTGGCAACCATATCCGGCGTGGCGTTCCTGTTCCACCAACTGGGCGGGTTCAGCAGCGTGCTGCTGGCGGGTTACCTGCGCGAGATGACGGGCAACTACATCCTGGCCTTCACCATCGCCGCCGTGATGCTGTACCCGGCTGCCATCAGCGCGTTCACCATACGGGAGCGGCGCTACTCCGTGCGCTACCAGCCGGTTCCGGCCTGACCGAAAACCATTCGCCATTGACAACCTATCGCCTTTTGGTGTATCAATCTGCTACTGTAAGAGACCATCGATTACCTCAATCGATCCCCTTGCCGAAGGAGGAGGAACCCATGCCTGACGTCTACTATGCCCGGCCCAGCAACTTCCTTTCCGACCCCCGCGACCGCACCGTAATCACCGGGGACTCGGAAGACGACGTGCTGCAGAAGATGTTCGAATACCTGAGCAGCCCGGCGGCCAAGGAACGCTATCCCGGCGTTGAAGATCCCACCGAGTTGGAAAACAACATCCGCAAGTGCATCTTCAAGAAGGGCACCAAGGCCATTCACAACCGCCCACCGGATGCTGACGGCGCACACCACTGATCCCTGATTGCACTGTTTGCAACCATGCCCCCGCCCGATCCGGGCGGGGGCTTTTGCATGGCAAAGTTGCTGAGGGCGCAACCCACCGCTATACTGCGGAATCATGGCCATCAATCCCGACGACTTTCCTCCCGGAACTACGACGGAACTTTCGCTTTTCCCGCTGAACAACGTCGTGTTGTTTCCCGGAATGCCGTTGCCGCTGCACATTTTCGAGGAACGGTACAAGGCCATGATCGGCGACTGCGTCCAGCGTGAGGAGCCCTTCGGCGTCCTGCTGATTAAAGAGGGCAACGAGGTTGGCGAGGCAGCATCGCCTCATTCCGTAGGAACCACCGCCCGAATCGCCCAGGTCCAGCGACTGGAAGAGGGGCGGATGAATATCCTCACCCGGGGCGAGCAGCGGTTCGAACTCCTGGAGACGGTGCGAACGGTGCCGCACCTGGTTGGCCTGGTACGGTACATCGAGGATGACGAGGGCACTGTTTCCACGACCACCGTCGCCGGCGTACGTGAACAATATGTCCAGTTGCAGCGTTACCTGACTGCAATTGCCGGAGGTTGGGATCGCGAGGTTTCAGTCCCCGAGGAACCCATTGCGCTGGCCAGCGGTTCGGCCGCCGCGCTGGCGGTCAGCTTGCCGCTGCCACCCGACGTTCGTCAAGATTTGCTGGAGACCCCCACTGCCGGCGAGCAACTTGAAAAGCTGCTCACGCTCATGCGCCAGGCCAATCGCATCGTCGCCGAGCAGGTTGAGCAGAACTCCCCGTTCAAAGGCGCGCGCCTGAACTAGAGGTGGGCGGGCGCCGGCCGCCGGTGTTGAACGGCCTGACCGATCCGCTCGGTGATTCGGCGGAGACTACTCGCCTTTCGACCCCGACGTGTAGATCCGCTTGGCTCCCATTTCCGGCACCATTCCCGAGAACAACTCGGGATGGATCATCTCCGCCAGAATTTCCAGTCCGGTAACCAGGCGTGGACCCGACCTGCTGGTGTAGTTGCTGGCGTCAATCGCGAACACACGGTTGTTTTTCACCGCGGGCAGGTCGCTCCAACCCTCTTTCTCCGTGAGCAGCGGCACGTCCTCCAACGCGCGCGGCACCTCGAACCCGCAGGGCATCAGCACCACCACCTCCGGCTGGCTCTCCACCACTGCATCCCATTCCAGCGGAAAGGATCCCATCTCCTTGTCGCCGAAACAGTTCTCGCCGCCGGCGAGTTCCACCATCTCCGGGACCCAATGCCCGCCGCACATCAGCGGGTCGGTCCATTCCAGGTGCAGCACCCTCGGTCGATTGGCGGCCAGTTCGGAGCGCTCCGTTACCGCGTCGATGCGTTCCTGCATGCGGGTGGTTACCCGTTCAGCCGCGCTCTCTGACCCGGTGGCCCGACCGACGCGGCGCACATCCTCAAGAATATCGCCCAAGTACTGCGGGTCCAGGGACAGCACTTCCGGCTCCTTGTCCATGTTGGCGGTGGACTCGGCAACCTGCCGAGACGACACCGCTCAAACCTCGCAGATGGCCTGGGTCAGCAACAGGTCAGGATTGGCCGCGTCCAGGATATCCTGGTCGATATGGTAGATGCCCAGGCCTTCGGCCAGCCTTTCCGAGATAACTCGGCTGATCTCTCCGCTGCTGGGATTGGTCCCTTCGAAAACGCTGCGCACCACCCACGGTTTGTTTCGCGCCGCGGCCGGGTAGTCGCATTCGTGGGTCACGCCGTAGAGTTGGTCCTCAAGCCCCAGCGAATAGACGATCTCGGTGGCGGAGGGCAAAAAAGAGCAGATACGCATCGTCGAACCGGTCCTGTGTGCTGTGCGATCCCCTGAGCGCCGCGCTCCATTACGTGGCGACCCTGCGGCATTTTAGCACTTTCCCGTACGCCCCACGCCCGGAACTGCGCTGGCCCGTCAGTCGCTCTCCGGCTGTTCGATGCGTTGACCGGTTTCTCGCGTTCGATCGGGATCTGGCGCTCGATTGCCGGGGTCCCGGGTTCGATTGGGGTAGCGCAGTTGCGCCATGTGCTCTTCGAGGATGCGCCACACTCTGTCGGCCGCTTCCTCCGCTGCGTGCCTCTCAGGGTCTCCAGCGGAACGCCTCGGGTTTCCGGCGGGTGTGTGCTGTCCATCGCGCAATGACGGCGTTTCCGGGTCGATGGGCGAGAACACGTCATCCTGCGTGCTGGCCTCGGCCGTTGGCGCCGTCACCCGTGGGTTGGGTGCGACGAATGCCTCGTGAAATGCCGATTCGAGCGCCCGGTGGATGTGAAAACCTACAAACACCAACGCTGCCGCCGAGGTCAGCAGGAGCAGAATGGGCAGGGGAGCCGACAGCGAACCCAACTGGAACAGCCGGATGGTCAGCGGCATCAGGAACAGAATCGCCACCACCAGCAAAACGGTTGCCATGCCGTCCTGCATGATCGTCCTGAGGGTGAATCGGCCGGGTTCTCCGGACCGTGCCCACCTGGTCGCGCCGGCGGTGAGCCGCGCCAGTATACGCAGTTCCCGCCAGATGGCTATGGCCGGCGGAATCCCCAGACCAATGGTGGCTCCACCAAATATCAGGCCCAGAACGTCCTCCGGTATGGGCACTATGCCAGTCAGGAATTCCGGCAACGTGTAGACCGCTATCGTGCCGATGGCGGTGAGAATCGTGATGATCAGGATGTTGATCAGTATCTGCCGGACCAGGCTTTTCAGTACGCGACCGGTCGGGCCGGGCAGGGAAAACGCTGACCAGAACGTGTTCAGGCCCAGGTGAATCGCCAGGTCAATCTCCACCAGGGTCGACGGAGCCTTGCGCGCCACCCAGGCGCACAGCGGCAGAGCGAAACGGGAAGTCAACGGCGCCAGCACCGAGGTGATCGCGGTAACGATTGCGAGCACGGGGCCCACAATCGCGCCCGCCACTGCGTCCGCCGCGCTCAGGCGACCGATCGCCAGCGAAAACTCACCCATCTGCGGCATCGACATTCCCACCTGTACTGCCTGCTGCGAACTGCGCCCGGACAGGATGGATCCGATGGTGTTGGCGATTATCTTGCCGGCCATGAATACGGCCACGACCACCAGCGCCGGCAGGATGAAATCGTCCAGGGTTCGGTAGTCGATCAGCATCCCGATGGACATGAAAAAGAGCGCGCCGAACATGTCCCGCACCGGGCTCACCAGTCGGGTCACGCGTCCTGCCGCGTCTGTGTCCCCGATGACCACCCCGATCAGGAACGACCCGGCGGCGGCCGATAATCCAAGGAACTGCGCGCCCAGGGCGAGTCCAAAGCAGCACCCCAAAGACGCCAGGAGCAGCGTCTCGTCAGATCTGGTCCGCGACAGCAGACGCATCAGCCTCGGCACCAGCAGTGTTCCGAAAGCCAACGCGGCTACGCAGAAAATCGCCAGCTTGGCGACCAGCCAACCGATGGCGCCCACGTCTGCAGAACCGGTGGTCCCGATTCCGGCCAGCAGGGTCAGCAGGACCACCGCCGCGAAATCCTCCACCAGCAGGATCCCGACTATCGTTTGTCCCCAGCCCGAGCGCAGGTTCCCGCTGTCCCGCAGACCTTTCAACAGGATCGCAGAGCTGCTGATCGCCATCGCGCCGCCCAGGTAGAGACCGCTGGCTCCGGAGATGCCGAGCAGTTTGTTGGCGACCAGGACCCCCAGCAGCGTGAGAGTGGTGATCTCCACGACACCGATGACCAGGACCAGGAATCCGATCTCGCGGATGCGTCGCCATCCCAGTTCCAACCCTATGCCGAACAGGAGCAGAATGAGCCCCAACTCGGCCATCAACCCGATTGTGTCGAGGTTGGTGATCACCGGGGTAGGCAGGGTGAACGGCCCGATCAGCAGTCCGGCCGCCAGGTAGCCCAGCACCGGCGGTTGCCACACCAGGCGAGCGAAAGCCAGCCCGGCAGCCGCAATCGCCATCACGATGGCGAAATCCTGCAGGTGCCCGGCCGCCTCCTCAGAGAGTCCGGCAGGGAATATGGCAAGCAGAATTTCTATAGAATCTCTCCTGCCCTGGGGAAATTGAACACGCTGCCCGGCCCGTCAAGCAGGCCGGGTGCGTCAAATTGTAGGGGCGAATGACTATTCGCCCCTACACCTTTGTGATGCTGGGCTGGCGCTAGCTGCCGTGCTTCTGGCGTGCGTCAGCGATGAATTCAGCGGTTACGGAAGTGCTTGGGGTCGCCACGGCGACCGAACCGTAAAGGGGTCAACGCTTTTTCCAGGTGTCCACCAGGTAGTTGCCCTGGTCGTCGTCCACGCCCCAGATCTTGAAGTGGATGCGCACGTCGGCGTAAACGCTGAGATCGCCAGGGGTGGCGTCCGGGTCGCGATAGGCTTCCGCGGAGACCTCCATGAAGTCCACCGGCGAGTCGTCGGTCAGGGCGATGCGCTCCACCATGTTGACGGCGCAGGCCGTGATGCCGGACAGGAAGTATTCGCCGGCGCCCACGAAGTCCCCGGTGCTGTCATCGGCAACCCAGTGGTGGGTGCGAGCGTTGCAGATTGCCCTGCCGTGGGTGCCCGAGCTGCAAGTTTCTACCAGGTAGGCTCTTTCCAACGTAGCCATAGCTACCCTCCTTGTGGTGGTGTGCGTTGGGTCTTTACTGTCCGGCGGCTACGCAGTTCCTCCCGAAGAAATGATGGGGTACCCCTTCTTGGAACCCAGTCCGCTGGACAAAAAAATTTGGTGCGTCAGTCATATCGTCAAGGTATTGGTGGTAGAATAGACGAATCATAAACTATGGCCGCATTATCGCCAATCGTGGATAACTGTGGCTAGTGCGCTTTTTTAGAATCGGCCCAGATATGCAACAGCCTCGCCCACCTACCGGGTGATCCGCAGCCGCATTACGAGTCCCTTTCAGCGCAGCGCAGAACATGTCAGAGTCCGAGAGTATCCAGTCTGTCCCGGTTGCTGAGGGTAGCGGTATGGGTGTGGTGGTGGTTGCCGCCGGGCGCAGCACGCGCATGGGCGGCACGGACAAGACGTTCGCCGAAATCCATGGCATCCCCCTGGTGGTACACACGCTGCGTCGTTTGGCCCAGTCCCCAGCCGTTTCCCGCATCGCGCTGGTGGTGACCGAAGACGCCGTGGCCCGGGCCGAGGGCATGGTTTCACGATACGCAATCGACAAGGTCACGGCAGTGTGCGCCGGCGGGGAGCGCCGCCAGGATTCCGTGTACGCCGGGCTGGTGGCCCTGGGCGATAGTCAGTGGGTCGCCGTTCACGACGGCGCGCGCCCCTGCATCTCGGAGGATGTGCTGGACCGGGCGCTCCGGGCGGCTCAACGCTGGTCGGCGGCGGTCGCGGCGGTGCCGGTCAAAGACACCATCAAGGTTGTGGACGACGATCATGTCGTCACCGATACGCCCGAACGGTCCACCCTATGGGCAGCCCAGACTCCCCAGGTTTTTGAATACGGCCTGTTGATGCGTGCCCACCGTTCCGCCTCTGCGGAATACACCGATGACGCAAGCATGGTCGAAGCGATGGGACAATCGGTGCGAATTTTCCTGGGCAGCTACGAAAACCTCAAAGTGACCACACCCGAGGACCTTGCGTTCGTAAGCCAGTTGCTGACCTGAAACGTCGGTTTCGGCTCGAAAAGCCGGTAACTGACGTGGGAAATTGCTAGCGTCCACGATCCCGACGACACTATCATGTGATACACGGCATTAATTTGGTTCCAGCGCGCCCAAAGCGTGCGGAGCCGTGTTAGACTGCCGTCCTGAATTTGGAGGTTACCAAATGGCTGCCAGCAGCGTCAGCCGGGAACGCTACCGGGAATACGCACATTTCCTGCGTGTCAGCGCGGATGGTCTGAACCCGTCCGTGGCGCCCGGTCGTCCACGGAGGCTACGCTCCCAGGTGAACATCGAGAGGAACAAGTTCCTCTATTGGGAGGTGGTCTGGATCCTCATTGCGGTGGTCACCCTGGTCCCCATGCTGATGCTGGCCGCTGTTGAGTTCAACCTGCCCCTGCCGCAAACCATCGCGGCACGCGCCGAAACGCTGCATGTCCAGTTCGTAGCTTTCGAGAACCCCCTGGTGGCGGCGGCCGTGATCGGTTCCGCAATAATGTTCCCCGTTTCCATCGGCATAGCGTTTTCTCCCATCCTGGCCAACGCGGATGCCATCGGTGATCTGGACCGAGCGCATCGCGCGCTGAAATCCGTCGAAAAACCGTAATCGGGCGAAGTCGCCACTCCCCCGTACATAGCCCAGCGCTCCCCGCGACGAGAATCGAGAGTGGAATACCGCGTTGGAACCGGAACGGATGCCCACGGCCTGGCGGATGACCGAGACCTGATCCTTGGCGGCGTCTCGATACCTCACCCTCGTGGACTCGCTGGACACAGCGACGGCGATGTCCTCAGCCACGCCATCATCGACGCCCTCCTCGGCGCGGCCGGCGCCGGGGACATCGGCATGCACTTCCCGCCCGGTGATCCGTCCCTGGCCGGCATCAGCAGCCTGCTGCTCCTTGAACGCACCGCCTCGGTCCTGGGCGCGGACGGTTGGTGCATCGTCAACGTTGATGCTACAATTCTTGCGCAGCGGCCCCGATTGTCACCTCACGCGGCGGACATGCGTAACAACATTGCCTCCGCGCTGTCCGTCGAACCGCCGCAGATCAGCGTAAAAGCCACGACCACCGACTACCTCGGCTTCACAGGCCGAGAAGAGGGTATCGCGGCTACCGCAGTGGCCCTCCTCTCGCGGCCGTAACATACCGCCGCCACGAAGCAATCAGCCAACTTGCTCCGCATCAAATAGACCCTCGCATCAAATAATCCCCAGCAGCCAACACGCCCCCACTTTATGAAACTCTACAATACCCTGAGCGGACGGCTGGAAGAGTTCGTCCCCGCCGATGCCGACGAAGTCAAAATGTACGTCTGCGGCGTGACCCCCTATTCGTCAACTCACGTGGGCCACGCCCTCAGTTACGTCGTTTTCGACACTCTGCGCCGCTACCTTGAGTACACCGGCTACAAGGTCCGCCACGTCCAGAACTTCACCGACGTCGACGATAAGATCATCCAGCGTGCGCAGGAGAGCGGCGTTTCCGAGGATGATCTGGTCGATGAATTCATCGGCGACTACTTCCACGCCATGGACGCTCTGAACATCCAGCGCGCCGCCGAGTATCCCCGCGCCACCAGGGAGATTCCCCGCATCCTCGACGCCATCGCCGGCCTCATCGACCGCGGACACGCC
Organism: Chloroflexota bacterium; assembly: GCA_026710825.1. Classification (GTDB taxonomy): domain Bacteria; phylum Chloroflexota; class Dehalococcoidia; order Lucifugimonadales; family UBA3495; genus Bin87. Next base: position 53,757 of record JAPOQH010000055.1, on the reverse strand, counting down.
TATCCCGCCGCCGGGGACGTCTATTTCCGCGTCACCAGCAAGGACGACTACGGCAAGCTCAGCCACCGCACACTGGACAGCATGATCGCAGGCGCCCGCATCCAGGTGGATGAGAACAAGGAACACCCCATGGACTTCGTGCTCTGGAAGGGCGCCAAACCCGGCGAACCCTCCTGGGAAAGCCCCTGGGGCCCCGGCCGTCCCGGCTGGCATATCGAATGCACCGCCATGTCCCTGGAATACCTGGGCGAGCAGCTGGACATCCACGGCGGTGGCCAGGACCTGGTGTTCCCGCATCACGAGAACGAAATCGCCCAGAGCGAGTGCTACACGGGAGCCAAGCCATTCTCGCGCTACTGGATGCACAACGGCCTGCTCCAGCTGGGCTCCGACAAAATGAGCAAGTCCCTGGGCAACCTGGTGTCGGTTGCCGATGCATTGGAAGAATTCACTCCCGACGCCATGCGGCTGTATTTCCTCAGCAGTCATTACCGCAGCCCCCTGGCCTACAGCGACGAGGGAGCCGCCGCGGTCGAACGGAGCCTGGAGCGGGTTCGCCACGCCCTGACCCCCGGCAACGGTTCCGGTCCCCAGGTCGATGCCGCCGAGCATCGTGCCCGCTTTACCGCCGCCATGGAAGACGACCTCAACACCCCGCAGGCGGTGGCGGTCCTGTTCGACCTGGCGCGCGACATCAACCGGGGCAGGGATGCCGGCCAGAGCATCGACGACGGCCAGTCCACGCTGCGCGAGTTGGGCGACGTCCTGGGCCTCACTTTCGCCGAGCGCGTCAGCAGCGCCAGCGAGTTGGCGGCCGCTCCGTTCATCGACCTGCTGGTATCGGTGCGAACCGAACTCCGCGCCGCCCGCCAGTTCGCCCTGGCCGACCAGATCCGCGACAGCCTCGCCGAGCAGGGCGTCGCCCTGGAGGACAGCGCCCAGGGCACCCAGTGGCAATACCAGAGCCCCAGTTAGCGGCCCTGGTCGACGCGCATATTCCTCAACCGTGTCCCAACCCCCGCGCTCGTCATCCCCGATAGACTGGCGGCAGGTGTCCGGCCTGCTCCAGGACATCGTCGGTCCGGAGCACGTCCTCGCTGACCCCGACTCCATCGACCGTTATTCCGCCGACGCGCTGACTCCATACCGCGCCTACTATGCGGACGCCGCCTTCGACCGCCTGGCTGATGTGATAGTCCGGCCCGCCGACACCGAGGAGGTCTCCCGCGTTGTAACCTTCGCCCAAAAGCGCGCCATACCGGTCATCCCTTACGGCGGCGGCACCGGTGTGATGGGCGGCATCCTCCCCGTCGACGGCGGCATCATCCTGGATGTCGGCCGGCTCAACCGCCTCCTGGATGTTGATCCATCCTCGATGATCGCCGAGGCGCAGGCTGGCATGGTGCTCCAGGATCTGTATGACGGTCTGAAACCCTACGGCCTCATGCCCGGCCACGATCCCTACAGCGTTCCCATCGCCACCGTCGCCGGCACCATTTCCACCAACGGGGTGGGCTACCGGGCCGCGGCTTTTGGACCCATGGGCGACCAGGTGGTGGCGTTGGAAGTGGTGTTGCCCGATGGTCGCATCATAGAGACCCGGCCCGTGCCCAAGCAGTCCACCGGGCCTGACCTCAACCACCTGTTCATCGGCAGCGAGGGCGTGTTTGGCGTCATCACGCGGGCCACCATAAAGGTATTTCGTCAACCCGAGGCCAACGCCTACGCAACCATGGAGTTCGCCGATTTCGCCGACGGCTTTGCTGCGGTTGCCGAGATGGCCGCCCTGGGCATCAAACCCACGCTGCTGGACCTGACCGAGGACGACGAGGGCATCCTGCTGCACCTGTTGTTCGAGGGCTATCGCGAGGGTGTCGATGCCGCGCTCAAGCGGACGACCGCCATCTGCAAAACCGCCGGCGGCTGGAGCGTCGGGCCTGAGCCAACCCTGGACTACTGGCGCCACCGGCATGATTCCGCCCTGAACTACCGCGAGACCGTCCTGGGACGCCCCCGCGCTGAGCGCTGGCGTCGGCAGTGGGGCCGCACGTTCGACTACCTGCACATGAGCCTGCCCACCAACCGCGTGCTGGAATACCGGCAGCGCGCGGACGAGATGCTGGCGGCCCGCAGAATTCACGTGGTGGAGTACTGCCTCTGGAGCCGTCCCGAATTCTTCTCCATGCTGATTGTGCCGGACGGGGATCGCCGGGTGGATGGGCGCGACGGCTACGACGCCGATGTGCGAGCCAACCTGGCCGCCGGTGTTGACGAGGTGCTCACCCTGGCCCAGGACATGGGCGGCGTCATGGAATACTGCCACGGCGTTGGGATCAAGCTCCACCACCTCCTTGAGCGCGAACTCGGCGCCAGTCGTGGCGCGATGCAGGACATCAAACGCGCACTGGACCCGGCCGGGATCCTGAACCCCGGCAAGCTGGCTCTGTAACTCCCCTTCAACGGGTTTCCTGAAGCGTCGGAATCCGCCGATCCGACTCTCTCTGGGACGTTTTTGCGGCACGTGTGTGGCAACGACAGCGCGTTTGCCACAGGTAACTCCACTCATGCCCCCGCTTTGGCAATAATATTTTACATCGCGAAAAACGATGTTACGTACGTCTGTGTATCTCTTGACACGATACTATGGCAGGCGTATCATATATACAAATGAACATGGCCTATCACTATTGCATACAGGAGAAGTAACGATGGTAACCACCGCCACCCGCCAAAACGAAACCGACGTCGCTGTGGTCGCTCCCGTTGTTGAGACCGCCGCAGTTGACATCTCCGCAATCCCGGAAAGCCCTGCCGAACTGCTCGAGCAGTGGGACACACCCAAGCGCTCTGTCGTCCAAATGATCGCAAGCGTTTGGAACCAGGTCTGGGACGCTGTGACCGGACCGGCCAAGACTGAACAGGAACGGGTCAACCGCAAGATCTTCGAGCACAACCGCTACTTCCGGTCCCAGGGCCCCCATTTCTAGGCCCAGAATGGCAGCCGCCTGCGTCTGATTGACGCACCCACTGGCGCTTTGCAAGACCCCCGTCCGCGCGACGGGGGTCTTTTCTTTGTGCCGTCTCAGCTGCGGAGGCTGAAACTGGGACTCCATGCACATGGTAATTTCAACGGCGCCAATCTAAAATCCGTTGCAATATCGTTCGGCGTATCTAACTTTTGCACTCCAATCTGCGGTGAATAGCCATGCCTCGTCCTAAAGCCCTGGTCACTCGCTCCCTCCTGCCCGACGCCCTGGACATCATGCGCGCCGTCGCCGACGTGGAGGTTTGGCCCGATGAAACGCCGCCGTCGGCTCCGGAGCTTCGCAAGCTGGTCGCCGAGGCCGATGGCATCCTCACCACCATCATGGATCGGGTGGACGCTGAACTGCTGGACGCCGCGCCCAACCTGCGCGTGATCAGCCAACTGGCCGTGGGCCTGGACAACGTGGACGTGGCCGAGGCCACCCGGCGGGGCATACCCGTCGGCTACACGCCGGGCGTGCTGGCCAAAGCCACTGCGGACCTGGCTCTCGCGCTGCTACTGGGCGCCGCCCGCCGCACGTCGGAGAGCGAACGGTGGCTGCGCGCCGGCGGCTGGCAAATCCAGTTCCATCCCACCCACTGGCTGGGTCAGGATGTGCACGAAGCCTGCCTCGGCATCGTTGGCCTGGGCCAGATTGGCCGCGAAATCGTGCGCCGGGCCCGGGGTTTCGACATGGATATCGTCTACCACTCCCGCACACGTTACCCGGACGCCGAGGCCGAATATGGTATCCGCTACGCCGAGTTCCCGGACCTGTTGAGCCAGGCCGATTTCGTCGTGCTCTGCGTGCCGCTGACGCCGGCAACACACCACCTGATCAGCGGCCCTCAACTGGCGATGATGAAATCCACCGGCATCCTCATCAATATCTCGCGTGGGCCGGTGGTGGATCCCGCGGCCCTCTACGTTGCCCTGCGCGACCGCCAGATTGCCCGCGCCGCCCTGGACGTCACGTCGCCGGAGCCAATCGCGCCCGACGATCCGCTGCTCACGCTGGACAACCTGGTCATCACCCCGCACATCGGCAGCGCCGCCCTGCCCACGCGCCTCAACACCATGAAACTCGCGGCCCGCAACCTGGTTGCCGGTCTGCAGGGCCAGCCCATGGAGGCCTGCGCCAACCCCGAGGTCCTGGGGTAAGGCCACACAACGAAAAACCCCGCCGGTGAGTTGCGACGGGGCCTTGAAGTTGACGATGTAGCGGCTGATTAGCCCGGATTGTGCCGCTCCACGAAATCGACGATACGCGCGTCCAAACCGCCCTTCTGGTCATCCAGAACACCAGCGTCGGCGTACGCCACCGCAAGGTGCGCGTCACGCTGAATGTCTTCCCAATCGGTTTCCAGCTCGAACTCGTCTCTCAGCTCTTCGAATAGCCGGTCCAGCGAATCCTTGTCGAACATATCGATTTGTTACCTCCTCCGTTTTGTTAGCGGCCTCGCGGTTCCCCTGCCACCGCCAACGGTAATCGCGGCTACCACGCCAACCGCAGGTCCATTTAGTACGCGGATGGGAGGCCAATAGCGACTATGGCAGCGGACGCTATCTTACTCCCATTCAACGCCGCCTGCAATCCCCTGTGAGAAGGGCTCAACCGCGCTTTGACCACACCGATCCGGCCGTTCCGGGCGATCCGTGGGGCGACCGGGCAGTCGCGCCTACTCCTCGCCTTCGCCTGCACCGGCGGGTTCCGCAACGGCCCCCGGCGACGCTCTGCCGCCCCGTGTGTTCGCCCAGTAAGCGATCACGATAAGCGCCGGCATGGCCAGGATGATGATGCCGATGATGATCACCACGGTCAGTTCGGTGAATCCCAGGGTGCCCAGGAGGATGTGGCTCAGGGCGGTCATGATCCACCCCAGCAATGTGGGATCAGCTTCCCCGTGGTGGAGGCCTGCGGCCAGCAGAACGACGCTCAAAAACGCGCTCATCATCCTGCCTCCGTGCGACTACCCCTCTCCCGTCAGGGGAGAGGGTTGGGTGAGGGTGATTCCGCCGCAGCCTAGTACAACCGCGTCCCGCCGCCGGCTCCCGCGCCCGCAGTAGCCAGTTGCGGCGCCGGCGCGCTGTTGTATCGGCCTGAATACTGGTACTCATTGATGCTGAAGGCCATGATCGTCGCCGGTATCAGCGTCAGTCCCGCGATCAGGAACGGCCAGAAGTAGCTCTCGTTGAACCATACGTAGGCGTAGCCCGCGAACTGGATGCTGAAGAAAGAGCCGATCTGGTGGGCGAAGAACACCCATCCGCTGATGGTGCCCAACGCGCGGAACCCGTACACGTCCGCCGTCAGCGTGGAGGTTAGCGGCACGCTGGCCACCCACGACATACCCGACAGCAGCGCGAACATGATCAGACCCAGCATGCCATGACCGAACAGCGGCAGGAACACCAGGCACATGAACGCCACGCCTCGTGTGGCGTAGACGGCGGCAAGCACATTCTTGCGCCGCATTCGGTCGCCGAGGAAGCCCGTGATGATCACTCCTGCGGCGTTCAACCCCGTCATGATGCCGAATATCAGCCCCGCGAATACCTTCTCGTCCCAGACGCCGCCCAGGAAGTTCACCTGCGCCGGCAGCACGTCTTCCGCATACGGTATGAAGTGGATGCTCAGCAGCCCGGTGGTGATTCCGCAGACCACGTATGCGCCCGAAAGTTGCCACATTGGCGCGGTCTTGAAGCACTTGCGCCAGCTATCCACCTCGTAAGCGCCCGCGGCTCGCGCAGTCGACACTGCGTCGGGCGTCGAGCCTTCCGGAGTGGGGTCGCCATCAGGGTTCAGCCCCATCTCCTGCGGATTTGGCCGCAGGAAGAACACCGCCAGGGGCGCGGCTGCGAACACCACCACCATGCCCAGCAGGAACCACACCGTCCGCCAACCCACCAGCGTCGAGTCGCCCACCGTGATGCCGGACGAGTCGATGACGCCCATCAGGTAGGCTGCGAAGGGGATGGTCAGCAGGCCGCCGATGGATGTTCCGCAGGCCGCCAGCGCCGTGGCCTTGCTACGCTTGCGCCGGAACCAGCGCACCACCAGCGCCAGCATGTTGGTGATGGAGGCCGCGCTCAGACAGGTGTTGACTACGATGGAGAACACGCCGATGAACCACAGCAGATCCAGCGGGATGTTCACGAAGCCCAGGGGCAGGGTGGCTTCAAGATCCCGGATGAACGCCAGGCTCATGATGCCCAGGCCCATGACAACCAACCCGAAACCGAACACCTTGCGCGGCCCATACTTGTCAAACAGCGCGCCCATTATCGGCTGCATCGCGCCGTTGAGCAGGAACCCGATGGAACCCACCCACGAGATGTCAGCGCGGTTCCAGCCAAAGGTCGGCTCCATCTCCGTTACGAACAGGCCGAAGCCCTGCCGTCCAGGGATGGACAGAAACGCGACGAAGAAGCAGGTCGCGACGATGTACCAGCCAAAGTACAGCGACCCGCCCACCTGGGCTGCGGATTTGGTAGTCATAGGCCCCCTTGCTGCGTCGGTTCCGTATCCAAATCGCGGTAACCGGCACACGTCGACCAATCATATCAGGCCACTGCCACAGCCGCCACCGTCGCCGCCGCCGCATCGACTGCCTCTCCGTGCGCCGGCCTTGCCCGGGCGATCCTCCCTGCCATGCTCACAGCGTGCCGCAAAAGGCCCTCCTTGCCATGGCGCATGTTCCCACTCGCGGGTCGTTGCTGCGCCGCCGGCGATTCGCTCCGGCCCGTTGCTATAATGTCGCGGTTATGGGTCTCAAAATCCTCGGCATTGCGGCTGTCGTGCTTGGGTTGGCATTGGTCGCCTGCGCTCCCGCCTCTCAACGCGCCGGCGACGCGGAAACGACCCTTACCGTTTTCGCCGCCGCGTCCCTGGCGGAGTCTTTCCGCGCCCTGGCAGCCGCCTACGAGATCGCTCATCCCGACACCAGGGTCGCGCTTAACTTTGCCGGCAGCCAGACCTTGCGCACTCAACTTGAGCACGGCGCCGCCGCCGATGTGTTCGCCTCCGCCAACTGGGAGCACATGGCCACGATCAAGGAGGCCGGACTCCTCGGCAACGCTCCGGAGTATTTTGCTGCCAACCGGCTGGCGGTCATCACCCCGGTGGATTCCGACGCGGTGCAAACACTGACCGACTTGGCCCGTCCCGGCGTCAGCGTCGCCATCGCGTCGGCGGAGGTGCCCGCCGGAGCCTACGCCCGTGACTCTCTGGACCAGATGTCCATGGACGAGGCCTACCCGGGCGACTTTGCGGCTGCCGTGCTCTCCAACGTGGTCACCAACGAGGCGAGCGTGCGTGGTGTGGCCCAGAAAGTGGCGCTCGGCGAGGTGGACGCCGGCATCGTGTACGAGACCGACGCTGCGGCCCACCAGTACGCCGGCGACATCCGCGTGCTGGAGATCCCACTGGAATACAACCCGGCAGCCCGGTATCCCATCGCCGCCGTGTCCACCAGTGCGCAGCTTGAGGCCGCCCTGGCGTTCATCCAGTTCATCCAGGACGACTCCGGACAGGCCATCCTCCGCGAGTTCGGATTCGTCCCGCCGGCCAACGTAGCCTGCCCCTGCCACGCCGGATGAACGAACCCGCTCACCGCCGGTCCCCACGTCGGCAAACATGATGATGTTCAAATCGGCGGCCAACGGTAACCGGATCGCGTCGCTCGGCGCTCTGGCACCCGCCGGCGTTGTCGCGACCGTCGTCTATGTGCTGTTCATCGGCCTGCCGATCATGGCGTTGTTGGTCAGGGCCGGCCAGCAGGAAGGATTTCTTGCCGGACTCACCGGCCCGCTGGTACTGCAAGCCCTGCGGCTCACCGTCATCACCAGCGTCATCAGCCTCGCCGTCGTCGTGGTCATCGGCACGCCCTTCGCGCTGCTGCTGGCTCGCCGGGGACCAACCAGCCGGTTGCTGCGCGTCATCGACACCTTCGTGGAACTGCCCATCGTCCTGCCGCCCGTGGTGGCCGGCGTCGCCATGCTCATGGCCTTCGGACGCAACGGTCTGCTGGGACCCGCCCTGGCCTCCGTAGGCATCTCGTTGCCCTTCACCACCGTGGCCGTCGTATTCGCGCAGATTTTCGTGGCCGCGCCCTTCTACATAAGAGCCGCCCGCATCGGATTCGCGGGCGTTGACCCGGCGTACGAGGAGGTCTCTCAAACCCTGGGCGTCTCGCCGTGGCAGACGTTCTGGCGGCTAACGCTGCCCATGTCGCGGCCATCCCTTCTTACCGGCGCTACGCTGGCTTGGGCGCGGGCTGTTTCGGAATTCGGCGCCACCATCATGTTCGCCGGCAATCTCACCGGGCGCACCCAGACGATGCCCCTGGCCATCATGACCACCATGGAATCCAGCCTCGGCGCCGCCCTGGCGTTGGCCGCGTTGATGCTGGCCATGTCCGCGCTGGCCCTCGCCCTGCTGAGTGTTCTGGTGCGCCGTCGTGCGGAGTCGTCGCCGTGAGCAAACCTGCCGCTGGAGGAAGTTTCAGCGCGAGCATCGGCGGGTTCCGGATCTCGCTGGATTTCTCCGTGGATGCCGGGCAGGTCCTGGTGCTATTCGGGTCGTCCGGCGCCGGCAAGACCACCGCTCTGAGGACCATCGCCGGCCTGGCTCGTCCGGAGTCAGGACGCATCGAAATCGCCGGCCGGACCGTGTTCGCCGATGAAGCTGGCGAGCCACCCGCGTGGGTGCCGCCCCATCTGCGTCGAGTCGGCTACGTGACCCAGCAGAATCACCTGTTCCCACATCTGACGTTATCGCAGAACATCGCCTACGGCCTGCCCGAACGCCGCGGCGACTCCGCCCGCCAACGAGTGTCTCATCTGGTTCGCCGGCTGCAACTGGAGGGCCTGGAGGATCGGCGGGTGTCACAACTCTCGGGAGGGCAGCAGCAGCGCACGGCGTTGGCCCGCGCGTTGGCTCCGTCGCCTGACCTCCTGCTCCTGGACGAGCCGTTCAGCTCACTTGATATGGAACTGCGCCGCACCCTGGGCGCCGAACTGCGCTCAGCTATCCGCGAACTCAATATTCCGGTGATCATGGTAACGCACAGCCGGGAGGAGGCCCTGGCGCTTGGCGACACGGTGCAGATAATCGACGCCGGCCGAACCGTGGCCCAGGGCCCGCCGCTGTCGGTGCTGGAGCAGCCCGGTCAGGGCCAGGTCGCCCGCCTCGTTGGCGTCGAAAACCTGCTCAACATGCGCATCCCCGCCCGCCTGCCCCAGGATGGCACCATGGTATGCGAGGCTGGTGAGCGCTCGCTGGAAACGCCGTTGGCGGACGGCTACGCCGTCGGCGACACCGTGACAGTGGGCATACGTGCCTCCGACATCATCCTCGCCACCGGACCATTGCCGCAGTCGTCGGCCCGAAATACCTGGTCAGGAGTGGTGTCCGCCGTTGACCTGCGGCCGCCCGGTTACGAGGTGGCCCTGGACTGCGCCGGGACGCTTTTGCGGTGCCACATAACCGGCGCATCGCTGGAAGCCATGAACATTTCCTCCGGTCAGCCGCTGTGGGCAATCTTCAAGGCCTCCTCCTGCTTCCTCCTCAGCGAGTGAAACCGCCGTCAACAACCCTTGCCACGCCGCAAAAACCGTGGCAACCTTCCCGCTCGGCACCTTTGCAGCAACTCCCAGGAGGATAAATACGGATGGCCGGATACAAAGGTATTTTGTTTGATATGGACGGCGTGCTCGTCGACAGCGAGCCCCTGTTCCACAAGGCGGTCAACATTATGGTGGAGCGCTGTGGCGCGGCGCCCATAACCGAGGAAGAGAATAACCGCTACCTGCTGGGCACCACCGTCGAGGAAACGTGGATACGGGTCAAGGAACTGCGCGACGTGCCGCAGACTCCGGAGGAACTGCTGGCCGGATACAACGAGGTCGTGAAAGAGGTGCTGCGGTCCGATCTGGTCCCGCGCCCCGGCGTCAAGGACCTGATCGCCGAGGCTCAGCGGCGGGGCTTGCCCATCGCCGTCGCCTCTTCCTCGCTCCGCGAATGGGTGAACCTGAAACTGTCCGTGATCGGGTTGACTGACGCTTTCGCGATCAAGTTGGGCGGCGACGACATCGAGAACGGCAAACCCGCCCCCGACATCTACATCAAGGCCGCGGGGCTCATCGGGCTGGAAGCCTCCGAGTGCATCGCCATCGAGGATTCGCCCATTGGCCTCGCCGCGGCCTCCTCCTCTGGGGCCTATACCATCTGTACCCTGACCGATTCAACCCGTCACCTGGATCTGTCCGCGGCCGATGTCATCATCGAAAACCTGGAGGAATTCGACTATGGCCTGCTGGCGGAGGGATCCTAGTCCCGTCGTCGCCGTCGGAGTCCCGGTATTCCGGGGAACACTCCCTCCTGCAGCACCCACTGCAAGCGTTGCAACAGCGCCCGCGCCTCCTCGGCATCCAGCAGCGTCAGCAATTCCGCCACATCGCCGCTGGGCGCCAGCAACTCCCCGCAGAGCCGGCGCAACGGTTCTAGCAATTGTTCCGGTATGGGTTCCTCGCCGAAGTCCCAGATGACCGTACGTATCTTCGTGTCGGCGTGGAACGTGAGGCCCTGGTCGATCCCCCAGAGTTTCCCGTCGTAGCCGCGCAAAACGTGGTTGGCTTTGCGGTCCGTGTTGTTGGCGACCAGGTCGAAGCAGCACATCATGCGCAGCTGGTCGGCGTCCGAGCCTTCCAGGCTGTCCCTGGAGATGGTGTAGTAGTTCTCCTTGGGGTCGTGGTCGACATATAGCTGGGCCGACCCGATCCCGTGCGGCCCGTCGCGAATCACCGTCAACGGGATGAAATCCCAGCCCAGTATCCGGCTCAGCAGATACGCCGCGCATTCCCGCTTGAACAGGGTCCCGCTGGGAAAATCCCAAAGGGGAATCTCACCCTTGCGCGGTTTGTAAATCGCGTTCCCGTGCCGCCCGTCCAGTTCCAGCTCCGCCAGGAACGTGTAGTTGGAACCGTGAGGCGTCAGTTCCCAATTGAGGAACTCGCCGCGACACAACAGGTCAAGGTCGGAAGGTTCGACTTCAGACACGAGCAAACCGGGCCGGCATTGCGGCTAACCTGTTTCGAATACCGCGTGACCGTTTGCGCGGGCGCACTGGTGCCCGTCCGGATCTATCGGGGACCCACACAGGAAACAGGGCGGGCGCCCGGATGCGCATATGCGCAACGCCTCGTCGGCCAGATTCGAGCATTGTGCCATGGTCATCCAGAAACTCACCGAGGTCTGGGCCCCGGCGTCGGGATCATCCTCATCCCCTTCGAACGCATGCAGCACGAAGCAGTTGGCATCCTGGTCGTATTGCAACTGCATCTGGCGAGCGTGGAAATCCTGTTCCAACGGGTCTCCGCTCCAGGGCGCCTCGCTTGGCGTGCTGGTCTGGCCCTGGGCCGATTCGCCCAACTGCTTGACCGCCTGCTGCAGATAGAGACCCAACTGGAGCAACTGCTCTTTCTCGAGCCAGATGTACGACTGTGCCCGTCCCGCTTCTGCCACCAGGCGAAAAGTTCGGCGGCCGGGACGACCGAACGTCTCAGCGCTCACCGCCTGGGCTGCGCCCATCTTGTACCTTACTTCGCGCTCTGCCATGGTGTAATGATAGTCGGCAACCTTGGGACTGGCAAGGGCAGTCACTGCCGGCGGTTGTTTCTACCCGCTCCCGGCTATCCTTCCGTTCAGAGGTTGCGAGCGCTGGGCGGTGGCTCCGTGAAAGGCTCCCCGTTGGCCTCGGCTTCCATACGGCGACGATTCCATTCACGCCACTCGGCGTCCCTCTCGGCGCGTCCCTCTACCCAACCTTCAGCCCTGGCCTCCTGTCGCTTCTTCTCCCGGTACAACGAGGCAAAAACCATAACCGCTCCTTCCACTACGATTGGGCTGCCCAGCACCCAGAATGCGGCCGCCCTTGTCGCAGTGGGCTGCCGCCTATCCGCTGGTTGAGCCGTTGCGAGCGCTGGGCGGTGGCTCAGTGAAAGGCTCGCCCTTGGCCTCCGCTTCCATGCGCCTTTGATTCCACGCGTCCCATTCGGCGTGCGTTTCAGCTCTGCTTTCCCGCCGCTTTTTCTCCAAGTACAACCAACCGAAAACCATAACCACTGCCTCCACTGCTATCGGGCTGCCCAGTACCCAGAATGCCGCGGCCCTTGTCGTGTCTCCAATTATCAGCGATGGCGCTAGACGCCAACTTGGGTTGTCAACGTCCAGGACGTGAATGTAGATGTAGAAAATCAGCGTCAGGACGAAACACACGCTGAACGTCCAGAAATGGGGCCTGACCCGTTCCACCGGCACGCCCAAGAAGGACACCAATTGCCGTTCGTCGCCGCTCTGATCCCGCTGGTTCATATGCTATCCATGTCGGTCGTTCGCCGCAAGGTATCCTCAGCCCAGGCCCCGCGCCCGATACTGCAATGCTTCCGCCAGGTGCGGCGGCCCAATCTGATCCGCTCCAGCGAGATCCGCTATCGTCTGCGCTACCTTGACCACCCGGTGCAACGCTCGCGCCGAAAGGTCCAGCTTTTGCGCCGCTCGCTGCAGCAGCGCCTCCGCATCATCCTGCAATTGGCAGTATTGCCATATCTTCGATCCCGCCATCTCCGCGTTGGATAACGTCGTCGGGACGTCGGCGCTGGCGAATCGCCGGTCCTGGATCGCCCTGGCCGCCGCCACTCTCTCCCGCACCGCAGTCGAGGATTCCGCCTCCGACTGGGCCAGCAGGTTGTCGTATTCCACCGGCGGCACCTCGACGAATATGTCGATGCGTTCGAGCAACGGCCCGCTGATCCTGCGCTGGTAGCGCGACACCGCCGACGGACTGCACACGCACTGCTTCCGGGGATGCGTCGCATACCCGCATGGGCAGGGATTCATCGCCGCGACCAGCATGAAGCTCGCCGGGTAGGTTACGGTGCCGCTCACCCGCGTGATGGTTACCGTTTTGTCCTCCAACGGCTGCCGCAGCGATTCCAGCAGGGCGTGCCCAAACTCTGGCAACTCGTCGAGGAACAGCACGCCCCGGTGGCTCAGCGTTATCTCGCCGGGTCGCAGCATGCGACCTCCGCCCACCAGGCCGGCGTTTGAGATGGTGTAGTGCGGCGCGCGAAACGGCCGTTGGGCGATCAGTGGGCTGTCCGGCGGCAGGTTGCCGCTGACGCTGTAAATCTTGGTTGCCTCTAGCGCTTCTATCGGCGTCAGGTACGGAAGAATCCCGGGCAGCGCTCGCGCCAACAGGGTTTTGCCCGACCCGGGCGGCCCGCTGAACAGGATGTTGTGGAATCCCGCGGCGGCCACCTCCAGCGCCCGCTTGGCATGCTCCTGCCCTCGGATGTGGCACAGGTCGGTGTCGTCGGACGGCTCACGGTTTCCGTTCAGATGCACACCGTGGTGCGGGTACGGTTCTATCGCTGTTTCGCCCTGCAGGTGTGACAGCAACTGCGCCAGCGTCGCCACGGGAAAGACCTGCAGGCCGTCCACGAGCGCAGCCTCCGCCGCGTCCACCGACGGCACGTACACCGTGCATATCCCCTGCTCACGGGCCACCCACACCATGGGCAGGATGCCCGCCGTGTGCCGCAGGCCCCCATCCAGTGACAGTTCCCCCAGGAATATCGCCGGCTCGGTGGGCGGTGGCGCCTGCCCCGTGCTGAACAGGATTCCCGCGGCAATGGGCAAGTCGTACGCCGGCCCCGCCTTTTTCAGGTCGGCCGGCGCCAGGTTCACGGTGATCCGACGCATGGGAAACTCGCAGCCGCTGTTGCGCAGCGCCGCCCGCACCCGCTCCTTGGCCTCCTGAACTGCCGTGTCGGGTAGCCCCACGATATGGAATGCGGGCAGACCCGGCGATATATCAGTCTCCGCCTGTATGATCTGTCCGTCCAATCCGATGACCGCGCAGGTTTGAGCTGTTGCCAACATGTTGACTCCTCATGGGTTGTGGGTTTACGCAAATAATGGAACAATAATTCGGAATATTATATCAAAAGAACACAAGATCGCAATGCTTTGTTGACATCAAAAATCCCTCCTTTCCCATATCGCCAGCGTCCCGGAGCATTGCCCGTCATTCCATGCCAACGGGCCCGTCGTCGCGTGCGGTAGCATGCCTTCGCCCCAGCCGTTATGATGTCGCCCTGTGGGACGGTGCCGGGAGTCTGGCTCTCTACATCATCGGAGGGCCGCCACGGAGATACGACGCGCCGATCTCGTCAGCGGGTTCGAACAGGCCAGCAGGTTTGACCAGGGAGTGAGGAATGGCAGAATTGGATCACCAGGCGGATGGGTATTCGCCGGACCTGCAAGCATTGGGCTTCGCCGAGGCCGACCGCGACGCGGTGTATCAAGCCATTTACCAACGGCGCGACGTCCGGAGTTTCCGGCCCGACCCGATCCCAGATGACAAGTTGGCCCGCATCATTCACGCGGCCCACCACGGTCCCTCGGTGGGGTTCATGCAACCCTGGGATTTCATCTTGGTGCAGGACCTGGAAAAGCGTGGGCAGGTCAAGGACTTGTTCGACCGCGAACGCGACGCCGCGGCCTGCTTCTTCGACGAGCCACGGCGTTCGGCATATCTGTCGTTGAAGCTGGAGGGAATCCTCGACTGTCCGGTCAACCTGTGCGTCACCTGCGATCCCACCCGCGCCGATGTGGTGCTGGGTCGCAACTCCATGCCCGAAACCGATGTCTACTCCACCTGCTGCGCTGTGCAGAACCTGTGGCTGGCCGCCCGCACCGAGGGAATCGGCGTGGGTTGGGTCAGCATTCTGAAGCTGCCCCAACTGCGCGGTATCCTCGGAATCCCTCCGCACATCATTCCGGTCGCTTACCTCTGCCTGGGGTACCCCACGGAGTTCGCCGACGAGCCAGGGTTGCAGACCGCCGGTTGGCGTCGCCGCCTGCCCATACAACAACTGGTCCATCTGGATGGTTGGGACAACTCGGATACGGACCAGCATTGGCAGGGGTTCTGGGACGCCCTGGATACCGACTCCCCTCCCGCGCCGTAGAATCGCGCTCGTAACCGCGCTTTACCATCGTCGCCAACCTAATCTATACTCGATGCATGGATATTCAGTTTGAAATCGGCGATCCGTCCCGGCCGCGCGGCCATGCGCTCCTCTACTTCCGCGTGGACACGGAACCCGACAACGTGTACGGCACCTACATAGTGACGCTACCCATCACCGCCGATCTCACCAAGTACGTTCCTCCGTTCCTGGCGGCGCATCTCGGCAGTGGCGACACGGGCCCCCTGACCAACTTTGCGGCGTTCGCCATGCCGCCCATGTCCGAACTCGTGGAGGGTGGTTACGACCGTTTGGTTCGGCTTGCCAACCTGCGCAGCGACGACCTGGTCTACGGCGGCAACATGTTCTCCTACGACCTGGCCCGTATGATGGAGTCCGTGGCCGCCGCCGTGCAGGAGTACTCCGACGCGTGGAATCAGGCCTCCGGTTCAGCAGGCTCGGCCGCATCCTCCATACCCGCGGGCGACACCGCGATCCCGTTGGGCGCTTCCGGTCCGTCCTCTGAACCCGTCGCCTCCGACGAGAGCGACGCCGATGGGCTGGGCGTCAACGAGGTCCTGTGGTCGTTCATGAGCGAAGGCGACCGCCTCGCCGAAATGGGTCGCCTCCTTGGCCGCCTCCGCTTCGCCCAGGAAGGCAACGATAACGCTGCCATCGGCGACATCACCGCCGAGATGACCGCCCTCGGCCGCCATCTGCCCGCCGAGTTCAGCATCGCCACGCTGGTTGCCAACGCCTCCGACACCGGACCCGTCGCGGCCCAACTCGCCCAGCTATACATGGACCGCTGCTATCGCCTGTCCTCCGGCGACACCGAGCAGGTGCGCCGCATCGATGAGGCCATTCGCAACCTGGAAACCCGCGGCCGTCCCAATTCTTGACACTCCGGATTCGGCAACCATAAACTTCCGCCATACCAAACCAACGATACATCAGGAGGTCATCCGCGATGACTGAAGCTCGGCTCACGCATCCCCACGCAAAAGTTGCCGCCGCCATGGTGGACTCCGCCCGTCGCTTCCTGGCCAGCCTGGACGGCGCCCAGCGTGACAAAGCCACCTATCACTACCTCGACGGCGAGCGCATCTTCTGGTACTACCCGCCGCTGAACCGCCACGGCCTGCCCTTGCGCGACATGACCGAGCCGCAGCGGACCCTGGCCAAGGAACTGCTGGCAACCGGCCTCACCGACGAGACCAACCGCCAGGCCAACCTGATCATGGAGCACGAGCTGGTGCTGGGCCCCCTGGAAGCCGAATGGGACCAGGTCACATTCGTGCGCGACCCTGAACTCTATTACTGGACCGTGTTCGGTGACCCGGGCCGTCCCGACCCCTGGGGCTGGCGCGTCGAGGGACACCACCTGTCCGTACACTACAGCGTCTGGGGCGACCAGGTCATCGCGGTAACGCCGTTGTTCCTGGGCGCCAACCCCGCCGAGGTACGCAAGGGACCCAAGGAGGGGCTCCGCATCCTGGGCCTTCGCGAGGACCTGGCCGTCGAGCTGATGGCGTCCCTGGACGCCGGCCAGCGCGGCAAGGCCGTCATCCACGACAAGGCGCCCTGGGACATCCTCGGCTACAACACCAGCAAGCAGCCCGTCCACAACGATGAGGGCCTCGCCGCCCGCGAGATGAACGGCACCCAGCAGGAAATCCTGATGACGCTCATCGCCGAGTACGTGAACGGCGTGCCCGCGCCCATCGCCGAGCAGCGCATGGCGTCCATCCGCGAGTCCGGCATCGATGACTTCCGTCTGGTCTGGGCCGGCGGACTCGACCGCGGCCGCGACCACTACTACCGCATCCACGGCGGACACTTCATCGTCGAGTTCGACAACATCCAAAACGAAGCCAACCACATCCATTCGGTGTGGCGCGACGTCGAGAACGACTTCGCAGCGGACGTCCTTCGCGACCATCGCCTGATGTACCACGTCCTCTAGCCACGTGGGAAATCCGTCATGCGCAGGGGCGGGTTTCAAATCCGCCCCTGTTTGTTGCGCTGACCGTCCCTCATGGCGCGCTGACCGGAACACGACCCAGTTAATATGCCCTATTCCTGCTCTTGTCAGCCCTTGATTGGAGAGGGTTACGATTGGGCTAGAATACGAGCGGACTGCGCCGTGCTGGCGCCAGGCCAATCGGTGAAACCCGGCAGGTGGCAAACACCATGCCGGGAGCGCATAAATTTGGAGAAAGCATCATGCCCAAGTATCTACTCCAGGCAAACTACACAGCGTCGGGAATGCAGGGTCTGCTGAACGAAGGCGGCTCCTCCCGGCGGCAGGTCTTTGAAGGTATCGCGAAAGAGCAGGGTGGGACGCTGGAGTCGTTCTACTACGCGTTCGGCGGCGCTGACCTGTACATGGTCTTCGACCTGCCCGACGCGACCACTGCGGCGGCAATCTCCCTGGTCATCACCGCCGGCGGGGCGCTCAGCATCAGCACCGTCCAACTGATCACGCCCGAGGAAATCGACGCCGCAGTCTCCAGGACCGTCAACTACCGTCTGCCGGGAGCGTAGTCGTCTAACCTCCGCTCATCCTGAGCCCGTCGAAGGACGAGCGAACCACCACCAATCTGTAGGGGCGGGTTTCAAACCCGCCCTTATTCGTACCCCGTCTATCCCGTTCATCGATGTAAAACCAAGCCCCAAAATGACAGTCCCGGCCCCGTATGCTATCGTAGGTTGCCCTTCGCAATTTCCTCTTCCCTGGTGGGAGAGGGTTGGGTGAGGGGCGAAACCAAACTACGAAAAACTACCCAGGAAGGTGTTGTTATGCCCACGATGACCGGCGGCCAGGCCCTGATGCGTTCGTTGTACCTCGAAGGCGTGCGCGTGATTTTCGGACTCCCCGGCGTGCAGCTTTACCACGCCCTTGACGCCCTCAACGACGTACCCGGCATCCGGTTCATCACCACCCGCCACGAGCAGGCGACCACCTACATGGCTGACGGCTACGCCCGCGCCAGCGGCGAGATCGGAACCGCCCTGATGGTCCCGGGACCCGGCCTGCTCAACGCCTCCGCCGGCCTCAGCACCGCTTACTCCGCGTCTTCGCCCGTCCTCGTCGTCTGCGGCCAGATCGAGCGCGACCTCATCGGCGTCGACCGCGGCATGCTCCACGAGGTCAACGACCAGCAGGACGCCATCCGCCCCGTCACCAAGTACGTCCGCCGCATCATGGCCACTGAGGAAGCCCCCGAGGCCGTCCACGAGGCCTTCCGCCAACTCAAGACCGGCCGCCCCCGCCCCGTCGAGGTCGAAATGCCTCCCGAGACCATGGCCGACCCGGGCGACGTAACCCTCATCGAATCCGAGGGCTACGCACGGCCCGCCGCGCCCGACGAGCAGGTCGCCCAGGCCGCCAGCATCCTGGCCGGCGCCCAGCGTCCGCTGATCTGGGCCGGCGGCGGTGTGATCTCATCCGAAGGGTCGCAGCCGTTGGTGCGCCTCGCCGAGCGGCTGCAGGCACCCGTCATCACCACCGCCGAGGGCAAGGGCGCCATCGATGACCGGCACCCGCTGGCCCTGGGTGCGCTGCGTCTGCGCAACGACCCCGTCGCCAAGAGCGAGCCCAACTTCGACGTCATCCTCGCCGTCGGCACCCGCCTGGCCTTCCCCGCCTGGCTGGGCGGTCAGCGCGTCGTCCAGATCGACATCGACCCCGAGGAACTCGGCCGCAACTATCAGAACACCTACGGCGTGGCCGGCGACGCCCGCACCGTCATGGAGCAGGTGGACGCCAAGCTCGCCGAGTCCATCGCCTCGGGGTCCCGCCCATCCATGGCTGACGACGTGGTGGCCCTGCGCCAGCAGCGCAAGGAGAGTGCGTTGCGTCCCGAGCCCCAGGAGTCCCTGCTGGCTGCCGTCCGCTCCGCGTCGCCCGACGACACGATCCTGGTGTCCGGCATGACGCAACTCGGCTACTACGCCCGCGCCTTCTGGCCCACCTACGAGCCGCGGACCTTCATCACGTCCAGCTACTCCGGCAACCTGGGCTACGCCTACCCCACTGCGCTGGGAGCCAAGGTCGCCCAGCCCGACCGGCCGGTGGTGGCCCTGTGCGGCGATGGCGGGTTCCTGTTCAACTCGCAGGAGATGGCGACGGCGGTGCAGCACGGCATCAACGCCATCGCGGTGGTGTTCAACGACAACGCCTACGGCAACGTCATGCGCGACCAGGTCAACAGGTTCCAGGGACGCGTCGTAGGCGCCGAACTGCACAACCCCGACTTCGTCAAGCTGGCCGAAGCCTACGGAATGAAGGGCATCCGCGCCGAGGGCCCCGAAGCCCTCGAATCCACCCTCAAAGACGCCATAGCCGCCAACGCCCCCGCCCTCATCGAAGTCCCGGTAAGCATGATGCCCACCCCGTTTGAGGGGTAAGGGAAATCCACTATTTACCGCCCGATGTCATTGGGAGGATCGCAGCGACTCAGCGATCCCGTCGGAATCGGGAACGATGCTACACCTCCGCTCAAGTTGCCGAGATAATACCCACACCCCACCAAAGATCAACCAAACACCACGGGATCAGGCATACGGCCTCACACCATCCGTCATTCCCGCGAAAGCAATAATCCAGGAGATTTCTAAACCCTTCACGTCTACTCCATTAGAACGGCGGCGCAAATCCGTCTTTACCCTCTCCCAACTCTGGTAAAGTGTCCTGCAAAACGTCAAACACCATGTCGTAATGTTCCAAGTACTCTTTTTGGAACGACTGGCGATTGCAACCTAACTTCTCAGACATCAAGTCAATGGCTTTGTCCCTCGTTCCCGCCAGGAATTTCCCGCGCCGAAAGTGGAACGGCTGGGCGATGAATTTCTGAACGCCGGTCTCAACCAGACTATCTGCGAACGCATAGGGGCTCATCACCACCAAAAGCGGTGTCATCGTGATGCACGTCTCAATCCCTTCAGCTTGCACCTCGCCTATCGCCCTAATTCGCGCCATGTTGGACGGGCAAAACGGCTCAAAAGTGCGGCGGATGTCCTCATCGTCCGTAGTAACGGTCATATTGACTTGGACGCGACCGCCGTTGTCCTCGATACGATTGAAAAGGTCGCAATCCCGCACGACCGTCGGGCTACGGGTTTGTATGACTAACTTGGGTTTGTGCCGTTCAGCCATAATTTCCAATATACGGCGGGTAAGTTCCAACTCACGCTCCACCGGCTGGTACGGGTCCGTTACGCTGCTCATGTAGATGAGTTTGCCGTTCAATGAACTTGGCCTGCGTTTCGCCATCAATTCGACGGCATTTTCTTTCACGTCAACCCAATAGCCCCACGAATTGCGTCGCTCAATGTCCCGACTAAAGAACGCCGCGTAACAGTATGTGCAACCGTATGAACACCCGCTATACGGGTTCAGCGTGAAATCATACTCCCCCATGAACCCAGTAGCCCGTGTAAGAATTTCCCCCGCTAATGAGAAGGAGATTACCGTTTCGCCGATTTTACCCGGCTGCATTCTAGGCTTTGAAGTTATCCACATATCGTCTCCAAAAAGGCCGGGTTGGAGCGGGGTGTTTTCCATACCATCATCTCCGCGTGTAGATGAGGTGCGCGACGTCGCTCGCGTTCCAATTAACCAATCCTTTCAAATAGTTCCTCACGAAACCAGCATTCACAGCTTGGTCTTGGAATCCGCCACGGTCATCTATTCCGATTACTAAGTTTTGCCTCCATTGAGTTATTTGTTGCAACCCTCCGACTAATCCAGCCCCCAAATTGACATCGTGACGTTGGTACATCTCGTTTTCGAATGGGCTTGCTTGGGTCATCAAGTGAGCCTTCCGGCTGAAGGTAGTCATGAACGCGGCGGTGGGTTGCATAGTGTCTGCAAGGGACTGCATCGTTTGACGCAACGTCCCTACATGCGAAGGATATACGGCGTGGATTGCACTTACCCACCGTTCGTCGCCTTCATCAATTCGTACTCGAGGCGAAACCGCTCCATTGAGTGCCAAGGTGAGGTCTAGAGCTTGCTGCATATTTTGAAGCCACGGATCGTTATGTTTTGCGCTTTTCACCCGTCGGAGGAGCTTGTTCCAAAGGTCTTGCCCCAATCGTAACATCGGCCCACTGGTATCAAAACCGTCGATGCGCACCTGCGAAATGTCCTCGCCTCGGCTAATAGCGTCAGTCACAATTAGCATGAGACCGAACTGCATTGCCAAAGAACCACAACCGAAATCCACAACGTGTAGATTCCCGCTTGCGGTCAATCGGCCTTGTTGCGCCAGTCTAGCGTCCGACATCGCGCTTAAAATCCTATACGCAAGGTTGATATGTTTGGGTTGATACCAAAGCATATAAAATAACGTGGTCCATTCGTCGTAATTGGGCTCTTCGTCGCGAGTTAATTTCTGGAGTTCTCGCAAAGCGCGGTCCACGTTGGTCGCGGTGTCCGATATGGGCAGGCAGCGATTCAGCCTCACGAACTCTTCGTGTGCACATCTCAATATTTCATCCTCAAGTATGCTCGCAATTTGCGCCTGTTGCTGACTGTTCATCTAATCCTACCTCGCGCTTTAATTCTGATCCTTACGATGGATCAAGGTGTCATAGGTGCACAACGTATCAATGTCTTCGATTCGTTGCAACGGCTTTAATCCAACATCCTGCCCCATCCTGGCTACGGAACCAGATGCTGTCATCCATCCCCGACCTTGAGGTTCGCGATCCCTAACGATCCAGTGTACGCCGTTCATCCGTACAAACCTGAATTTCAATGACACCACGCCATTGCCCCTAACCTGCCAACCCGCCTATCCTAGTATCACCTAGGCAAAACGTGCGTTTGAGCACTATCCAAAGAGAGCAGGATTCCCAGCATCGAAGGCCAACCCCGTCAGTAACAAATCGCAACCGATTCAGGTGGCTGCGTGTCGCTCTCGGACCGACTATTCAACGACGGCGCCACACTGGATCACCGGGACCGTTCGGGCCCGCGTGTACATTGGCGTAACATATCGTCTGAGCCACGAAACGACCGTCCCAAATAGTTGCGTACCCCCGGCCGTACGCTGACAATGATGCGGGAACTCTGCCTCTCGCCAACCAACCAAAACCCCCAAAGGGGCGAACCCCCAGAAATACGATAATCTGATCGACCAAACCCCCAATCGGAGGCCGCATGGTCCAACAAAACACCGCGATCGTCGAGCGGCAGGACGACATGTACGTCGCCCTCTGCCCCGAGTTGGACATAGCCAGCCAGGGCCATACCGTCACCGAAGCCCGCGACAATCTCATAGAAGCTCTGGGGCTGTTTTTCGAAGCCGCTTCCGAAACGGAAGTGGACCGTCGGTACGCCCCCAGGAGGAATTGAAAATGTGAGGTGGTCATCTACCCGGGCGAAGACGGCTATTGGGTAGCCGAATGCCCCAGCCTGCCCGGCTGCGTCAGCCAGGGCGACACCAGGCAGGACGCCATCACCAACATCAAAGACGCTATCGAGCAGTGCATCGCCGTTCTCGAAGAGGATGGCCCAACGGTCCGATACGAACCGCTTCAGTGATGACGCAAAACCCTCACGTAACGATTGAGGTCGAAATATGAACGAAACGTACAGGTCGATAATGTGGTTGTTGTTCGGCGTTCTGGCGCTGGTGGTCTTGGCCGTCGGTTTCGCAGTCGCCGGCCAAGTTCCAAAAGACGACGAGCCTTGGAAGCCTTGGGCAACAGAGTTCGGATTCGCTGCTGTGGCAACCTTGGTGGTCATAGTGGCAGTGGCATTCGTACTCACATCATTCTGGAAAAGATGGAAATGAGTCAACCGGGCAGACCGCCGCCACCATGGAGCCAGGAAGAGCTTCCCCAGATCGCCCAGTTCTATGACTCGCTGACCGAGGACGAATCGGTCGCCCACTACGAATATGCTCACGAAAGCCCCTATACCGTGGACATGCTGGTGCCCAAAGAGTTGCTTTCCACCGTCAGGGACATGATCGCGCGACACGAGGCCGATCATCCCGAGGAGACCGCGGCGGCTCGGGCGTGGCTTGGTCGGAAGTCGGACGGCCCCGGCAACTTCCCGCCCGGCTGGGACTCGGAGAGGGTGCAGCGCCTCATTGCAGAAGCCAAAGCGGAAGAGGCCGATTGGACCGAAGAAGACGAAGCCGAACTGCAAAAACGATTGAAATGCAAGACCTCCATCCTGGTTCCTGACGAGATAGTTCCCGCCGTCCGCGCCCTTCTCGCGGAGCACGCCGCCGGCGCAGAAGCCCGGCCCGACGCCTAACTCCCAACCTCTCCCATCCCTGTGCTATCATGCCCACGGCGGCGACTCTTACCGCCGCACGTCAGGCACTCAGCGTTACGCATTGCATCCATCCGAGGAGGTAATCATGGCTGGAAACTACACCATCAGCGTCGGCACCGTCGGCGGTGGGCTCTCCGTAAGCCCCGACGGCGGCGAATCCTGGAACCGCATCCGCACCCCGCTGCCCACCGAGTGCAACATCCGCGCTCTCGCAGTTGACCCCAACAACAAGCACCGCATCTACGCCGGCTCCGACGGCGGACTCTTCCGCTCCAACGACAACGGCTTCACCTGGGAGTACGTCGAGTCCCCCATGGACGACCTGCAGATCTGGTCCGTCGGCGTCGATCCCGATGATTCCGACACCGTCTTCGTCGGCACCCGGCCCAACGCCTTCCGCTCCCGCGACGGCGGCGATACCTGGGAGGCCCTGGACCTCGGCGTCCGCATGCCCTGCCCCATCGGCATACCGCGCACCACCAACATCATCGTTGACCCGCGCGACACCCGCACCGTCTGGGCCGGCATCGAGGTTGACGGCGTGTACCGTAGCCTGGACGGCGGCGACAACTGGACCCGCCTGCCCGACCTGGGGCCCGATCCCTTCCACGGCGACATCCACGGCATGGCCCTCAAGCCCGGTCCCGACGCCGCCATCTACTGCACCACGCCCTTCGGGATCTCCACCAGCAGCGACGAGGGCGAGAGCTGGGAGCTGCATGAGTTCCCGCGCTTCCACGAGGAAGACATCCGCTCCTACTGCCGCGGCATGGTCATCAAGCCCACCGACGCCAGCACGATGTTCGTCGGCAACGGCGACTCCATCCCCGGCATCACCGGCACCATCCGCCGCACCCAGGACGCCGGCGGCTCGTGGGATGAGCCGGAACTGTCCCAGACCCCCAACTCGGTGGTGTACTGGTTCGCCGCCAGCCCTCACGTTGACGATGTCATGGTTGCCGCCAGCATCTACGGCTACGTGTACGTCAGCACAGACGGCGGCAACAACTGGGACAAGATCCAGAAGGAGTTCGGCGAAATCCGCTCCCTGGCCCTCACCCCCAACGAATAACCCCATGGCAAACGGGTTCCGCTCATGGTGAGCCTGTCGAACCATGCGGCGAACCTGATTCGGTAACGACGCGGCCCCTCTCCTCAAAAGGGAGAGGGGCTTTTGATGCTAAAATGCCAACATCAGGGAGCCACACCCGGCAGGCTGGTGCAACATGACCACGACCAAACTGATCACCGCCGATGAATTGCTGATGATGCCCGACAACGGGCTGCGGCAGGAGTTGGTGCGAGGAGTATTGATCGAGATGCCCCCTCCGGGAAAAAGGCACGGCCTTGTATCGTCGGGATTCAACGCCGCCCTTTACAACTACGCGGCAGCCAACGACTATGGTTGGGTGGGAGACAACCACGGCTATCGGTTGGAATCCAACCCCGATACAGTCCGTGCTCCTGACGTGGTTTGGTACGCTCCTGGCCATCCTGCGGAACAAACTGACGGCTACCCCGAACGTGCCCCGAACTTGGTGGTTGAGATCAAATCGCCAAGTGATACACCCCGCGGTGTGGCGGAGCGTGCACAAATGTGGCTGGACTTCCGCGCCCAGGAGGTGTGGTACGGCGACCCCGAGACCACCACCGTAACCCGCTATCGCCCCGGCCAGGACCCCGAAACTCTCGGCGAAGACGACACTCTCGACGGCGGCGACCTCCTCCCCGGTTTCAACATCCCCGTCTGGCAACTCTTCCGCCGCCACCGGTAGCCTGCCTCAACCCCAACAGCATCACCTCTAAATCCACTACGGAGCCCATCAATGCCAACCTTTGATTCCGACGGCGTGCAGATTTTCTACCAGTCCACCGGCGAGGGCTTTCCCCTCATCTGGAGCCACGAGTTCGCCGGATCCTACGAGAGCTGGGAGCAGCAGGTGCGCTACTTCAGCCACCGCTACCGCGTCATCACCTACAACGATCGCGGCTACCCGCCTTCCGAAGTGCCCACCGATCCTGAGGCGTACTCGCAGGACGTCACCCTTGAGGACCTGCGCCGCCTCATGGACCATCTCGGACTCGAACAGGCCTACATCGGCGGATTGTCCATGGGCGGCAACGTCGCCTTGAATTTCGCCCTGCGATACCCCGAGCGCTGCAAGGCCATCATCGTGGCCTCCGCCGGCTCCGGCACCACCCACAACGAGGCCTTCCGCACCGGCGGCGAGGCCATGGCCGCCCGCCTGCTGGCCGAGGGCACGCCGCCCGTCATGAAGGACTACGGCAGCGGCCCCACCCGCGTCCAACTCCAGCGCAAGGACCCGCGCGGCTACGAGGAATTCATGCGGATGTTGTTTGGACACAACGCCCGCGGTTCCGCCTACACCTTCCGCGGCGTTCAGCTGAAGCGGCCCACCATCGACCAGCTCATCCCGCACATGAACGCTTGCCAGGTTCCCACGCTCATCATGATCGGCGATGAGGACGACCCCTGCGTCGAGCCGTCCATCATGATAAAGCGTCATATGCCCCGCAGCGGGCTAGCGGTGCTGCCCCAATGCGGCCACGCCATCAACCTGGAGGAACCAGCCCTGTTTAACCAACTGGTGTCCGACTTCCTGTCGTCCGTCGAGGCCGGCAAGTGGGCCGACCACCCCCTGGGCGACACACCCTACTCCACCGGCTCCCGGTGAGGCGAATCCGCTCATCCTGAGCCCGTCGAAGGATGCATGTCGTAGGGGCAGGTTTCAAACCTGCCCCTACGCTGTTCGCTTCATTCCTCGCGTTTACTATCGTCCCCAACCCACCGGGATCACCTCGCGAAACTGCCGCATCGCCTCGATGTGCTGGTCAACGGCGCTCAGCGGGCCGCGTCGCGCCTCCGCCATGACGTGCGTACCGCCCATCGATTGCCAGCCTTCCACCTCGGCCAGCCATTCCTCCGGCGACTTGTCGGGCATGCGGATGCGTCCCGCCAGGCCAACATCCTCTGGTTGCCGGCCCGCTTCGGCGATGTAGGTCTGCATCTTGTCCAGCACACCGCGAGCCGTATCACCGGGCGGGAAGCTGGGGAACCATCCGTCTCCCATGCGCGCGATGCGGCGCAGCACAACGTCCCTGGGCACCGGCCCGGCCGACCCGCCGGCGCCGAACCACACCGGAATCGGCCGTTGCACCGGCAGCGGCTTGATGCCGGCCGAGCGCACGGTGTGCCAGCGGCCGTCGAAGTCCACCACATCCTGCGTCCACAGGGCGCGCATCAGGTCGATCTGTTCCTCCGAGCGGATCCCCCGAGTGGAGAAATCCTCCCCCAGCGCCTCGAACTCAACGTGGTTCCAACCCACGCCGATACCCAGCGTCAACCGCCCGCCGCTCAGAACGTCGATCTCGGCCGCCTGCTTCGCCACCAGCGCGGTCTGCCGCTGCGGCAGAATCAGGATCCCCGTGATCAGCCGGATCTTGGTGGTGATCGCCGCGATGAACGCCAGCGTGGTCAGCGACTCGTGGATCACGCTGTGGTGCGTGTAGTAGGAGCCACGCACATGCTCGTGATGCGTGGGGTCGGCGCCCAGCACGTGGTCGGCGATGAACAGGTAGTCGAACTCCATCCCCTCCACCGCCTGCACGTAGTCGCGGATGGCAACCGGGTCGGGCCCTATCTCGGTTTGCGGAAAAATTGCGCCTATTTGCATGTGAACCTCAAATGTGAATTGGATGGATCAGCGCCGGTACTCATCGCCGCAGTCGCCGATCATCCGGTAAAGGTCGCGGGCGTTGGCCGATACCTCGTCAATCATCCGATAGTCGTCCACGTCCAGCTGGAAGCTGAACACTCTCGCGTTCTCCGCGATGTGCTCGGCCACTCCCAGGCGCGCT
Source organism: Chloroflexota bacterium (assembly GCA_026710825.1). Lineage (GTDB taxonomy): Bacteria > Chloroflexota > Dehalococcoidia > Lucifugimonadales > UBA3495 > Bin87. The sequence continues at coordinate 26,521 of JAPOQH010000055.1, read as the reverse complement.
CCGATGATCACGCCGGCCACGGTGTTTTTCTCCAGGATGTACCGCGACGCCACGTTGGCGATGCTGACGCCGTGCTTGTCAGCTATGGCTTTGAGCGCAGCCAGCAGCCGTTGGAACAGGTCCCATCCGCCCCAGGCGTCCACCATCTGCTTGTACTTGCGCAGGCTTGCGGTGTTCAGTATCGGGGAACTCGGCTCCGGCTGGCCCAGATAACGATCGGACAACAGCCCGCCGCACAGCACGCCGTAGGGCAATAGCCACACCCGCTGTTCCTCGCAGACGCCGGTCATCTGCACCTCTGGCCGCCGGTCGATCAGCGAGTATTGCACCTGGTTGGACACCACGCGGACGCCGTGGTCGGCGATATCCCGCAGCCGTTGGGTGTCGAAGTTGGTCAACGCCACGCGGTGCAGTTTACCCTCGTCCCGCAGGGCAGCCAGGTGCTCCAGCGCGTCCAGGTACCGCTTGTCCCCGTACTCCCACCAGTGGAATTGCAGCAGGTCCAGCCGCTCGACGCCCATGCGCCGTAGGGATATGTCGACGTTGTTCTCGACAATCTGCCGATTCATCGGCCCCGGACGCGGCACCCACTTGGTGAATGCCTGCATCTCCGACAGCGTATCCTCTCCCCGCGCATTCGCCAGACGCCGCCGGAACTCCCCGATAAAATCCTCCGCCGGACCGTAGTGGTCGGCCAGGTCCCACGTGGTGAAACCGGCATCATGGTAGGCCATCATCGCGTCCAGCGCCGATTCGGGATCGATCCGCCCGTGAGCCCCCGACACCTGCCACATCCCGTTGAGCACGCGGCAAATGGGCAGGCCGTCAACAAATCGGAGGCTGGCTTCTTGTGGAAGTGTCATCGTTGTTACGACTCGTACGTGGATGGATCGGAGCGCCCCGATTGTACACCACTGCGGTTGGAGATCGTCGCCCCTGTGTTACGATGGCGCTACCTGATCCCCACCGCTTTCGCTCCATACAGGAGGTCCTGCCATGACCACCCAGCAGCCCATCAAGATCGGACTCATCGGCGCCAATATTCACCAGGGCTGGTCGCCTCGCGCCCACCTGCCGGCGCTGGCCGCGCACCCCGACTTCGACCTCGCGGGGGTCTGCACAACCCGTCAGGAATCCGCCGACGAGGCCAAGGCCGCCTTCAACGCCGGCAGCGCGTGGGACGACTACAACCGCATGCTGTCCGACGCCGACATCGAGGCCGCCACCATTTCCCTGCGCGTGCCCAGCCACTACGAACCCACGATGGCCGCTCTGCGCGCCGGCAAGCATACCTTTACGGAATGGCCCCTGGGTCGCACCACCGAAGAGGCCATCGAGATGGCTAACGTCGCCCGCGAGCAGGGCGTCAAAACCATTGTTGGACTGCAGGCCCGCGCCAATCCCGCCGTCGCCCACCTCAAGAACCTCATCGCCGACGGCTACGTGGGCCGCGTCATGACCTGCCACGTTCGCCTGATGCGCGAGGGTGTCCTCTCCCGCGACTCCGGGCGCACCTGGCAGCGCGATAACGAACTCGGCGCCCACACCCTCACCATCGCGTGCGGTCACACCATCGATGCCCTGTGCAGCGTCGTTGGAGAGTTCGCCGAAGTGTCCACCGTGGTCAGCACCCAGGCCTCCACATGGCATGAGACCGACACCGGCAACGACCTCCCGGTCACCTCACCAGACAACATCCTGGTCAGCGGCAACCTCCAGAGTGGAGGCGTGGCCTCGGTGCAGATCGGCAGCACGCCGTGGGCCGGCAGTGGCTACCGCATGGAGATCTACGGCGAGGAAGGCACGCTGGTCGCGGTGTCCGTGGACTCGCCGCAACTCCAGTCGGTCAGCATCCGCGGCGCGCGCGGCGGCAGCAACGAACTCCAGGACCTCACGCCAGCCGAGGAACTCCACCTCGCGCCGGAGATTCCCAGCGGGTCCCCGTACAATGTTGGCCAACTCTACAGCCGGTTCGCGGCGTCAATCCGCGGCCAGTCCAACGGCGACGCCCTGCCCGACTTCGACCATGCCGTTACCCTCCACCGCTTCATCGACGCCATCCGACAGTCCAGCGACGAAGGCCAGCGCGTGACGGTGGGGTAAAATGATCAGGTGAGGCACCTCGATCATAGCCACCGGAACAAGGGCACAATCCTATGACCACGACGACTGGAATCTACAGCGGGATGCGGATGACCCCCGAGGAGTTTCGCGGCTTGCCGGAAACTGGCCCGCGCTCCGAACTGATCGAGGGGCTGTTGTACATAATGCCGGAGCCGGGGCTGGATCATCAATTCCTGGTCCAACTGCTGTGGAAATACCTCTTTGACCAGTTGACACTGATTGGCCTCGCGCACACGTACATTCCCGTGAACGTGGTGCTCATCGAAAACGATTACTTGTCGCCGGATATAATCGTCGTTCGCTCGGACCGGTCAGGGATCTTGGGCCAGGTTTGGGTTCAAGGGGCGCCCGACATTGTGGTCGAGGTGCTGTCTACGGACCGGGACCGAGACTTGGTCGATAAGCGTCGCCTCTACGAAGTCGCCGGTGTCCCCGAATACTGGCTCCTGGATGGCGACGCCGACAACCTCATCCAACTGGCTTTGGACGACAATGGCGTGTACCAGGAACGCGCTGTCCTCGCCGCAGCAGACACTCTCACCACACCGTTGTTCCCGAGCCTCAGCTTGCCGCTGGAGCAACTGTTCAACCACCCTGCCCGCATCCGGGCGTAATCTGCTGCACAAACCGTAACCCAGACGTAGGGGCGACCCATGGGTCGCCCCTACAATTTGAGGATCGGGACCCATGCCGTCGATTCACGCCATCAAATGGTCAAAGTGGTGTCGTTCGGTGCATCCCTCCAGCGACTGTTCCATCTGCATGGTGATGTGGGCGATGCCAAAGTCGTGGTACGCGATCTGCTGCAACTGGCGCCGCAAGCTCTCCAACTCGCCGTGATAGTCAGGGTCCACCAGGACGTGCGCCGTGAGCGATTCATAGCCGGACGTGATGGTCCACGCGTGGATGTCGTGGACCAGCGTCACCCCCGGCACGTCCTCCAGCGCCATGCACAGCCGGTGCATGTCAATTCGCGCCGGCGCTCCCTCCAGCAGCACGTGGAAGACGTTCACCACCAGGCGCGACGAACTGATCAGGATCAGGACTCCGATCAGGACACTCAGTATGGGGTCGGCAATCCACCAGCCAAACGCCAGCGTCAGCACGCCCGAAACCACCACGCCGATCGATCCCAAAAGGTCGGCTATGACGTGCCGAAACGCCCCGTCCACGTTCAGGCTGTGCCCCGCCGACCGGTGCAAAATCCATGCGGCGACCACGTTTACCAGCAGGCCGGCGCTCCCAGCGATCAGCACCATGCCGCCGGCAACCTCCGGCACGTCGCGGAACCGGTGGTACGCCTCGTAGAAAATCCACGCTGCCAGTATCCACAGGCTCACCGCGTTGAACAGCGCGGCCAGCACCTCGGTGCGGTAGTATCCGAACGTGCGCTTGATGGACGCCGGCCGGTTCGAGATCCAGATGGCAAACAGCGCGAGACCGATCGCGCCGGCGTCGGTGAGCATGTGGGCCGCGTCCGCCATGAGCGCCAGGCTGCCGGACAGCATCCCGACCACCACCTCCACGACCATGTAGGACACGATCAGCGCCAGCGCGATCAGCAGACGCCGCCGACCCGCCTCCCGGTATTCATGGGCGGGTTCCGCCTGATGACGGCCACCGCGTCCGCTGTAGCCGTCATCTGCGTGTCCAGCATGTTGATGACTGTCCATCTCGCACCCGGTGGTACGGGTCACGCCTCGGCGAACGAACGTGCCGCCAGGTGGTCTACGTGATGATTCTCCTCTCCGCAGCCGTCCACCCCTTGTTCCACCTGCAACGTGATGTGCCGGATCCCGTAGTCATGCCTGATTATTCCACGCAACCGCCGCAGCAACGAGTCCATATTTTCGGGCGGGTAATCGGACTCCACCAGCACATGCGCGGTGAATGCTTCGTAGCCGGATGTGATGGTCCAGGCGTGAACGTCGTGCACCAGCGTCACGCCCTCCACATCCTCCAGCGCGTGGCATAACTCATACATATCGATGTGCGGCGGGACAGTTTCCAGAAGAATCCTGAACACCCGGACCGCCAGACGCGCCGAAGTCACCAGGATCAACCCTGCGATCACCAGGCTGACGATCGGGTCAATCAGGTGCCAGTGGAAAAACAGCGCGATCAATCCGGAGACAATCAGGGCAATCACCCCCATCATATCGGCGATGATGTGCCAGAAAACGCCTTCGACGTTGATGCTGTGCCGCGACGACCGGTGCAGCACCCAGGCCGCGATGAGGTGGATGCCCAGCCCAATGCCCGCCACCGCCGCCATTATCCCGCCCTCAACCTCGTGATGGTGGCCGTGAGCGTGTTCGTTGAGTCGTTGGTACGCTTCGTATGCGATCCAACTGGCCAGCACCCACAGAGCCAGCGCGTTCAGCATCACCACCAGCACTTCGATACGCTGGAATCCGAACGTGCGCGTGATGCTGGCCGGTCTTTCCGCGATCCACATGGCGAATATGGCCAAACAGATTGCCACCATATCGGTGAGCATGTGCGTGGCGTGCGCCAGCAAACCCAAGCTGCCCGAGATGATGCTGCCGGCGATTTCCACCGCCATATGGGTGGCAAGCAGGCCGAGGACTATGACCAGGGCGCGTTTGCCAGCGCCGCGATGGTGGTCGTGGGAATGCCCGGCATGGTCAGCATGCTCCATAAGCTCCCCCCGGATTGGCGCCCAATCAGGCGCGTTTTAAATGTTTATACGGCTTCCGCCACCGCGTCGTCGTCGCCCACGGGAACTCCGCCACGCTCTTCCAGGATTTGTTGCCGCCGAGCCAATCGTTCCTCGGCGGTTGCGTCCCAATCCTCGCGCAATACTTCCATCAATATGAAATCGTGCGACATTCTGCGTACATGCCGCACCGGTTGGAATCCCGATCGTTCGAAGCTCTTCTGCGCCCGGTGGTTCCATTCCAGCGTGTGCAGGTACACCCGCTTCAGCCGCATCTCGTCGAACATGTAGTGCAGCAGCGTTACCACCGCGTCATAGCCGTAGCCGCCGCTCCAGTAGTCTTTGTCCCCTATGACGATGCCCAGTTCTGCGGCCTTGGCCAGGCTATCCAGGTCGTAGTACATGCAGTTGCCGATGTACTTGCCGCCGGCAGCCTCGATCCCGAAATGGTGGGAACCGGGGGTAGGCCAGCGAATCTGGTCCTCAAACAGCTTGAGGTACCGGTCGTATTTCATCGTCAGCGGATAGGCCGCGTCCAGCCTGGCAATCTCGGGGTCGCTGCGCCAGATGTAGTCCTTCTCGGCGTCTTCCATGCGCTTTCCGCGCAGCAGAACGCGCACCCCCCGCAGTACCAGGTTTTGCTTGCTCATGGCCCGACGCTTTCCCGGTAGGTTTCTATGAGGGAGCGCGCCTCTTCCAGCACGCTGCGCTCGTTGTCGTATTCCAGCAGTTCCAAAGCCTGTTCGTAGCTGCACCACTCCACCACGTCAAACTCGGTGTCGTGGTCATCCGTGCTGCCGCCGCGCGGCTCCATCAGGTAGAAATAGACCGTCTTGTCGTAACGCACCCCGTCGTCGTGCCCAACGAAAAAGTACTGGATGCTGGTAATGGGAGCGAGCACGTTGACGTGCACTCCCGTTTCTTCCTGCACTTCGCGGCGGGCGGTCTCCTCGACCGTCTCGCCGTGCTCGGGCGTCCCCTTGGGCAACCGCCACGTCAGCGGCGCGTCTTCGCCGTAGTAACCAGGTCGCGCGCGAGCGCACAGCAGCGTCTCAATCAGGTCGCCGGATTGCCGAAATACCAGCCCGCCGGCCGATACCACCTTGACGTTAGACCCGGGGACGGGACGGTACGCAGCCGAAGCCATGCCCTGCGTTTCGACGTCCATGCCGTAGCCCGCGCAGGTGGGCATGGTGTCTGGATCATAGTCAGGCGGTAATACGGAGCTTGTCATAAATGGGCAATCACAACGGAAGGGATTGAATCATTGTATCCGCCGTACCGGGACGGGTCAAACCAGCCACTCGGCACGCTGCGGTCGGAACGGACCTTTCTGATCCCTGGCGCGGTCTGTGGATATCAGTCGGGGATCAGCTGTGCCACGCTCTGCCAGCCGTTGTTCGCAGGCGCGTGGAGCAGGCGATGCCTTCACCCGCCGCCGATGGCCGGCACGAAGTGGATCTCCGAGGTCTCGCCGACTCGCTGCATCAGGCCCATGCGCGCCACTTCTCCATCCACGTCCACGGCGAGATTGCTGCGTATCTCCCCGTCTTCCATCAGCCGGCCGGCGATGCCGGGAAACATCTCGTCCAACTGCTCGATTACCTGCCGCACGTTGCGCGCTTCCACCTCCACCTGTTTCACGCCCCCCGTGGCGGATTGCAGCATCGTGGGGACAAATACCTTGGGCACGGCACACCTCCTGCACTCGGGTAGATGCTTACATGATAAGGCAAAAATATTCGCAACGTCAGCAGGCCGCCAGCCCCCTCTCGTCTTCAAATATCCCGTTGGCCCTCTGCAACTCGCGAACGTAGCAGATGATCCGCTCGACATCGTCCTCCGCGACACCCGGCACGGGGGCCATGTTGCCGAACTGCCAGTGGTGGGATACCACTCCGTTCTGCACCGCGTTGCGGAATGAGAAGTCCTGGTGGTGGCCCGGTTCGTAGATCTTGTGCACCAGCGGCGGACCCAGGGCAGTTCCCGCTGCGTTAGCCCCGTGGCAGGCGGAGCAGTTGGCATTGAATACCGCCTCGCCCGACTGCGCCTTTTCAGACAAATCAGGTACGGCAACAGCCACCGGCACGCCCGCCTCACCGCCGGCGGATGGCTGATACGACGGCGCTTCCTCGGCCGCGCAGCCGGCCATCACGAGGACCGCCAGGGCGGTGGTGAGAAGCAGGGCAAGATGCTTAGCCAGTGTCGATACAGTCGTCATGGACTCAGTCCTGTCGCTCACGCATGAGGATGTACACGGCGAAGGCGCGCCGCTCGCGTGGCGAAGCAGAACGAAACACGTCGATGCGCGCGGCGGCTTCATTGATGGCGTTCAGGGTTTCCTGTTGAACGAAAATCCGGTCGGGATCATAGTCGGCTTGGTGGCGAAGGTGTTGGATGGCGGGGAAGTAATCGGCCAGGATCTGGACTTCAACGGTGAACCTGCCGCCACGCTCAATTTGCTGACAACGCTGTCGAGCGTAGCCATGCTCCAACGCGCGATACGCCTGGCGCCATGCCGATTGGTCTCGGTCATCGGGATCGTCTCCGACCAAGGCATCGGCGTTGCTCTGGCAGATGGCGTGAAATGTAGCGTAATAGATGTTGCTGATGGCGCGTCGCAGGTCGGTGTGCGTCGGGGTTCCTTCCGCAAGACGCCGAGCAATGTCAAGCAGGTCGTCAGAAATCAAGGCCTTCCGCCTCGTGGAACCAGCCCCAATCGTTCTTGGGGATATATCTTGGCAGAACGTATTGGGTAACACTGATCGCCTGAAGCTCTGGCTCAATATGATGGTAAAGTCGCCAAGACCATTGATCGGCCAGCAACTGGTAATCCCCATCCACCACAATGAAAATTTGCAGATACCACTCCCCGGTCACCATGTCGTCCGTTTCCTGGACGCGGATGGGGCCGAACGTCAAGGCGCCCTGATAGTGGTCGTCCAGCGTGCGCTGCACGATATCGGCGATCTGCAACTCAAGAGATTTGTCGATGGTGCCGGTGGTCATGGAAAGGTTCCTTATACCCGGGACGGGATGCCGCGGCTGAACAGTAACCCAGTAATGTGGAGTATATCATCGCGGGCGTTGTGCTCAGTGAGTGTCACCCACGCACCGTCGCATACAGCCATTCGTCGATCGTTTGCCCATCCTTGGTGATGCTCTTGCGCAACCGCCCTTCGTATTCGTAGCCGGCCTTTTCCAGTACCCGCGCCGAGGCCGGATTCCACTCGTAAACATTGGCGTCTATCCTGACCAAGTCAAACTCCGCGAAAGCGAACTCGGTGAACGCCTGCAGCGCGCGGGTGGCGATCCCCCTGCCCCAGTACGGTTCCCCCAGCCAATATCCCACGTTGGCCGAACGTCGATGGACATCACGACGCAGTTCCAACCCGATGCCACCGATGGCTTCCGTGGCGGAGGCGATGGCAAAGTTGGTCTCCGGCGTCTGTGCGGCGGCGAGATCGATCCAAACCTCGGCATGACGAACTCTGTACGGATGCGGAAAGCGATCTCTCAGGTTGCGCCATACCTTCCGGTTGTTGGCGTGCCTCGCCACCGATTCAGCATCTTCGGGCCGGAAACTCCGTATCTGCCACTCGCCGAATTCTATACACATGAGTCAAACCTCGATGCAAATGGCAACGACCCGCCGTTGCTCCATCTTTGCTCTATTCTACAGGCCCGTGGCACCGGCGGCTGATCCCTCACTTCGATTTGCCCCCGCCCCGGTCACGCTTCAGGGTATGGGACCCTGCTCCCTCACGATGGCGTACAACCATTGGTCCAGTATCTCCCCATCCTTGATGACGCTCTTGCGCAGGCAACCCTCATACTCGTAACCCGCTTTCTCCAGCACCCGTGCCGATGCGGGATTCCACTCCATCACGGTGGCGAACAATCGGACCAGGTCCAATTTCGTGAACGCATAATCGGTCAACGCCTGCAACGCTCCGGTGACGATGCCCCGATTCCAGAACGGCTCTCCCAGCCAATAGCCAACTTCGGCGGAGATGCGCGCCACGTCGTCCTGCGGCAACATGCCGATACACCCAATGGCCTCGTCCGCCGATGCGATGGCGAAAATTGTTTCAGGCTCCTGTTCCAACGCAAACTGAATCCATTCCTCCGCATCCGCGATGCCATACGGATATGGGTGGCGGTCCCAAAGGTTGCGCCACACCGCCCGGTTGTTCCCATACCTGGCCAAAGCCGGCGCATCCTCCGGCTCAAAGCTCCGCACCTGCCACCCACCAAATTCTATCCGCACTTACCGCTCCTTTTCGTCAGAGGTTTGCTACCATGTGTATGGGCAAATCACAGGGGCTGCCTACTTGACAACCTCTTTTCCACACGCCTACGATAAATTTAATCCGTTTAGCGGAGGGGGGCGGACGTTATAGCCGCCGAAGAAAGGGGCTTTTTCAAGCCTCTTTTTTATGGTACGAGACGCTTGCTTACGATTACACCATCCTCATGCAATATTTCGTTTCCAAGATGGCTAGGATTTGCGCGGCGTGAGGAGCTAACGGTCGGGCCTGGAAGCCATGTTCGTTCAGAATGGAACTGTGCAACGGGTGTGCAAACAGGTCCGCAAGCTGTAGCCCGCTGATATTTTTGTCCTTGGCATTGATTTTAACCTCACGGCTTGTTAGCAAATTCTGGAATGGCCGCGCCCCTGCGCCGGTGGTGCCGGTTTCCCACAAGATGCGGAAGTGCTCTTTGGTCTTTTTGTCCTCCTTACTTCCTCTGGTTTCAACCATAACGTCGCCTATGGATTCACAGAGGTCCAGCCAATTGCTAAACAGTTCCACGAGAGTGGTAAGGCAGTAATTGTACGGGTCGTGAATGGCATTGAGGCTCGCTGCAACAAAGGCTTGCTTGTCCAAGCACACTGTCAACACCCGGTAATCCCAATCACGGATGAGGGCAAGCATCTCGGCATCGAAAGCAGCTCGAGTTTCCGAGTCTCTCAGCACGTGGAACGGCCAAGTCGCGTTGATTAGTTCTTTGCGATGTAGAACCACCGGCTCATCGGGGTGGGATTCGAAGAGGTTGTTCTTGATAGATTCCAACTCCGGGTGAATGCGGACCCGGACATAATCCGATTCCGCGATCACACCGGTTAGGCTCAAAAATCTGTGTTGCAGGTCTCCGACGTGCTTCAGGCCAGCGTCACCCACTTCGTCCACGTAAAGTCGGTATTTCACCATCCTCAAGAACCGCCCCAACTGGCTGCATTAAATGCGTTGCCGGCCTGGCAGAACATACCGCTAGGCCGGCAATAATGCTGCTATTGGGGAACGTTACCCGCCGTTCCACTCCGCTTCCAGCACGCTCCCCGGCGTGATGGGCAGCGCGGTCATGCGTTTGCCCGTCGCCTGCTCCACCGCGTTGGCTATGGCTGCCAGCGGAGGCACGATGGGAACCTCGCCCACGCCGCGCACGCCGTAGGGATGCCCGGGGTTAGCGACCTCCACGATCACCGTGTCGATCATCGGCAGGTCCAGCGACGTCGGCATCCGGTAGTCCAGGAAGCTGGAGTTCATCATCTGGCCGTTGTTGCCGAAGTAGTACTCCTCGTTCAGCGCCCAGCCGATGCCCTGCACCGCGCCGCCCTGGATCTGGCCCTCCACGTAGCTGGGATGCACCGCCTTGCCGGCATCCTGAATGGCCGTGTAGCGCAGGATCTCCGTCTTGCCGGTGTCGGGATCAACCTCAACGTCCACCACGTGCACGCCGAATGAGTTGCCCTCGCCGGTCGGGTCCAGGCTGGCCGTGCCGGTGATCCCGCCGCCGGTGGTGTAAAGCTGCCGCGCCAGTTCCTTGAACGTGAAGCTCAGCTCTTCAGACTTGTGACTGATGACTCCGGAATCGTACTCCACGTCCTCAGCCGGCACGTCCCAGATTGACGCCGCCCGCTCCACCATCTGCGTCTTGATGTCCTCGGAGGCCAGGATGGCTGCCCAGCCCGTCGCAAAGGTCGTGCGGCTGCCGCCCGTCACCATCGTGAAACCGATGGAATCGGTGTCAACCACTTGCGGCTTGATCTCGTCGTAGCCGATGCCCAGCGTCTCGGCGGCCTGCTGCGCGATGGATGCCCGCGACCCGCCGATGTCCACCGAGCCCTCGATCAGGTTCACCGTGCCGTCGGGGTTCACCGTCATGTTGACGCTGGAGTGGAACCCGCGGTTCATCCAGAAGCCGGCGGCGATGCCCCGGCCCCGGTTGGGCCCACTCAGCGGGGTGCGGTAGTGATCGTGGTTCTGCGCCGCTTCCAGGCATTCCACCAGCCCGATCTTCTGGAATACCGGCCCTTCGACCTTGCGCGATCCTTCCGTGACCGCGTTGTTCAGGCGGAACTCTACCGGATCCACTCCCAGCTTCTGGGCGACCTCGTCCACCACCTGTTCCACGCCGAAGGCGGCCTGCGGCGAGCCGGGCGCGCGGTAGGCTGAGGTTTTGGGCTTGTTGACCATCACGTCGTAGCCTTCTACCGCGCCGTTTTCCAGTTCGTAGCAGGCGAATGCGCACGTCGCGCCCTGCATCACCGGAGAACCGGGATAGGCTCCGGCCTCGAATGCCAGCTCAATCTCGGCGGCGGTGATCTTACCGGCCCGGTTGGCGCCCATCTTGACGCGCATCCAGCTTCCCGGCGCGGGCCCGCTGCCTTCGAATACCTCGGTGCGGCTCATCAAAACCTTCACCGGCGCGCCGGCCTTGCTCGACAGCAGCGCCGCCACCGGCTCCAGGTAGAACGAAACCTTGCCGCCGAATCCGCCGCCGATCTCCATGGGCGTAACCCGCACGTCGGATACGTCCACCCGCAGTACGTCAGCGGTGTTGGCCCGGACCACGAACGCGCCCTGCGTGCTGCACCAGACGTTGATCTGCCCGTCAGCTCGCCAGTGCGCCGTGGCGTTGTGCGGCTCGATGTAACCCTGGTGCACCGAGGCGGTGGTGAACTCGCGCTCGACGATGACGTTGGCCTGCGCGAAACCCGCCGCAGCGTCGCCCTTCTCAAACTTCATGTAGGACGCCACGTTGCTGGGCTTCTCCGAAACCTCGCCCATCGCCGATGTGTGGACCAGATCGTCGTGCAGCAGCGGAGCGCCGTCCTGCATGGCAGCCCGCACGTCGATTACCGGCTCAAGCACCTCGTAGTCAACCTCGATCAACGCCAGCGCGGCCTCGGCGATGTGCGCGTTGTCGGCAGCGACGGCCGCAATGGCGTGGCCTCGGTACAGCGCCTTGTTGCTCGCCAGGAAGTTGTCGCTCAGGAACTTGAAGCGGTTGTAGTCGCCGCCCAGTTCGTCCTTGCTCATGGACGCGAAGGGCAGGTCGGCCGCGGTTATCACGGCGCGCACGCCGTCCAGCGCCTCCGCCTTGCTGGTGTCCACCGAGCGGATGCGCGCATGGGCGTGGGGGCTGCGCAGCACCCGCCCCTGCAGCAGGCCCGTCAGGTTCAGGTCGGCCCCGTATTGCGCGCGACCGGTCACCTTGTCCACACCGTCCGGACGCACCGGACGCTTGCCAACTACGTCGTACTCAACTTCCGAGAGCACTTGATTCGCTGTCGTCACTTTGTCTCACCTCTTTAGCAGTGTAGGGGCGAATAATCATTCGCCCCTACGTTTGGAACATATCCTTATGCCGACGTTTTTGTGCGCCCGTCGGCAGCGGAGCGAATGGTTAACCCGCCCGCATGCGCTCCCCGGCGTCCAGCACGGCGCGGACGATCTTGTCGTAGCCGGTGCAGCGGCACAGGTTGCCGGCCAGCCAGTGGCGAATCCGCGCCTCGTCGGCGTCGGGTTCGGCCTCCAGGAGCGCCTTGGTGGCCACGATAAAGCCCGGCGTGCAGATTCCGCACTGAAGGGCTGCGTTCTCAAGGAACGATTGCTGAATTGGGTGCAACCCCTCGGCAGAGGCCACGCCTTCGATGGTGTTGACCTCGGCGCCCTGGGCCTCAACACCCAGCACCAGGCACGAACAGACGATGCGCCCGTCCATGTTCACCGTGCAGGCTCCGCAGTTGCCGTCGTTGCAGCCCTCTTTGGAGCCGGTCATGCCGACGACGTCGCGCAGACACTCCAGGAGGCTCTGGCGCGGCTCACAGAGAAAATCGGTCTGGTTGCCGTTGATGGTAGTCGTTACGTGGACAAGTCCGGGCATATTTATTCCTCCCCTCGGGCGCGCCGGATGGCGATGTTCAGTGTGCGGCGGGTCAGCACGTCCACCAGGTGATGACGCTGGCGGATGGTGCCGCGCATGTCGGTAATCGGCGTGGCGGCTTCGCTGGCCAACTGGCCCGCTTCAGCAATCGCGTCGTCCGAAATGGCCTTCCCCGCGAGGCTGTCGCCGGCGGCGGTGGCCAGGATCGGCGTCGGTCCCACCGATGCCAGCGCGATGCGCGCCGACTGGATGGTCTGTCCGGAGGCGTCAAGCTGCACCGTGGAGGAGACGCCGGCCACGGCGATGTCCATCTCGTTGCGCGGGATGAACCGCAGGTAGGCCGTGCCAGAGTTTGCTGCCGGCGCCGGTAGCTGGATCGCCACCAGGAGTTCGCCGTTTTCCAGCGCATTCCGACCCGGGCCGGTGCAGAAGTTTTCCGCCGGCATGGTCCGCCAGCCGTTTGGTCCGTTGATATGTGCTTCGCCGCTCAGCGTGATCACCGGCGGGATGGTGTCTCCCGACGGCGCGGCGTTGCACAGGTTCCCGCCGACGGTCGCGCGGCCCTGGATCTGGATGCTGCCGATCATGCCGGCGGCGTCGATCAGGCCGGGATACGCGGCGGCGACCGCGGAGTTCTGGTAGATCTGGAAGCAGGGAACGGCAGCGCCGAGCTGCAATCCGTTGTCGTTCAGATTCAGCCCGTTCAGCTCGGGGATCTTCTTCGTGTCAAGCACGACGTCGGCCTCGCGACGGCCTCCGCGTAGCTGGACCAGGACGTCCGTGCCGCCGGCCAGGGGCCGGGCTCGGTCGCCGTTGGCAGCCATGATGGACACGGCTTCGCTCAAGGATGTGGGGGCTTGGTAGTCAATTGCTCGCATGGGCACCTCCTCCGGCGCAGATTATAGCAATCAATAGCGGCCCTGTCAGTATGACAGCGCCCCGCAGAAAGGTGCGCGACGCGGTCCTCAAACTCGTCAGCGCAGCCAGTACTTCACGGAACGGCGGTAATCATACCCGCATACCGCACCCGGCGCAAATGGGCGCGACGCCGGGACCTCATGGCTCGGCCTGCCCGCTACCGCCTCATCATCCCTTCGAGCCGTTCCTTCACGTCCGGCCACTCGCTGTCGATGATGCTGAAATAGACCGAATGCCGGTTCACCCCGTCCTTGGCAATGCGGTGGTTCCTCAGCACGCCCTCCTGCACGCCGCCGATCCGCTGGATCGCCCGTTGCGACCGCTCGTTGCGGTGGTCGGCCTTGAGGCACACCCGCAGCGCGTCGTGATCCTCAAAGGCGTGGCGCATCAGCAGGTATTTGCACTCCGTGTTCACGGCGGTGCGACGGTATGGCGCTCCATACCAGGTCATCCCGATTTCCACCGCCCGGTTGGGACGGTCAATGTCCGAGTAGCCCGTTGTTCCGATGGCCCGGTTGTCGCCCAGGTGAATCACCGCGAACTGCAACCGCGCCCCCGTTTTGTTGCGCCCCATGCACATGTCCACCCATTCCCGAGTGTGCTCCAGGCTGGTGAACGGCCCCCCGGTGAGGTAGCGCCAGATGTCTTCTTCCTGGCCGAATTCGTACAGGCTTTCCGCGTGCTGCTGTCCAATGGGTTCCAGGCGCACGTTCTGGCCGCTCAGGATTATCGGTTGCGGGTCCATCATGGCAATCACCTCGGCGTCAAATTGGATTGGATATCGGAACTTACGCAGCCAGCCTCTCCTCCAGCCGCGCCTTCACTCCCGGCCACTCGCTGTCGATGATGCTGTAGTACACCGAGTGCCGGTTCGCCCCGTCCCACGCGATGCGATGGTTTCGCAGCACCCCATCACGCAAGGCTCCGATGCGCTCGATGGCCCGCTGCGACCGCTCGTTTCGGTGATCGGTCTTCAGGCAAACTCGCAAGGCGCCCAGGTCATCAAACGCGTGACGGAGCATCAGGTACTTGCACTCCGTGTTGACGGCCGTGCGCTGGTAATCCACGCCGTACCAGGTCATGCCGATTTCCAGCGCCCGGTTGGGCCGATCAATGTCCAGGTAACCCGTTGACCCGATGGCCCGTTCCTCTGCCCCGTGCACCACCGCAAACTGGATATCAAGGCCCCTCTCGCGCCGGTCTATGCAACTCTCGATCCACGCCCGCGAGTCCTCCAGATCCTTGAAAGCCGGACGCGGCAGATACCGCCAGATTGACTCGTCTTTCCCGAC
The DNA here is from genome assembly GCA_026710825.1 of Chloroflexota bacterium. GTDB lineage: Bacteria > Chloroflexota > Dehalococcoidia > Lucifugimonadales > UBA3495 > Bin87. The sequence continues at coordinate 11,335 of JAPOQH010000055.1, read as the reverse complement.
CTCGTATAGATCCATCGAGTGCTGCTGCCCGATGGGCTCCATCCGCACATGCTCGCCCACCAACACGATTGGCTGCGCATCCATGATGTCAGTGTCGATCTCGGCGGCCGAACTCTGCAGTTTCCCGTAGAACGGCTTCGTCGGCTCGATCTTTTCCTCCTTGCACCGACTCAGATAAGCATCCACCGAAATCTCAAACTCTTTCCTCAACTGCTTCACATCCGTGGCTTCAAACACTGTTGAAAAAGCCGGACGAGCGTTGACCACCGTTCCATACAGGGCTTGCGTCGCGTCGTCATACGCGACGGCCGCGATGTAGCCCTTGTATTCCATCATGTTTTCCATCGTGGACTGACTCCGATATTGCGGAAGGGTTGAGCGACGTCGCTATACAGCCAAAGCGTCATCTTGCTGCTTGCTTGCGTAGGGTAGTGGCGGCAGTGGCTCTAGGCCATCCTCGGCGCACGATTCTAAGTACACGTCAACGGATATCTGAAACTCCCGGTACACGTCATACCCTTCCGGTAGCTCGAACGCGACTATGGGATACGGTTCGGTATTTGCGACAGACCCGCAGGTGAGTTTTGACTCGTCGTCGTATTCGAACTCCGCCACATACCCTTTGTATTGAATCGTCCTCATGATCCCGCTCCGAGTTGATCAAGAAATCTGGCGACTGTCTGTACTGATGAAGGCTTCAAATTCGGGCCTGGATGCGGCCGATGAACGACTACTCGGACTGAGCTTTTCCTGAGCAGTACTCGCGAACCCGCCAGTTCCGAAATTTCAACATCTAACGCCCTCATCAGAGAAACCACTTCAGACCACCGTATGTCCGATGGCGTCGGCCTGGTGAATATCCGCTCCAGCGTCCGCTGATGCCTCGACCGCAGCGTGCCCATGATACCAAACGCCGCCCCGCCACCCGACGCGCCCGATGCCTAGTTGCCGTCCCCGCTGCTGGCCGCCGGTTGCGGCGACCCCGTCGTCTCGGTGCCGATCCACCGCCGCCTCGAACTCGCCGGCGGGTTTGGCCTTGTCGCGAACAGGAAGGCCACCGCGCTCACCAGGTACAGCGGCGTGAATACAGCCAGCACCCAGTAGTAATTTCCGACCGCGTCCCTGACCAGGCCCGAAACCCATGGCGAGAAGAACATTCCCACGTTCATGAACAGGCTCATGAACCCCATCAGCGTAGCGAACCGCGCGCGACCGTAGTAGTCGCTCAGCATCAGCCAGTTCACCGACGTTATACCTTCCACGATCGCGATGCCCACCACGAACAGCAGCAGCCCGAAAATGCCCGGCCCAATCCACAAGCCTCCCATTCCGACCGCGCCCAGCGCCATGCCCACCGCCAGCAGCACGTTGCCACGGAACTTGTCCGACGTTACCCCCATGATGAACCGCATCGGTATCGCCAGGAAGAACATCGCCGCCACCCACGCCGATGCCTCGTTCTCCGACAACCCGCGCAACGCCATGATCGGGAACACGTGCACCAGCATCCCGTTGGTCACCGATACACGCAGGATCGCCCCAATCATGATCATCCAGTACGTGCGCGTCGCAATCGCCTGCCTGAATGTGAACCCTTCGCTGGCGGCGGCCCTCCGTCGTGCCGCACCGCCGGCGCTGTCGTCTTCCGGAACGTCGCCGTCCGGCAGCAGCCCCATATCCTCCGGCCGGCTGCGGATGAAGATCGACGCCGGTATGGTCATCGCCAGGATGAATACTCCCGTCCACAGCAGCGTGTCCCTCCATCCCAACTGCTGGATCCCAACGTTCAGCAGCAGCACCACGAACGCCCCGCCGCCGGCGAACGCCGTCATCAGCGTGGACATCGCCACCGACCGCCGGCGTATGAACCACTGGTTCACCGCGGCCATCAGCGTCTGCCCGAACCCGGCGCTCTTGCCCATCGACACGATGCCCGAGAACAGAACCAGTAGTTCCCAGTAGCTGTCCGCCCGCGACAACAGGATCGTGCCGATGCCCACCATCAATCCGCCGCCCAGTACCATCGGGCGCGCTCCAAAACGGTCCACCGCCCATCCGATCAGTGGCCCGCCGGCGCTGCCTTCTGCCCGCGCCAGGCTGAACACCAGCGACATCTGCGCCGAAGTCAGCCCCAGGTCGGTCTGTATCGGCGTGAAGAAGCGCGGGAACCCCTGGGAGATCGACCCGTTCCCGAACATCCCCACAAAACTTGAAACGACGACCACCCACCATCCGTAGAAGATGCGAGGCCGTCGCCGCGCTGCGTCGTCCGTTGTATCTGTCACGTTGAAAGATTATAGGCACCGCGCCCCAAAACGGTCAAACCGGTAAGCGTCTGCTCGGCCCGTTCCAATCCATCTTGACATCGCCAACCTAACCTACTAACGTTGCCGACAACATCGACCCCCAATCCACCCATACAGGAGGCAAATCATGGCCCAGATCGGCGGACTCGGTCACGTTGGCATCTACGCCACCGACCTGATGAATATGCGAGATTTCTACACCCGTGTCCTCGGGCTGCAGATCGCGGACGAAGACCTTGAGCAGCGCCGCATGGTGTTCCTCAGCTCCGATCCCGTAGGCGAGCACCACGAGTTCGTGCTGATGGAAGGTCGAGTCACCTCTGACGACGCCAAGGTGATCCAGCAGATCTCCTTCCATGTCCCGACCATCCAGGACATGCGCGATTTCAAGGCGCGCATCGACGAGGAGAATGTGACCATCGACCGGATCGTCAGCCACGGCAACGCATTCGGTATGTACTTCTTTGACCCCGAAGGCAACCGCGTGGAGCTCTACTACAAGACCGGCTTCCCGGTCCCCCAGCCCCACGGCGACCCGCTGGACCTCAGCCGCTCCGACGACGAGTTGCTGGGCGAGGCCAAGGATCTGCTTTTCACCAAGCGCTAACCCGCTCGATTCACACGCTGCCGCCGTCGCCGGTACCAACCGCGGCGGCGGCTTCTCATTTGCCCGGATCCCAATGGCAGCAGCGCAACAACCCGACGCAACGCGCCAATCCACCCCCGTCGCCTACGGCGACCTGCCACCCCGCTACCACCGGTGGAAGTGGCAGGTGCTCATTTCGTTCTGCGCCTTCTACCTCTTCGTCTACACCGGCCGGTTCAACTTCTGGCCCACGTCGCCCCTCATCAAGGACGACCTCGCTCTCACCAACATCGAGATCGGCATTATCAATGCCATGCTCCTGTGGGGCTTCATGCTCGGGGATCTGGTGCATGGACGCCTTGCCGAGGCCTACGGACTGCGCCTGTGGGTGATGCTGGGCGCGATACTCACCACGGTGTTCAACTGGGGCGCCTCCTTCGGAACCTCTGCCGTCACCTTCGCCATCCCCTGGGGTCTGGCCGGTTTCGTCAACGCCGCCTGCTGGTCCCCCGCGATCAGCATGATCAGCCAGTGGTGGCCCCGCCGCGAGCGCGGTATCGCCATGGGGATCATCGGCACCATGACCGGCGGCGCGATGCTGCTCATGTGGTGGCTCAGCAGTTGGGTCGCCGCCGAATGGGGCTGGCGCGCCGCCTTCCGTTATCCACCCTTGATGATACTGTTGCTGGGAGTGGCCTTCTACTTTATGACGCGCGACCGTCCCCGCGACGTCAACCTGCCCGAGTACATCGAAGATGACGCGATATCCGCCGAGCCCGAATCGGTCAGCGAGGACCAACTCAAAGGGCTTGGTCCCTACAAGCTGCTCCTCACCAACAGCCGGTTCCAGCTCGCCTGCCACGTCAAGGGTTTGGAGAACGTCGCCCGCTATGGCCTCACCACCTGGGTTCCCCTGTACTACTTCGAGGCCGGCGGTCTGGACATCACCCAGACGGTGCTCATCACCTTCCTGCTGCCCTTGGGCTACCTGATCGCGCCCCCGGTGTCCGGCGTCATTTCCGACAAGCTGCTGGGAAGCCGACGCCGGCCGCTGGTCATCGCGTCCTGCTTCCTCTCCGCCGCCGCGCTGGTGGCAATCGCCCTCGCCCCGCCGTCCAACGCCTGGCTCGGCGCGGCCCTGATGCTGTGGGGCGGCATCAGCATGGGAGTGTCCCTCATATCCACCATCTCCGTCGACCTCTCCGGGCGCAAGATGGCCGGCACCGGGGCCGGCGTCCTCGACGCCCACGGCTACCTCTACGCTGGCGCACAGGCGCTGATCTTCAGCGTCCTCCTCGACATGGCCGGCAGCCCCTGGCCCATCGTATTCCTCGTCATGGCCGCAACCCGCCTCATCTCCGCCGCCATGATAAGCCGCGTTCGCGTTTGACCCTCACGTATAGTCGTCGCTGATCTGCGGCCTTGCCATCCCCTCCGTACCGTGGCACTCTCTGGCCACCATGCTACGTTTCCTGGGCCGTCTCTCCTACCGCCTCTACATAATCACCCTGGTGCTTGCGGTGGTCATTGTGGCAGTCCTGGCGCTCTTCCGGCCTGTCACCACGGCGATCCACACCGCCGCCTTCGCTGCCGAGGTGCTGCCCTCGCCCGTGAAGCCGCAACCATGGCTCGCCAGCGAACCTGAGCGCATCGTAACCGAGTTCACCCGCGCCGACGGATCCATCGGAACCGGCGACATCTACGTCATCCCCGACGGCAAACGCCGGGCCGGAGTCGTGATATTCCTCGGAGCCAACGCGGCCGGCGCCGACGATCCCGACGTCATCAACCTGGGCATGGCCCTGGCCCGCGCCGGTTTCGCCGTCATGTACTACTGGTCGCCCACCATGGGTGAGCGGGCCCAAGTCGACGCCGGCGAAATCACCAACCTGGTCGCCGTCTTTGACCATCTCCGTCAGCAGGATTTCGTTGATCCTGACCGTGTCGGACTGGCCGGATTCTCCGTAGGCGCATCCTTCGCCCTGGTCGCCGCCGCCGACCCGCGCATCGCCGACGGCATCGCGTTCGTCAACGCCTTCGGCGGCTACTATGACACGGCCGACCTGCTCGTCCAGATCGCCGCCAGCCGCGCCATCGACAACGGCGGAGGCACACCGTGGGAGGTTGACCGCCTCACCCGCCAGGTATTCGACAACATGCTCACCCCGGAGTCCACCTCTCCCGCCGCCCGCTCTCTCCTGGAAGGCACCGATTCCATCGCAACCGCCCGGGACCGCTACGCCGAACTCCCCGAATCATTCCGCGACGAGGTCGACTCCATCTCGCCGTCCCACCACATCGACCTGTGGAGCGCGAACACCGTCATGCGCATCATGCATGACCAGGGCGACCCTCTCATTCCCGTGGGCGAGTCCCGCCGCATGGTGCGGGCGTTACAGCAGCAGAGGCCCGACATACCCGTCTACTACACCGAGACCGACATATTCCGCCACGTCCGTCCCGACGCCCAAACCGATCTGAAATCCATGCTCCGCGGCGCGTTCCAGTTGTACCGGCATATGTACCACATCGTCGCCGTCGCCCAAAAGCCGTCGCGCGGTTAAGTATCGTCATTCCTGCGAAAGCAGGAATTCAGGCGTCCCCCCGAACGGATCATCGCTCCCGGTTCAGTTCCGGTTTTTGAGCCGCTCCAACTGCTGCACCGTGCCTGGCAGCTTCCAGTCCACGTACAGCAGCACGTGCTCCTTGATCGCCTCCTCATGCACCCGGCATGAGAAGCACCCCCGGTCGATGCAAAGGCCGTGCCGTGGACGCAATGCTTCCCGCAGGCCGCTCAACTGGTCCGCCAACTCGGCGTCGATCGGCTGCCCGTCCTGCGCCAGCGCCAGCAGGTCGTCCATCTGCCCGGCGATCCGCTCCAGCAGTTCGTTGTAACGTTGCAGCCCCTGCTCCACGAAATTGCGCGGCTCGGTGGCCTTCAGGTAGGGAATCATCTGCATATCGGGAACATCGGCCATCATGCACCTGCGCCATCGTGGTTCGTGTCGTCAATCGCTCGTCGGCGCTACTGTACCACAGACGGTTGGGCGGGCACGGTACCGGCGTCCGCTGCCACTGCCGCCTCCATCGCCGCGATAGCCACCTCAATCTGGTCAGCGTCCGGCTGACGCGTCGTGATCTGCTGCAGCCACAGCCCCGGCGCCGACAGTATCTTCCCGAACCACGCGCCCCGGTGCGCCCCCGCGAACCGGATGATCTCGTAGCTCACCGCCGCCACCACCGGAATCGGCACGATGCGCGACAAAATCCGCCAGCCCAGCCCCGAATACAGCAACGCGTCCAGGATGGCGAACGCCGCCACCGACACGATTGCCACCGTGATCAGGAACGCCGTGCCGCAGCGCGGGTGCGGCGTCGGATGCTGACGCACGTTGTCCACCGTCAGCGCCTGCCCCGCCTCGTAGGTGTGCACCGCCATGTGCTCGGCGCCGTGGTACGCGTACACCCGTCGTATGTCTCGCATCAAAGAGATGCCCGCCACGTATGCCACCAGGATCACCAGGCGAATCACGCCTTCGATCAGGTTGCTCACCAGCAGCGACCCGATGAACGGCTCGATCAGGCGCACCGCCAGCAGCGGCAGCACCAGGAATATCCCGATGCCCAGCGCCAGCGCGATCAGCATGGTCACGCCCATGGTCAGGTTGCTGACCGTATCGCTGCCGCCCGACTTGCCTTCCTCCGTCGATTCCTCGGCCGCGATCACCGCCGACCGCTGCAGCGACTTCATCCCCAGCCACAGCGTCTCTGCCAGGATCAGCACCCCGCGCACGAACGGGACGCGTCGCACCTTGCCGGAAAACTTGCTGCTCACCGGCTCAGTGGTGCAGAAAATCTCGCCGTCGGGACGCCGCACCGCCAGGCTGTAGTGCCGAACCCCGCGGATCATCACGCCCTCGATCACCGCCTGCCCGCCGTACAGGGGACGCGGTGATTCGGCGTGTTCGGCTTGGGGATGGCTACACACTTACTGTTTCCTGAACCGTGGGTAGGGGCGAGGCATGCCTCGCCCCTACACTCCAGCCAGCTTGCCCCACGCTTCTTTGAACTCGTCGGCGCAAAACTCCTCCGGCTGCAACCACAGCGCTCCTCCGAATTCGTCATCCATCCTGCCGTCGACGCCCACGTCGGCGCGGGACAGCAGGTACGTCACCGGCGTTTCCTCCAGGATATACGTGGTGATCACCAGATACTCCCAGTCCCAGTCCAGTGTATCCGAGTTGTAAAAGCGGACGGCCTGGCTGCTCTCTTGCGAGTGGAACTTGAGCCGCACCTCCAGCCCCTGTTCCGGCATGCCCGCGATCACCTCGTCCTCATTGGGACTGCGCCGCGCGATGAAGCACTGCCACCCGTGATCGCCCAGCCGGTCGGCCAGGTGGATGCGTCCGTACTCACGGACCGTCTTGGGAACGTAGCGCGCCATCTTGAGGCCTCCTGTTGCCCAATGCGTCCGTCGAGGATTCTTCGGATCGAGGACTCTTCGGATCGAGGATGCTGTCAATCGAAGACTCTTTCAATCGAGGTTTCTTGCAATGCGTAGGGGCGACGCATGCGTCGCCCCTACGCCAGGTTCCTGCCGTAACCGGTTCTAGCTGTCGAGGCTGAACCGCCGGCTGAACCGCTCGATGCGTCCCTGCGTGTCGACGATGCGCTGCTCGCCCGTATAGAAGGGATGGCACCGGCCGCACACTTCCACACGCAACGCGGGCTTGGTCGCTCCGGTCTGGAACACGTTGCCGCACGAGCAAGTGATGGTCGCGTTGAAATACTGCGGATGAATCTCTTCTTTCATGATGGTTTACCTCAGGCGGCGACGGCCTGCTGCGCCGTTTCCACCGGATACACGCTGACCCGGCGCTTGCCCCTGGCGTGCCACTCGTAGGTGACCTCGCCCTCGATCTTGGAGAACAGGGTGTAGTCCCTGCCCATGCCCACGTTGGTTCCGGGGCGGATGCGGGTCCCGCGCTGCCGCACGATGATCGCCCCGCCGGTGACGCGCTCGCCGCCGTACTTCTTCACGCCCAGTCGTTTCGCATTGCTATCGCGGCCGTTGTTGGTGCTGCCGCCTGCTTTCTTGTGGGCCATTGATCAGCCTCCCGTCTCTATGCTCTGGATCTGGATGCGAGTGTAGTTCTGCCGGTGGCCCTTCTTCCGACGGTACCGGGTCTTGGACTTGTACTTGAAGACGATGATCTTCTTGTCTTTGTAGTGCGTCTGCACCTCGGCGACCACCCGGGCGCCGTCCACGGTGGGCGTGCCGAACCGCATCTGCCCGTCCCGCGAAACCGCCAGAACGTCGTCGAACTCCGTGGTAGTGCCGGCATCGACGTCGAGCAACTCAACATCCAGCACGTCACCGGGCGAAACGCGGTACTGCTTCCCGCCCGTCTTTACGATGGCATAATCCATATTCCCAATCTCCCAAACGGCCTACCATTCTAAATTTCGCCCCTCCCACCTGTCAAGGCAAAACACATCGATAGACGATTTCTAAACTCACCGAACTAGCGGACTAAGCTGAAACCGCGCCCGTGCGAACCCTGAGCAGGATGCGATAGCGTCTGGTTCGCAGCAAACTCACCTGTTTGTCAACCCGTCCTGGCATCCATATAATCATGGTATCGACCGTGAGATGGACGAGATCGCGGAGTATTGACCATGGTAATGACCACAGAGACCATCCAGAAAGCCCAGGACATAATCATGAAAGGTCTGGATACGCAGTTCCGAGGCAAGGTCTGTTTCGACTCCGTCGACATTACCCCGAGACCTGGTCCTGACGACGAGGAATACCTGGACGTGCTGGTCATCTACCAGAGCGAAGATGGAAATCTCGCCGCCCAGTTGCTGAACTCACTGTATGAGAACATTGGCGTGGATCTGCGCGCTATTGGCATCGACAGTATCCCTTCGATCTCGTACCGGGACAGAACCGAGAACAGCGAATGGTCTAATTTGGTGCAGGTACGCCACTTCGGGCAGGTATGATCACTTGGCAGGGTTTGTTGGAGGACAGTCGCCGAGCGGTCATCGCTGGTTCAGTTGATTCGCTCCGTAGGTCGGTGAGCACGACGTACTACGCTGTGTTCCACGCGCTGGCTGCTAGCAACGCAGATTGCTTGGTCGGGACTCGACAAACCCCACTCGACGAACACGCTTGGCTACGGGCTTATCGCGCACTGGATCACCGGGATGCCAGGATGTTCCTGAAGCGGGACATTCAGCAGTTCTCGCCACCAGTGCGGCGGTTCATCGGCATATTCGAAGAGCTTCAGGACGCCCGCCACATGGCTGACTACAACCCCGATTCCAGTCGCATCGTCGCTCGTTCTGAGGCCACGCGTTGGATTGACCGAGCGGAGTCGGCCATCAACGAGTTCAACCAAGTTGACCCAAGTGAGCGGTCCGCAGTCGCGATCCAGTCCCTTATCAGAGGGCGCCAGGCGTGACCATCCTTGCTCGCAGAACGGTGATCGCAAGCACTGCCCCCTGATCCTTTCGTCAAAACCCCCGGCGCATCCTGTTTGTCCCGGCAAAAAGTCCGCCACAGGATGAAAAAGGTTGTGAGCGAGCGCCCCCAGGGTTTTCGGATTATTGCTCTCCGGCAAGGAAATCCGCACATCCCGAGCCTGTCGAACGACGAACGGATGGTGGTTGGTGAATCGTTCCGGCGTCGGTCGTTGACCGCAGTCCGGGATAATCGAAAGGTCCAGTGACACTTCCCCCTAGCCCTTGCCATTCGCATATCCGTACCATTTAACTTCCCAACTGCCAAACTCTATCCAGCGCCCAACCCCCGCGAGCGTCCTGATGCCAACGTCCCAACACCCCACTCCCAAATCCCGCCATCAGCCCGCCAAAACCATCAATTCCGGCCCCAAAACCGCCCTCGCCGCCCCCATTTACCCTCGCGTCTCACGCAAACGCCCTACTCAAATGAACGGAAATGACCGGCAATGAGCGGGAAACTCAAAAAATCCCCGCCATCCTGATCCAATCCGCCATCCTGTCCATCCTGAAAATTTCCCCGCCGAGGCAATCCCATGATCATCTCCCGACTTCGCCGCCGCCTCAACGCCCTCAAACGCAGGTTCGCCCCCGAACTCGCCATTATCAATCTCCGCCGCATCGCCGAAGCCGTCGGCGACCACTGGGATCCCTCTGAACCCCCCGAACCCGGCGACGTTGTCGGGCGCATCGCTGATGCCGGCTTCCGCCTCTCCCCCTTCGCCAGCCTCCACCGCTACCTTGAAGACACCCGACGCCAGGGCGACGTCCCCGACCCCTGCGAGATGACCGTGAGTCTGCTCTCTTGGGCCCGGCAGGGCCGCTACCGCGAACTGCTCCGCTGGGACCTGCCGGCCCCCGCCCGCTAGCCGTGTCGTCAACCCGTCATCCCTGTACCCTCCCTGTTACTCTCGCCGCCCACGGTCGTTACCGCCCCTTGGCCACCCCGTCAAAATTATCCTGTGCATCCCGTTCATCCTGTTTATCCCAGTAAAAATATCTGCCAAAGATTTGAAAACTATCGCGGTGAGCACACTCGCAATTGACCTCCGGCCCCGCCTGCGGTATCGTATTTCCGATTAATCACCCCACCGTTCCGGAGTGTCCCGCTATGGCCGCACAAGACCTCCCCCTGTTCAACTACGATGACGTCGAGATCGGCGAAGAACTCGGCTCCTACGAGTACACGCTGACCCAGGAAATGATCGACCTCTACCGCAAGGCCGTGGACGACCCCGACGCCGTCTTTCCGACCATCGCCGTCAAGCACGACGCCACCTCGCTGGCCCTGGCCTACGACGACCAGACCGGCAGCATCAACGCCGGCAACGAGATAGACCTGCACAACCCGCCGATCCCCGGCAAGAAGATCAGCGTCACCGGCCGCATCCACGACAAGTTCGTCCGCCGCGACAAGCCCTACCTCGTCATCGAGGCCACGGCTACCGACGAGGACGGCCGCCTCATCGAACGAATGCGCACCTACCAGATCAAGAAACCTGAGGAGTTGGGCAAAAAATGGCATCCCCAAGGCTAGACAGCGAAACGCTGCCCGTTATCACCAAGACCATCACCCAGGACGTCATCAACCAGTTTGAGGCGTGCGGCATCCTCAACCGCTCCAACATCCACAACGATCCGGAGTTGGCATCCAAGCGGCTGGGCACCACCTACGCCATCGCCTCCGGCCGCATGAGCATCGCCTTCTGCACCGAGGCCATGCGCAAGTTCATCGGCTCTGAGAACTTCCACCGCAGCGGCAACGTCAACCTCAAGTTCCTGCGCCCCGTCAAGCACGGCGACACCGTCAGCGTCCACGGACAGGTCAACAGCCGCCAGCCCCAGGACGACGGCACCACCATGGTGGTGGTCGACGTCTACTGCGAGAACCAGAACGGCGACAAGACCGCCGTCG
>JAPOQH010000043.1 GCA_026710825.1 Chloroflexota bacterium | reverse complement strand
GGTAAACCGAGTTTTTCGGTTTTGAAAACATTGATTGGGATCACGACCAAAAAGGGGAATAAAAAGAAGGGCGAAAAAAACCCCCCCCCCCCCCCCCCGACTTTGGGTCGGAGAATCACGGTGTTAAGGGCTAGGTTGTTGCCGCCGGCGGTGTTCCTGGGTGGCGCGCTGGCCATCAGCGCCATTGCCGTGGTCATGACGGCCCTGATCTGGGCCGGCAGCAGTCCGGCCAGCGCCCAGGAGGAGGAGCAAACCAAAGTCCCGGCCAAGCCCACCGGGTTGAGCGTTGCCCCGGAGCAGGGCTCGCTGGACGTGTCTGCGGACTGGGACGACGTCGAGGGAGCCGACGATTATCTCGTGCGCTGGCGGCCCAAAGACGGACAGTTGAACGACGGCGTGAGGGTGAACTCTTCCAGCGCCGCCATCACCGTGGACGACTACGGCGAGTGGGTGGTGCGGGTCCAGGCCTGCAACGACGCCGGATGCGGAAAACCCCTGGCGCAGCGGTTCAGTGTGGAACCGGCCCCCGAACCGACCCCCACGCCGACGCCGGAGCCGACACCCGAACCGACGGCCACGCCCGAACCGATGCCGGAGCCCGGGTTCCGGGTCTCGATCGCAGCCGACGCCACTGAACTCAAGGTCAACGAGGAAGTCACCCTGACGGCGGTCATCACCAATGCGCCTGCGGGGTCCGGGCCCACTTATCAGTGGCAGCTGGACCTGGGTGGCGGCAGTTGGTATTCCGCCGGGACGGAGGCGACATTCTCGTATCTCCAGAGCAATGCCGGGTTCACCGAGTTTCGGGTTACGGTAACCTACGGCTCGGCAGACTCGGCCACCTCCGACCCGATCACCATCACCTGGATCCCGCCGAACCGGGCGCCGATGGTCGATGACCAGGCGGAACGGTACCAGGGTTTCACCGGAACGGACAATGCGCCCCGGGGCACCCTGGTCAGCAAGGTCTACGACGGTATCTTTTCCGACCCGGACGGCGACGAGCTGACCTACACCGTATCGGTCCCCGCTGACCGCAGCGAGTTGGTGGATACGGTGTACGTCCTGGAAAGCGCCCAGCGGGTGTTCATACGGCTCGAAGCCGAGGACGACTGGGGTGCAGTGGAGCCACAGTTGCCGACACCGCTGGTCACCACGGTTACGCTCACCGCCACCGACCCCGACGGTCTATCCGCGTCCGTAACGGGGGAGTTTCAGACCAACTGGGAGCAACACGAAATCCTGGCCGTCTGCGACCGGACTCCCCAGGTGCGGGACGCCCTGGTGGCGCTGGTGGGCAAGGCCTGCAAGGACATCGGCGCCGCCGACCTGATCCGGGTGGTCAAGCTGGACCTGTCGAACACCGGTATGAGTTCGCTGAGGCCGGGAGACTTCTCCGGCATGAGCAGCCTGAGGCAGGTGGACATGTCCAGCAACAATTTCACGTCGTGGACGGATGCATGCGCCGCCAGTTATGGCAATAGCGTTCAGAATATCAACCTGACCAACAACAAACTGGGCGGCACCGGCGCTCAGATTGAATCGGGCTGCTTTACCGCCACCAAGTTCCCAAACCTGGTGAGCCTGCACCTGGCCGCCACCCGCATCAACTCGCTGGCAGGCAATCCGTTTGACGGGTTGACCAAACTGGAAATTCTAGACCTGAGCCAAAACCAGATCACCGCCGTCCCCGTGGCCGCATTCGAAGACCTGAGTAATCTCTGGTACCTGGACCTGGGTCGAAACGCCCTCACCTCCAGCGGGTTGCCGGCGTCCGCGACGGCAAGTGTGTTCGACGATCTGTCCAACCTCGAGTGGCTGGCGCTCAACAACCAGAAAGCCCATGACGCCAGCGACAACTTCGAACCCACAGGCAACCCCACGCTGACCAGCCTGCACGGTAGGGTGTTCATAGGCCTGACCAGCCTGAAGGAGCTGGACCTGGCGAACAACGGATTCACAAAGACCTCGCCGAACATACTGCCCGATGCCATGTTCACGTTCCTGACCAGCCTGGAGAGCCTGGCGCTGTTCGGCAACGCCGGCGCGCCCTGGACCGCCACCCAGCTGACCGCCCTGGGGGTCAGGGCCGAGGCAAGCGTCACTCAGGTTGTCACCCCCCCTTCCGGTTTCGCAGTCGAGCCGGTCAGCGGCGGGGTCAAGCTGACCTGGGACGACCCCAGCGACACCAACATCAGCCACGAATACCGGTACCTGGTCGGCGACGGCGCCGACTGGACCGCTTGGACGGACATCAGCAGTACCACCACGTCGGGCACCAAGTTGGAACACACCGTCAGCAGCGATGTGAGCAGCGGCAAAAGCTACGTTTTCCAGCTCCGGTCGGAGAAGAGCGGCGCCCACAGCTGGCGCGCCAATGCCGATTGTACTGCGATCTTCGGAACGTCGGGCAATGACACGCTGACCGGCAGCTTAGACCCTAACTGCATCATCGGTCTGGCTGGCAACGACACCTTGAAGGCCGGACCCAGGGGCGACAACCGGGACGGCGGCGCCGGCACGGACACCGCCAGCTACCAGGGTTCTGCCCGCGACGTAACCGTGAACCTGTCCGACGACACTGCCAGCGGCGGCGCCGAGGGCGACTCGCTGGACAACATCGAGAATATCATCGGGTCGAACTTCGGCGACACCCTCACCGGCGACGCAAACGCCAACAACATCAGAGGCCACGGGGGCGACGACACCGTGGAGGGCCTTGCCGGTGGCGACAAGTTGTGGGGTGAAGGCGGCACGGGGGACACCTTGTCCTACGCCTCTTCGGATGCCGGGGTTACGGTCAGCATCGCCAACCGGACCGCCAGCGGCGGGCATGCCCAGGGAGATACAGGACTTGGCGGCTTCGAGAACCTGATCGGCTCGGAGCACGACGACACCCTGACCGGCGACGCCAATGCCAACGTGATCGAGGGCGGCGACGGAGAAGACACGCTCAGCGGCGGCGGCGGCAACGATACGCTGTCCTACGCATCTTCTGGTTGGGTGCAGGTCAGCTTCGCCACCACCCCGGTGACCGCCAAAAGGAATCACGCCGAGGGCGACACCATATCCGGATTCGAGAACTTCCTCGGATCGGACGAAGGCGACGCATTCACCGGCGACGCCAATAACAACGTGATCTATGCCAGCGCCGGACGCGACACCTACGACGGCGGCGACGGCAACGACACGTTGACCTACGCCTCCTTTGAAACGGGTGCGGTCGTCAACGTAACGGGCGAGGGCGACATAGTGTCGAACGTCGAGACCATCATCGGGACGAACGCCGGCGACACCATCAACGGCGACAGCGTGGACAACACCATCAACGGCAACGCCGGCGACGACACGATCAGCGGCGGCGCCGGCGACGACATCATCACCGGCGGCAACGGCCTCGACACCCTCAACGGCGGCGCCGGCGACGACACGATCAGCGGCGGCAACCACAATGACCGTCTTAAAGGTGGGGCCGGCGCCGACACCATCGACGGTGGCAACGGTGGCGACACGGTTGACTACTCGGGCAGCCCTTCAGGCGTAACCGTGAACCTCACCACTAACGTCAATACTGGTGGCCACGCCCAGGGCGACAAGCTTAATAACATTGAGCACATCGAGGGCTCATCTCACGCCGACAACCTCACCGGCGACGAGCATGTCAATTACTTTTGGGGCGGGGCGGGGGCCGACGCCTTCGACGGCAAAGGCGGCGAGGATTGGGTGTGGTACACCACGTCGCCTACCTCCGGGATCACCATTGACATGGTTACGCCAGCCAACAGCACCGGCCAGGCCAAAGGCGACACCTTCACCAGCATCGAGAGGGTCTCAGCGTCGGTGCATAACGATACCATCACCGGCAATAACGACAATAACCACATCAGCGGAGAAGCGGGCAACGACACCCTCAAGGGCGGTGGCGGCGATGACATTATCTACGGCGGCGAGGGCCAGGACACGCTCTACGGCGATGCCGGCGACGATAAGATCCACGGCTCGTTTTACGGACTTGACGATAGGATCGAGGACAGAGGGGCAACCGTGCCACCCCATAACGATGTTCGGGGCGGGGCCGGCAACGACAAGTTGGCCGGACTAGAAGGATGGGCCACTCTAACAGGAGGCACAGGAACCGATGAGTTCTTCTTATTGGGGGCCATAACTGGCTTCGATCTAACCATAGCGGACTACGCCTCGGGGGAAAAGATTTGGATTTGCAGAGGGAGCGGAGGGGCCACTTCTTCCGCCGACGCTTCCGACGGCGAAGTTTGGTGGACGGGAGAGCTCAAAGCCCTGGAATCCGACAATGTCAAAAACGACTGGGTGTACAAGATTTACCAGAAAGATGGATCCAATGATGTCTATTTGGGCAACCTCGACTTGAATGGATATAGCTCGTCGGCGGGCAGCGACATGGCCTGGTCTGACCCCGCCGCCGCCGTCGGCACCGGGTGCAATTTCATTGAGCCCTGGATACCGTGGAATCTACGGGACAAGTTCCCGCCTCCGTGGAAGAAAGACAATTAAGATGCTCCCACAATAGCGTCAAATCCGCCGCCAGGACGGGCCATGCTTTCACAGGAGAACCAAAAAGTCCATCCCCTCCGGGCGACCGAATCGGACCAGCCTGACGAAGGTTGGGTCGCGAGCGGATGGCTTGGCGACCGGTTGAGACCAACGGTGGGTGCGCGGCACCGGAACCTCAAAACGGAACGAAACTTCTCTATCGCCGTGCGCCGTTCCAACCGGAACCTTCCCGCCGGCATGCTCAAATGCCGGCGAGTCGGCGGCGGTCGCTGGACCGAATCGCGCCGATGTCAGCGCACCGACCGTGAGGAACGGCGCCACCGCCCCGACCATGTTGGACCGGTGCGGGCCGGGCGGCGGCTCATCGGTGTGGTGGAGGACGTCTCCGACGCCTCCGTGGCCAACTGCCTACCGGAGATCGCCTGCGTCATCGCGAGGGAAACCACAGCGCAATCCGAAACCTGCGCCCTGGGTATGCTGGTAGACGACACATCATACATGAGTCGCGTGACTCTATCGGAGCGCTACCTGCGCGTCGGGTTCCTGTGCAATGTTACCCAAACCCCACCGCGACCCGTTGTCGTCCGGCAAGGCGTCCCATTCCCATCAACGGGTCCGGGCTTGCCTGCAATGGGCCGGTGACGCCTGCGGGGGGTGCGACTCCGAAATGGAAATTGCGCAAGCCTTGCATCAGGTCAATGATATGAGTAGCTATAGGCAACAGTGGTCAATGGCAATTACATACGCTTATCGCAATGGGCAGCCCAGCATGGCATGCACCGCATGGCGGCGTGGCGCCATTACAACGCCGGCACTCTCCCGCCTGAACTGCAACCCAAGAAGAGCGGCAACATCATCTACGTCCTGGCCAACCCGGGTTCTCCAGCCGGAGGCATCGTCGTATATACTAGGGTGAGCAGCTCCGAACAGAAGCCGCGCCTGGAGAACCAGGCGAACCGTCTGTGGGCCTACGCTGGACAGCGTGGCATCCTGCTGGACCAGGTGATCTCCGAGGTCGCCAGCGGGCTGAACGACCGCAGACCGAAGCTGCGTAAACTGCTGGGCGATCCCACCGTCCATACCGTGATTGTGGAGCATCGGGTCCGGCTGGCCCGGTTTGGTGTGGGCATGGTGGAAGCCATACTCCAGGCCCGGAGCGGGTCGTTGATAGTGATTGACGATGCCGAGGTGCCGGGAGACCTGGTGCGTGACATGACCGAGATGTTGACCTGCTTCTGCGCCCGTCTTTACGGCAAGCGTTCGGCTGCCAATCGGGCGCGCAGAGCCATTGAGGTGGTGAGTGGCTGAACTCAAAGGCAAGAAGCCCAAGCAGCCCAGTTCCTGTCCCGAGGGTTGGGAACCCGCCGCCATGGTGGTGCAGTTGGAGCTCACCCGCCGGCAAGAAAAATACGCCCAGCGCTGCGTGGGCATCGCGCGCTTCGTCTACAACCGCATGGTGGCCAACGACCAGACCGGCCGGGGGACGGGAGTCTCTGGCTGTCGCCTCATGAGCTGGAGAAGGAGTTCAACGCCGCCAAGCACATCAATCCTGCCCTGTCATTTGTAACCGAGGTCAGCAAGTTCGTGGCCCCAGGGCGCGTGCCGGAATTACCGCAATGCCCGGTCCCGCTGGCTGAACAAAGAACTGAACGCCCGCCGGCCGGTCTTTCACAAGATGAACCGCACCGGCGCCGGGTCTTTCCTGGCGGCCTCCGGCGTGAAGCTCATCCAGTAGACGGTCACCGACGCATCCGGCTGCCGTACCTCGGCAGCGTCAGGATGACCCGCTCTTTGCCCGAAGGCATCCCCCACGAGGTCACCATCCGAAAACGCAACGGCCGCTGGTATGCCAGCATCGCCTACTGGAAACCGCCAATCACGCCGCCCCAGCGAGAGACCCAATCGCTGTGCGGCGTTGATGTGGGCATCAGTCCTCTGGCGGTGGACAGTGATGGCGTGCATTACCAAAACCCCAAGGCACTCGACAGCGCGCTGCGCAAACTGCGTCGCTGGCAACGTGCCAAGGAACGCCGGACACCGGGAAGCCGCGGTTGGTGGGAAGCCCCGCGTCGTCTCGACGCCGTCCAGCGGCGCGTGACAGGTCTCAGGAACAACGCCCACCACCAGGTGAGTCGGGAACTCGTCCGGAAGTGCCATACTCTCGGCATCGAGACTTTGAACATCGCCGGCATGATCAAGGCCGGCCTGCAAGCCAAGGCATTGGCCGACGCCGGTATGTCCAGCCTGTTAAACCAGATCTGCTACAAGAGCGGGTGGTACGGCACCCGCATCGTCGAAGCCGACCGGTGGTATCCCAGCAGCAAGGCCTGCTCCGCCTGCGGCGTGGTGAACAAGGATCTTGGTCGGGATCTCAAGTGGCCCTGCCCCAACTGCGGTGTCATTCACGACCGCAATGAGAACGCAGCTCGCAACCTGCAGAAACTTGCGCTACTCGCGGTAGGCGAGGATGTAATGCTCCCGGACGGGGGAGCGCTGGCTGGCGGTGGTTCCATCGCCGGTGAAACTGCCCCGGCTGAAGGGAGAACCAAGCCGAGAACAGCGGTCAACACCCAACTCACGTTGGCTCTGTAACCATTGTTACTCATTTGGAATACCCCAAGTGGACGCCACCTACCGGGAGCGGTTGGCGCCCCATGTGGTCGGCAAAATGATAACCGTGGTTTCGCTGCGAGGTGCCCCATTCTTCGTCTGGGATAACGCAGACCTCCATGAGTCGGCCCTGGGAGCGCTGCCATCAGACCTTGGTCGCTGCGACCATGGACCCGGTCCGGCTGTCTGGACGAATCCCCAGCGACCTGATCGCCGCACTGGAATGCTCGTGGGACTTCCACGAGATGTCGCAACAGCCGACGACACCTGAGACGCAATGATGCAGAACGGTCGGCCCACTTCCACCCCACCCGCGATGATGGTGTGTTGAGAAACCGCCTCGGTCAACGCCGGTGAACGACGAGGGAACCGATGCTCAGTATCATCGCGTGGATTTCACCCGCCCTGATCGGCGCCCTGACGCTGCTGGCGGTCTTGGTCGCGCTGGCCAGCGGCGGTGACCGGTCGCCAGCCCTCCCGCGCAACGCCGCCGCTGACACGCCATCAGCAGCGACCGGGCGACGGAGCGTAACCCACGGGGCCGGGGCCGCCACGATGTTCGAACAGACCCAGGACCGCCTGGACCTGGTGCGGCGGCGTGGACACCTGGTCTGCGCCAGCAGCGACGCCATCCCCGGCTTCGGCTACCTGGCGGCTGGCCAAAACGCCGGCTTCGACGTCGATCTATGCCGGGCCGTGGCCGCCGCAGCGCTGGGCGACCCCAACGCCGTCGAGTTTCGCATCAGCATTCCCACGGGACTGGGGGCCGCCGTCCGATCCGGCGAAATCGACATGGTGGCGCGCATCCTCACGGCCACCACCACCCGCGACGCCCCAGGTTGTCGGTCCACCCCTCGACCTGCCGCCTTTCGTCGGGCGTGAAGCCGGAGGTAACGGCGTCCTCGAGAGAGAGCACCTGGTCAATGGTGACGATGACGGCGTAGCGGGCGCCGGTCAGCGCGCGGGCGGACTCGGCGATCTGGTGGAGGACGGTGTCGACGTCGAGGCTGGCGTTGACGCGCAGGATGGCGGTGGAGAGGGCGGCGATGCGCTCCCGCAGCGCCTAGATCTCCCGCTCGGGTTGGCTGTGGCTGCTCATTGGCTCCTCCTTCTGGACCCGACGCGCAGTCCCGGCCGGCTCAGCCTGTCGATGTCCGGCTCCTGCGGAGATTTCCATCCTGACGTGGGACGGCACCAATGATCACGTAAAAGATACCATAACAGGCTTTATGGATACACAATGATGATGCGGAGAGTGCTAAACTTTTTACCGCGTACGGAAGCGCGTCTCTGTGGTGCCCAAGATGGCTGCGTTCACGGCGCTGATGCGCTGGCGCAGCACCCCTTTTCACGCTCTCCGCGCGTGAGGTTGCCGATGTGCCAGGGGAGAGTTCACGACAAACCGCACTCCGCCGTCGGCAGCCGAACATCCATACATCCTTACTGAGATATGTAACGGCTCAAATTAATACGAAACTCCGGATTTCGCACGAGTAGAGCGATGAGCAATGAACACGTCGAGAAGGCGGTGCACGACGTGCTCCGGTGCGCCCTGTCGGCCTGTGGCCTGTCGGCGCAAAACGAGGCCGCAATCCGCTTCCCTCGGGCTGCTCCGGCCAACGAAGCAGGAGCAGCCGTCCACCGCGACAGTGCGCGCTATAAGGACACGGCTTCGAGTATCGTCGCCTGCATCGGCAGATCGGTTGTCGGCGCAAAATCAGCAACGCTGGAAGTCGCTCAAATCAGATAGTCCAGCACACGAGACAGACCCGAGCGAACAACGCCAGCGACACCGGCCTGTGGCAATCGGCCCCAAAACCAACAGCCAACTGAGCAGTCCGGCCGCCCCAACACCGCTAAGGTGGACGGAGCGACACGGTGCCCGGTCAGTACGGGGATGCCGCCCCTCCCCATGCGGGATGCTGCCAGCCCTGGCCGGATGGCGCGCGGGCAGGAGACGGCGACATGACCACGAGCAGCCTTCCTGAACCGATGGTGGAAGCCGCACGGGGCCTGCTCGTGATCTGCTCCGCGCTCAACGTGCTTACCCCGGCGGCCCAAGTCCTCGAGTCAGACGAACAGACCAAGGCCACCCGGATCGGCTGGGCCTACTCCGCAGTGGCGGAGGCCTTCGAGCTGGCCGCTGGCGTACAGCGCGACCCCAACCACTACGGACTGGACGCAGTCGTGGGGGCGCTGGTGGCGGTGACGCTCCGGCGCGTCGCCCGCGACCTCGAAGTGGAGACCGACCGATGGGACAAAGCCTGACCGCCGCTGGTCTTGGTACCCGCGTGCCGCTTCATACCGCTCTCCCAGGCCCAGGCCACTTCCGGCGCCACCGGGCGGCCTACGCCTGCGAACGTGCCTGCTCCTGCCTGCAACGGGCCGGATACCGCTACGCCGATGGCGGCGTCCACCTCCGATGTATCGGCGCCGGACCGGAGACAATTTACCAGCAGCAGCAGCAGCGGCGGCCGCACATCATGGGCAACATGATGCCGGTGGCGCGGCGTCGGGGCCCGTCCTTCATCGGCGCGACCAACGCCGACCTGCACAATGCGGCTGTGGCCGCTCCCGCCATCAGCAACTACAACACCACGGGGCAGGTCAGGGAGAACCTGGATAAACCGGACGCCAACGACGGCTCGGCTGTGCACTACCCCATCGTCCGGCGTCAGGTCAGCGCCGCTGACGACAGCGCCTGCACCGTGTCGGCCGTGGCTGCCGCAGAGGGCGCCGGGGCGGCGCTGACGAGCCTCACCAGCGGCATCGGGTACACAGCGGAGGTCAGGGAGAACCACGTCGACGACCGCAGCCACTGGCCCAGCGCCACGGCCACACTGGACCAGTCCCATGGAGCTACGCCGGTTCGTCGTGCCGGACCTGCTCCGCCGGAAACTTCCGCCTTGCGCCGGCAGTCTGATCTTCTCGGCCATCCGCGATGCGTCTGAACGACGTCGAGGACGCCATCCGCAACGTGCTCCGGAGCGCGGAAGCGTTCGGCGCCGGCCTGGCGCGACGCGAAGCGCTGGTCCGCTCCGCAATGGTGGAACCCATACTGTGGTCCCTGGGTTGGCGCACCTGGCTGCCCTGGGAATGCCGGCCGGACTTCACCCTGGGCCAACCAGGCTCGACCGACTACGTCCTGTTCAACCGGGACGGCGAGGTGGTGGTGGCGATGCGGATCCGGCCGATCCCGCCGCGGCTGGAACAGGACCGGTCGCGGTTGCGAGAACGGACGCGGACCACGCCCCAGGGGGTCGCCGTGCTGACCTACGGGTGGGTGTGGGAGATCTACGACCTGGAGGACCGCACCCGGCGGTTCCTGGACCGGCGGGTGGAGCGGCTGGACCTGGAGGGTGACGAGCCACACAACGTGGAGCGGGTTGCGGAAGCGCTCTACTGGTGGCTGGGCAGGGACCGGTGGTGGTGACCGGCCCAGGCGTGGTCTCCCCCGTAGCGTTGCACGCTGTTCCCGAACTCGGAACGGAGGCAAAAACACCCGATGACGACACCGCGTTCTCGCCGCCCACGCAATGCGCGCCTGCTGGCCCACGTCGCCGTGCTGGAGCAGGCAGTGGCCCACCTGTTGCGGGTGAACCCGCCCCCTCCGGACTCGCCGGAGCAGTGGATCAGGAACATCGAGACGTTGCTCGATGGGCCGCTGTTCCGCAACTGGAGCAACGACGCCAAAGAGCAGTTCCTCACCGACGCCCGCCTCGCGCTGACCGCGCTGCTCCGCCCGCCCCGGTCGGAAGACCGGTAGCCACACGGAAGTAGCAGGAGAAAAGGAATGCGAAATGTCGTTGCGGGGGGAACCGCTCTGTCGCCTGCCGCCACGCTCGTCATCGCCCTGGCAGCGGCGGTAGCCTGTGACCGGCGCACACATGGAAACGCGACCACAGCGGCGCTCCACCTGGCGGAACCGGACACCGGCAGAGTCCGGTCGTCACCACCGCGACGGCCCAAACCCCGCTGGACCAGCGGATGGGAAACGTCGTCCGAACGGCCGGCGTCGACATCCCCACCGCCGACATTTGCAAGCGGTGAGACACGCAGGCAATGGGCATGATGCTGTTCGGCACACCGGCTTCGCGCCTCGCGCTGTTGGCGGTCATCGTAGCGCTGGCGACAGCCCTTACGGGGATCTCGTGCCTGGACACACGGTCCGCCTCTGGGCCAATGGAGCCGGGCATCTCCGACGGCCAGGTCCTGTTCGGGCAGTCCGCGGTTCTCAGGGGCCCGAACCAGGATTTGGGCCGGCAGATGCGCCTGGGCATCCAGGCGGCGTTTTACGAGGTCAACCAGGCTGGCGGCATTCACGGCCGCCAGTTGCAACTGAAAACCATCGACGACTCCTATGAGCCACACTCGGCGCAGCACACCACCCAATGGCTCATCGAGAAGGTACGGGTCTTCGCCCTGATCGGCGCAGTAGGCACGCCCACCTCCCGCGTCGCGGTCCCGCTGGCCCACGACGCCGGCGTTCCTTT
>JAPOQH010000090.1 GCA_026710825.1 Chloroflexota bacterium | reverse complement strand
ATGTAGTATGTAGCCGGATTGTATCACCGCCCAGCGTGATTATTCGGCCCACGGGAGACGAACGATGGCAGACTCGCAGCGACTCGACGGGAAGGTCGCCCTCATCACCGGCGGCGGCCCGGGCATCGGCCCAGGCGGCGCCCGCGGCGGCGTAGGCCGGGGCAGGGCCCTGGCCCATGCCCCGGCCGCCGCCGGTGATGAGGGCGACCTTACCGTCGAGTCGCTGCGAGTCTGCCATCGTTCGTCTCCCGTGGGCCGAATAATCACGCTGGGCGGTGATACAATCCGGCTACATACTACATGATGGGAGCATGTCGATGAGTGAGGGTTCACAGGTTGAAACGGCGATGGTGTCGTTCACCAGCATGGCGGCGGGAACGAAAGAAGACTACGAGATGCTGGAGCGGCTGGAGGCGGAGTTCGCCGCCAGCACGGCGGACCGAGTGCTGGAGCAACTGCGGGGCCTGGCGGGGTCGCTGGGCGGATACAAGGTGGACCGGCTGGAGCACTCGTTGCAGTCGGCAACGCGAGCGTACCGGGACGACGCGGATGAGGAGATGGTGGTGGCGGTGCTGCTGCACGACATCGGAGACCTGCTGTCACCGCACAACCACAGCGAGTTGGCGGCGGCGGTGCTGCGACCGTACGTTTCGGAGCGCACCTACTGGATTGTGCGGGAGCACGGGCTGTTCCAGAGTTATTACTACGCGCACCATTTCGGCGGCGACCGGAACGCACGAGACCGCTTTGTCGACCATCCGTGGTACCAGGATACGGTGGATTTCTGCGAACGCTGGGACCAATCGTCGTTCGATCCGGAGTACGAATCGCTGCCGCTGGAGTTCTTCGAGCCGATGGTACGCAGGATTTTTGCGCGGGAACCGTTCAGCGCAGGGAGGGAGTGATCATGAGCCTGGAAGGCAAAGTTGCGTTAGTTACAGGAGCGGGCGGCATGCGCGGCGTGGGTCGCGCGACGGCGCTGAAGCTGGCGTCGCTGGGCGCGGACGTGGCGATTACGGATGTGCGGCGACAGGTGGATGACCTGCCGCCTGGAGAGGTGCGCTCCGAGTGGCAGTCCATCGACAGCGTGGCCGAGGAAGTGGAGAACCTAGGACGGCGGGGGCTGCCGATCTATGCGGACCTGTCGAAGCCGGACGAAATCGAGGGCCTGGTGGCCGAGACGGCGAACCACTATGGACGACTGGACATAATGGTGAACAACGCCCGGGCGATCATCGGGCGGGACAAGGTGCCGGTCACCGAGCTTGAGGAGGAGGTGTGGCAGCACTTTCTCGCGATCAACACGACGGCGGTGTTCCTGTGCACCAAGCACGCGGGCCGCGAGATGGTGAGGCTGGGGAACGGCGGGCGCGTGGTGAACATCGCCAGCAACGCCGGGAAGCAGGCCAGCGCGGACGGGGCGGCGTATTCGGCGAGCAAGTTTGCGGTGATCGGGCTGACGCAGGCGTCGGCGATGGACCTGGCCCCCCACGGGATCACGGTGAACGCAGTGTGTCCCGGGCCGATCAACACGGACCGGATGAGTTACTGGGAGCGGGCGCAGGCGCAAGAGCGGGGGATGACGCAGGAAGAGTTCCGGGCGCAGATCGTGTCGGCGTCGTCGGAGCGGACGCCGTTGGGTCGGATTGCGGAGCCTGAGGACGTGGCCAACCTGGTGGCGTTCCTGGCGGGACCGGACTCGGAGTTGATCACGGGGCAATCGTACAACGTGAACGGCGGGATACTGTTCCACTGATTTTATCGCTCACAATCCGGAGAATGTCGCAGAGGCACCAAGAGGTACGGACAAATGCAGTACGGAATCACGCTCCCGGGTCGCGGGCCGCTGGCCACGCCCGACAACATGGCGACGATCGCGCAGAAAGCGGAGGAGTTGGGATTCGACTCGATAGCGCTGGGCGACCACATCCTGGTGCCCAAGAGTATCGACTCGGACTACCCGTACACCGAGACGGGCGAGTTCCCAGGGTCGGCGTCGGGGCAGGCGATGGAGCAGATCACGGCGCTGGCGTTCATGGCCGGAGCGACGCAGAAGATCCGGTTGGCGACGTCTGTGCTGATCGTGCCACACCGCAACCCGCTGGTGGCGGCCAAGGCGCTGGCGACGCTGGACGTGCTGTCGGGCGGGCGGCTGATCGTGGGTGTCGGCGTCGGGTGGTGCCGCGAGGAGTTCGAGGCAGTGGGATGCGAGCCGTTCGATGAGCGGGGAGCGGTGACCGACGAATATATCCGGGCTTTCAAGGAGCTTCGGACATCGGACGACCCTACGTTTGAGGGCAAGTACGTGAGTTTCTCGGATATCTGGTTCCTGCCCAAGCCGGAGCAGAAGCCGCACCCGCCGTTCTGGGTGGGCGGCGAGAGCCGGCCGGCGATCCGGAGAGCGGCGACGCTGTGCGACGGGTGGTATCCGATCGGTAACAACCCGGCATTTCCGGTGGGGACGCCGGAAGCGCTGCAGGACAGCATGGGGCGTTTGCGGCGAACGGCGGAGCGGGCCGGACGGAACCCTGATGAAATCCAGATCATCTACCGGTCGCACGACTACCGCATCACGGGGACCGACACCAGTGATGACCGCAGGCGATTCGTGGGCGGCAGCGACCAGATCGCCGGCGACATACGGGAGTACGAGGAGATGGGTGTCAGCTACCTGGTGCTCGACATCGCTCGGTTGAGCGCGGATGGGAACCTTGAGGAGACGCTGGGGCATCTGGAGGACTTCACGACGCAGGTGGCGGCCAAGGTTTAGGCTCGGGCATACCGGCGCAGGGCCGATGGGTCAATGGCGATCCGCTGGTGGTGCGACGCGACCACAATGAGCGGACTGCCCAATTTGGGAAGGTGGACGCGCCCCGCGCCGGAGTTGGCCGCATTGGATCGCGTGGGACGAAATGGGGTTTGAACTTTCGGTTGAGAATGCCGTCCCGTATCTAGTGGATCGCGGCGTCCTCACGCCGGCCGACGGGAGGGACGCGGTTGCCGAGTTCCTGGGCGGCGGCGTTTCCAACATCGTGATCAAGGTGGACGTGGATGGGGCCGGTGACCGTGGTCTGGTGCTCAAACAATCGCTGCCCCAGTTGAGGGTGGAGGACGACTGGTTCGCGGACCGCAAGAGGATTCACCGCGAGCGGGCGGGGATTGATTACCTGGGGGGCAACAACTATCCGGCGGGCCAACATGAGGATGCTGGAGGGTCGCGGGGGATGTGGTCGGTGCCGAGGGTGGTGGACGAGGACCGGGAGAATTTCGTTTTCGTCATGACGGCGGCGCCGCGGGATGGCGCCAACTGGAAAGAGCAGTTGCTGGGCGGGCAGATCGACGTTGCGGTGGCCGAGCGCGTGGGATCCATGCTGGGCGAGATCCATGGATCGTCGATGGTGGTGGGCGCTGACGTGCCGGATGGTCTGGCGGAGTTTGAGGACCTGGCGTACTTCGTGCAACTGCGCATCGATCCGTATCACCGGGCCACGGCTTTGGCGCATCCGGAATTAGCGGATGTTTTGGAGTCCGAGGCCGCGCGCATGCTGCCGGGCGTCGAGGACAGGCGGGCCCTGGTGCACGGCGATTTCAGTCCCAAGAACATCATCGTCAGCGGGCAAGGGAATGCGGCGGAGGTATTCCTGCTGGACTTCGAGGTGGTGCATCTGGGGAATCCGGTGTTTGACCTGGCGTTCATGCTGAATCACATGACGTTGAAAGCGATACACCGGCCGGAGTGGGCGGAGCGGTATTGCCGGGCGGCGCGCGGTTTCTGGAATGCGTATTTGTCGTCCGTGGGAGGTCAAGCCGGAGACGAGGAAACGCTGGAGCGCGACACGGGACGGCAGTTGGGCGCACTGCTGCTGGCGCGGATCGACGGGAAATCGCCGGCGGAGTACATAACGCTCGACGAGGAAAAGCGGTACGCCCGTGAGACGGCCAGAGCGCTTTTGATGGGCAAGGTGGTGTCGTTGGCGGATCTGCACGACCGATTGACCGATGTGAGTGTTCGTGGGCGTGGTTCGACAGGCTCACCATGAGCGGGTGAGGGCGGGTGGATTGACAGGCTCGCCATGAGCGGGTGAGGGCGGGTCTCACGCGTACCCGGTTTGGCGGTGTCGGATTGTGAAGAGGTGGTCGGGCGGGTCGGGTATGGCCAAGTAGTATTCGTAGCCCAGGTTAAGGATGCCCAGCTTGCCTCGGGAACAGACCTGTCGCCGGAAAGTTGGCGATGCCCGCGTGCCCAGCAGGATCAGCGGGCAACTGGTCGGCCTCCTCAGGCGGGAATGTGGCGGGTAGCCCATTCCATAACCGGAGAGGCCGACCTTTTTCAACCCCTTATCTCAAAGTGGGTACGCGTGAGGAGTGCGGGTGGATTGACAGGCTGGCCATGAGCGGTTGAGTGCGGGTGGATTGACGGGCTCGCCATGACGGGTGTGGGCTCTGACACGGTATACGAATGAACCGTGCGCGGTTCGGGTTTCTGGTGACACCGCAGACGGCAGAGTGTACACTTGGCGTCGGGTCGCCAGAGAGGGTCTGGCGGCCTAACTGCGAACCGAGGAGATGAGACCTTGCCGCAAGAGATTAGTGGTGGACTGGATGGGGCCGGCCTGCGGGTAGCGGTGGTCGCGGCCCGTTTCAACAATGTGATAACCAAGAACCTGATGGAGGGAGCCCTGGGGACGCTGTCCGAGTACGGGGTGCGCGACGGCGACATTTCGACAGCGTGGGTGCCCGGGTCTTTCGAACTGCCGCTGGCGGCGAAAACCTTCGCTGAATCGGGCCGATACGACGCGGTGATCTGCCTGGGCGCGGTGATACGCGGCGAGACGAGCCACTACGACATGGTGTGCAACCAGGCGGCGTCGGGGATCGCGGCGGTGGGCAGGGAGACGGGCATTCCGACGATGTTCGGGGTGCTGACGACGGAGAACATGGAGCAGGCCATCAACCGCTCGGGCGGCAAGGTGGGCAACCTGGGTTCCGACTGCGCGGTGGGAGCCATCCAGTCGGCGAGGCTGGTGCAGGCGATCAAAACCGGATGAGACGCGCCGGGCGTAGAAAGCATGCTCAGACGCGCGCTGAAAACATGCCGTTGGGAGGCGGAGATGCAGGCGAATATTGAGTTTGATCCGAGTTACTCGCTGCTGACAATCGAGTTGTTGCCGGGCGAGTCCATCAAAGCGGAAACAGGCGCCATGGTCGCGCAGGCGGGTGTCGGAATGAAGACCGGCATGGGCGGCGGCGGCCTGTTCGGCGGGATACGCAGGATGATGGGCGGCGAGTCGTTCTTTCTGAACACATTCACCGGCGAAGGATCGGGCGGCTGGGTGAGCCTGGCGCCGCCGTCGCCCGGTGATATTGGTTCCTTTGAGTTGCCGCCGGGGACCAACCTTTTCATCCAGTCGAGTTCATTCCTAGCGTGTACAGAGAACGTGGAAACGGATACCAAGTTCCAGGGGTTCCGGGGATTTTTCAGCGGCGAGAGCCTGTTTTTCATTCGGGCGTATGCCGACCGGGGGTCGGGAACCGTGTATTACAACTCGTATGGAGCGATCAAGCGGGTGCCGGTTACCGCGGACAAGGAACTGGTGGTGGACACCGGGCACCTGGTGGCTTTCACAGATGACGTGGAGTATTCGATAGGCAAGGTGGGCGGGATCGGCTCGCTGATCGCCGGCGGCGAGGGCCTGGTGATGAGGTTCCGGGGCAATGGCCACGTTTGGGTCCAGACACGCAACCTGGCGTCGCTGGCGGACAAGCTAACGCCATTCCTGCCGCAACCTAGGGGTCAATAGGGCGAATGTCCGCGATGCATCCGTTGGCGTGTTGACGACACGGGTTGCGCCGCGAATCCGCGATTGAGGAGAAGGAAGATGGAGTTCGGCGTTACGGTTCCCAACAACTGGGGGATTGAGGATCCGCAAGAGGTGATCCGGTTCGGCACGCTGGCCGAGGAGTTGGGGTATGACTCCATCTGGGTGATGGACCACCTGTTCAACAACGGGTACATCCGCCAGCGGCTGGACGACAAGCCCTACTATCACCCGATGGCGACACTGTCGCATATTTCGGCGCTGACGTCGCGGATCATGCTGGGCACCTCGGTGCTGGTGCTGCCGTACCACAATCCGGTGGAGTTGGCCAAGTACGCGGCGACGCTGGATCAGATGTCGGGTGGCCGGCTGCTGCTGGGAATCGGCGTAGGCGCGATGACGCCGGAGTTCGAGGCTTTGGGCATCCCGCTGACGCAGCGCGGATCGCTGACCAACGAGTCGATGGACATAATGCGGGAGTTATGGTCGAACGAGGACCCGCGCTACAGCAGCAGCAGGTGGGAATTCAGCGACCTGAAATTCTCGCCCAAGCCGGCGCAGACGGTTTCGGGCACCGCTGGGGTCCCGCTGTGGGTGGGAGGCAACAGCACCGGAGCGTTGAGACGGGCCGGTCGGCGCGGGGACGGATGGCATCCGTCGGGCGTGAGCGCCGAGGAGTTTGCGATCGGCAGGCGGACCGTGCGAGAAGTGGCCGAGGCCGCCGGGCGAAATCCGGACGAGTTGGTGATGTCGGTCAGGGTTGAGGTGGAAGCGCACGGGGGGCCGTCGAGCCAGCGGTCGGCGGACCGGTCGCGGTTGCCGGGGAACGATGCGGCCGGCATGGCAGCGGGAATTGGGGCGTATCGAGACGCCGGCGCGGAGCATATTGCGTTGGCGTTGAATACGGGCGACGCGGGGCGGATTGGGGAGTTGATGCAGGTGATTGCGGAGGACGTGATTCCGCAGTTCAGGTAGTCGGGACCACGACGCATTCCAAGTTAACAAGGTGGGGGCGACGCATGCGTCGCCCCTACGATTATTGCGATGGCGTCGAACACGGCAGACGTCGGGCGAATTTGGGAGTGGATGGATGTGATTCCGCAGTTCGGGCAGGGGGCGCTTCTTGCGACCTGAGGCCGTAAACAAGATAAGGGCAGGTTTCAAACCTGCCCCTACGAATGGGTCGATGGTTGTTGTTGGCTAGACCTGGCGCTGTTTGGGGTCGAGGCGGTCGCGGAGCCAGTCGCCCAGGAGGTTCATGGACAGCACGACCAGCATGATGGCCAAGCCTGGGAACAGTGAAACCCACCATCCCTGAGCGGACGCGATGAGCACGCGGCCATCGGCGACCATCAGGCCCCATGCCGGCTGTGGGGGCGGAATTCCCACGGCCAGGAAGCTCAGCGTAGCCTCCAGAATGATGACGAAGCCCACGTTGAGGGTGGCCAACACGATCACGCTGTTGAAGACGTTGGGGAAAACGTGGCGGAGCATGATGCGCCGGTGGGATGCGCCGGACACCCGGGACCGAGCGATGAAGTCCTGTACGCGGACGGCCAGAGTCTCGCCGCGCACCAGGCGGGCGTACCGCGACCACAGCAGCAACACGAGCACGAGCACCACGTTGGCGATGCTTGGCTTGGTGGCTGCCACGATGACCAGAGCCAGGAGGATGATGGGAATCGATAAGGATATATCGACGAGCCGCATCACGAGGGCATCCACCCAGCCTCCCCAATAACCGGCGGCGATGCCGAGGGTGGTGCCAAGCACTCCCGCGATGAAGATGGCGATGCCGGCGATAATGACGGACACGCGTGCGCCGTGCATGACGCGGGACAGAATGTCTCGACCGACGCGGTCAGTTCCGAGGAGGTACTGAGGGTCACCGCCTTCCATCCAAGCCGGAGGGAGCAGGCGGGTGCTCAGCGTGCCCAGCTTGGGGTCGTGTGGAGCGATCCAGTCGGCGAAGATGGCCGGGATGACCAAGACGACCAACAAGAGAAGGACGGGGAAGAGGGGATAGCGGCGCGCTTCCGCCCACACCCTACCGACGCGTCCCGATTGGGGTTGGGCCGGGGCGTCGATGGCTTCTGCCGCCATCCGAGCTTCGGCAGCGCGGTTTTCCGCAGCCATATGGTGATGCTCCTAGTTGTAGCGAATCCGGGGGTCGACGTAAGCGTAGGCGATGTCCACCAGCAGGTTGGCGATGATGTACACCAGACAGAATGTGATCACCACGGCCTGCACAACGGGGAAGTCCTTGGTCACCGCTGCGTCAACAGCCAGCCGGCCAACGCCGGGCCAGGCGAACACGAACTCGATGGACACCGACCCCACCATCAGGGAACCGATGATGAGGGCGAAGTAGGTGAAGGGCGCGATGGCGGCGTTGCGGAGGCAGTGTTTCCAAACAACCTTCCACTCCGGTATGCCCTTGATGCGCGCCAGTTTCACGTATTCGGTATCCAGGACGTCCAGCATGGACGAGCGCACAAGGCGCATGAGGGCGGCGACCTGGAACCAGCCGATGGCGACGGCGGGCAGGATGTATGAGATGGGCCCGGCCTCGTTGCCCGATACCGGGAACCAGCCCAATTGAGCGGCGAATACCCACATCAACATCAAGCCGAGCCAGAACGCCGGCAATGATTGACCGAACAGAGCAATCAACTTGCCGATGTAGTCGAATGCGGTGTCCTTCTTGACGGCGGACATCACACCGATGGGAACGGCGATGGCGATTGCCACGATTACGGCGACACCGGCCAACGCGGCGGTGTTGGGCAACCGCTCGAGCACGAGGCTCATCGCGGTGCGGCCACGCACACGGAGAGAGTCGCCGAAATCACCGGTGAGCGCATTGCCGATGAAGGTGAAATACTGGACATACAGGGGCCGGTCCAAGCCCCACGCCGCTCGCAGGCGTTCCGCGTCCTCGTTGGTTGCTTCCAATGGGAGCAACACGTCCAGCGGATCTCCGGAGAGACGTGCCAGCGAAAACACGATGACCGTGAGCACAAGCAGGGTGAGGATAGATTGCCCCACTCTGAAGATGATGTAACGCTGCACGACTGACTACCTTGTGTTTCATCGCGCAGGGGCAACCTTGCGGTCGCCCCTGCTGTGAGTTATTCCGTTGGCGCTTACTGCGCGGCGGGAGTGATGTACTCGGTGTGGGTGAAGCTGGCGTTGATGTTGCCGGGCCACACCATCTCACCGATGGCGGCGGGGGCCACCACGATCTGGGCCGGGAGCCACACGATGGGAACCTCGGAGTAGAGGTCGAACTTGAGGTCACCCAAGTCGCTGAGGGCCTGGGCCTTGACCTCGGGGTCGACGCTCTGGGTCGCCGTGTCGTAGAGGATGTCGGTCATGGGATCGACGGAGGTGCGCCAGAATCCGGCGCCGCCGCTACGGTTGTAGAAACGCAGGGTGATATCGGCAGGGCGGTAGGTGCCGCGGGTGGCGGCGATGGTACCGTGAGTCTTGCCGGGGCGGTAGTACTTGGCCCGGTAGTCGGACCACTTGATGGCCTCGGTTTCGACGTCGATGCCGACGTTGGACAGGTAGGTAAAGGCAGCCTCACCCATGGGGATCATTTCGGGCACGCCGGGAAGCTCGGTGAGGAGCAGCTTGAGCTTGTAGCCCTCGTAGCCGGATTCCTGCAGCAGTTGGCGGGCCTTTTCGGGGTCAAAGCCGTATTTCTCGTCGAATTCTTCGGTCCAGCGGGGGTTGTAGCCCGGGAGGGCAGGGTGATAACCCCAGACGGTGTGCTGGCGCCCGATACCGCCGAACAACTGCTCGTTGATTTCCTGGCGGTTGATGCTGCGGTTGATGGCCTCACGAACCATGGGGTTGAGGTGCGGTTCGTCGGGCTGGTAGAAGCAGTTCTGGAATTCCTCAGTCAGGCAGGGACCGGCTTCCTCGGGGTTGTAAATGCCACCGATGATGAAGGCGACCTGGATGGACGGGAGTTCACTCTGGAGGACGGCCAAGCCGGAGCTCTGGGCGTCGAGGTGCAGTTCGCGGCTGACCTCGCCGATCTGGACCGCGCTGGTTTGCAACTGGGCCAAACGGGTGGTTTCCTCAGGGATCAGGACGTATTCCATTGCCTGGAAGAAGGGCGCACGCCGGTAGTGGTCGTCGTTGCGGGTGTATTTGACATTGACGTCGATGGTGCGGGATTCAAAGACCCACGGGCCAACGCCGGCGGGGTTTTCCTGCAGCTGTTCGATGCCATCGGTCTCGTATTGATTCTTGGAGTAAACGAACAGGTTGCCCTGCTGGGCTCCGGCGAAGAAGTCCATCAGGGAGTTGGGGGTCTTGAGGTTGAACTGAACGGTGTTGTCGTCGAGAGCGACGATATTAGTCAGCAGTTCTTCTTCGGTGTCGCCAAAGAGGCCACGGAACAGGCCGGTGTCGGTGGCGATGGCGTCTTCCCTGATGATCAACGCGGCGCTGGTCGGCACGTCGTGGGCGGTGAAGGGGCCCCACTCGCCGTGGAAGTCCACGTCGTCGCGGAGGAAGAAGGTCCACTGGGTGCCGTCTTCGTTGGCTTTCCAACTGGTGGCGAGACCCGGAACCAGCGAACCGTCGAAGCGGTCGGTGTGGACCAGCGGGTCGGTGAAGGGACGCACCTGGGTATTGGCGGACGTGGTGGTGCCGAGCCAGGAGCCGGTGAGTTGCTGCACCGGCGGGATGGTGGCGATTCGCAGGGTGCCGCCGAGTGCGGTGGTTTCCTGCGCCGCGGTGGGGGTATTGGTCGGGCTCGGTGTGGCGGTCGCGATGACCGTGGGGACAGCCGTTGGGGGATCGGCGGCGGTTGCCTGCTCGGCGGCGGGCGCCTGCTGCTGTTCCTGTGGCTGGGTCTGTGGTTGTTCGGGTTGCGACTGGGCGGCGGGAGCGGTCTGCTCCTGGCTGGTGCCACCGCAAGCGACTCCAATGACCAGCAGGAGCGCAGCAGCGACGGCCGCAAGGATGGTGGGTCTAACCAACTCGGTACCTCCGAATGTTTGAAGTTAGGGTCTGGCGGGCATATGCCGGCCAGACAAAGTGCGAGCCAGTATATGCCTCGTACTTCAGGCGGTCAAAGCGAATCAATCGACGGAATAAGCGACCATTATTACGCAAAACGTTGCCGATCAATTTATTTTGACCGTAATATTCTAACACGTTGGCAACATTACGCAAGGTGGCGTAATGTTGGACACAGCATCACCGGCCAGATTGAAAACGGTCGCGGGTACGGCCAAAGGCACGAAATCAGGGCGGGCCCGGAGGCGCAGGCAGACGGACCCGAGATCAATGCAGCGCGTCGGTTGGGTCAGTCGCGTTCCAGGGGGGCCAAGGAGACGAGCAGGCGTTTGAGGCCCACGTCGCCGCCGAATTCGATGGAGGCCTGCTCAGTTTCGCCCTCGCCCAGGACTTCCTGCACGACGCCTTCGCCGAACACGCGATGGCGGACAATCTCGCCGACGGTGAGGGGAGCGCGCCGGGGTTGTTGCGAGCGAACGGAGCGGCTGGATTCCCATTCGGTGAGCTTTTCGTCGATGTTGCCACGCAAACGGCCGCGGGTGGACTCTCCGGCTGCGCCATCGCCATCGCCCAGGCGGGTACGAGTCTCGCGGCGGCGGGTGGCGTAGTCGCCGCCGATGACAGCGTTTTCGTTGCGGCCGGGGCGATCGCCAGACGCTCCGAGGGAATATGCGCCGGCGCGGGTGCCCGCGGGTCGGTCCACCGCCGGCGACGCCATGAGCTCGTCGGGTATGTCCTCGAGGAATCGGGAGGGCAGTGATACTCCACCGGACGAGGGGTAACGGCGGCGGAAGGCGCGGAGCAGGTAGAGCCGTTCCTTGGCGCGGGTCATGCCGACGTAGCACAGGCGCCTTTCCTCTTCGATCTCCTTCAAG
This sequence comes from Chloroflexota bacterium, assembly GCA_026710825.1. GTDB lineage: Bacteria > Chloroflexota > Dehalococcoidia > Lucifugimonadales > UBA3495 > Bin87. The sequence continues at coordinate 40,172 of JAPOQH010000090.1, read as the reverse complement.
GTGTCCATGGAACGGCTGTGGGGCAGCAGGCCCTCCTCCATGCCGGCCATCATGACCACCGGAAATTCGAGGCCCTTGGCCTGATGCAGGGTGATGAGGGTCAGAGCGTCTTCGGACTGCTCGTATTGGTCGACGTCTGAGACGAGGGACACGCGCTCGAGGAATGCGCTGAGGCCGTCGATGCTGCCGTCGGCCGGGGGGCCGTAATCCTCCGCGAGGCCACGGAGTTCGAGGATGTTTTCCCAGCGTTCGTCGCCGTCATCCTGGGCCTGGATATGCTTGGCGAGGCCTGACATGTCGAGGAGACGGTCCAGGAGGTCGGCAACCGCCAACTCACGCGCGGCATCGCCAAGGCGGTCCAAGGTGACCGAGAGACTGGCGATGGACCGGGCGGCGCGGGCGGTGACGTCGATGGGACAGGGACGATCCGCGGCGCGCGCGTTGGCGATATCGATCATGGCGGCGCGGGTGGTCATGCCGTTACGGGCGGCGTAGGCGGTGAGAACCTGGACGGTTTTTGCGCCGATGCCGCGTGGGGGCGTGTTGATGATGCGCTGGAGGCTGACCTCGTCTCCGGGATTGTAGACCACCCGGAGGTAGCACATGGTGTCCTTGATTTCCTTGCGGTGATAGAAACGAACGCCACCCACGAGGCGATATGGGATGCCCTGTCGCATACACTGGTCTTCGAAGGCGCGGCTCTGGGCATTGATGCGGTACATGATGGCGCAATCGCCGGACCGGTAGTGGCCGGACCTGGAGAGGCGCGACACCTCGTCGACGGCCCAGGCGGCCTCGTCCTCTTCGCTGTACGCCTCGTGGAGGGTTAGTTGCGAGCCGACCGGGTTGTTGGTGTAGAGTTCGCGTTCGATGCGCTCGCGGTTGGTGCGGATCACGCTGTCGGCGGCGTTGAGGATGTTCTTGGTGGAGCGGTAATTTTCGCCGAGGCTGATCACGGTGGCGTTGGGGAAATCGCTCTGGAAACTGAGTATGTTGCGGATATCGGCGTTGCGCCAGGAGTAGATGCTCTGGTCGGGGTCGCCGACGACGCAGAGGTTCTGGTGGGTTCCGGTGAGCAGCCGGGCGAGACGGTACTGGGCGACGTTGGTGTCCTGGAATTCGTCGACGAGCAGGTATCGGTAGCGGTCGTGGTACTGGGCCTGGACCTCGGGCGACGTTTCGAGAAGCTGGGCGGTGCGCATGAGCAGGTCGTCGAAATCGAGGGCGTTCTGGCGGGTGAGGGCTTCCTCATAGTAGTGGTAGACGCGGGAGCAGGTCTCAACCCAATGGGCGCCGTACTCGTCATCGGCGTCGTAGGCGGCCTGGGCCATCTGCCGGGAATCGTGGAGACTGCTCTTGGCGGCTGATATGCGCGACAGCAGGGCCCTGGGGTTGTAGCTGCGCGGGTCGATGTCGGCGAGTTGCATCGCGGACTTGACGGCGTCGATCTGGTCGTCCTGATCGTAGATGGTGAAATTGCGATCGAGACCGACGCGTTCACAGTGTCGGCGCAGGATGCGCGCGCATACGGCGTGGAAGGTGCCCATGGTGACGGCTTCGCCGGATCCCATCATCAGGCGATCCAGGCGTTCGCGCATTTCGCGGGCGGCCTTGTTGGTGAAGGTCACGGCGAGGATGCGCCAGGGAGCGACCCCACATTCCTCAACCAGGTAGGCGATGCGGTGGGTGATGACGCGGGTCTTGCCGGACCCGGGTCCGGCGACGATCAGCAGGGGGCCATCGGTGCTCAGGACGGCCTGCTGCTGTGGTTCGTTGAGTCCCTGCAGGATGGCGGGAGAGGCGGCGCGCTGCGGGTCGGGCGCCGGCGGGTCAGGGTCGAAACCGACGATTTCCGATTCATCCCAATAAGGTGATGAGGCTGGCTCTTCCCAGTACGGCGACGATGCCGGCCGCTCGGGGCGTGCGGGTGGATTCTCGGAAAATTGGGCCTGCAGCGACATGACTCGGGGATTATAGCATCCATGTGCCTGGATACCGGGCAGGTTGATGGCGGATGATCACGCGATGGGATTGGGAGTCGGGCGAGGGCGGTTTGGAACGCCGGCGTCTGGTAGAATTAGTGAGACTACCGCGCGGAGAGGTGGCCGAGTGGTTGAAGGCGCCGGTCTCGAAAACCGGTATACCCTTCTGGGGTATCGCGGGTTCGAATCCCGCCCTCTCCGCCATCTTTACATCGTAAAACCCGAGTAACCAAGGCCGTTTCCTACTCAAGGCGAGTGGGGAACGGTCTTTTTTGTTGGCGGTGCCGTGCTACGAGCTACTGCTCCATTCGCGGATAGGTGGACCAGTAACGGGGTCTATGTGGTTACGTCCCGTCAACAGATGTTATAGGCGTCATCCTTGTATTACCGTCGGTATTCTTGCTGCTTTTGGTTTCCGCGACACGGGAGTCACCTTCACCGAACGTGATCAGCGGGCGTTGTTCTCCGCGTTGGTGGCTGCGGCCGGCGCAGGGTCGGCAGTGGGCGTGGCAGTGATAATGGCGATCTACCTTTCGCCGGAGTTTCCGTCGGCGCTACCGGATCACAACTTGGTCAAGTCCTGGGAACTGGATTTCGACGCCCTCGGTTACACGAGGCAGGAGGCCATGGATCGCATCAATCTTTGGTTGCCCTGATTGAGAATAGTTGGGGAATTGAATCATTGCGCTTGGGAAACCGCCACCAACCGTTGTCGCTCTGCTCCATGATCGGGTGGGCCTGGTATCCGGACACCGGGAATTCGTGCAGGAACTCCAGATGAAGACCGGTGTTGACCAGGGCGGTGACAATCTCGCCGAGGCTGTGTTGCCATTCGTACACGGGGCTGGTGATGATCTCGGACCCGGCGTAACTTGGCTGCCCGCCCGTAAGCAGGATTTCCTCGCGGAAGTAGTCATGCTCCGCGCGCAGGTCGCCCGACTCCGACAACTCGAACACGTTCATCAGAGGATGACCGTCCAGGATGTAGAACGTACCCCCTGGCTTGAGAAATTGAGCAACCACTCTTCCCCACTCGTCGAGATCCGGGAGCCAGCACAGCACCCCGTGGGAAGTGAAAACGATGTCGAAACGTTCATCGAGTACGGCCGGCAGTTCATAGATGTCTGCACAGATGAACCGGACGTTCAAGCCCAGGTCGCTGTTCAGCGATCGCGCCAGGTCGATGGCCGCCTCCGAGAAATCGACGCCGGTCGCCGTGGCTCCCAGACGCGACCATGACATCGTGTCCATTCCGAAATGGCACTGCAGATGCAGAATGGTCTTGCCGGAAACGTCGCCGAGTTCCCGGAGAACGATCTCGTCCAAAGTGTTGCGCCCGGACCTGAACCCGTCCACGTCGTAGAATGCCGACGTTGCGTGGACGGGAGTTCGCTCGTTCCAGTTGATGCGGTTGGTTTCGATACGTTTATCCATATATATGGGTTCCGGATATATGGGTTCCGGAATTGTCGTGGCAAAAGATAGGCACGGAAACCGTTGGCCGCGACTTCAGAATGTGGAGGACCGCGGGCAGGAGGGAGATAGTAGCATTCCGATCTGCAAAGTTTTCATCAAGAGACATACCCGGGAGACATACCAAATGAACATGACACATGATCTTTCGCCCGACGAACTGCTGACCACCACGCGAGCGGTGCGGAGACGAATGGATTTCGATCGCCCCATCGCGGACGAAGTCATCCGTGAGTGCCTGGCGGTTGCGCAACAAGCCCCGACGGCCACCAACCAGCAGAACTGGCACTTCATGATAGTCACCGACGCCGACCAACGACTGGCTATTGCTGACCTTTATCGTCAAGGATGGGAGGAATATCGGTGGATACCGACGGCCACCCTGAACCGCACGCATGATGATGCGGGCCGCGCGGCGGTGCAGCGTCGGGTACGGGATTCGGCGCAATACCTGGTCGACAACATGCATCGCGTGCCAGCGATGGTCATCCCGTGCGTGGTTGGGCGGGCGGACGACATGGCGGCGTGGGAGAAGACCACCCAATGGAGCACGATGATGTTTGCCACCTGGAGCCTGATGCTGGCCGCGAGAGCGCGGGGGATAGGCTCCGTTTACACGTGCGTTCATTTGGTGAGAGAGGAAGAGGCGGCCGGTGTGCTGGGCATTCCGTACGATCGGGTGATGCAGGTGGGCCTCATACCGTTAGGCTACACAATCGGCGACCGGTTCCGGCCGGCGCATCGGGAACCACTGGAGGATATTGTTCACTGGAACCGGTGGTAAGGCGGTTGGGGGAACCGCGGCGGTGGATCGTGGCATCCGCAGCGCGCCTGCTTGAACGAAGGCGACGGCGGCGAGCGGGGCCGTTCGGTTGTCGCGGGGCGAGGGGACGGCCACTACCGCGGCGTGTCCTGGCTGATGGACCGCTCGTGGTTCGAAGGGCTCACCATGAGCGGTTCGACGGGTTTGGGATGAGCGGACTGCATCGCCGTGGGTGGCAAGGCCAAGGCCATGCGGCGGCGAGTGGTTTTGTTGACGCATGAGGGAATGAGATAGTAAACTCGCGACGGGTTCCTCTCACCTTTCAGATATTTGTTGATCAAGTTTCGCCGAACGCGGGCGATGGTGGCGTCGAATTTCGAACGCCTCCGAAAAGCCAGGCATGGAGGATATATGCCAAATCTCGGAATACTATCAGTCCGGAACATCACGATCCTGGCTGCACTTGCCACGGCCCTGGGCTTGGTCATAGGGTGCGCAGGCTCGAGCCCCGAGCCAGCCGCCGCGCCAGCGGCCCCGGCCGCCACCACCGCCCCGGCTGCACAGGAAAGCGCCCCCACGGCGGTGCCCGCTTCGGCGGGATCAGCGCCGGCCATGTCGGACGAAGTCTCAGGGATGGTCACGATGATGGTGGCCGACTGGGGCACCCAAGCTTTTGAACCACGGGACGCCTCCGGACAGATCATGACGCAGCACCGGATGCTGCACGGCTGGCTGATCGCCGGCAACGAGAAGACCGAAATGATCCCCGGCATTGCCCAAAGTTGGGAACTGTCGGACGACGGCCTCCAGTGGACCTGGACTATCCGTGATGGAGTGAAGTTCCACAACGGCGACGACCTGACCATCGACGACATTCAGTTCACGCTGGATCGGCACCACGGTCCCGAGGCGGCGGAGAACGCCATTCACGGCATTTTCATCCAGCAGTCCAAGCGGACCGTGAGCCAGGAAATTACCGGCCCCAACACCATCGTGGTGACCCAGACCGAACCCAACGCCACCTATCCCTTCCTGATGTCGCAGCTTCACTCATCCGACGCCCACGGCGCCGTGCTGCCGAAGAACTACTGGGAATCGGTTGGCGGGAAGGAGGGTTGGGAGGCTGCCCCGGTGGCCGCAGGTCCCCTCATGCTGGTTGACTACAAGCCCTCGGAGCAAATGCTGTTCGAGCGCTTCGATGATTACTACTTCACTCCGGACAATGGGTTCCATGAGGACCGCCGGATGAATTTCAAGACCATGGACGCGCGGCTGGTGACCGAAGAATCCACCAGAGTTTCCGCGCTGCGAGCGGGCCAGGCGGATATGACCGAAGCCAGCCTGAACGCCCGCAACCAGGTAGAGGCCGGGGGAGGCCGCCTGGTCTTCATACCGGAAGCCTCCTACTCCCAGGTCAGGCCCATGGGCTGCTGGAAGGAAGAATTGCCCTGCAACGACAAGCGGGTGCGTTACGCCCTGGACTATGCCGTTGACAAGGAATTGATACGGGACAAGCTCTACGGAGGCACCGACGTCGCGCAGGTGGGTGGCTTCGAGGCGGCGACTCCCAACGCCCTGGGTTACAGCCCTGAACTCGATTCCCTCCCCTTCGACCCGGCTCAGGCCCAGCAACTGCTGTCCGACGCCGGATACCCGGGCGGCGAGGGTTTCCCAGCGTTCAAGATACACACCTGGAATGGCGGCGACGTGCCGCTGCAACCCGAGCAGGCCGAGTTGATCGCGGAGATGTGGAAGGACAACCTGGGTCTCGAAGTGACGGTGGTAGTGGGTGACCCCACCGCCGTCCGTCAGCAGGCCCGGGACCGGCAACTCGACGGCGACGTGTACTTCCGCAGCAACGAGGCCAGGTTCGATGGCGGCAGCCTGATGCGCAGCGCCACCGACCCGGAGAACCCAAACCGGCTGATGGAAGAACCGGAGTTGTTCGCCATCGTCAACGAAGCGCTGGCGGTATTGGACCCGGCGCTACGGCATGACGCGTACAACAAGGCCTACCGCGCCATCTGGGAAGAGCACTACTACTGGAGTCCCATCTACGTCAACCTGCCCTGGGCGGTCAGCGAACGCATCGCCACCTGGGAGCCGTGGCCCCTGGGCCCCTATGCCAGCGCCCTCTGGACGGTGACGCTGAAGTAGCAGCAGTTCCAACGGCCATGGCCGCCGCATAGCGCGTGACAACGGCTATGCGGCGGCGCGCTATTTCTATGTTTGCAGCACGCCCGCGACGTTCAACGGGAATAGCGCCTGCTCAAGTACCAGCCGAATTGAAACAGGCCGGCGACGGCGATGCCGCCCACCACGCCGACCGGAATGAACAGCAAAGCCAGTCCAAAGGAGAAGAGCAACAGCCCCAAATCGATAAAGGAGCCTGGAACCGCCAAGTAACGGTGGTCCAGATAAACCCAGACCACGGGCATTACTGCCCCCAACAAACCCAAGGCGACGTATAGCCACTTCATACCGGGTTATCCACACCCTTTGAAACCGGCAACATGGAGGAACTTGTATGTGTATCCGAAAGAGGTTTCATTCCAAGATTTGGGTGGTGGCTCTCTTGGGAACTGTCGCCTTGATTATATCGGCGTGCGGGGGAGGGGCAACACCTGAAGCTCCTGCCGCGACTGCCGCTCCGGCGGCGGCGTCATCCGATACTTCCAGCGCACCTGCTGCCACCACTGCCCCGGCAGCGCCGGTGGCTACCCAGGCGCCGGCGGTTCCCCCGGTCGGTCCGGAGGTGTCCGGCAAGGTTACCATCATGCAGACGGTGTTCGGCACCGAGGCTTTCGAGCCACGGTATACGCTAGGCCTCGGCGAAACCACGTACCAGCGTGCCCTGCATGCTCTGCTGGTCGAGGGGAACCACGACACCCAGATGGTCCCGGGCATTGCTTCGGCGTGGGAAGTTTCCGAGGACGGGTTCACCTGGAGCATGACCATACCCGCCAATCACCCGGCGTCTTTCCACAACGGGGATCAGCTAACCATCAACGACGTTGAGTTCAGCTTCCAGCGTTACTTCGGGCCGGAGGCCGAGGATGAGGCCACCAGCACGGGGGCCATCAACTGGTCGCGGTTGACGGATAGTATCGAAATCACGGGGCCTGAGACCATCGAGGTCACCCACAACAAGCTCTCGTCGTCCTTCCCGTTCACCTATTCGGCTTTGCAGTCCTCCTCCGACGGAGGCTCCATCATCCCGCAGAAGTACCATGAAGAGGTGGGTGAGGATGGCTACGCCGACGCTCCCATCGGCGCCGGTCCATTCCAGCTGGTGGAATTCAAGCGGTCCGAGCAGTTGCTGTTCGAGCGGTTCGGGGACTATTACTATAATCCGGACAACGGTTACCCCGAAGACCGGCGGATGAATTTCCAAACGCTGGACATGCGCCTGGTGCCCGAGGAGTCCACCAGGGTTTCCGCGCTGCTGGCCGGAGAGGCCGACATCGTTGAGGTGACGTTGCAATCAAGGGAGAGGGTGGAGGCCGCCGGTGGCCGGTACGTCTGGATCGAGGAGGCTTCCTACACGCAGGTGCGCCCCATCGGATGCTGGATATCAGACCTTCCGTGTAACGACAAGCGGGTGCGGTATGCACTGGACTACGCCGTTGACAAGGAGTTGATCCGGGACAACCTCTACGGCGGGACCGAGGGAGCAGGGCTGGCCGGTTTCGAGGCGGTGACGCCCAGCACCCTGGGCTACAGCCCCGAACTCGACGCCACACCCTACGATCCGGAGCGGGCCAGGGAACTGCTGGCAGAAGCCGGTTATCCCGGGGGTGAGGGTTATCCTGCCTTTACTCTCTATACCTGGCAGGCCAGCGATACACCGTTCATGGTGGAGCACGCTGAGCTGATCGCCCAGATGTGGCAGGACAACCTTGGGCTCGACGTGACGGTGGAAGCGGGCCAGAACGTCAGCATCCGGGAGCGCGTGCGCAACCGGGAACTGGACGGCCACGTCTACTTCCGCAGCAACGAAGGCCGCTGGGACGGCGGCAGCCTGGTGCGCAGCATGCACTACCTGGATTCCAGCCTGCGCCAGTCGGAGGACCCCGAGTTGGTCAGGATAGCGGACGAAGGGCTGTCGGTGATGGACCCGGCCCTGCGCCAAGAGGCCTACAACAAGATGTACCAGGCCTCCTGGGAGGAACACTATTCCTTCAGCACCATCTACACCAATCTGCCGTTCGGCCTGAGCGAGCGCATCAATGCATACCAGCCCTGGCCCCTGGGTCCGTACCCCACGGCCCTGTGGACGCTGACCCTCCATCAGTAGGACCGATACCGCCACTGGCCATCGGCGGCCATGCGGTCGGAGAGACCGATGCTCCGGGGATGCACACCCACGCATCTCCGGAGGACGGGGTCGACCGGCGTCTACCATGCCGGTGGGTGGTACACTCGCGTCGCGTGGCTGAGTTCCGGCTCGGTCCAGTGCGTAGCGGGGCCGGCGACAGATCTAACATAGCCAACGGTAAGAGAAGCACATGCAGCGTTACATACTGAGCAGGGTGTTTCAGGGACTGATCGCCCTGCTGGCCCTGAGTCTCATTATCTTCATGAGCGTTCACCTTTCCGGTGACCCCGCGCTGCTGCTGCTGCCGCCGGAGGCGACTACCGCTGATTATGAGCAGCTTCGGGAGAACCTGGGCCTGGACCGTCCGATCCTCGTCCAGTACGGAACCTTCCTTCTCAATGCGGTGCAGGGCGACTTTGGTCACTCCATTACCACTCGGCGTCCAGCCCGGGACGTGCTGCTGGAGCGAATTCCCGCCACCCTCCAGTTGGCGGCGGTGGGAATGCTCCTGGCGGTATTAATGGGGGTGCCCTTAGGTATTCTCTCCGCGGTCAAGCGAGACTCGCTCCTGGACAAGGGCTGCAAGCTCTTCGCGATCGCCGGCATCGGCGCCCCGCAATTCTGGGTAGCCATAATGCTCATCCTGCTGTTTGGCGCGATCCTGCAGTGGTTGCCGACCTACGGACGGGGCGGGCCATCCCACTTTGTGCTGCCGGCCTTCGTGCTGGCGTGGTCCATCATGGCCGGCATGATGCGTCTGGCGCGCTCGAGCATGCTGGAGGTGCTGGACAGCGAGTTTGTTAAATTCGCCCGGGTCAAGGGATTGACGGAGCGGTTGGTCATCTGGAAACACGCGCTGAGAAACGCCATGATTCCCCTGATCACCTTTGGCGGCATCAGCCTGGCGGGGCTGCTCAATGGGGCCATCGTGGTGGAGGTGGTGTTCGCCTGGCCTGGCGTGGGCCGCCTCATGCTGGAAGGGGTTGCGCAACGCAATTTCCCCATCGTGGAAGCCACCGTGCTGACTTCGGGTTTCTTCTACATCCTCACGTCGCTATTCGTGGACATCCTATATGTGTACGTGGACCCGAGAATCAGGATCGAGTAAAGCGGGAGAGGACTGGGCATGGCGCAGCAAACGGCAGTAACCGAGGTAAGGGTAAGTCGACTCGGTCAGATACAAAGGCGGATCAGCGAGACCAAGCTGCCCTGGGTGCCAATAGTCATCCTGACGATTCTGCTGGTGTGCGCAGCATTGGCGCCACAGTTGTCGCCCCACGACCCCACGGACAAGGACGTCATCAACAGCCGCATCGCCCCGTTTGAGACCAGCCAGTACCCGCTGGGTACGGACATCCTGGGGCGGGATATGTTGAGCCGGCTGATCTTTGGCGCCCGCACGACCGTTTACATCAGCCTGGTGGCCCTGGGAACCGGCATGATCGTGGGCACCGTGCTGGGACTGATCGCCGGATACCTGGGGGGCATAATCGGCGCGACCATCATGCGCATTGCCGACGCGGTGATGGGTTTCCCGACCATCCTGGTGGCGCTGGTCATCGTGGTTCTGCTGGGCCAGGGCACGGAGAATATCATCATAGCGGTGGCGGTCACCGTGTGGGCGAGGTTTGCGCGGATGATTCGGGGCGACACCCTGAGCATCAGGGAACGGGACTATGTGGTCCTGGCCAGAATCGCAGGTGTGAGCCCGCCGGTGATCATCCTCCGGCACATCTTCCCCAACGTCGTGAATACGCTGATGGTGTTGACCAGCCTGCAGGTGGGGCAGGTGATCCTGCTGGAGGCGTCGCTGAGCTTCCTGGGGCTGGGACTGGCGCCGGGATCGCCGGCCTGGGGCATCATGGTATCCGAGGGGCGCAACGTCATCCTGGATATGTGGTGGCTGTCGCTGTTCCCCGGCGTGGCGATCACCATAGTGGTGATGGCGTTCAACTTCTTCGGCGACTGGCTGCGGGACTACCTGGATCCGAAACTGCGGCGGGCCTGAACTGCGGCAGGGATCACTTGGCTTGGCGCTCCGGTGGCGGCAGCCGACCTAGCGGGCCAGTATGTAGGGAGTACTGCTGGTCGTGGGTTGACGGCGGTCAACTTTTGCTCACCGTCGGCTTGCCACGACCGGGTTGTTTTGACCATGCCTTCAACGGTTCGACGAGCGTGGTTCACGGACGGGTTGGAATGGATTGTCAGTTGAAGGCCGGCATGACCTCCTGGGCGAACAGGCGGATGGATCGATTCGCCGCCTCCGGCGAGATGTAGCCGAACAGGTGCCGGGCGCAAAATATATCGTGGCCGATGAGGTCGTGCTGTTCCTTCAGTTTTTTAGCGACGGTTTCGGGGCTGCCCACCAGCGCGATGCCGTTGTCGATCCAGAAGTCGTAGGACTGGGCGCGCTCGCGGAACGTCCGGCGTAGCTCAGCCCGCTCCGGTGTGCCCGGGTCATCGCCGCGCATTCCGTGGGGTCCGTAGCGGATGCGGGTTTCGCCGATGATGTCGCGGCCCTTGCCGGCGGGGATGGCCGAGGGAAACGCGGCGGTGGCCAGGTAGGGTTCCGCCTGTTCGCGGGCCTTCGCGTCGGTTTCGGCGACGTGGACGTGGCGGGTCAGGAAGGTTTTGGGCATGGGCGTGTCGTGGCCGGCCTGATGCCACAGGTTGCGCCACGTGTCGAACTTCTCGGCGATCACGGGGTCAACGTCGATGTTCTGGGAAACGTGGAAGTTGTGGCGGGCGGAGTACTCGAAGCTGGCCGCGCTGTGGCAGCCGAACCATACGGGCGGGTGCGGCTTCTGGTAAGTGTCCGGAGAGGTCAGCACCTCGTCGAACTTGAAAAACTCGCCATCGTAGGTGACGCTGCCCTCTTTCCACGCCATCAGGATGATGTCGATGGCCTCCTCGCTCATGGCGCGGCGACGGTCGAAGTCAACGTTCCAGCGCAGGAACTCATGGCTGGTAACTCCGGTGCCGGCCCCGAATTCCACACGCCCGCGGGACAGGTGGTCGAGCATCGCCACGTCCTCAGCGAGACGGATGGGGTGATGGAAAGGCAGCTGGTAGATCATTACGCCGAACCGCATGGCGCTGGTGGCGCGAGCCAGCGCGGTGAGGTACACGCTGGGCGAACTGAGGAAGCTCACGTCGGAGGTCTGGTGCTCGATGGAGAAGTAGTACTTGTACCCCATCTGCTCGGCTTCCTGGGCGCCGCGGATGTGCTCGTCATAGACGTCGGCGGCGAGGGAATGGGATTCCATCTGGGCCTGGTCGAGCACGTCGTAGAGTCCGATTTCCATATTCGCCATTCCGTTCACCTCCGTGCGCCGCAGGGACCACCGATCGGGCCGTTCGGCCATAGTATAATGCGGCCACCTGCCGTAGGGGGATTGCCATGACTGCCGTTGATTATTCCGTGCTGGACAACCCCGAGGCATCGGGCCGTTCGTTTCATCCGCTGCGAGGGTGGACCGACACTCCGCCGGGCGCGGTGGATTACGGGATCACCGTAGATGAGGACACCACGTTATCGTGCCGGTTCTTCGCGGTGGGGCGTGACAATCCCACCGTGCTGTTTTTCTACGGCGGCGGCGAGAACGTGGCCCGGTACGACGACATTGCGCCGCTCTACAACCGGATCGGCGCGAATTTTTTCGTTGCGGACTACCGGGGGCACGGCGCGTCCAGCGGCACACCCAGCTTCAATGCGATCCTGTCGGACGCGCACGCCGTTCTGGACTGGTTGGTGGACGCAATGCAGACGCTGCGGTTCACGGGCCCGCTGTACGTCATGGGGCGCTCCATGGGTCGCCACTCCGCCGGGGAACTGGCAGTGAACGCGGCCAATCGCATCAACGGCGTCATCATCGAGAGCGGGCGGGCCAGCCTGGGGCGACCGGCGGAGGGTCTGGAGCCGGAGGTGATACAGGCGTTGGAGGATGATTACCAGGCACGGTTCTACTCCATCAGCATCCCCGCGCTGGTGATCCACGGACAGTGGGATGAGTCTGCGCCGCTGGCCGACGCGGTGGACATGTTCAACAAGCTGGAGACGACCAACAAGCACCTGGAGATCATTCCCGGCGCAGGCCACAACGACCTGATGTATGTGGACACCCGGCAGTATTTCACCGCCGTCAGGGGCTTCATGTCGCGGTACGCCGAGAAGCGTTAGACTCTGGACTCGACGGATCGACTTTCTGGAGACAGGCATGGGCATTTTCTACGCGAAAGTAAGCGTCGCCAACCTGGCCGGGGGAGATGCTCACGAAACGGAGGCGTTGGTTGACACCGGAGCGACCGATTCGGCGTTTCCCGCCGCTCTGTTGGAGGCGCTGCATATTCGGGCCGAGGAGAGCGTGACCTACGTTACGGCTGACGGCTCGGAGATAGAGTGCGAGTATGGATACGCTCGGTTCACCATCGCACTGGACGACGACCAGAGTGTCAGCGGCGTCGCGCCGGTAGCCTTCTGGCCGGACGAGAGCGGACAGTGCATCGGTGCGACCACGCTCCAGTCTCTCAAGCTCGCGGTGGATACGCCCGACGAAAGATTGGTTCAAGTGCGGATGGGAAGGCGCGGCTGGGCCGGAAGATTGGAACGAGGTTGATCGCACGATAGTCGTCGGCCCCAAAATCCGGGGGCTGACCCTGCGGCGACCAACCTGTGCAAGTGCAGATCGGGAGGAGGGCATCATGGCGACGCAGATTGGGCAACTGATACGGGCCGGCAGCGTTGATGAACTAAAGGCAGGCGGGTGTCGGGTGGTAACGGGCGGCGGGCATGCCATCGCGGTTTTTCACCACGACGGGCAGGCGTACGCCGTGGACAACCGGTGTCCTCACATGGGATTCCCGCTGGACCGGGGCAGCGTGAAGGACGGCATCCTGACGTGCCACTGGCACAACGCGCGGTTCGACCTGGCCAGCGGCGGCACGTTCAATCCGTTTGCCGACGATGTGCGCAGCTTCCCCGTGACCGTCACGGACGGACAGGTGTGGGTGGACCCACAACCGGTGCAGCGGGACGAGGAGGGGCACTGGGTTGGTCGGCTGCGGGACGGCCTGGAGCACAACATCCGGCTGGTTACGGCGAAGTCGGTGCTGGGGCTGCACGCGGCTGGCGCGGACTACCGGGCGCCGTTGCGAGTTGGAGCGGAGTTCGGGACGACGTACAGCGCGGCCGGCTGGGGAGCGGCCATGACCATGCTGACCGCGGCCGCCAACATGCTGCCGCACCTGGCCGAGGAGGAGCGACCGGTGGCGCTGTACCAGGGACTGCTGCACGTGTCGCGCGAGTGCGCCGGCCGGCCGCCGCGCTTCGTGGTGGACCCGCTGCCCACCGGCGAAACGCGGCCCGAGGTTTTCAAGCAGTGGTTCCGCAGCTTTATCGACGTGCGTGACGAAGACGCGGCCGAACGCAGCCTGCGGACTGCCATCGAGTTGGGCATCCCGCCGCGCGACATAGCCGACATGATCTTCGCGGCGTCCACCGACCACATATACCTCGACGCGGGGCACACGCTGGACTTTGCCAACAAGGCTTTTGAATTGCTGGACCACATCGGTTGGGAGCACGCCAGCCAAGTCCTGACCAGCCTGGCGCACGGCATGTCTCGCGCCCGGCGCAGCCAGGAACTGAGCGCGTGGCGGCATCCGATAGACCTGGCCGCGATGCTGTGGCAAACGCGGGAAGAATTGCCGGCGTTGCTGGCCGAGGGTATGCAATCGACCGGGTGGGACGGTGCGGATGCGCTGGCCCGGGACATCTTGAGGGACAATCCCGCCGACATCGTGGAGGCCATCAAAGAGGCGATCAGGCGTGGGGCGACGGCCGAACAGTTGGGTGGCGCGGTAGCGCACGCGGCGTTTCTGCGAATGGCGCATTTCCACGTGTCCAACGAGTTCAACGACTGGGACACGGTGCACAACACGCTGACGGCGGCCAATGCCCTGCACCGGGCGTTGCAGCGCGCGCCGTCGCCGGAACTGCTCCGGGGCGTGTTCGACGTTGCATTGAGCATATACCTGGACCGTTTCCTGAACATGCCGGCTCAACGCATTCCGGAGACCGGTGGCGATCCGGCGGACGGTCCGGCGCTGTTGGCCGAGATACGGGAGCGGTTGGACGTGCGCCAGCAGGTGGAGGAGGTGTCGCACCTGGTGTCGCGCTACCTAACCGGCGGCGCGGACCCCGACGCGCTGGTGGCGGACCTCGGGCGCGCGATGCTGTCGGAGGACTCGGGGTTCCACTCGTTTCAGATCGTGGACGCGGGGTTCAACCAGTACCGCCAGCGTCGAGGCTCGGAGTCGGGTCGACACATACTGATCGGGATGGCCCGCTACCTCGCCGCCCACGCTCCGACGCCCCGTGCGGTGGGACAGACGTTCCAGATCGCGCTGCGCCTGCACCGGGGCGAGGAGATATTCAGGGAATAGCGGGCAATGTCGGCACGCAACCCCAAGGACTGTATAATCCAGCCGTCCCATCCTTTCGTTATCCGGAGGTCATGTAATGCCTGACCAGAATGAAATGTCCGTTGATGAGTTGCAGCAGCTGTGCGACCGCGCCGGCCTCGGCATGAGCCGGGAGGAGGTGGAAGCGCTCAAGCCTGTGTACGACCTGTATGCCGCCTACGCGCGGCAGTGCCATGAGATTGAATTGGGCGCGACCGAAATGATCGTGGAGTATCACCCCGATTGGCCGGCGGAGTAGCCCGCAATTGCCCGATACCGAGCACAAGGCCGATCAAGGAGCAACTGACTCATGGCTACATCCGACACACCATTGCATTTTCTGACCATTCATCAAGCGGGCGAGTTGATGCGCAAAGGCGAGCTTTCGCCGGTGGAATTGACGCGCGCCTGCTTCCAACGCATTGCCGACACCGACGACCGCCTGCACTCGTTCATCCTGCTGCTTGAGGAGGATGCCCTGGATCAGGCCCGCGTCGCGGAGTCGGAGATCCTGCGCGGGGAGTATCGCGGACACATGCACGGCATTCCGTTCGCGCTCAAAGACCTGTACGACACCGCCGGAGTGCGAACGACGTCCGGATCGCGGGTGGACATTGACCGGGTGCCGACCGAGGATGCCACCACAACGGCGCGGCTGAAGGCGGCCGGGGGAATCCTGCTGGGCAAACTGGCGATGCACGAGTTCGCCCTGGGCGGCCCCGACTGGACGACGCCGTTTGAACCAGCGTGCAACCCTTGGAACCTGGACCACATCACCGGAGGGTCCAGCAGCGGGTCCGGTTCTTCCGTGGCGTCGGGCCAGGCGCTGGGCGCGCTGGGTTCGTGCACCGGCGGATCAATACGCGGGCCAGCGTCGCTCTGCGGCATCGTTGGGTTGAAGCCGACCTACGGCCGAGTGAGCCGCGCCGGCGTCGTGACGCTCAGCTGGTCGCAGGATCACGCGGGGCCCATGACGTGGACGGTGGAGGACACGGCGTACATGCTGCAGGCCATCGCCGGCCACGACCCGAAGGATCCGACCTCAAGCACGGCGCCGGTACCCGATTATTCACTGTCGTTGAGGGAAGATCTCAAGGGCGTGAGGCTGGGGCTGCCCCGCCACTACTTCTTCGACGCCGACCCCAGCGTCAACCCCGAGGTGGTCGCCACGGTTGAAAAGGCCGTCGGCGAGCTGGAAAGCCTGGGCGCAATCGTGGAGGAGGTGTCCCTGCCGATCCTGGACCACGTGCGCGCGGCCAACTCGGTCATCATGGTGAGCGAGGCGTACGCCTACCACGAGCCCAACCTGAAAGCCAGGCCGCAGGATTTTGGGGAGATCACGCGGGAGCGGTTCCGCATCGGTGGGTTGATGTCTGCGTCCGACTACCTGCAGGCCCAACGAGTGCGGACGCTGGCGCGGCGGCAATTTGCCGAAGTGATGCGGACGGTGGATTTCCTGGTGACGCCGACGCAGCCGCAGCCGGCCGCCGCGTTCGAAGGGTATGATCCCACGACGACGGCGAGGGGGCGGAGTTTCACCGCGCCGTTCAATGTGACGGGATTGCCGGCCATCTCGGTGCCGTGCGGATTCACCGAAAGCGGACTGCCCGTCGGGATGCAGATCGCCGGCAAGCCGTTCGATGAGCCGGGGGTGATCCAGGCAGCGTATACATACCAGCAACACGCCCGTTGGTTCACGACCCGCCCGCCGATCTAACCGGTGGCGGGTTGAGAAACCAGTTCCCTATCGGAGCGCCAGAAGTACAAGCAATGATTCCTGTCGTGTAATTGCGACGGGGATCATCGATTGGTTGACAGGTTCAGGAACGGTGGGGCTAACCGCCGTCCACCTCGATGACGCAGTCGCAAATGACGGCGGTGTCACCGGGGAGCGCCGCCATGCCGGGGGCCGAACGGGAATGCCGGCCGCGGTCGCCGTAAAGGGCGACAAACAGGTCGGATGCGCCATCGACGACGGCGGCCTGCTGGGTGAAGGTGGGAGCGCTGTTGACCATCCCCACGACTTTGAGGATGCGGGTCACGCGGTCCAGGTCGCCCAGTTCGGCTTTCATGCGGGCCAGCAGGTTCAGCGCGGCCATGCGCGCCGCCTCGTAGCCCTGCTCAACGGTGAGTTCCGCGCCCAACTTGCCGGATATACGGTCGCCGTTGGCCATGCGGGAACCCACGCCGGCGAGCCACATGACGTTGCCGCTGCGCGTGATGGGCAGGTAGTTGCCCACCGGGTCCGGAGGGGGAGGGAGTTCGTAACCCAACTCGGACAGTTTGGCTTCAACCTGGGTCATGATGGTGATTCCTTGCGGTGCTACGTGGCGGTCAACTGACCAAGTTCGGTGAGGCAGCGGCGCTACTAACGGACGGCTAAGCGGACGCGCTAGTGTTGGCCGATGAACTCCAGGACCAGACCGTTCCACACCTGCGGGCGCTCCCAGAAACCGGCGTGGCCGGCGTCGGGCAGGGACGCGAACTTGCTGGTGGGTATGGCTGCGGCCAGCATACGCATGAGGGCCGGTGGGGCGAGGAGGTCGGCATTTCCGGACAGCACCAGCGTGGGCACGCGCATGGTGGACAGGCGGGCGTAGGTGATGGGTTCGCCCGGTGATTGGGCCGGGACGACGCCGTAAGGCCGGGTGCTGTGGTCGATTTCCAGCCAGCGGGCCGCTCCTTCAGGATCGGTGCCACGGTACGAGGGACCCAACTCGCGCAGTTCGGGCGGCAGGCTCTGGATTTCCGGAGGCCTGAGGCGGTGCTGTACCTCCAGATACTCGGGGTCCTGGATGCCGGCGATGGTGTTGGCGGCCACCACGCTGCGAACGCGGTCCGGGTGGGCCAGGGCGTAATCCAGCGAGGGAATCGCGCCAGCGGCGGTGCCCACCAGATGGAACCGGTCCAAACCCAGATGCTCGACCAGGCCGTGCAGGTCGTCGCGTTGGAAGCCCGGCTGCAGCGATTCGTCGGTGGCCCGCGAACGTCCCCACGTGCGCCGGTCGTATGAGATGCACCGGTAGCCCGCAGTGGTGAACGCCGGCAGTTGGTACACCCAGCTTTCGGTGGTGCCGGTGGCGGCGTGCAAGAGGATCACGGGGATGCCGGAACCGCCGGTGTCCTCGTACCAAAGTTCGACGCCGGGCAGGTTTACGTGGGGCATAAGATCATCCTCGCCAGTGGGGCGGCAGGCTCGGCTCGGACATGCCGAACTGGCGGGACAACCATTCCTCGCTGTGTCGGCCGTCGCGGTAACCGGAGTGTTCAGCCTCGTGAACGTCGATAGCGCCCTGTATTCCGTCCACCAACGGCTGGAGCGCGGAGGCATCCAGAGCAGACCCATGAGAGCCGGCCATCAGGAGGGTGGCTGCATTGACGCGGGGCGCCAACCATCGCAGGTTGAAATGGGATAAGGTCCCCGCAACCGCTGCCTCCCGATCCGGATGCAAGCGCAGGTAGTCGTTGATTTCCTCGAGCGGGTATGCGCTGGTCCGGCGCGCGAGGTCGTGGGTGTCAAAGAGCAGGGTTGGCGTGCATACTAGGTGCGTTACGTGCTGCGACAACGCGGCGGTGGTGAACGCCAGGTCATTGCCGATGGCGGCGATGCGAGCAGAGTCGACGTCGGGTCGGCTGGTCAGGTATTCCACGCCGCGAACGCAATCGGCGACGATGCCACGGTAGACATAAGATGACGGGTCGTCGATGCCGTCGGTCAACTGTCCGGGAAATGCGGCGGCATAGGGCTGGTCCGCCAATCGCTGTCCGCGAACGCAGATGGCAAAGGTGATGTGCTCACGGCGTTGACCGTTGGACGCTCCCTGGGGCACGAGGTCCGTGACGCTGCCGTAGCGTGGCAGGTGATAGCGGACGGGGAATGGGCCAGCGCCGTGGGGAATGCTGAGGTAGGCGTAGATGCGGTACGGGCCGATGGACGTGAGACGCACACCGTAGGCGGCGGCGAAATCGGTGGAACGGAGCGGAATTTCTTCGACCTCGGGCGCGGCGGGCGTCGCGGCCAATTCCGCCAGCACGGCCTGCCAAAATCCGTCGAAATCCTGGGGCTGGGAGTTGTTGGATGTGGTCATGGTGTCCGGTGTGATCCAATGGAATCAGTGCGCGGGGTTCACGCCTGCAGGTGTTGGGCCATGAAGGCGTCCACGACGGCGCCGTGCTCGTGGTTGTTGGCGTCGTGGCCGTGGCCGTCGTAGGCGTACATGCGCTTGTCCGTACTACCGATGGCGTTGAACATGGCGAATCCGGTTTCGGGCGGGCAGGTGCTGTCCTGAAGGCCCACGCTAACGATGATCGGGCACGTGATGCTGGGCGCCAGGTTGATCCCATCGAAGTAGGCGAGGGTGTTTTCCACCTGTTCGCGACGTTCGGGATACAGACGCAGGTAGTCCGCGATTTCCTGATAGGGATAGGCATCGGTCAATTCGATGGAGTCCAGGTAGCCGCAGAGATAGGGTGCGCCGGCCGCGGCCGCCTTGATCTCAGGGCGCAGGGCCGCAGTGGAGACGGTCAGGCCGCCGCCCTGGCTGTGGCCGGTCACGCCGATGTGGTCGCCGTCAACCTCGTCCCGGGCGAGCAGGAAATCGACACCACGGCAGGCGTCCATGTAGAAACCGCGGTAGGAGTAGGTGTTGCGGTCCACCATGCCGTAGGTGAGG
Source organism: Chloroflexota bacterium (assembly GCA_026710825.1). Classification (GTDB taxonomy): domain Bacteria; phylum Chloroflexota; class Dehalococcoidia; order Lucifugimonadales; family UBA3495; genus Bin87. Next base: position 20,501 of record JAPOQH010000090.1, on the reverse strand, counting down.
AGGCCGGGATATCCGGGATTGAACTGGCGGTTGCTGCGCAGTTTGCCCCTGGGCGCGACGCTGAGCGCGGCGTAGCCCTTGCCGGCCCAGACTTTGGGCACCGGCGGTTCCATGTTGTAGCCGGGCACCTGGAGCAGGCCCGGCAGAGGGCCGTCGTGATGGCGCGGCACCGCGTACCAACCAGCGATCCTGACCCGGTCCAGGCTGGTGAAGAAGATCTCATACACGTCAATCCGGTCGGTGGATCGCATGGGGTCATGGATCACCTCCGGATCGAGGGGGATTCGAGCGGTTTCGGCCAGAACATCTTCCCAGAACCGGTCGATGTCGTCCGGTCGGCGGATGTTGGATACGTACTGATCTGCTGCTGCCCTGGGCATAGGTCCTCACGGGTCAAAGGAGCGATCGCTGGCGCTGTGGGTTCAACGATTCAAAGGTCGCGCTGATCCTGAACCGGACGTAATCTACCACGGCGGGCGGCGCGGGTCTATGCGCGGGAGTGAGGCAGGACGGGAGTACAGAAAGATGCTGCCTGGCTCATGACGCCGCTTCGCTCTCCGGAGCCAGTTCGAGCAGGCGCATGCCGCGTTCCACCTGCTGGCCCGGTTCGACGGCCACGCGGCGTACGACACCGTCGCGGGGAGCGGTGATGACCAGTTCCATCTTCATGGATTCCATGAGCACGACGGTCTGGTTTCGCTCTACGCGTTCGCCCGGGCTCACCAGCACTTCCAAGACCGCGCCGGGCATGGGGGCGAGGACGTCGCCGGTGGACTCGGCGGCACCGGGGCCACCGCGCCGACGAGTCTCGGAGCGTCGGAAGATGTGCAGGTTTCCGTCCAGCCACAGATGCAACTCCGGACCGACCCAGGCCCAGGCGAAGGGGAGGGTCTCGCCCGAATCGATTCGGCACAGGCCCTCACCGGACCCGGTGCGCTCTATGCTGAGGGTGATTCCGGATTCAGGTGTCTCCGGAACGTCGCCATCGAGGACGAACGTGTAGATCTGATCGTCGGCGGTTGCGCGGTAGCGATATGCGTCGTCCGCGACGGGGTACAACTCCTGCATCTCGCCCTGGCTCTGGGTCACGGGAGCCTCCGCGCGCCGGCGGCTTGCCACGGGCCGGGACTGGCCGGAGTTTCACCGGCAGGCGTCCGGGAGGATTGGTCGACGGGCATCGCGGCGGCCCACGCGGCAAGGGCACGGGCGACCTGGCGGGTTTCGTCCGGCAGCGATGGATGGGTAACCGCAGGGTTCCATCCCAGGAAACCGGTATCGTAGTCGCCGTGCACGAACTGGGAGTGCCGCATTACTGAGCGCAAGAGCGGGATGTTGGTGATCACACCCAGCACCTGAAACTGGGACAGGGCAACCTCCATTCTGCTGAGGGCAAGATCGCGTCGCGGCGCCCAGGCGATCAGCTTGGCGAGCATGGGGTCGTAGTAGATGGAGACATCCTGACCCTGAACGACACCGCTGTCCAAACGCAAACCGGGTCCGCTGGGCGGTTGCCAGCGCAGCAACGTGCCGGTGGACGGGACGAAGTCGCGGTATGGATCCTCGGCGTAGATGCGACACTCGATGGCATGGCCCCTGGGTTGCACGTCGTCCTGCCGCAGGGTCAGCGGTTCACCGTTGGCGATGCGGAGTTGCCACTCCACCAGATCCAATCCGAGAACGGCTTCGGTTACCGGGTGCTCGACCTGGAGCCGGGCGTTCATCTCGAGGAAGTAGAACTCGCCGGTGCGCGAATCGAGGAGGAACTCCACCGTTCCGGCATTAACGTAGCCGGCCTGACGGGCGACCGCGACGGCGGCGCTGCCCATGCGTTGGCGCAGTTCCGGAGTCAGGGCGGGTGATGGGGTTTCTTCGACTATCTTCTGGTGGCGGCGCTGGACGCTGCACTCGCGCTCGCCGAGATGGATGGTGTGGCCGGACGAGTCGGCCAGCACCTGCACCTCAACGTGGCGGGGGTTGGAGATGTAGCGCTCCAGGAAGACGCGACCGTCGCCGAAGGCGGCCCGGGCTTCCCGACTGGCCAAGTCCATGTCGGCGGCAAGGTCATCGCGGGTGGACACGAGCCGCATGCCGCGACCGCCACCGCCGGCGGCGGCCTTAACCATGACTGGCAGACCCCATTGGTCCGCGAACTCGGCGGCCGCCGGATCGTTCGGTTGACAGACCGGGGTGCTGGGGACGATTGGGACACCGGCGGCGATGGCGATGTCCTTGGAACTCAGTTTGTCTCCCAGGGACGCCATGCTCTCGGGAGTGGGACCGATGAAGGTGATGCCCGCTTCGAGGCAGGCCCGGGCGAAGTGCGGATTTTCCGACAGAAACCCGTAACCCGGGTGTACGGCGTCCGCGCCTGAGTCGGTGGCGGCCCTCACCAACCTGGGAATGTCGAGATAGGTCTCCTCGGCGGCGTTGCCTCCCAAGGCCACGGCTTCGCGAGCTGTGCGCACATGAGGAGCGCCGGCGTCGGGGTCGGAATAGACGGCGACGGGGGCGATGCCCATGGCGCGGAGGGGCTGGTTGATAGGGACCGCAATCTCGCCGCGATTGGCTACCAGGACTTTGGAGAACATAGGCCTGCTATTTGGGCGCCGGCCCCAGTACCCGGTATTTCCGGTCGCCTTCCTGCTCGGCGACGGGCAGCACCTCAACCACCAGCCTGGACAGGCCGACGACCTCCCCGTCGGCGTCGAAACTGTAGTTGTTGCCGATGGCGCCGCTCCAGGTGATGCCGTACATGCAGTCTCGGAAACCATCCGCGTCCTGATCGTCACCGGTAATTTTCAGGCACTCGGCGGCGATATACACGTCGTCATAGGCTGAGCCAAGGTGCCACGGCAGGGTGATGTAGTCGTAACGCTCCCGAAAATTGCCCAGGACCTCCTGAGCTTTCGCATTATCGGGGTCCAGGTCGGCGGTGATGGCTTTCATTTCCGCGGCGTCGTCGCCGGCTATTTCCAGGGCGGTGGTGCCGACCGAGACCGTCTCGGCGTAGATGGGGCCAGAGTATCCCAACTCCCGGGCCTGCTTGATGATGGTGCCGGCGGCGAACTCGGACTGCGGCGCCAGGTGCAGCGCATCCGGATCGGCGTCGAAAAGCTTGCTGAGTTGGGTACGGAAGTCGGTGATGTCGGAGGCGTAATATTCCTCGGCCACCACCTCGCCGCCGCGTTTTTCGAACTGGGCCACGGAAGTTCGACGGACGCCCTCGGCGTAGTCGGTGGATTCCGTGATGGTGGCGAGGCTGCGTATCCCGTCTGCCCACAGCAGGTTGCCGGTGTCGATGCCCACCTGGATATCGCTGATCTGGGTTCTGAAGATGTAATCGCCCGCCTTGGCGATGTCGGAGTTGCTGGCGAGGCCCGAGAAGAGGATCACGCCGTCCGCTTCAGCGAGCGGGGCAGCGCCGAGCATGGCGCTACTGCACGAGGTACCCAGGATGATTCTCACGCCGTCAACGTCGGTCAGCTTGGTGTAGGCCGCGACCGCGCCCTGGGCGCTGCATTGCGAGTCCTCAACGACCAACTGGAGCGGACGTCCGTTGATGCCTCCGGCGGCGTTAATCTCGTCTGCGGCCATCTGCTTGGCCTGGCTGGCAACCGTGCCGTAGGTCTCGCCGACGCCAGTCAGAGATTCCATTACGCCGATGCGGTAAGGGGTGGGCTGATCAGTGTCAGCACTGCTTCCGCAGGCCAGGATAGCGCAAGCCGTCAGCGCAGTCACAACTAATAGGGAGAGCCATCGCCGGGTTAACATTTGCAAATCCGATATGTTGGGTCAAAGTCAGTATGAATGCTGAATCTACATCCGGAACACGCCGTGCTTCTGATCCGGGAACGGTGCATTGATTGAAGCGGCGATGCCCAGACCGACCACATCCCGGGTGTCCAACGGGTCGATGATGCCGTCATCCCACAGGCGGGCGGTGCTGTAGTAGGGGTCGCCTTCGGTCTCGTATTTCTCCAGGATGGGGCGTTGGAGGTCGTCCCGCTCGTCCTGTTCCATGGTGCGCCCCTGGCGTTCCAGTTGCTGCAGTCGGATGGTCAGCAGGACCTCTGCAGCCTGCTGTCCGCCCATCACCGAGATGCGAGCGTTGGGCCAGGTCCACAGGAACCGCGGCTGGTAGGCGCGGCCGCACATCCCGTAGTTTCCCGCGCCGAAGGAACTACCGATGATGACGGTGAACTTCGGTACGGAGGCATTGGACACGGCCATGACCATTTTTGCCCCGTCCTTGGCGATGCCGCCCTGCTCATACTGGCTACCGACCATGAAACCGGTGATGTTCTGCAGGAACAGGAGGGGGATACCGCGCTGGCTGCACAACTCGATGAAGTGGGTGCCCTTCAACGCGCTTTCGGAAAAGAGGACGCCGTTGTTGGCGACCACTCCGACCGGATAGCCCCAGATGCGCGAAAAACCGCAGACGAGGGTTCCGCCATATTCGGCCTTGAATTCGTGGAACCGACTGCCATCGACGATGGGGGCGATCACCTCGCGGACGTCGTATTGGCGACGGTTGTCCGGCGACACGATGCCGTAGAGTTCGGCAGGGTCGTGGGCCGGAGGTTCGGGCGCCGATACTTCGAAGGGCGGGTCGCGCCGGCGCACGAAGTTTTCGACAATGTCGCGGGTGATTGCCAGGGCGTCCTCGTCATCGGCGGCCTGGTGGTCGGCGACGCCGGAGATGCGAGTATGCACGTCGGTTCCCCCGAGGGTTTCGGGGTCCACCTCTTCACCGGTGGCTGCGCGCACCAAGGGCGGCCCGCCGAGGAAAATGGTGCCCTGCTGGCGCACCATCACCACCTCGTCGCTCATGGCGGGAATGTACGCGCCGCCGGCGGTGCAGGATCCCATCACGACCGCCACCTGGGGGATGCCGAGAGCCGACATCTGGGCCTGGTTGTAGAAGATGCGCCCGAAGTGATCGCGGTCCGGGAACACCTCAGCCTGCAACGGGAGGAACGCGCCGCCGGAGTCCACGAGGTAGATGCAGGGCAGGTGGTTCTCCAGGGCGATCTCCTGGGCGGGGAGGTGTTTTTTTAGGGTGATGGGATAGTAGGCGCCGCCCTTGACGGTGGCGTCGTTGGCGACCACCACGACCTCTTTGCCGTGCACCACACCGACACCGGTGGCGATTCCCGCCGACGATTCTTCACCGTCGTACATGTCCCAGGCGGCCAGTGGGCTGAGTTCGACAAAGGGAGTGTTGGGATCGACCAACCGGTCGATGCGTTCGCGGGCGAGCATCTTGCCGCGACTGCGGTGTAAATCGACCGCGCGGTCGCCGCCGCCGGCCCGTACCTGGGCCATACGATCCTTGAGGTCCCGGACCATCGCCTCCATGCGGCGCTGGTTCTCCAGGAAATCCGGATCCGCGGTTCGGGGGTTGGAGCCGATTACTTCCATGTTATATCCGGAGTTGGCGTTGATAGGTCCCCATTGTATGGTATCCACGGATGATAACACGGTGTCGTTGGCAAGACGGATTGGGCGGCGCATGGGTTGGTTGGCGGCAGCGGTCGATGCTACCCGCTTTTGGTGGTTCTCGGGGCAACGGTTTGATTGACACTGTACGGCTTGGTGCATATGATTAAAGTCCTCAAGCCGAGGTAGCTCAGCCTGGTAGAGCACGGCACTGAAAATGCCGGTGTCGGTGGTTCGAATCCGCCCCTCGGCACCACTTTCTCAATAGCCTTTAATCCCGCGTTTGGAAGGGGTATCAATAAGCGTTGCGGCGGCAGAAATGCCGCCATCTTGCCGCCATTAATGGCGGCAAAGCCGTTTTTCGGGCCAAAACCGACCCGATCAGATCCCAGCGTACGCAGTCCTTTGCAAAAAGTTTCGGACCCTACAGGGGTATAAATTCGGGTCAACGCGCTGGCTCGTTGGACTTTGGCTCGTTGAAGACGGCCGATCAAGGTATCGGGCACTATTACACCACCGTCCAGTTTCAAATGGTGCGATGTCAGTTTCGTCTGGATAGTCAGGTGTCGCCAATGGTGATGGAGAAAACGTCGCGGGCTCAGGTCGTTGAAAAATCGTTCCAACTTCCTAAATGACGCACCCCGCATTGGCCGGGGAACAGCAGATGCACGGCGATAGACCGTGAATCCCTGGACGCTTTGTCCCAACGACTTCCAGAGGAGCAGCGCGCGATTGACAGATGGACTGCAGCTTGGCAATACTCCCAGTCGCGTGTTTGCACGACAGGACTCCAGCCCGGCCGGGCAATTCAGGGAGAAATCCATGCCACTCGCCAGCCAGGAACTGCAATCCAAACTCTGGCAGGCCGCCGACATCCTGCGGGGCCAGATCAACTCCACCGATTACAAAAACTACATCTTCTCGATGCTGTTCCTGAAGCGGCTGTCGGACCGGTTCGACTAGGGGCTGTTCACACTACAGTAAGGCATCGATGAGTCGAGCTTCTCGAAGCGGGAGAATATGCGGAGGAATCCCTTCAGCTTGCGGAATAGCCGCTCGATCTCATGCCGTCGCTTGTAAATCTCCCGGTCATAGACCCATGGATGGACACGGGTGCTCAACGGCGGAACCACCGGCACGAACTCCAGGTCCAGGGCCAGTTGACGCGTCCAATTGCCTTCGTAGGCGCGGTCCATCAACAAGTGCTGTCCCGGGGGTTGCGTTCCAAGACGGGTCAGTAGCTTACGGCCTTCCGGTGCATCGTGGGCCTGTCCCTGAGGGAGCGAGAAGGTTGCGGCAGTTCGAGCATTCGCGGCAACCGTATGAATCTTGGTGGTCCAGCCACCTCGGGACTTGCCGATGGATTGAGGCCCGCCTTTTGGGGCGCGCCCGTACCGTCGGGATGCACATGCTGTCCAACGCCACCGCTTCCACCTTGATGCGCACGATCTGTTCCCGCTGCAGGTGTTCAAACACCCGGTCGAGCACTCCATTCTTCGACCAGCGGTTCAGCCTGGTGTAGACGGTATGCCAGTTGCCGAAGCGGGTCGGGAGTTCTCCCACTTGCAGCCGCCATATTGGCAGCCGAAATCGTTTTGTTGATTTCCACGTCATTGTGACGTTGAAGCGCTTTGTCTAGATGGTGTAGGTACGACCGCTACCGCAACGCGTTGGGCCCCGCCGGGCACTCTCACACTCCGCTCAGCAACGCCGTTGTGTTGGATCCGCAAGGTTGACTGCCTGAGATCGTCGTGCTAATTTATGACCGTTAACAACTGAACATCCCAACCAACCCCTTTTGGTGGCCCGTCACTCCGATCTTTTGCCGACGCCAGTTGGTACTCGGTCGGATAGCCCGGGACAAAAGGAAATCCGGTGAAAATCCGGTGCGGTCGCGCCACTGTAATTGGCGAGACGCGCTTCTTGCGGCATCCTGCCTGAAAGGATGTCGATGAAAAACCACTGTCCGCCCCAGCGGATGGGAAGGTGAAGACGCGTCGCTATAAGCCATCAGCCAGGAAGCCTGCCATCAGGGGTACTCTAGCTGCACTTCGCGGAACGAGTGAAGCAGACCTGTTGGCAAGTTGCGAATCCGCAACAGTCCAACAGGACGCCCGGAAACGAGCCCCGTTCACCCAGTGCGGACGGGGTTTTTTGCTGCCCTAACTCGGACAGCTCCCCCGCGCCGCTGATCCTGCGAAGTTGGAACTCGCTTGAGCGGTGGTGTTCATCGGGTTGACCAAAGGACGTCCTGGAGGACAAAGATGCCTAACATACTGTCGAAGAGTTTAAGAATTGCATTGCCGTTGGGCCTGGGCCTGATGTTCCTGTTGGCGGTGGCCTGCGGGTCTCCCGCCGCGAACAGCGAGACGGCCCCGCCGGCGGCTGGCAGCGCGCCCGAGGCAACCGCCCCGGCGGCTGCCATTCCTCAGCAAGCGGTTACGACCGCCATTCCGGTTCAGCGTGTGGAGTCATCATCCCCCACGCAGCAACCGGCGGAGCCGCCGGCTGCAGCCGTTCGGGATCGGCCCACGCTGAAAGCGGGCGTCATCTGGCTGGACAGCCCCCTGGATCCGGTGGAGGGCGGCTACGTCGCCACCCAATCGGCAATGTCGGAGACCTTGTTCCGACTCTCAGGAACCACCCTGAGTCCCGAACCGTGGCTGGCGACGGAGGCCACACAAGTAGCCCCCTTGGTCTGGAGGATAGGAATCAGGGAAGGCGTCAAGTTCCACAACGGGAACGTGATGGATGCGCAAGCGGTGAAGGCTTCCCTGGAGCGGGCTATCCGATTGTCGCCGGCGGCGGGAGATACATTGACCGTTGACACGATAACGGTCGAGGACGCGCAAACCATCACCATCACAACGACGGTACCGCAGCCTACCCTGCCGGGCCTGTTGATCTTGCCGGCCCTCGCCATCACCGATGCGGCGGCGGCCTACACAGCCGGAGAGGGCAATTTCATCGTTGCCGGAGCCCTTACCGGCCCGTATATCCCCACCGAGTACACTCCAAAGAAACATCTTAACAGCGTAGCCAATGACGACTACTGGGGCGGAACACCTCCGCTGGCCGGCATCGAGCACGTCGCCATTCCCGACACCAACAGCCGGGAGTTGGCCCTGCAAGCTGGGGACATCGACGTTGCCGTCAACGTATCACCAGCTGGAGCCCAGGCGATCAACGCCCACCAGGGGACACATACCGAGACATCCGGGATCGGCACCTCGCTAGTCCTCTGGTGGGTGAATTTCGAGCGCGGCATCCTGGCCGACCCGCTGGTGCGCAGAGCGGTGGCCCACGCCATTGACCGGGAGAGCATCGCCGGTTTGGTAGCTCCTCCCGGATCCGGGTCCTTCGCTGAGCTCCTGCTTCCGGAAGAGCTGGTGGCGTGTCCCGGCGTGAACGCGCCGGGTTTCGATCCTGACGCGGCGCGAAATTTGCTGGCGCAGGCCGGCTACACCGATAGCGACGGCGATGGAATCCTGGACAAGGAAGGTCAACCTCTGGAGATAGTCATCGGCGGCTATCCCGAGCGGTTCCAGCTGCCCATTATGGCCGAGACGGCCCAGGCCATGCTCGCTGATGTGGGCATCAAGGTCGAGGTGCTCATAACAGAATGGTCGGTGGTCAAGGAGCCGGCATGGGATCTCTTCGGCTGGTACAACACTGTCGTGCAAGGCGGGGGAGACCCGGTGTTCAACATCAGCAAGTTCGCCGGGTTGAGGGGCGACGCCAGCGGCAGCGGGACCAACAATTATGGGCACTACGACGCTTCCCGCCTGGTGGACATAATCACCCCCTCCACATCCGTGGCCGACCTGGGGGGTCGAAAGGAGATAGCCTGCGAGGCTCTGGCGGTGGTCACGGAAGAAACCGCATTCTTGCCGGTGGCGCATGTGAATATGGTGTACGGCGTCAGTGACCGGGTCACCGATTTCGAGGCCCATCCAACCTCCCACTATTTCTTCAACCACAGAGTTGGACTGAGCGAGTAGGCGAGGTAGTGGGATAACGAGTTCAGGTATAGGTTCCCCAGGGTGGGAGCATACCTGATACGAAGGTTGGTCACGCTGCCGCTGCTGCTCCTGGGCATCTCGGCGGCCAGCTTCGCGCTGCTGAACCTGGCGCCGGGCGATCCCGCCGAAATCGTCCTGCGCCAGCGCAACCCGGCCCAATTGCCCAGCCAGGCGGAGGTGTCGGCCATGCGCATTGAGCTGGGCCTGGACGCTCCTTTACCAGTGCAATACGTTCTCTGGGTGTCGCAAGCCCTGGCGGGCGATATGGGGCGATCCTACGTCACCGAACAGCCAGTTGCCGGTCAACTCGCCAGCCGCACCGTCCCCACGGCGCTGCTCACGGCGGCCGCCCTGGCCCTGGCGTTGCTGGTCGCTGTGCCCGTGGGAATCCTGTCGGCCCGGCGACGCGGCGGCCCGGTGGACGCAATCGCGCGACTGGCGGCGCTGGTGGGCGCGGCGGTTCCTTCGTACGCCCTGGCCTACGGGTTGATCATCCTGTTCGCGGTGAAACTGTCGTGGTTGCCAGCCCTCGGCTACGGATCGGCTGCGCAGGTCGTGCTGCCGGCCTTCGCACTCTCCCTGGCTCCGATGGCTCAACTGATGCGGCTGATACGGGCCAGCATGCTCGAAACACTGGGACAGGATTACATCCGGACGGCGCGGGCCAAGGGACTGGCTGAACAAACCGTTGCCTTCCGGCATGCCTTGCGCAACGCGATGCTGCCGGCTATCGGGGCCACCGGGGTCAACCTCGGCTATCTGCTCAGCGGCGCCGTCATCGTGGAGACCATATTCACCTGGCCCGGTTTGGGTCAGCTGATGGTGGGCGCGGCCCTGACTCGAGACTACCCCGTGGTGCAGGGGTTCGTGACCTACATTGCGGTGGTGGTGCTGCTGGTCAACCTGGCGGCCGACGTTGCCCTGCGCATCGCTGACCCGCGCCTGCGCTTCAGTCGGGACAGGATGTAGCGGCCGATGGCGTTTGGGGCGCAGCGCTCCGGAGGACGTGTCCCCGTCACATCCGTCGCCGGTGGTTCCCGCAGCCGACTGCGATGGATCGCCCTGCTGCGGGAACCGGGAACCGCGTTGGGGCTGTTCCTGGTGGTGTCGCTGTTGCTGGCGGGGGTGTTGGCCCCGTGGCTCCCGCTGGATGATCCCACCGAAATCGACCTGCCCGACCGGTTGCTCCCGCCGTCCACCGAACACATCCTGGGCACCGACCATCTGGGCCGCGACACCTTCAGCCGGGTCATTCACGGGGCCCGCATGACCCTGCTGGCCGCCGCCGTCACCCTGGCTCTCAGCATGACCATCGCTCTGACGGTGGGGATGCTGTCCGGATACCATGGGGGCTGGCTGGACTCTGCGCTGATGGGGGTGGTGGACCTGCTCCTGGCATTCCCCTCGCTGATCCTGGCGCTGGCGGTGGCCGGTGCGCTGGGGCCCGGCCTGTTCAACGTACTGCTGGCGGCAGGCGCGGTCTGGTGGGTGGGCCATGCCCGCATCATTCGCGGTGTCACGCTGGGAGCGCGCCAGATGGAGTACGTGACGGCGGCGCGGGGCGCCGGAGCCGGCAACCTGCGCATCATCCTCCGCCACATCGCGCCCAACATCCTCGGGCCGATCATCGTCATCGCCTCCCTGGACGTGGGGTGGATCATCCTGGGCATCGCCGGCCTCAGCTTCCTGGGTCTGGGCGCGCAGCCGCCCACGCCGGAGTGGGGCGCGATGTTGAACGACGCCCGGCCGCACCTGCAAACCGCGCCCCGCCTGCTGCTGTTGCCGGGAGCCGCCATATTCCTCGCGGTGCTGGGTTTCAACCTGCTGGGCGACGGGCTGCGAGACCTGCTCGACCCCCGCACCGTCCGGCCGGGAGGCTCACCGGCGTTGCTGTGACCTCGTAACGTCAGGTCTATTCGACCCGGCAGCGGTTCAGCCTCCTATTGGCGTCGCTGACGAGCTCGGCACCTGTCCCAATCTATTGGCACCAGCGCCCTGCAGCCTCATTTACACGCCTCTCATCCTTGCTCCAACCGGCACGGCCACATACCCTTCGTTAGACTCGGGCTTATCAGTAAACCGGGACGATAGCCGGGCCCGATAATGCGAACCATCTGAAAGGCGGCGAAACCCCCAAAACCAATTTGGTTTTGGCAATGGCTCGCCAGAGAAGGTGGCCGCGATGGGCAGACTGAGGGTGCTGAGCTGGCTGGCTCAGGAAGAGCGCACGGTCCGTATCTCACGAGTTCGTGCCGGGCGAGTGTTGAGGCGCTGGTAGCGTTCCTCGCCGGCTCCGGAGCCGGAGATACCGAGATGCTGAAGGCGTTGGAGTTGGCGCTGGGCCTGCCCGAAGGCGACCTTCAGGGTGACGACGACGTTGCGGAATTGCAGTCCATAGACGATCCCTTGCGCTGCTACACCGTGGACGAGGTGGCCGCACGCATGAAGGTACATCCGGACACGGTGCGCAAGGAGGTACGCCAGGGCGTTCTGAAGACCATCAGGGTGGGGGACCGCGGCGTGCGCATCCCCCACGGCGCGTTGGAAGCGCGGCTGGCCCGGTGGGAACGGGCAAAACGCACGGTGCCGTCACTGCCGGATACTGCCTGCTGGGTCAGGGGAAACTGGTTTATTTCTCGACCGCGATCCGGCTGCTCGACAGCCTGCGCTCGGCGTATCGCTCGGAAGGCCGGGAAGGGCGCTACTAATTGGTCGATAAGTTGTGCAATGTGGACGTTCTGATCCTGGACGACTTTGGCAAGCAACGCGATACCGATTTCGCGCACGAACGGATCGCCAACATCATCGACCAGCGCCATTCTGCGAAGTTAATCACCTTCGTCACCACCAACCTCAATCTCGATGAATTGGGAGCGGGGGATTCCTCCACGGTGTCCAGAATGTTTGACCGCTCGATGTCGGTCGCCGTTCCGACGTTCGGTCCGGACTACCGGGCAAGGGCAATGTCTTGTGGATGTGTGCTGGATAGGCCGCCGTCGGCCCCCACGATTCGCCCATGAAATCCAGCGTTAAGTTCAGAATGCCGCCATCGTTGTCTTTTGCGCGATCTCGCCCCTGCTGGCGTTGGAGTTGGCGGGCCGTGCGGTGGTCCTGTTCACGGCGGGATTCAAGTGGCTGGGTTTTCAGCGGACCCTGGCGCGGGTCATGGCGGCCTGGGTCCTGTACGTTGCCGCCCACGCCGACCGCCGACGCCTTTGCGCAGCAGCGCACCCGCGTGGCGCCTGAATTCCGGTCCGACGTGGCATCTATCGCTGAAACCCTGCGCTTCGTGGAACGCAAAGGCCGGCGGGAACAGTGGTTGTTCGCATCCCTGCTAGCCAACGCTTAACAGAAGGCGCACAACATCGTGGGCACACAATACGCCACCGACCAAATGGGCCAGCAATACACCTGCGTTTTCTACGAGGACGGCAGGAGAGTCGCCAGGGTGAACCTGGTCTATCCCAGGGACCTCGCCCACCACGTGGTCGTCAACCCGTCCGGCCAATCGCAGGGCTGGTTGAACGCCTCTAGCGACGTATCCGGCCAGAGTGTCGATGTCCAGTGGCGCACCTGGACCACCCGCGCCGACCGCATACGTCTGCGCGGCGAGGATGCACAGCGATTCGCCCAGGCCATCCGCGACCACGGCGCCGCGTCGTTCACGCTGACCCTCCACGATGATCCCGACCTGACTGCGACCTGGGACGTGGGCAATCTCCTGGAGGTGATGTCGGAGAACGAAATGGCCTGCTTTGAGTGATCCATTGGCAGCCCCGACCCTTGTTAGGCGCCACCTTGCCCGACACCGTAGCAACTTGTTGCCACGCTAAATCGCCTGTACCCGGGAGAAACGCAATGTCCCACGTCAAACGGCTTTTTGTGGCCCTGCAGATATACGACGGCCAGGCGGACGACCTAGCCGCGAAAAGCGCGGTGATGGCCGGCGCTTTCCCCTGCGGCGATGGCGAACCCGCGCCGTGGGCGCCGGGCGGCGATGGCCACCGCCATCCTCCCGAATCCACCGGCCTCGACACCAGCCCTACCACCTCACTCTGCGCTTCCTCGGGTCGGTGGACGCGGACCGCATCCCGCCGTTGACTGCGGCCCTCGGCGAGGTCGCGGCGCAATCAGCGCCGTTCCCCCCCGCCTGGGCGGTCCCTACACCTTCCCCGACCGCGGCGGCGTGGACCCAAGGGTGGCCTGGATCGGCGTCCTGGGACAGACGGAGGAATTGGCCGCGCTACCGGCCAGCGTCAACCACGCGGTGGAGTGTCCGGGTTTCGATCCGCCCGGGTTCGCGTTCCTGCCGCACGTCACCGTGGGCAGTTTCGCCACGGACAACCCGGACCAATACCGCGCCATGGCCGAATTCTGGCACGGCATACCCAGCGGCAGGTCCGGCGCGTTGCCCTACGCCGAGATTGCGCTGTACGCCAGCGAACGCGACCAGGAGGGCAGGGTCGCCTACGTGATACAGGACAGTTGGCCTTTGGGACCGTGAGCGTAGCAACAATTTGCGACACTGAATCAGGTTGCTGGCCGTGCCCTTGCGCGATGTCATTCATCGTGAGTTTCCCGCAATCCCAACGCGATGGCCTCCAGCCAACCGAATAGAGGGATGAGCGTCACGAACGCCCACCAGCCGGTGAAACCTGTGTCCCGGTAGCGGGCGGCGCACACGCAAAGCCACACGTAGGTGCTTGCCAACGCCCACACCACCGCAATTGCGACGGAGGCTAACGGTTCCAACGATGCTTGCGCCGCCACGTTGACGACCGTGGTTCCCAACGTCATGGCAAGCAACGTTGCCCAATAACGCCCGGGCCGACACCGGGTGTCGGCGAATACTATCTTGTTCAGCACTCGACTGATTCTCCCTGTTTGGGCGGCTGTGGCTATCAGTAAGGTTCGGTCAAACGCAGGCTATCCACCATTCTCTTTAGGTTCGAATCGTGGCGCGATGAACCCGTACAATAGACGGCTTCCATCCACACCGCCCGTTGAACATGAGAATCCTATGAATTGGGCAGAACGATCAAACGGTAGCCCACCGAGCTACACCACAGGAAAGGACGATCATTCGTTATTTTGATCGTCTGGCGCAAAGCCGGTTGCCCCTGCAACGTAATTTGCTTACTGGATTTCGTCTCGTAGGTCCATGTGGCGCCGAGGTGGTCAGTGAATGTCTCCCGTTCGTAGTCCTCCTCGATCTGTTTTATTGCTATGTCTGGGTCGCTATCGTAATTCGGCAGATGTTGCCAAATCACCTCCACCAGGCTTTTTTCGTCGCGGGACTCGAACGTCAAAGAACCGCACCGTAGGCCGCCCTCCACCCACTCCGGTGGTACATCAAGCTCAAAGTTTGGGCGAGTGTCGCACGCCCGGCTTTGGTCCCGATCTTTGTTATGCTCGTATGATTTCCACGGAACGGGAGTAGCCGTAGGTCGCGGCGTAGATGTTGGCCTTGGTGTGGGAGTCGGCGCCGGTGTGGGCGTCGGTTCGGGCGTTGAGGTTGGTAGCGGTGTCGCTGTTGCCGTGGGTTCCGGCGTTGGGGTCCAGGTGGGCCTCGGCGTGAACGTGGGCGTCGGTGTGGGCGGGGGCGTGGGCGTCCAATCTGGCAATTGGTAGGATGCGACGCTTGGTATTCTGCGCACAGCGTCAGAATAATGGAGCAGGTCATACTCCATTATTCTGACTGACGTACCGCCACCCCACCTGGCGATTTGGTCAAGACCGTAATTGTAGGTTTCCTCTTCCAAAGGCCTGACCGCTATTTCATAACATCCCGTACCAATCGTATTCACTAGAAAGTTCTTGACGACGGCCATCCCATCCACACGCTGCCCTCGGGTCAATTCTGGTAGGCTTCCGTCAAGCGTGAACGCGGAAATCCCGCCGCTTACGGTGAGGGCGTGGCAACCCACCAGGATCACAGGATCATCGCCGGTCGGCAATCTTCTTCCGTCAATCACCCTGATTCGGTCCAATTCGACACCGAACATCGCCGCCAGTGGTTCCAATGTTGGCTTCGGAGTGGGTGATGGCGTCGCCGTAACGACCCTCGCCGTGGGTTCAAGGGTTGAGGTCGCGGTCGCCGTGGGTTCGGAGGTCGGGATCGGCGTCGGCGTGGCCGATGGCGCAGCACAGGCCATCATCACGAATATGAGACAGAGGCCAATGGCCAAACGGGACAATACTGATTTCATGGAAATTTCCTTGCGGACGCTTATTGTCGTCCTGTTGTGGTGTGTATGCGGTCCGATTACGACCGCGTTGGTTAGGCGCTACCGCTAGTGGTGGTGGTTGCGTAGTAAATTCTTGCGACGTTCACTTCGACCACTCACGGATCAGAGGTTCGTTAGCGGCCACCAATTCAGCCGCTCGGTGGAAAGCGTCGAATTGCGACCTCCCACCTTCTCGGGCGTCGCAATAAACGCTCAACGTCAACCCCTCCGTTGGATTCAGAGAGGGAAAGGCCGACAGAACGGCGCTCAACCCGACTTGTGTGGCGTACCATTCGCTGCCGCCGCCGCGAATGGCGCGGGCGTACCATTGCCGGTACACATCGTCAGGTTCCAACACGCGGCAAACCTCGTCCATCCCGTTTAAATTGTCAGTTGCCTCCGCCTGCAGAGTCGCCTCCACATTCGACGGCCTCGGCGATTGCCGTTCAGCAACGCCTTCGTTTCGTGCGGTGTCCGCTGTGGCCCTTGGCGCGACCATGGCTGCATGTCCCGCAGGAGCGGCCTGTTCTGTGTCTCCCGAGGTGAGGCGGTCTATACCCACTAAACTGAAATAGATCACCACGGGTATCGCCGCGATCCCAATGCCGAGCAGAACCCTAATCCACCGGGCCGTCACGAAACGTGGGCCAGCGTGCCCGCCGGATCGGACACGAGTTTCAGATAGATCAGGGTCGTCTCCAGGTCGGCGTGTCCCAACCAATCGGACAGGTAGTTGATCGGGACGCCGTTCAGCAGCAGGTGGCGTGCGTAACTGGGGCGCAGCGTGTGGGTCCCGACCTTGCGGCCGGCGGGGAGCTGCCCCGCCTCGACGAAGCGGCCCAGGGCGGCCTGAACCCACCTCCAGGCCGTCGAACGCGGCACCTGGATCAACCGGCCCTGCCGGTCCGAACCGAATGACGTGATCGCGATCAGTGCGTTCTGCAGTTCCGCGTGGACCGGAACCTCGCGGTCCACGCGCCCCTTGCCGTTGCGCAACGTGAGCGTGGGGCGGTCGGAACTCATATGCAGGTCGGCGATCTCCAAGGCCAGTGCCTCGGACACCCGCAGTCCGGCCCTCCTCTGTTCCAGCATAAGCAACCTGGCCTCGGGGTTGGGCGCCGCCGCGCTCAGGGCGTTGACCTCGGACTGGTCCAGGTACACGGGCAGTTTCCGCTCCCTTTGCTGGGGTTGGCTGGCTGGGGCCCTGGGATAGATGCCGCGGGGGCGTCGGCGGCGGACGGCGGTGGTTGGCGGGGTGTTTTCGGGCGTCGTCATGGCGTTGGCACAATTCTCCCGGTGTGATTGTTGCAAAACCGCGAGTTAGGCGATCTTAAATGATCCGCGGTCATGTGGGCGTTGGCGCGGGAGTAGGGCGATGTCGCAACAAAATCGGGGATTTAGTTGCGCCGGATTGGGCCGCTTTTCACGGTCGGTGGTCCGCCATCCACAGAATCGCCCTATCCGAACCGGCTAGGTTATCCAGGGTTGTCGCAGGGCGGGAGTCTCTGCCTGCCTACCCTTAATCAAGGCAACCGCCCTCGGCCATGCGGGTTCGGGTATCTGGGTCCATGCCGTCAATGGCCTGTTGAACAGGCTCAAATTCAGGCAAAAGGGTTGTGAACATCGAAACAAGAAAATCGTCCTCGGTCCGGCCAGCCGGGTTGTCCAGGTACTCGTCGATGGTCTCCTTCATGGCCACCGCTAACGAAATCCGGGCATCATGCCATGCGGACACCTCCCTCGGAGGCCGTATCCCGCTCATTGCCTCGCTCAAGAATCCCAGACCATCGGAGAGTTCCTTGAGGGATTCGCCCGCCTCCCAGGGCCTCGACGAGGTGTCGCCGCACATCTTCTTGATGTAGTCGTCAAGGTTCCCCGAGGAAATACTTGGCGGCTGGGTCGATGCGCCCGCGCCGCCCTGCTGATCCATGCTGGCGACGGTCGGGGTCGGCGCCGCAGACGTTGGCGTTGGCGGTTCAGTTGGGGCGGCAGTCGTTGGCGTTGGCGGTTCAGCAGTCGGAGCGCTGACACTCTGCGGCGTTTCCGTGGCCTGGGCCGGTGTGGGATCGCTCGGTCCGGCTGCTGGAGGTTGCGACTGCGTTGTAGAGTTCGTCACCTGTTCCTGGCTTGGGGCGCCGCCGACGGACGGGGTCGCCGTGGCCGCAATCGCCACAGTGGAAGCGGATGATTGCGCCGTCGGATCAACGGTACTCGCTGCCGGTGGCGTCTCGCTCCCACACGCCATAAACGCGGTTCCGGCGATGATGGCGAGGGCCGTGGACCATGCCAGGGCGGTTTTGCGGATTCGCATTTGCCTTCTCCTTTCCTGCGTGCTTTCCAATCTCCGGCGTTCGGTGGCCGGGACCCGTGATCCGTTAGGGGCCGATGTTGGCCAGCGCTACCAATCTACCGGGCGGCGACGCCGTGGCAAGGTACGTTCGTACCCCGGGCAGCCCTACAAACGCACCGCTGCGTCACGCCCGCACCATAGCGGGGCAGGCCCGATCAATCGCACCGGGCTGGCCTGCGGTCGCACGGTTGGGGATGAACTGCCGAGCGAACTGGAGGGCGTCCAGGTCAACGGGCTGTTCGCTGTTCGCGGCCCACAGGCCAGCCAGCTTGATGATCTGTTTGATGTCGCGCCCCGAGAGGTCGCTGTTGAGTTTGACTACCTCGGCGATCTGGTGGCCGGTGTCAGTGCAGAAAACGGGGACACGCGGTCACCAGGCTTTGCCTTGCGGATTGGCAAGAACGCTTCGACCCACTGCCGATGAGGGAGCACCACGCGGGACCGACAACCCTCTCTCTCACTGACGGTCACGGTGGGCACCGGGGTGGAGAAGTTCAGGTCAAGCCATCAGAGGTTCAGTGCCTCGGCCTGGCGCAATTCGGTGCGCAACAGCAGCGGCGTGAAAAGCCACGGCTGGCTGGAGGGCATGATGCCCAGCAGCCAGTCCACCTGGTTGGGCGTCGAGCGATTAGGGGAGTTGGCGGGTGGCCATATTCCACGGACTTTGACGAAGGCCGACTTCCTATGCGAAGTCGGCCACGTTGGATGGTTGCTGTCCTTGCTTTGACGCTAGAATTCACGCGGTTCCCAGCGCGAGGCCATGGAAAATGGCAGACTTTGAACGAAAGTGTGCCATGTTTCATAGTTCGCGCGCAGGGCAATCGCGCCTAGTCAAAGTCGGGTATCGAAATAATTAGTGTCAAACCCGGTTTCGCATGGCGGCACATGCGATCCCCAAAGCTCGGGGGTAGTTCGTGTCCTTGTACTTTAACTGTCGAACTGCTTCTGCGTATAAAACCGCAGACAATCCAGCGGGCGTGCTTGCTTCGTTAGCCCAGTCACGGCACGCTGCTACGAAATTGGGTACAGGGCATCTCTGCAGGTATTCGTCCAGATCGAACCACGCTTCTGATTGTTGAACCGTCGGCCAAGAATGCCCTCGGAACGGACTGTCTTTGTGGAATAAAACAGACAGACCTAAGACGATAGGGTCAGTGCAACTTGGTGCGGGTCCCACATTGCCAAAGTCTATGACTGCCGCAGTTCCCGATCCATCGCATAGAACGTGTAATCCATGCAAACCACCGTGTTGGCAAGTCGTGGCAATCTCCTGCTCGATGTCCTCAAAACGCTCGGTGGAGTCGAGTACATCTCGGAATGGGTGGAAGGTTCCGTCGTCGGTCTCGTCGGCGGTGGAGAGAATCAGCATCACAAACAGCGCGATCCTCTCGTCCCAGCCATTGCGCCTCACCAGCAGATACCGGTGTCGGCGATCCGGCGATAGTAGCGCCGTAGGCAGTTGTGTAGGATAGTTGAAATCCTGGTCCCAGGAAGGCGGCGACGAGCGTGGGTTTCGTGTTTGAAATTGGCATGAAAAAAGGGTTGGCGGGTCTATCAGATACGCGTATGGTGGGGCCCATCAGAGAAAACGCTGTATCAAATACAAGGAGCGAGTTGCCCGTTGGCACGGGGCTCGGATTTAAGCTCCTGTGAGCGTTGGCAAGCGGTTCGGTTCGACTCCGATGCGCTCCGCCTTTCAAGTGATAACGAAAATGCGGCAAGCCTTTCGGTCTGCCGCCATTCGGTCCAGAGAGCGCGTTGCCCGTTGGTACGAGGCAGGGAATTACAATCCGATGAGAGTCTCGCGGCTTTACGGTTCGATTCCGAGGCGCTCTGTCTCCGACTATACTACAACGGAGGATCATCATGCCCTACAAGGACCTCGAAAAGCGGCGGGCCGCCAAGCGCAGGTCCGCCGCCAAGCGTCGCAAGGCCGGCATCTGCAGCCGGTGTCCTAACCAGCGTCTTCCCGGCGATTCCCGGTGCCACGCCTGTCGGGAAAAACAACGCCAGGCCGAGAGCGTGGCCAGGTCGGACGACGGCGTTGGAGCTGTTGCAGCTTTCGATAGGAAGTTGACCACTGAGGCTCTCTAGTCCTGACTCAGGCAGGTACGGAGGTTGGGACCCGAATTCCTACGGTTTGGTCAAGAAGTGGACCGTGATAGCCGGCATCATCATTGTGGCCGGATTCGTCGGCTGGTGTACGGTGTCGTCGTGCAGCTATTACGAGAGCAGCCCTGCCGGAAAGGGGACCGCGATCAAACACCAGGTCGTCGAGACCTGCAGGGGCGCCGAGGATAGCGCCGAGGACATCATCAAGGCTAGTATTCAGTCAAACTTGCATCGTCATAGATAAGAAAGAATCGGCCATGGTCGCTATCGTGAGTGGCAAACAGCGGTGCGGGAGGTGCGGCAACCATGGCTCAGGAGAAATTTGCGGTACATTTGTCGGCGGAAGAT
>JAPOQH010000091.1 GCA_026710825.1 Chloroflexota bacterium | reverse complement strand
TCCCCGCCGTTGGAACGGGCGTCCCCCTGTGCGACAATTGCCCCGGCGGGCCGGTCGTCGCCCGTGAACGGGACGGGCAATCTCACCGCAGACCTTCCGCCGTGGGGGATCTGATGGTTGAACAACATAAGCCTGTCGTAACCGAGCTGGCCTTGGCCGACGCCCTGGACCGGCTGGTCAACCTGGTCGAGGAACTCAGGGCCGACGCCAGCCTGCGCGTGGAGATCACCACCGACGAGACCGACCTGGTGAAGCTGGTATTCTCCGGCACTCCCGACGTCGGCTTTCCCCTACAGCGCGAGGTGCGCGACATTCCCGGCGAGGTGGTTCGGCGCGTCTGGAACGAGGGCCTGCGCTACTACGACACCGTGTGACGCCGCGCATTGGAAGGCATCGTCCAAGCCTCCCGTCGACGCAGCGCTTTTTCGCTCCACCCTGACGGTGGGGCTGGACACGACAACCATGAGCTTCCCGTTTGGACGCTTCCAGACGCAAAAGACACCCAACGAGGTGAACCCATGTCAGCTGGCGTATATGGCAATCTGATCCGCGTGGACACCGCCAACGGAGCCGTCGAAGAGGTGCTGGAACGCCTTCCGCTCTACGCGGGCGTCGCCCAGGGCGGAGTCAGCGAGGACATACTGCAGGACCTGCTGTTCCGTTTCCCACACGCACTTCCCATTTCCGCCATCGACGCCACTTACGGAGAAGCCGTACCGGTGTGCCGGGAACTGTTCACGCCCGCCGGCTATCTGGATGCGCTTTACGTCAATCATTTGGGACGGTTGACCCTCGCCGAGTTCAAGCTGTGGCGCAATCCTCAGGCGCGGCGCGAAGTCATCGGACAGATCCTGGACTACGCCAAGGACCTCGCTTCGTGGGGATACGAGGACCTGCAGAGCAGAGTATCTTTGGCCACGGGCAGGAAAGGCAACGCCCTCTACGACCTGGTCCAAGAGCATCATCCCGATTTGGACGAGGCGGCATTCGTCGACAGTGTTACGCGCCACCTGCGGCGCGGTGAATTCCTGCTGCTCATCGTCGGCGACGGCATCCAGGAAGGCGCCGCCAACATCGTCGACTTCGTCCAGCGCCATAGCGGATTGCACTTCAACCTGGCGCTGGTGGAGGCCGCGCTCTACCGCGACGGCACCCATCGCCTCATCGTTCAACCCCGGGTCCTTGCCCAGACCGAAATCGTCCAGCGTTTCGTCGTCGTCGGCAGCGTTGAACGGGTCGCCGTCATCGATGATGAAGACACCCAGCAGGAGACCCTTTCGGATCAGGACGAGGAGAACCTCCGGTTCTGGACCGCCGTGCTTCGGGACTACGATTTCGCCGACGTCACCGCAGAAGTTCCCCAGCCAGTCAAGTACTCATCGGTGTACGTGACCGTGCGCCATTCCGGCGTTGCCGGTTGGGGACTCTGCTTCGGGGGATATATCCATCGCAGAGCGTCGGATGTTGGCTGTTACCTCACCGCTCGGAAGGACCAGGCACGCGACGTCCGCATCTTCGACGAGCTCGCGGCGTCCTTCGAGGACCTGCGGGTGGAGATGGGCGACGACCTCCAGCACTGGACCAAGGCGGCCGGCCGTCCCAGGATCGGCTTCAGGCGACCGGGCGGCCTGGCTTTCCTGTCGCATGATGAGGGGAGCAGCGATTTCCGCGACGCAGTCTCATGGATGCGCGACCGCCTTGACCGGTTGGTCAGCACGCTCAATCCCAATCTGCAGGCCAGGCTCACCGATGACCGCTGACGCCACCTTGGACGCAACGCTAGTTAGACCGACAGCCCTTGCCCTTCCTGGTGATACTGCGCCAGCCGACGGCCGGTGAGTTCAGCCAGACGCTCATCCACCATCATGCCCTCGGCCATGTTGTGGACCCGCAACTCCGCCATCTTCATCCGGAAACCGTGGCTTCCCCTAGTCGCCTTCGTCCGGTTGCAGTAGGTGCACAGCAGCTGCAGGTTGTGGACCTCGTCCATCCCGTCATCGCTCAACGCCACGATGTGGTCAACATCGAACCGCCGGTGATGCGGCTGGTGGAACCCACAGCCGGGACACACACCCCGCTGCACCGAGTACAGCGCCATTCGCACCGATTCCGGCACGTTGGGACGGCGATTGTCGTCACCACGCCGGCGGGCCGGTCGCTTCTCGTACGCCTCCACCGGCTCTAGGTACTCCTGCAACAGCGCCACGTCCATCGGCCGATCGGGCTCACGGTATAGATA
>JAPOQH010000134.1 GCA_026710825.1 Chloroflexota bacterium | reverse complement strand
GGTGGCGGGGTTGGAAGGGGGGGTGTGGTTGGGTTTTGGGGGGAGATATTGATGGTATGGGGGGGTTGGGGGGGGGGTTTGGGGGAGCGGGGTTGGGATGGTTCGTGATGGTCAGAATCGGGATTACCGAGGTTAGAGGATTTTAAGGGTTGAGGATGCCGCGTTTGAGTTGGTCGGCGGGATGGAGTTGGGCGGTTGAACAGTTAGATGGTAGTGATGTGGGGATGTCAGGGACAAGGGGGAATTGTCACAAGGTCTTTCGATGGTCGCCAGACCAAGCAAATGTGTGGAGCCCAGCGCGGTTCTGAAGACACCGTCCGCTGGTGGTTCGATCCGCCAGAGGCGGACCTGCGGCTGCTCCCGCCACAGGCGGACGTCCGCACCATGAGCGGCTTGGGTCGGCAGCATGTAAATGATCGAACGGCCCTGCCGTCAGGGTTCCACGGCTGGCAACAAGGGCAAGCCTTCCCAGAAATCCTCCGGCCATGCCTCCGGGCCCAAGAGGGGCACGAACCGGCACTCGGTGAGCCGGCGAGTGACGCGCCGGTCGCCAGAGATTTGAACGAGGGTGAGCATTTGGCCCAAACGATCTCCGATGGGGATGACCAGGCGGCCGTTGGGCTTGAGTTGCGCGATGAGGGATTGGGGCACGGACGGCGCGCCGGCGGACACGAGAATTGCGTCGTAGGGGCCGTGGTCGGGAGCGCCCAACGCGTCAGAGGCGGCCACGACGTCCACGTTTTCGATTCCGCAGGCTGCCAGGTTGCGGCGGGCGAAAGCGACCAAATCGGGAACACGTTCAACGGCTACGACGTGGCCGAATGGCAAAAGTTCGCCCAGGATCGCGGCCTGATAGCCCGAGCCGGCGCCGATTTCGAGAACGCGCTCATCACCGCGCAACGTCAAAGCCAGGGTCATGCGGGCCACCATGGTGGGTTGCGAAATAGTCTGGCCGTGTCCGATGGACAGCGGCCGGTTGTCGTAGGCGCGATGCCGCAGATCGGGGGATATGAATAATTCACGGGGGACTGCCCGCATGGCGTGCAACACCGGACTGTCGCCCATTGCAGTCGTAAGCTGGTCGAAAAGGTGTTGGATCGGATTTTCCAAGGAGGCGGTCATCAAGCAGCATTGTAGGCCGTTTTGGTGATGATGCGCGGAGGATGGCAGGGTTTGGGCAGGGTAATTCGATTGTCACAAACCCGAGAAAATGTGCAACGCAGGACGCTTCTGCAAACATCGTCGGCTCGTGGTTCGACTGGCTCACCATGAGCGGAGTACCGGGGAATGCAACCGTTCGTAGCGGATGGGTATGTTCGCTAGGAATTGGCGACACGCGCTCGAGTGGGACGCCAGAGAGTGTTCACGATCGGCCAACGCGGATAAGCAAGGAGGTTCTGGATTCCGGATCAAGTCCGGAATGACGGAACATAGGCGTTCAAACCTCATCGGCTCCGGACAGTCTCGTGGTATTGGCTGCATTACCACCGGGCTTGAGGTTTGTAGTACAGTACTGCGATATATGGCGATGCAGTCGCTCGCGGTGGACAGTGCCGCCTTTGGTGGGTTGTCCTATCCTACGCCCGGAACCGCCGAGGGACCGGGTGGCCGGCGGCTGAGATTCCGGCTTGAAATCTTGAAACTCGAAAAGAGGAATGAGAAATGAACACGACAGGAAAACCGGTCGCCGTGGTGATTGGGGCGACATCCAAATGGCAGGCAGACGGCCGGAACACGCACCTGGTTCACGGCGGCGACATCGACGACAGCGAATTGCCGGTTGGGGTGCGCTGGGGAGTGGGAGGAGCCATCGCGCAAAAGTTTGCGCAGGAGGGCTTCTACACAGTGTTGACCACCAGGAGCGCGGCCAACGCAGAGTCACTGAATGCGGCGATACGGGAACAGGGCGGCGACAGCGCGATAGTGGAGTTGGATCTGTCCATACGGGAATCCATAACGAATGCGTTCGCCCAGATACGGGAGGAGGCGGGAGACCCCGAGGTGTTGGTGTACAACGCCGGATATATCGACGGGCGCGACCTGCCGCCAGAAATGGAATTGCTGGAGAACGTGCCATACGAGGTGCTCGAAACGGCGCAGCACATATCGGTCAGCGGGCCGTTCCTGGTGGCGCAGGAAGTGCTGCCGGCGATGAGAGAGCGAGGAGAGGGGACCATCCTGTTTTCGAACAACGCGGCTGGGTTGCGCGGCCACAAGCGTTACACCGGGCAATCGCTGTACTACCCCCGGGTGATGATGCGGACGCTATCGCAGGCGCTGACGGAGGAATATTCGGAGCACGGGGTGCACGTGGCCAACGTGGTGATCGACGGGACGATCGACTCGCCGGGGACGCGAGCCACGCCGCGGGCGCAGCAGAACCCTGACCTCCTGATCAATCCGGTCAAGATTGCGGAAGCGTTTTACTATCTGTACACGCAGGACAAGTCGTGCTGGACGCACGAACTACAGTTGACGCCGTATCCCGTCAAGCCGAGTTTCTAGTACCCCTCGAGAGAGGTCGGGGGAAAACCCGAGGAAATACGAAGGAGTGATCGAATGGACGTGGGAATGATGATGATCTTTTCCAGCTACGGCTGGGAGAGCGGATCGGACGGCCAGATGTGGGAAGAGGAATTGCGCCTGGCAGAAATGGCTGCCGATTCCGGATTCGATTGTCTGTGGTCTGCCGAACACCATTTCAACGATTACTCCTTCGTGCCGGACAATCTGCAACTGATGACCCACATAGCGGCCAAGCATCCGCAGATCGATGTCGGCACGGCGGCCGTGATATTGCCGTGGCACAATCCTTTGCGCGTGGCTGAAAACGCGGCGGTGCTGGACCTGTTGAGCGGCGGTCGGCTGCGGCTGGGGTTCGGACGCGGCTTGGCGCGGCGTGAGTTCGCGACCTTCGGGATCAGCATGGACGAGTCGCGGGAGCGGTTTGACGAAGCGGCGCCTATGATTGTGGACGCTCTCAACACCGGCTTCATTGAGGGGGACGGGAAGTTTTATCAGCAGCTACGGACGGAGATCCGGCCACGTCCACAGCATTCGTTCGACGGGCGCATCTATGCGGTCGCCGCGAGCGATGAATCAGTGCTGTCGGCTGCCAAGCTGGGCGCGCATATCATCATGTTCGCGGACCGGCCGTGGGAGATGCGGATGCCGGGGATCGAGCGCGGACGCGCCCTGCACCGGGAGTTTCACGGGACGGAGCCGCCGGCGCTGATGCTGTCGGAATTCGTGATTTGCGGCACCGACCTGGCGCAGTGCGAGGAAGAGGCACGGCAGTACCAGGGCAAGTTTGTGGAGAGCAATTTCTATCACTACGAGTTCCTGGGGGACCACTTCAGCTCTGTGAAGGGTTACGACGCGTACCAGCAGAAGGCGGAAATCGCGCGTTCCGCAGGGCTGGAGGGTGCGGTTGAGGGATTCATGAAGGCCGCCAGTTGGGGGACGCCGGACAAGATCCTGAGAGGACTGGAGGACCGGCGTGCCCTGCTGGGAGATTTTGAGCTGAACGTGGCGTTCCGTTTCGGTGGTACGCCGATGGACGTCGCTGAGCGAGGGTTGAAGCTCTTCGCCGACGAGGTGCTGCCAGTCCTTAAATCCTGGTAGGGACAGGCGCCGCTGAATCTAGTGGCGCTGAAGGTCTTCGAGGTCGTCGACGAGGCCCTGCATGGACTCGGGGTCGGGATCGCCGGCGTCGGGCCCGTAGTGGTAGCTCTGAAAACCACGGACTATGCGTTCGACGGGTGGATCGGGTAACGCCTGACTGGCTTCCCTGCGATGTTCCTGAGGGGTTTGGGAGTTGCGGCGGGCGAACCCGACAGCGCGGGCGACGTCGAGCATCCGGTGATATACCTCGCGCGGATTGACGGGCGGCGGACGGCGGCGGCGCAAGTTGGAGGCCCGATTGAGCCAACCGGAAAGGGCGTCCGCGATGTCCTGACCGGCAGTTTGGAGCGTGAACGTCGACTCGCGGGTCTCGACGTCGGCGTAATTTCCGCCGGTTAGGCGACGGCGGCGGAACATGCGGAAAAGGACCCAACCGGCCAGCGAAACCGCCAGCAGGAAGGCGAACCATTTGATGATGGTCAGGATGATGCTGGGCGGGCCGTCTCCCTCGACCTCGCGCAGACTTTCGTGAAATTCCTCGATCTGGAGGCGCGCGAGTTCCAGACCAGTGAGGTCTCCCCCGCCGAAAAAGCTGGACACCCAGTTGCCGATGGCCACCAAACCGGCGGCCAGCAGACCCAGCATCAAGAGGATGGGTCGGAGGGTCCAAAGGCCCATGAAGGCGACACCGCGCACGATGGCCTTGGCGACCTCGTCCAATCCTCCGACTCCGAGGGCGCCCAGTATCAGCGAGATCAACAAGACCGAGGCGATGCTGACGACCATGGCGGTGAGCCAGCCACGACTGATGTGTCCGATGCCGCTGTCGATGGCGAAACGGCTGAGAGCCATGCCGCCGAGTCCGATGGCGAAGAAAATGAAAAGGACGGGCAAGCGGATGATGTCGGCCGGCAGGATGGCGTCGGCGGCGACGGCCACCATGACGATGACCACGCCGCGAACGAACGCGTTGCGAACGACGTCGAGGGTAACGTCATCGCGAGCGACGGCGGTGCCGCGCCACCACAACAGCAGCAACAGGGTGGCGCTGATGGTGAGGGCGGCCACGGCGTGCAAATCGCCGGAGAATACCAGGCCGATGGGGAACCATCCGGCTCCCATGCTGATGCCGGCCAGGACGAGGACCGACAGGGCGCTGACGATCAAGCCGATTACACCCCGGAGGTTCAGGGAGAACCGGATGTTTTGCACATACCAAGACAGGAGGAATGACCACCCGATGGCTATCATGGCGATGCCCAATGGGATGCTTGCCTCAGGCAGCCGGACGGCGCTGGATAACAGGCGCCCCAAGAGGTAAATGGCGAACCCTTCGAGGAACAGGGTGACGCCCGTTACTAAAGCGGAGCGGGCGAAGTTAGTCATCCCGGCTCTCCCACCGGAACGGTACGCACGGTTTCGTCGTCAAGCCAGTCCTCGCGCCACATCTCTTCGAGTCCGGCGAGGGATGGTCCAGCCAAGTACAAAGGGACTTCGGGAGGAAGTTGCTGGGCAGCGGGACCCGGTTCGCCGTCTCCGGCGTAGAAGATAATCATGCGGTGGCCGCGGCGTCGGATTTCCTCAGTTTCCAGTACCACGGCGCGGGAGATCAGCGCGGTTACCAGCACCACGGTCGATCCGGACGTGAGCGATTCGGACTCAGTGCGGAGAACCGAGGACAACTCGGAGACCCAGAAGGGACCGGCCATGGCCAGGGATTCCAACACGGATTCCAGTTGCAGGTTCCCGGATCCTGGCGGCACTGACATCCACTTGCTGGAATAAGATGCGATAGCGTTGCTGACCAAGCCGAAGGTGTAGTCTTCGTTCCGCGCGTATTCGGCTACGGACGCGGCGACGGTGACCGCACGTTCGAAGAGTCGACGGTTGCTGCCCTGCCAGGCGGCGTCGCCAGTGCGAGCGTTGAGGGCGATGAGCATGTATCGGGTGGCGGCGGGTTCGAAGATGCGGGACTCCAATCTGCCGTGCCGGGCGGTGGCTTTCCAATCGATGTGCTTGAGCGGGTCGGTGGGCAGGTATTCGCGGAGGCCGACGAAACGGCTGGGATCGTCCTGGATGAATCTGCGGCCGCGTCCAGTCCCGAGGGGGCGTTCCCAGAGGTTCAGCATGCGCCGCAGATCGACGATGCGGGGATAGACAAGGAGGTAATCGACGTCGGGCACATTTTTCTCTGCGGAGGTTAGGCCGAACATGTCGCCGCTGCGCAAGCGGGCCGGTCCGATTCGGTGATAACCGCGGGCGCGACAGCGGACCCGATATTTCCAGGTCACGCGTTGATACGGCAGCAGGGAGGTTGTGATGCGGTGGTCGAGTTCGGCTTCGGCTCCCACGCCGCGCCGGTGGGTTCCTCCGGTCTGGAGGCCCAGGGGGAAGGTGTCGGAGATGTCCAACCAGATCATCGGCAACAGTTTGTCGTTGTTGACGGTGATGTGATAGTCGAGGACATCGCCGATGAAGGCGCGGCGGCGCTCGAGGCGGCGGGAGTAGGACAGGCGCCGGAAGGCGTAGCGGGGCCAGTGTTTGCCCGTGATCCAGATGAGCAGGACCAACACGCCGACAACGATCAGCAGCGCCTGACTGGCGAGCAGGCCCGCTATGATGGCGATGGTCGCGGCTATGACCCAAAGATCGCTGATCATGTGGGCAGGATAACCGATTTGGGGGCTGAGAGCACGAAGTCAGTAGAGTTGGGCAGTTCTTGCTGGGCGGTTCGATGGTCGCCCAACCGACAAAATGCGTAGCGCAGCACGTTTCTTGAAACACTGTCTAGTCGTTGTTTGACTGGCTCACCATGAGCGGACTACGGCGGCGCACGAAAAACAATTGCGAAGCCCTGGGAGTTGGTGGTCGTTGTGGAGGCGGCTTGCGTCGTTGGTGGTATAGAGACGGATGGGATGTCCGGCTGATTGCAGGAGTGGGTGGTTCATCGGAGTGAGATCGGGTGGTGTAAAGCAGATTCGGGGCGCATACGATGCGCAGAGTTGCGGCGGAACGGTCGGGGGTAGGGACGGCGGAATTCGGGAATGGCGACGTCGCCGAGCGGGCGGGAGATGGGTGTCCGACCGTGTGATATGCTGATTTGAAACCACCGGGAGGGAATGACAATGGCGCGGGTCCCTTACGTTGCTCGTGAAGAGCTTGATGCTGACGGACAGACAATTTACGACCGGATCCGGGAGGACCGAGGGGCGGCCGAGGTGGGACTGCAATTCCGGGCGCTGCTGCATAGCCCGGAGGCTGCGGGGCACCTGACGTCGATGGGGGCGACGCTGAGGTTCAAGTCGGCGATGCCGGAGGACCTCAAGGAACTGGCGATCATCCTGGTGGCGCGGGAATGGGACTCGGGCATTGAGTGGACGGGACACTCGGTGGCGGCGGCGCGGGCCGGCATATCGGATGAGGCGATCGAGGGGATCCGCACGGGAGAGGCTCCGGGTTGCCTGGACGGGGTGCAGGCGGACATCGCGCGCTTCGTGCAGCAGATGATCCGGGAGAAAGACGTTTCGGACGAGAATTTCGAAGCGGTGCGCGCGTCGTTGGGTGACAGGGGAACGGTGGACCTGACGATGACCGTCTCCTACTACACTGCGCTGGCGCTGGCGCAGATTGCGCTGCGGCCCGAGATGGGCGGAGACCGGGTGTCGACGCTGTGACGGTGTCGCGGCGTTAGGGATACATGCCGGGGGCGCCGCGGTAATTAATCTGATCGCCGCGGCCTGGACGATATTTTCTGCCCTCGTATTGAGGGGTGTGTTGTACTGTTATGAACGGTCAAGTTGAAGACAGGTTGCTGGGCAGGTTGGCAGGCTTGCTGGAATGGCAGGGACTGGGCACGGCGGTGCTGACGCCACGGCCTCGCGGGGGACGGCTGCACGGGGAAGACGCTGAGGAAGTAGCGTCGCTGTTGGAGCAGTTGGCGGAAGTTGATGCGGGATTACCAGCGGGGCGCAGGCCGCGCAGCCTGATATTCGGCAATGGATGTTTTGCCATCGGAAGGTACGCGGAAGCGTTGGCGGTGTACCAGGCGTTGGCAGGGGAGCGTCCGGATGATTTCGCGGTGCATTTCAACCTGGGTGTGACTCACCTGCGGAGACGGCAGCCCGGCGATGCCACGAAGGCTCTCACGCGGGCGTTGGAACTGGACGCGCTTTCGGCGCCGGCGTATTACCAGCGAGGCAATGCCAGGGACGACATGGGGGATGGCGACGGGGCGCTGGAAGACTATGCCATGGCAATTGGGCTGAACCCTGATTATCTCCAGGCACACTACAACCGGGGGATCGTGCTGAACAACCTGGCCAGATATGCTGAGGCCATCGAGGCGTTCGACCAGGTGATGGAACTCAGACCGGACATATCCAACGCCTATTTGAACCGGGGGGTTGCACGGGACGAACTGGGAGACACCAGCGCCGCGATATCAGACTACGACATGGCGCTGCAGTACAACCCCGACAACGCCGACGCCCGTTTCAACAGGGCAAGGGTCCGGTACCGTCTGGGTCGTTATCGCGAGGCGGTGGCCGACTACACGGCGGCGATTGAATTGCGCCCGGACGATGTGGAGGCGATCAACAACCGGGGCTTGGCCTACGATGCGCTGGGGCAATATGAGGAAGCGATCGCGGACTACGACTCTGCGCTGCGTTTGCAACCGGATTTTGCTGAGGTGCTGAGCAACCGAGGGGCGGCGCTGGAAAGTCTGGGGGACCTCGACGCGGCTTTGGACAATTATCTCGAGGCGCAAAAGTATGTGCCGGAGTTTGCTGCCGCGTACTACAACGCCGCCAGATTGTACGCAGACCGTGGGGATATTCCAGGCTGTGCAGAGCAGTTGGCCGAGGCGGTGCGGCTACAACCGGGGTTGTATGCGGAGGCGGAGTCGGACGAGGTGCTCGGATGGGTGCTGGATCTGTCGCGGATGCGGGACGAGCGGCGTGAGAGGTAAGTCTCGAGCCATTTCCTCAGCAACGAGTGATCAGTGACGCCAGCCGGGTCGTCCAATCCGGGAGAAGTCCGGACATTTGGAACAGTGATCGCCGTACCGGGACAGAGTCATTCAATTATTACGGGACAAGGGGACGACCACTACCGGGCTGTGTCCTTGCCGACCGTCCGCCGTGGTTCGAATGGCTCACCATGAGCGGACTACGCATTACCGTAGGGCGACCATCTAAGCGCCCTGTCTAGCGGGAGGGCTGGTTGGATTCACCCTCGTCATCCTGGGGGATGACCTGTCGCAGGATGGCCTCTTCGCTGAGTTCGGCGGCTTCGCTGTGGACCTCCGGGAATTCGGCGATCAGGAGGTCGGGGTCGATTTCCGGGGGGACGGTTTCCGGCCTGTGGTCGGCGTTGGTCAGGATGTTGTGGGTGACGACGACGAGAGCCAGGGCGGTCAGGCCGAGCATATATTCCCAGCCGCGGTGGGACAACAACTGATTGGCCGCAAGCATCAAGCCGAAACCACCGAATATTCCGATGGATGACCGGAATACGGAGCGCCGGAACAGCAGGACGGATACGATTCCAGCGATGATGCCGATGAAGACGAACCAGTTCAGGTAGGCGAGAGACACCCCGACGAGGACCACCATGCCGTCGCCGCCCTTGAATCCGGTAAAAATGCTCTTCCAGTGGCCGGCGATGGCAGCGCCGCCGGCGATGAGTCCGAGGAGTTCGTGGTGGCCGAACATCCAGGCGACGTAGACGGCGGCCGCGCCTTTCAGCACGTCGCAGGCGAATACCATCATCCCGCGCCGGCGTCCGACGTGCCAGAAGACGTTGGCGGTGCCAGCTCGTCGGCTGCCCGTCTCGAAGATGTCGATGCCCTTCAACCGGGCCACCAGGTAAGCGAACGGGATGCTCCCCAACAGGTAACCGACCAGGGCCGCAGCTAGGATACGGGTGACCAGAGGGGCGAAGTCAACGAGGAACATCAAGCCAACAACCGACGGTGGTTTTTTGAAAAAGGGATAAACATGATAGCACGGGGGTCGGTTTACCGGTTATGCAAGGTTGCGTGCTACATATAGCCAATATCCGATGTCTCCCCGGGTGACCGAGGCCTCAACCCGGTCCAGGAGGTCCGGAGGGAAATCGGGCCAATCGTCCCCACCCGGAGAACCGGTAGGGCCGAGGCCGTTCCAGATGGCCATCCTGTTGCGGAGGTCAGCGAGGAGTGAGAGCACCTCGTCGGAGAGATCGGCACGGTCGAGGATTTCGAAACCGCCGGACGCCAGCAATTGCGGATAGCCGCCCGCGGGCAGGGCATCGGTGAGGCAGAGCATCATGCCGACCGTGCTGTCCAACTCAGGAGGGAGGGTCCCCGGCTCGACGGTAACGTCGGACAGTCCGATGACTCCACCGGTCCGGAGCAGGCGACGCACCTCTGCGATGGCGGCAGGCTTGTCGGCGAACAGGCTGGTGGCGCATTCGATCACGACGGCGTCGAATGTCCCGGAGCGGAAAGGCGGCATTTCGGCGTCGCCGCGAACGAAGGCGACGTCGGCGGGTATGGGGTCCCCGAAGGCGCGTTGACGGGAAGTTTGCGCAGCCTCCGCCCCCAGGTCGAGTCCGGTGACGTGGCAACGAAAGACGCGGGACAGAGCAGTGGCGCTGGTACCGAGGCCGCAAGCGAGGTCGAGGACGCGCCAGCCGGGCTGCAGTCCCATCGCCCTGCCGAGGCGATTGGTGGCGCGAAGGCCACCGGGATGGAGGCTGTCGCCCAGGATGAGGCGCGCAAGTTTGGACGAATAGAGGTCGGCGCAGCAGATCTTGGCGGAGTAGGTGTTGAGCATTGGATGTTTGACGCTCACCCTCACCCTCACCCTCACCCTAGCTCTCTTCCATCAAGGGAGAGGGAGCATTCAAGGGAGAGGGAACATTGCCGGGGTCGTCCGACTCTGTTGGGTTAGCGAGGGAGAGAGGCCGAAGCCGTTGGTGGCCCTGCTGTTGGACGAGTTGGTCGCGGATTTGCTCGCGGTATCCGACGGAGTTGTAGGCGCAGAAGGGTATGGCGCGACCGTCTGGGGTGAGGATGCCGACGCAGCATTTCATGACCTGCTTGACGTTGAAGGTCCAGGCATCGAGAAAGTCCTTGATGGCGATCTGGAAAATGTGGTCCTTGAGGTGGTTGATTTCGTAAGGCAGGTCCAGGCCGGGGCCGCAGGCGCACTCGAACTGGCCGGCGGTCTTTTCGGTGCCGGCGACGGCGGAGGCTGACCAGAGGCCCTCCAAGGCGGTCTGGATATCGGCGGCGTTGGGCGCCTTGGGGAGGGCCCGGTTGGTGATGTAGTCGAGGTATTGGTCTATCTCAAGGAGACGCGGCAGAGGCGTTACGCTGTCGCCGTCCACGAAGAGGTAGGAATTGACCTGGCAAGTGGGGAAACAGCAGGGCACGGGGACGAAGTCTTCCAGAACGAAACGGCCGTTGGTCTGATCGACGATGCCGTGAATGATGTCGGGGATGGTGACGCGGGTCATGGGGTCGAACTCGATGTGACGGCCGACGTGGGTCACCGGTTGGAAGACCACTCCGCTGACAGCGGGGTGCTTGAGTCCGAATTCGACGATGGGACCGACCTCGTCGGTGTTGACGTGTCGCTCGATGGCTGCGACGAGGACGGCAGTCATGCCGGCATCAGCGAGACGATCCAGGGCGCGCATCTTGGTGTCCAGCAGGGGTTCGCCGCGTATGGTGCGGTAGGTGTCCTCGCGGAGGCCGTCGAACTGGAAGTAGACGACCGGGTCGAGGGCGGCCATGGTGGCGAGGAATTTGTCATCATGGGCGAGACGAACGCCGTTGGTGTTGATCATGACCTGGCGGATGCCCCGGTCCTTGGCGGCCTGGATCATTTCGGGAAGCTGGGGATGGATGGTGGGTTCGCCGCCGCTGAACTGGACGACCTCTGGGTCGCCCTCGATTTCGACGAACCGGTCCAGCATTGACTCGACCTGCTCGAGGGTGAGGTTGTAACCGATGCCGGCGTCGGCGAAGCAGATGGGGCAGTCAAGGTTGCAGCCGGTGTTGACCTCGATGAGGGCGAGGCAGATGTGCTGCTTGTGCTCGGGGCAGAGGCCGCAATCCAGAGGGCAGCCATCCTTGACTTCGGTGCTGAAGTCCAGGGGGATGGTCCCGGGTTTGTTGAACCGGACGCTGCCGACGTACATTTCGGCGTCGGAGCTGATGATGCCCTCAAACCAGCCGTGTTCGGGGCAGCGTTTTCGCATATAGACCTTGTTGTCGCGGATGATTACCTGGGCATCGATGACGGTTTTGCATTCCGGGCAAATGGACCGGGTGAGTTCGTGAAAAATGAAATCGGCATCCTGCTTGGTATGGTTAGTTGTGGCCAATTGGTGATGCTCCTTGCGTTGCGTATGGCAGTCTTTTGCGCATGATCTCGAATGATTCGGGGCTGTTATCGATGAGGGTGAAAACGCGGTCTTCCGCGTGGGCGGCTTCGCCGAGGGTGCCGCTACCGGCGAAGAAATCGAGCAGACGGTCGCCTGGGTTGGAGTGGACGCGCACGATGCGGCTGATGATGTGCAGCGGTTTCTGGGTGGCGTAGCCGGTCTTTTCCTTACCAGTGACGATGGTGCGCCACCAGACGTCGGTGGGGGTCTTGCCGCGGGCGGCCTTTTCGGGTCCGACGAGCCCGGGGGCCATGTAGGGGATACGATCGATCGCATCGTAGTTGAAGGTGTAGTTGTCTGGATCCTTAGCGTACCAGAGGATGTTGTCGTGCTTGGCGGGCCACCGGGTTTTGGGACGACCGCCGTAGTCGTAGGCCCAGATGATCTCGTTGATGAACGAATCTCGGCCGAATATCTCGTCGAGCATGACCTTGCAGTAGTGGACCTCGCGGTAGTCGATGTGGAAGAAGAGGCTGCCGTGGTCGTCCAGCAGGCGGTAGGCTTCGACCAGACGTGGGCGCAGGAACTCGATGTAGTCGTCGAACCGGTCGGCGTAGCGGCTCTCCCCGACGACCTGGGAGCGGTAGCGGCGGCCCTGGAATCCGGTGCGGTCGCCGTCGGCGTCGGGGGTTACCCTGATGCGGGTGCGGGACTGGAGCTTACCGGTGTTGAAGGGTGGGTCGACGTAGATGAGTTGGAACGCGGCGTCGGGCAGTGTGGGCAGGACATCCAGATTGTCGCCGAGTATAATTTCGCCCATTATTCGCCTCCGACCGAGGCGGCATTATGGCCGTTCGTGGTCGGGAGCGTCAAACCGAAAATTGCTGCGTCCAGAACTCCCGCGGGCTATCGAGAGCGGGTTGGGCCAACACAGGTGAGGATTATGACCCAAAACAGTCATCCGGATGGCCCGCTGGTGGGCGTCAAAGTGCTCGACCTGACGCAGATCATGGCGGGTCCGATGTGCACGATGCTCCTGGCCGACATGGGCGCGAACGTCATCAAGATTGAGCGGCCGGGCGGCGGCGATGATACGCGACGGATGGGTTCGAGGTACTCGGAACGCTTTGCGGCGGGGTTCCTGGCGTTGAACCGCAACAAGCGCAGCATCGCGCTGGACCTGAGGGGTGACGAGGGCAAGGCGGTCTTCAAGCGGATGGCCGAGACGGCGGATATCGTAGTGGAGAATTTCCGGCCCGGGGTAATGGACCGACTGGGTTTGGGTTATGAGACGCTGGCGGAGATCAACCCGAGGCTGGTGTACGCGAGCATATCGGGGTTCGGCGGAACCGGGCCCTATCGGAACCGGGGTGGGTTTGACCTGGTGGCGCAGGGGATGAGCGGGCTGATGTCGATCACCGGGTTCCCGGGCGGGCCGCCCGCGAAGGTGGGGGTGCCGATCACGGACATTGGGGCCGGAAGTTTTACGGCAGTTGGGATCCTGTCGGCGTACATCCACGCGCAACGCACGGGGCAAGGGCAGCAAGTTGACGGATCGCTGATGGAGGCGGGAATCGCATACACAATTTGGGAGTCGTCGGAGTATTTTGCGACGGGTGAGATACCGGGGCCGCTGGGGTCGGCGCACCGGGTGAACGCGCCGTACCAGGCGCTGAGGACCAGCGACGGGTACATCAACATTGGCGCGGCATCGCAGCCGACGTGGGAGCAGTTTTGCCGGGCTATTGGTCGGGAGGAACTGATCGAGGACCCGCGCTACAAAGAGCCCAACGACCGCAAAGCGCGCGAAGGGGAGCTGGCCGAGTTGCTCGAGGGAATCATGGGGGAGCACACGACTGAGCACTGGATGGAACAGTTGGAAGCGGCGGGCGTGGTGGCCGGACCGATCTACGACATGGATCAGGTGTATTCCGATGAGCAAGTGCTGGCGCGGGATATGCTGGTGGAGATCGAGGACGACGAGCTGGGCAAAGTAAAGAATATCGGGGTGCCGGTGAAATTATCGGCTACGCCGGGTCGCATACGGCACCGGGGGCCGGCGTTGGGGGAACACAGCCGCGAGGTATTGCTGGAGCATGGGTTTACGGAGGCGGAAGTGGAGGAGTTGCTGGAGGCGGGGGTGGCTATCGAGACGGTGTGACCGTAGGGATTCGGCAGTTGATAAACCGTAAGTTGCTCACCCACCTGCGGGTTTTGTTAACTCACCTGCTGTTTGCCTTGGTATCAGGCACGATCACGTCAGTGATCTTGGTTGGCGCCTTGATCGTCGGGCTGGCCAGCATGGCGTCATTCTTGGACATCAAACGTAACCTGCTGCCGAGGCTGTCGATGTTAGTCTTGCAATCCAGATGGCTGCAATTGCGGTGCTCATTGCATCCTTGTTTGCCACAGCACCACTGATGGGGTGGGGGTAACATTTCTTTTGGCGTCTGTTCCACGTGGATACGCCGCTTGAGGAGGCGCTGCGGTGAAAGTGAAAGACCAAAGACGCCACAAATTGATCATTCTGACGATTTCGTACGGGATGGCTATCCCAATCTCCGTTGCTGTTGTGGGGTTTGTGGTTGGATGGTGGTGATACGAGATTTGGGGCAGTAACGCCGTGCTCCGCTGGTATTGGCCTACCTGGTATTGGCCTACATTGTGCGCCAAGTGTAGCCGTCAGTCATGGCGAGGAACTGGTCGAGCAGGGTCGGGTGGGCGATGATGAGGCCGGGGGAGAAGAGGGTGGCGGGTTCCAGGGTGGCGCGATCCAGGACCGTGGCGCCGGCCTCGCGGGCCAGCAGGATGCCGGAGGCGATGTCCCACGAGGAGAGGCTGTGGTGGGCGTAGAGATCGATGCGGCCGGCGGCGGTGTACGCGATGCTCATGGCGCTGGAACCCATCAGTCGGTACCCTGAAATCCGGGGCCAGATACCCGCGACCATTTCCATAAGGTGCTTGGCCTGGGCGAAATCGTAGCCGAGGTCGAAACCCAGGATGGCGTCGTCGATGTTCTCCCGATCCGATATGTGGATTCGCTGGCCGTCCAGGTACGCTCCGGCGCCCTGCTGGGCGGAAAAGAGTTCATTACGCACGGGGTCGTAGGTTACGCCGGCAACGACTTGATCGCCGTTGGCGATGGCGACGACGATGCAGAAATGGGGGATGCCCTCGGCGAAGTTGCGCGTGCCATCGATGGGATCGACCACCCAAGTGAAGGGCGACGCGCCGGCGACGGGATCGGACTCTTCGGAGAGGATCCCGAAATCGGGGTATTCATCGCGGACGTAGTCGAGGATCAGCCGCTCGGATGCGAGGTCGGCGTCTGTAACCACGTTGGCCCGGCCTTTGAGGCTAACTTCAATGTCAGTCCGAAAGCGATTCAGCACCAGTTCCCCGGCCCGCCGGGCGGCGTTTTCGCAGACCGCCAACGCGGTCAGGCCGGATCGTGACACTGGCAGGTCGGCACTGTCGGAGTTGTTGGTCATCGAAGAATCTCCCAGTGATCAGGATCGTGCGATTAACGGGACGGTTGAATTGAGCGGGCGCAGTCTAGCACCGGGGTTGTCGCGGGACAAGGCGGTGCGACGGCGGCGGGATGATGTTTGGAGAATCTAGGAGTTGTCTACATCGGGCCGGTCAGACCAACAAGGTGTGCGCCGCCCCTGCGCTATACTGTGCGCGTGAGTACGGAGGGAAACAGGCCGTTGGTCGGCGTAGGGGTCGTGTTTGTGCGCGGAGGGCGGGTGTTCCTGGCGCAGCGGCGTGGCGCGCATGGTGAGGATACGTGGGGATCGGCGGGCGGACATCTGGAATTCGGGGAAACGCTGGAGGAGTGTGCCCGTCGGGAAGCGATGGAGGAACTGGGTGTGGCGGTGGGAGAGTTAAGAGTGTTGTGCCTCAGCAACATCATAGCGTACGACCGGCATTACGTG
Organism: Chloroflexota bacterium; assembly: GCA_026710825.1. Classification (GTDB taxonomy): domain Bacteria; phylum Chloroflexota; class Dehalococcoidia; order Lucifugimonadales; family UBA3495; genus Bin87. The sequence continues at coordinate 16,809 of JAPOQH010000134.1, read as the reverse complement.
GATGTTGAGTTCCTGGGAGACATCGGGGACCAAGATCCCGTGCCTACGGCGTCCGACGGGTCATTTGGCGAGTATGGCTGGTATCCACTGGCGGACCCCCCGCAACCTTTGTTTGAGCCCATGAGACTGGCGATAGACAGTCTGTTATCGGGCCGATGGTATTATGCAGGCTTATTGGAATGATTGACATAAATTTTTGGAACGCATTCAAAAAATCGCATATTTTCGTACTTGGAATGTGGCAATTTGACCTTGCTTATGCTATAATTAGTTCTACGCCAACAGTATCATGATTTGCGATAATAGCCCGTGTTGGCCACGGACGCATTTCCATGACAAGCACCAGCGGATCGGGGAAATATGACTCAAGCGGCAACCATTCCAACGACTGAACACTCATCCGAATATACTTCAGACAATATTCAAGTATTAAAAGGCTTGGAAGCAGTCAGGGTGCGGCCTGGAATGTATATCGGCAGCACCGGTGTGGATGGACTGCATCACCTGATAAAAGAATTGTTGGACAACGCAGTGGACGAGGCGCTGGCCGGCTACTGCGATCGCATTGATCTAAGCATCAGCGCGGACGGCGCGGTGAGCGTGTCCGACAACGGACGGGGCATTCCGATTGACACCCATCCCGACACGGGCGTTTCGGGACTGGAGACGGTGATGACCACGCTGCACGCGGGCGGCAAATTTGACGGCGCTGCGTACAAGGTGTCCGGTGGTCTGCACGGAGTGGGGGCGTCGGTGGTGAACGCGCTGGCGATGCAACTGCACGTGGAAGTATGCCGCGATGGCGCGCGCTACACGCAGGATTACGCCCGAGGGATTCCCACCAGCGACCTGGTGCAGCACCAACGGGTCCGGCGGCAGGGCACGACGGTGACCTACAATGCCGACCCTGAGATTTTCCCTGAGATCACGTACGATTTCGGGCGCTTGGTTGCGCAGTTACGGCAAACAGCGTACCTGAACAAGGGCCTGGAAATCAGGTTGGTGAGCGAGTTCCACCAAGAGGAACGAAACGGCGACATCGAACGTTCCTTCTTTTTCGACACCGGCGTGGCGAGCATGGTGCGGAATATCAACCGCAAACGCAACATAGTGATGCCGGACCCGTTCTACTACCAGAGGAACGCGGAGGATGCGGATGTCGAGGTGTCGTTCCAATACCATCACACGGATGGGCACGACAACCTCGCCGCCGACGAGCGCACTTTCGCCAACTGCATCCTGACGCCGGAGGGCGGGACACACCTGGCCGGGTTCAGGGCAGGACTCACGCGCGTTCTGAATGACTACGCTCGTAAGCAGAATTTCTTCAAGGATCCGAAAGATTCGTTCAGCGGCGAAGACACGCGCGGTGGGCTGGTCGCAGTGATCAGCGTGAAGCTGGGAGACCCACAATTTGAGGGGCAGACGAAAAACAAGCTGAGCAACCCTGAAATCCGCAGTCGTGTTGAAGCCGCGACGTCGGAGGGGCTGACCCGGTTCTTGGAAGAAAACCCCACCTCTGCCAAGGGCGTGCTGGAGAAGGTGCAGACCAACCATGCGGCCAGAGAGGCGGCGCGAAAGGCCCGAGACCTCGTGCTTCGCAAGAATGCCCTGGACGGTACATCTTTGCCCGGGAAACTGGCCGACTGCTCGGAGCGCGACCCCGCGAAGTCTGAACTCTACATCGTAGAGGGTGAGTCTGCCGGCGGGTCGGCCAAGATGGGCCGGGACCGGCAATTCCAGGCGATCCTGCCGCTCAAGGGCAAGATCCTCAACGTGGAACGGTTCCTGGACAAGGTGGAGCGCATCCTGGGCCACGAAGAAATCAGGGCGCTGATTTCGGCCGTGGGTACGGGAGAGGGAGAAGCGTTCGACCTGACGAAGCTGCGCTATCACCGCATCATTATCATGACCGATGCTGACGTTGACGGCTCACACATTCGAACCCTGATCCTCACCTATTTCTACCGGCGGATGCGCCAATTGATTGAGGAAGGGTATCTTTACATCGCCCAGCCGCCTTTGTACCGGGTGCAGCGGGCCCGCAGCATCGCGTACGCCTACTCCGAGGATGAGAAAGACGCCCTGATCAAGAAGATGTCGACTGCCCGGTCGGAACCGTCGGTGCAACGCTACAAGGGTTTGGGCGAGATGAACGCCGACCAGTTGTGGGAAACCACGATGGACCCGACAGCGCGAAAGATGCTGAGGGTCACGATCAACGATCTTGACGATGTCGATGGAATTTCCGATACCGACGGCGTGTTCGCGATGCTGATGGGTGAGCAGGTGGCGCCGCGCAAGAGCTTCATCCAGAGCCACGCCACTGAAGTGCAAAATCTGGACGTGTGATGCCTGACGACGGGTTGACCCTGCTGATCTCCGAGGAGGATCTGAGATCGGCCGTCGGCACGCTGGCCGGGCAGATTGACCAGGACTACGCCAGCACCGGATTGGTGGTGGTGTGCGTCCTAAAGGGCGCGACGATCTTCACTGCGGACCTGCTTCGTCAGCTGAAATCCAACGTGCACCGACTGGAGTTCCTTCGTGCCAGCAGTTATGGGAGCGGCACGGAGTCATCAGGCTCGGTACGCGTGGAGGGTTCGATACCGGACGGTTTGATCGCGGGTCAGCACGTGCTGATCGTGGACGACATAGCCGATACCGGGCACACGTGTGTGGCGGTAACCAAGTACCTCGGGGAAATGGGACCGGCATCGTTGCGATACTGCACCCTGCTGGACAAGCCGGACCGCAGAGAAGTGGAAGTCGAGTATGACTACGTGGGGTTCACGATCCCGAACCACTTCGTAGTCGGATACGGAATGGACCTGGACGAAAGGTACCGGGGACTGCCGGCGATCTACTATTTTCCCAATCCCTGAACACCGGCGGCTTCTGAGTGTCGCCAGGTTGGGTGAGGCCGGGGTGTTCACTCGGGTTGAAGGGGCGTCAGGATCCTGCGGAGTGCTGGCCGGCGTCAGGACCTAATTCCGCGAATCCCGGCAGTGTTCCAGGACCCGGTCCAGGCCTGTCACCTCCCATTTCGCGAACATGGCGATGGGCTGCTCCGGTTCAGCGACCGTCGCCGTAATGACTCGATGACTGTCTTCCTCCGACTGGGGCGGGCCAATTCTGTGGTAGCTCTGGTGGATGGAACCGATTGCGCCGTCGCCCATGAGGGTCCGTTGGTTGGGAAGCACCCGCCAATCGCTCCGGATGGTTGCGCGGACTGAGGGGCGGTACCACTCCTCCCTGAGGAACCGGGGGATTTCCACCGCGAAATCGAGTAGGATCAACGCAGAGCCGCGATTCGCCGACAGGATGATCTCGTCATCCTCTTCCGTGCCGTCAGACTCCGCCGGATCGTCAGGCTCAGCGAGTTCGACGAGGTCTTCCGAGGACGTGAGTTCGCTGAGGTCGTAATCCCGCTGGATCTGGCGCCAAAGTTCGCGGAATCGTCCGCTGTCCCGGGCGTCAAGCCTGACCCCGGTAACGAACTCGTGCAGGCGTCGGGCGTAGTCTGCCAGAAGGGTGTTGGCATCGACCTCCCGGTAGATGTCGAACGGGTCGCTGGTATACGGGCTCAGGTTGGTATCCAGCACGCCGACCACCGGGTGACGCCAATCGATATACATCGACCGGTAGCCGCGGTCGTCGCACAGGAAGGTGAGCACCGGGGCATCGGGCAGCGGGTCGTGGAATGTGGCAACGTTCCGGAAGGTGGAGACCGTCCGAAGGGCGTGGAAATCCTGATCATGTTGCCAACTTCCGAACCGGGACATCGGCGGGGGTGGAGTGGGCGTCGGGACCGGGGTTGGAGATTGAGTGGGCGCGGGCGCAGGTTGTGGAGTTAGCGATACGACGGGGGTAACCGGGACTTCGCGTGTGACTTCGATCTCGCGGACGATTTGCCTGGTCACCGGGACTTCGACGGTTTGGACGACTTCGACGGTCACCGGAATTTCCCTGGTAACCGGCACTTCGCGGGTAATTTCCACGTTTTTTGGGACTTCAACGGTCACAGGGACTTCGCGCACCACCGGCACCTCACGAGTAACTGTGACCTCGCGAATCTCGGGCTCCGTAGTGCAGGCGACGAAACCCAACGCGAGCAACGCGGCAGCCATGGATGTCAGCTTCACTGCTACGAACGGGATACGTCGCAAGTGGCTGGATAGCATTCGGTCCGACATGGCGATTCCTAACGGTGCGAGGGAGGTCATCCGCGTGCTGTGAAAGATGGTAACGCGCATCGGCCTACGAAGGAAATTACGACGTCAGCGGCGAGATGGATGGCCGGCGAGAGTCAGATCGGTTTGCCGGGCCGAATGGATGCTATAACTCGGGAACCGGATTGCAGGTTGCCGAGAAGGATTCAGGTACGATGGGCAGGTTTTATCGGACGGGCACGGGGGACGTCACCGTCCGACAAACGGGTTGGACTCCGGCGATGCTTGCAGGCACACCTGCAGCGTCTTGAGGGCGACGTTCCTGGCATCAATCTGTTGGTCAGGATCGGGGACGGCCGCGACTACTGGGATTCGGGCTGCGTAGTCCGGCCAACATGCTTCGCTGGGCTTGCCAAGGTTTATGGCGAACAGGTGCCCAAACATGGTCATCTGGAGGCTGACCGCGGCGTATCGATCTTCGGGCGGCAGCGTTTTGAGTTGCAATTCGCTGATGTCGAGGAACGCGAAGTAGCCCTGCATGGCGTCTCGGGCGCATCCGGAAACCACAACCATGGCAGAGACCCACGCCGATTCAAGATGGTTGGCGTCAGTGGCAGCCGTGGCAGCAGGCAGGTGGGAATAGAATTCGGTCTGACAGTCGGTGGCGAAGGGGAATGTGCCGTCGTCGGCATCCCGCCAGGTGCGATCGAACCAGTTGTTGATGCGGAGTTTCCGGACGTCCAATGAATTGTCAAAGAACTGATTGCCATCGATCGAGTCCAGTTGATCTTCGACACATGACGAAAGTTGGGCGATGACGTAATCGACGTACTGGAGGAATTCCAGAGGCGGCAGACTGTTCTCGGCGCCGAGCCCGGACACCTCGACTTCGAGGGCCGCGTAACAAGCGTTATCGGAATGCCACATTTCGAGCATCTGGGTGGTGTAATCGGGGTCAGGGGTGCGCCCCCGTCCGCCCACGAACGAGCGGTTGGTGATGAACATGCCCCACAGGAAATCAGCGTCAACCAGGCGAGGCTGCAGCATGCGGTCGGTCAGTTCCCTGGTTTGTTCGTCAGTGCGGTCCACGACAGCTCGGGACACCGCAGGAGGAGGTTGGGTTGCTGCGGGCTCGGTGGCTGGAGGCGGCGGCGCGGTTGCGACCAGCAGGGGTGTAGGAGTGAGCGGCGGCGTTGCGACGCGTGCCGTATCCGGGGGGGTCGATACCGGTGTTGCCGGTGGCGGAGGAGTGAGAGGTGCTATGGCAGGGCCGTCAGGCACAGCGGTTTGGCAGGCCAAACCTACGATGAGCAGGAGGCAGGATAAACCTGCCAGTTGAGATCGTATTATCCGTAAAACGCGATGGGATCGCGATGGCCGGAATACCATCAAAAGCCGACGGCCTGGCCATCGCCGCGTGGATCGGAGGCGCCGGTCAGGACGCCACGACGACCATCGCGCAGGATCAACTGTACGCAACCGTGATATGAGCCCAAGGAGTTCTGGACGACGTTGTGTCCCATGCGCTCCAGGTCGCGGATGGTGTCGCCGGGCATTCCCATTTCGACGCGCAGTTCGCCGGCGCGGTTGATTGTGGCAGGGTCGGTGCCGGGGAAGCTGAACCAGCGGGGCGATTCGACGGCATCCTGAGCCTGGAGTCCGCCGTCGATGAGCTTGGTCAGCATCTGGATGCCGACCTGGGGCTGGAGGTCGCCGCCTGGAGTGCCTCCGACGATGGATACCTCGCCGTCGACGGTGGTGAGATAGCAGTTGAGCGTGTGCATGGTGCGTTTGCCGGGGCTGATGACGTTAGGATGGTCAGCCTCAAGGCTGAAGCCGCGCCCGGCCCGGTTGTTGAACAGGACGCCGGTACCCGGCGCGACAACGCCGGAACCGAAGCCGTTGGACAGGCTGTGAATCCAGCTAACGGCGTTGCCAGCACCGTCGACGACGCAGAAGTAGGTGGTATCACCGAGGCCGTTGGTTGGAACGAGCGGGCGTACCTCCGTGCCGGCCTGGAAGGGGTGAATCTGGTCGCGGCGCATATCGGCGTACTCGGTGGAGAGGAGGCCATCCAGAGGCCATTCGACGAAATTGGGGTCGCCGGCAAGGCGGTTGCGGTCGGAGTAGGCGATCTTCTTGGCTTCGACGAGAAGGTGGATGGCATCGGCCGAATTGGGGGTCATGGAGGTGAGGTCGTGGCCAGCGACGATGTTTAGCATCTGCAGGAGCAGGAATCCCTGGGACGGCGGGCGGGTCTGATAGACAGTGTGCTGGCGATAGGTTGTGCTGATGGGCTCGCAGAGATCGGCGTAGTGGCCGGCGAAGTCGGCTTCAGTGAACAGGCCGCCGTCGGCGGTGGCCTGGTTGAGTCCCGCAACGAGTTGTGAGGTCAGGTCGCTACGGTAGTAGGCGTTTGCACCGCCCTCGGCGACGAGACGGATGGTGTTGGCCAGGTCAGAGTTGACCAGGATTTCGCCCTCGCGGGGCGGCCGACCATCGCGGAGGTAGATATCCGCGGTGGCGGTGTGCCGGGCCAGGAGTTCGGCGCTGCCAGCGAATGATCGGGCGATGCCGGAGGGCACGGGGAATCCCTGCTCGGCGTAACGAATGGCCGGGGCCACGAGGTCCGGCATGGGCAAGGTGCAGAACTGGCGGTGCATGGCCTCCCACGCGGCCGCTTCACCGGGGACGGATACGGAGTGAGGGCCAGTGATGGGCATGAGGGACAGACCCTGGTTGCGGTAGTAATCGGCCTCTGCGCCGGAGCCGGCGATTCCGCTGCTGTTGATGTTGGTGACCTTTCCGGTGGCGGCTTCGTAGGCGAGGATGAATGAGTCGCCGCCCAACCCGCACTTCGGCACGATGGTAACGGCTTCGACGGCGGCAACGGCGAGGGCGGCGTCAAACGCGGTGCCACCATCCTGCAGGACGCGGAGGCCGGTAGCGGCGGCGAGGGGTGAATCGGAGCAAACCACGCCATTCTGGCCGTGGACGGCGCTGCGGGTCAGGTTGGTGATGGACATGGCGAGGTCCTCCGTTGGGCGTTGTTGTTCGGAGAGTCTATTGTCGAGTCAATAATCTTATATGGAGAGGCAACTGGCAAGCATGCAGGAGGTTTTCGGTTTGCGTCGACCAAGGTTGCTCGGGCTGCATTGGGCAAGGGGAGGGAGTGAAGCATGCCTCGCCCCCGCACCCGGCAACTCGTAGCCGGCAAATCGCTGATCGATGGGCGGCTTTTGGGTGTCCCGTAACGAGGCGAGATCAGGTGATTGGAGGATCGCCCCAGCGGACAACGCCATCCTGTCCATCCACATGGGTCAACAACATCCGAACTGTGTGGTTGTCGGGGGGGACGTGGATGTCTGCGGCGATTTCGACCAGGGGGACCAGTGCAAAGACGCGTTCGTGGAGGCGAATGTGTGGGATTTGCAGATCGGGGTCGGGGATGCTGATGACCTCATCGCCGTACAGCAAGATGTCAACATCGATGAGGCGCGGGCCCCAACGGTAGGACTCGGTGCGGCCGATGCCGGCTTCGACATCTTTGCAGACCGCAAGCAAGTCAACGGGGGAGAGCGTAGTTTCGAAGGCAGCGACGAGATTGAGGAAGTTGGGTTGGTCCGCCACGGCCCAGGGTTCGGTCTCGTACACTGAGGAGCAGGACAGAATGCGCATGTCGTCGTGGGCGTGCAACAGGGTCAACGCCTCGGTCAGCGCGACGAGACGATCACCGAGATTGCCGCCCAGGCAGAGGTAGGTTATCACCGGCTGGGCCATGGTGAGGGTCTCCAATCTCGGGCGATGGCGTCGGTCATGCGGGCAACACGGACCATCTCCTTCACGTCGTGGACGCGGACGATATCAGCGCCGCCGGCGATGCTCATGGCAACTGCCGCAGCCGTGCCCTCGAGCCGTTCTTCCGGCGGCAGGTTGAGGATGCGACCGATGGTGGATTTACGGGATACGCCGAGGAGCAGGGGGTAACCCGCCTGGCGAACCTCGGGCAGGCGGCGGAGCAATTCCAGGTTGTGGTCGGCGGTCTTGCCGAACCCTATGCCGGGGTCGAGGATGATGTTATGGGGGGCGACGCCGGCGGCACGGGCGATGCCGGCGATGCGGTCCAGACCGGAGATAACGTCGGGCACCAAGTCGTCATATTGGGCGACAGCCTGGTTGTGCATGAGGATTGCGGGTACGCCGGCAGCGGCGATGGTTGGCGCCATGTTGCCGTCGGCGAGGCAGCCCCACACGTCGTTGACCAGGGATGCGCCGGCGGCGATGGCGCGGCGAGCGACCGGGGCCTTGTAGGTGTCCACGCTGACGGGGATGCTCACGGCCGCGCAGATGGCGGAGAGCGCGGGAATCAGACGGTCGATCTCGGCGGCGGCGGAGATCGGCTGGCTGCCTGGGCGAGTGGACTCGGCTCCCACGTCGATGATGTCCGCGCCCTCGGACTCCATTTGGAGCGCCGACGCGACGGCCGCCTGGGGATCGTTGGCGAGGCCGTCGCCGGAGAATGAGTCCGGCGTCAGGTTGATGATTCCCATCACGTAGGTGCGGAGGCCCCAAACCAGGGGTTCGCCGCCGGCCACAGTCAGGGTCGGGTTGGATCGGGGATTGATTAGATTGGACGACAAGCGCGCAACTCGGCAATCGGTCAAAATCGGGTGGTGAGTGCTATTATACCGGCGAATCGACGGGTCAAGGATTCCTATTCCGGGAGCCAGATTCCCGGAACCAAATCCTGACAGTCAGATTCCGACAGCCAAACTTGAAACCCGCTGGGGGCCGTTTTGACCACGACCAACGAACCACCCATCGAATCAACCGGGGACGCCAAACTCGAGCATCTGCTGGATCTCAGCGAGCAGGCGGCCCTGGGCGGCGGAGAGCGTCGCATCGAACAGCAGCACCAACGGGGGAAGAAAACGGCGCGGGAACGACTGGAACTGCTGATGGATCCCGGAACTTTCCAGGAGATAGACCGGTTCGTCACCCACCGAACAACAGATTTCGGGCTGGAGCGGCAGAGGTTCCTGGGCGATGCGGTGGTCACGGGATACGGCAACGTTGATGGACGACAGGTGTTTGCCTACGCGCAGGACTTTACGGTGTTCGGCGGGTCGCTGTCGGAGGTGGTCGGGCAAAAGATCTGCAAGGTGATGGACCTGGCGGCCAAGACGGGTTGCCCGATGATCGGAATCTGCGACTCCGGCGGCGCGCGCATACAGGAGGGGGCGCTGAGCCTGGCGGCCTACGGGGATATCTTCCTGCTGAACACCCTTTATTCGGGCGTGGTGCCTCAGATCTCGGTAATCATGGGGCCGTCGGCCGGTGGGGCCGTTTACTCCCCGGCGATCACGGATTTCATATTCATGGTGCGCGGGACGGGGCAGATGTACATAACCGGGCCGGACGTGGTGCGCGCGGTTACCGGCGAAGACGTGACGCACGAGCAGTTGGGCGGGGCGGATGCGCACGCGGCTCGAAGCGGCGTTGCCCATTTCGTTGCGGATTCGGAAGAGGAATGCCTGGAGGAACTGCGAAGGCTGATTTCGTTCCTGCCGTTGAACAATCTGGACGACCCGCCGGCCTACCGGACCTCCGATCCGGCGGAGCGGGCGGACGAGGGCTTGCGATCCATCGTCCCGGCAGAGCCCAACCGCCCATACGACATCCGCGAAATCATCTACCACATCGTGGACGATGAAGACTTCATGGAAGTGCAGGCGGGTTACGCCGCGAACGTGGTGGTGGGATTCGGGCGCATGGCGGGACGCACAGTTGGCTTGGTGGGCAACCAACCCGCTTTTCTCGCTGGGGTGCTGGACATCAATGCGTCGGCGAAGGCGTCGCGGTTCGTGAGGTTCTGTGATTGCTTCAACATCCCGCTGGTGACGCTGGTGGACGTGCCGGGGTTCATGCCGGGCACGGAGCAGGAGTACGGGGGGATCATCCGCCATGGGGCAAAGCTGATCTACGCGTATGCCGAGGCGACGGTGCCCAAGGTGGCGTTGATCACACGCAAAGCCTATGGCGGCGCGTACATCGTGATGAGCAGCAAGCACCTGCGGTCCGATGTGAACCTGGCGTGGCCGAGCGCGGAGATCGCGGTGATGGGGCCGGACGGCGCGGTGAACATAATCTACCGGGAAGAGATCGGCAACGCGGATGACCCCGATGCCCGCCGGGCGGAGTTAATCGCCGATTATCAGGAGCGGTTCACCAACCCGTACGTGGCGGCGAACCGCGGGTACCTGGACGACGTGATTGACCCGGCGGCGACGCGGCCTACGATCATACGGGCGCTGGAGATGCTGCAGAACAAGCGGGACACGCTGCCGGCGAAAAAGCACGGCAACATACCGCTATAATTGGGCGGTCGGTTCGCCCGGGCCGTTGGGAGTTGTCGCAAATGGAGTTTGGAGTCTTTTACCAGATCCCGTGCGGTGAGGATCAAACTCCCGCCGGGCGTTATGCCGACGCGATGGCGCAGGTACAGTTGGCGGACCAACTTGGCTACGACATGGCGTGGCTGGCGGAACTGCACTTCGCACGGCAGTTCTCGGTGATGCCGGCTCCGCTGCTGATGGCGTCGGCGCTGTCGCAGACGACCGAGCGGATCATGCTGGGCACGGCGGTGAACCTGCTGCCACTGCATCACCCGCTGCGGATTGCCGAGGAGGTGGCGACGCTGGACGTGCTGTCGGGCGGGCGCGCGGTGTTCGGCATCGGGCGGGGATCCAACCCGAACCACTACCGGGGTTACGGCATTCCGATTGAGGAACGCAACGACCGGTTTGTGGAAGGGCTCGATCTGGCCCTGAAGGCCTGGACCGAGGACGAGCTGGACTATCACGGCCAGTTTTACCACGCAGAGGGGATTCGGCTGGAACCCAAGCCCATTCAGCGACCCTATCCGCCGGTGTATATCGCTTCGAACGGGGCGGATACGTTCCCGCTGGTGGGGAGCCTGGGGCATAGCATCCTGGTGACGCCGCTGATAATCACGGTGCAGGGGGTGAGCGACGGGTTGGCGGCATATCGTGAGACGTTGGCCGAACACGGGCACGACGAATCCAAGGTGAAGGTGGTGGTGAACGTGCCGGTGTACGTGGGGGAGACCGCTGAAGCCGCCAAGGCCGGGTTTGCGCCGACGGTGAACAACTACCTCGGCACGTTGCGGGGCATGCAGAACAACTCGCGGGGCTCCGGGCGCGCTTTCCAGATCGAGTACGAGGATTTGTACAACGAGCTAGGCGCGATCGGCACGCCGGAGCAGGTTATCGAAAGGCTGGAGGGATTCAGGGAACGGTACAACCCGCAGGAAATCATGTGCTGGTTCAACATCGGCGGCATGCTCAGCAACGAAGAAGTGGGCCGTTCGATGCGGCTGTTTGCGGAAGAGGTGATGCCGCATTTCAGGAACGGTGGCTAACGACAGATTGATCCGATGGCGCCGAGACAAGACGAATGTAGCCGGCAGGACATGTCCGGGTCCCTCGACCGCTCGTGGTTCAACGGGCTCACCATGAGCGGGCTACCAATCTTCACGATAGAGAGCCTTGGGTGGAGTCTGTGTGGTTCGTCGAGTCTGGGTACGAAAGACGTGGCCTGGAAACCATGACGAGCAGACAGCAGAGCGGTTCACTGTTTGAGCACGGGCAACAGCAGTACACGCTGGAGACTGCGCCGCTGGCCGAGCGGATGAGGCCGGCCACCTTTGATGAATTCGTGGGGCAAGAGCACATCCTGGGCGAGGATAAGGTGCTGCGGCGGTCCATCGCCAACGACCGGATACCGTCGATACTGTTCTGGGGGCCACCGGGAACCGGCAAGACTACGCTGGCACGGTTGATTGCTACGGTAACACGCGCGCATTTCGAACCGGTGTCGGCCGTGTCGGCAGGCGTCGCCGATCTCAGGAAGGCGGTGGCGAGCGCACAGGAACGGCGTTCGTTCTACCAGCAGCCAACCATCCTGTTCGTTGACGAAATCCACCGGTTCAACAAGGCGCAGCAGGACGTGATTCTTCCGCACGTGGAGGATGGGACAGTGGTATTCATCGGGGCGACCACGGAGAATCCGTCGTTCGAGGTGAACGCTCCCTTGTTGTCGCGGTGCCGGGTGTTCACGCTGAACGCGCTGGAACCGGCGGATGTGGAGGCGATAGTTCAGCGCGCCCTGGAGGACGAAAGGCGCGGCTTGGGGATGCTGCATGCTCGGATGGAGCCGGACGCGCTGGCGCACCTGGTCAACATCGCCAACGGTGATGCTCGAGTTGCGCTCAACGCGCTGGAAATGGCGACGGTGGCCTGCGAAGCGGGGGCCGACGATGTTCGGCAGATCACCGTCGACGCGATTTCCGATGCTTTGCAGCGGCGCACGCCCATGTACGACAAGGCGGGGGACAGCCACTACGACACGATATCGGCGTTCATCAAGTCCGTACGCGGATCGTCGCCTGACGGGGCTCTGTATTGGCTGGCGCGGATGCTGGAATCGGGCGAGGACCCGTTGTTCATCGCGCGCCGGCTTGTGATATTGGCGGCGGAGGATATCGGGTTGGCCAATCCGGGGGCGCTGCCGGTGGCAGTTGCTGCTCAGCAAGCGGTGCATTTCGTGGGTTTGCCCGAGGGGCGGATACCGCTGGCGGAGGCGACGGTGTACCTGGCGACATCGCCCAAGAGCAACGCGGCTTACATGGCGCTGGAGCGGGCGATGGACGATGTGCGCAATGCGCCGCACGAGCCGGTACCGCTGCACCTGCGGAACGCGGTAACCGGGCTGATGCGAGGCATGGGATACGGCGCCGGGTACAAGTATAGCCACGACTACGAGGGACATTTCGAGCTACAGGAATACCTGCCTCCGGGACTGGCTGACCGGCGATATTACGAACCCTCTGACCAGGGGTCTGAGGCGGCGATTGCAGAGCGGTTGCGTCGTTGGTGGGGAGATCGGGGTTAGGGACGCAGGCTAGACCCTCAACAGCCGGGTGCCCTTGTCGAGGGCTTTTTGCCACACCTGGGTTCCCACGAGATCATGGAACGGCACGGGCGGTTCGGGCGACTCTCGGCGGGGGCCGAGTTCCATCTGCCAAACGCCGTCATCCAGCCATTGGCCAAACTTGTGGCCGATGGCGTGGTACGTACCGACGCGGCGCATGCCGATTGATTCGTGGAGGCCGACGCTGGCCGGGTTGGGTATGGTGATGACGGCGACGGCGACCTGATAACCCTGGGCGGTGAGACAGGGCAGGAGGGCGGCGTACAATGCGCGGCCGACACCGCACCGATGAAACTCGGGATGTACGTAGACCGTGAGTTCACAGGACCATCGATATCCCGCCCTGGTCTTGAAAGGGCTGGCGTACGCGTACCCCGCGATCCGACCATCGACATCGCACACGAGCCAGGGGAGCATCTCCAGTACCCGACGCATGCGGTCGCGGATTTGGTCCACCGATGGGGGTTCCCACTCAAACGATATAGCGGTTTCGCGCACCACGGGGGCGTAGATGTCCAGGATCTGGGCGGCGTCGGATTCGGAGGCGAGTCGGATTTTTGCTGGCATCGACCTTGCTCGATTTATGCGCGGCGTGCGGGAGAGCGGGGGCTGGGGAAGTCAGCCGGCACCGACTCGGTTAGCGTCCGCTACGCGGTCGAATCTATTGTGGCGAAGTGTAGACCTGAACCAACTGGGAGACGGTGAGATTGGGGCGCAGGGCGCGGTCGATTACCGCCCGGACCTGCCATCCGACGAACGTGTGCTGACCAAGGACCGAAGGCATCAGCCGGTCGGGCACGGGCAAACGGAACGCCCAGTCGGTCTGCTGCTGCGCATCCTGAAGGGCCGGTCGCTGCAGCACCTGGCGGCTTTCCACGACGCGGGCCTGCTTGTTGCCTGAGCGTTCCCAGCGCACCAGCTCCACCCGCAACTCGCGCGCCCTGACGGCTTTGAGAGTCTTTACCGACAGGTCGCCCTCGATTGCGCCTCCATTGGGAGCGAGTCCCGAGTGCAAGGACAGATCGAGGTTCGCGTGTCGAAAACCTCTGGCGGCAGTGGGTTGGTCGGGAAGGCGTTCGCCGCCAATATACGAGGCGTTCGGGTGCGCGAACACCACCAGTTCCTGGCTGTTTTCACCGACCCGGCCCATGGCCAAGTTGGCCAGCAGGCCATCACGGCTGGGCACCCAATCTGACCTGGCCAGAATGGACGCAGTGAGTTTCCAAGTTATCTGAGCGTATTTGGCCTTGACGGTGGGAGGCGCGGGCACCGGGAGCCGAAGCTGGACCGGGTACCTGTAGGCGACTCCTTCCTCCAATGGCGAGTCCTCCAGGAATACGTGATCGAGATGTTCCGGAGCGCCGAACCGGGATCGTCCCCGGCGACCAGCCATCATCTGGGGGACGGCGTCGCGGGCAGAGTCGATCCGCAGCAACTCGGTCTGGCTCAGACGGACGTGGCCGACCGACGCCAAGAAAGTGGAACCGGGCGTCACGGTGATTTCCGCTTCCACCAGATCACCGGGATACAGAGGGCGAGAATCAATAGACACCGAGATGTCGGCGGAGGGCGATGAGGAGCGACGCAGCATCGGCGGCCAGCCCGTTAGCGAAGGACGATCGACGGATGAGGGAGGCCGGGTTCAACCGCCACGTATGGCGGCCATCGCCTCTTCCGCGGAAACGATGTCGGCCTGGCGGTTCAGGATGCGGTTGATGAGAAAGTCGTGGACGTCGGGTTCACTGTCGGCGCAGCAATCCTCGACGACGTACAACCTGTAGTCCCGATCCGCGGCAAAACGCGTGGTGGAGAGGACCACGCCGCTGGTGGCGTAGCCGAGCAGGATGATGGTGTCGATGTTGCTGCCGGTCAACGCGACATCGAGGCCGGTGCCGAACAGAGCGTTGACCCGATGCTTGCCCACCACGACCTCGCCTTCACGCGGGCGCACATCGGGATGGATCACTGCCAACGGATCGAAGACCGCCGGTTGGCCGGAAGCCTTGCGAGCGCTGAAGGTCTTGTTGCGCTCGCTGATTTCCGGGTAACCGGGGCGGAATACCGTAGCGCAGTAGCACACCATCAACCCGGCATCGCGCGCCGCGGCCTGGAGTTCGACGGTGCGGGCGACGACGCCCCGTTCCACGGCGTGGGGCAGGTTGCCCATCGCGTCGGCGTAGAAGTCGGCGATGAGCAGCGCGGTGGTGTCGCGGTTGATGGTGAAATCGGCCATGACGGATCCTCTAGGCGGACGCGGCCAACCGCCGGATGGTCGCGTTGACGCGAGAAAGGGCTTCTTCAACGTCGTCGGATGTAACGTGACGGTGAGTTACCATGCGGAGGGATTGCTCTCGGCTGTGGCTGACCAGGACACCGTCCTCGCGGAGAGCGGCGATAACCTGACGGGCGTCGCCGACCTTTTCGCGGTCGACCTCAAAGATCACGATGTTGGTGTGGATGCTGTCCGGGTCCACGGTCAGGCCATCAATGTTGGCGAGACCGGCGGCCAGGCGACGGGCGTTGGGGTGGTCGTCGGCGAGGCGTTCCACCATGGTGTCCAGCGCGACCACTCCGGCTGCGGCGAGGACGCCGGCCTGACGCATCCCGCCTCCGACCATCTTGCGCCATTTGCGGGCGCGGGTGATGAAATCCTGGGAGCCGCAGAGCACGGAGCCTACGGGGCAGGACAGTGCCTTGGAAAGGCAGAAGCTCACGTCGTCAACGTCCCTGGTAAGTTCGGCGGCCGGGACCTCGAGGGCTACAGCCGCGTTGAATATGCGGGCTCCGTCGAGATGGACGGCGGCGCCGGCGGCGTGGGCTACATCGACGACTTCCCTGGTGTCCTGGGGCGTCATCACGCCGCCGCTGCAGCGGTTGTGGGTGTTTTCGAGGCACACGAGGGTGGTAGCCGGGACGTGGATGTTGGTGGCGTCGCGGACAGCGGCCTGGACGTCTGCAGCGGAGATCTTGCCGTTGGCGTCGTTGGGAACGAGGCGGACCTGGGCGCCCGACAGCGCCGTGGGGCCGCCGGACTCGTTCCAGAACATGTGGGCCTCCTGCCCCATGACCATCTCGTCGCCGCGGCTGCACCAGGTGAGGGCCGCGATCAGGTTGCTCATGGTGCCGCTCGCCGTGAGCAGCCCCGCCTCCTGGCCCAGCATCTCGGCGGCGCGTTCCTGCAGAGCGTTGATGGTGGGGTCTTCACCGAATACGTCGTCGCCGACTTCGGCCGCCGCCATAGCCCGGCGCATCTCGTCGGTGGGGTGCGTAATGGTGTCGCTCCGCAGGTCAATTGCAGCCATGTTGCCTCCTGGTGGGCGGTTCAAATATCGGGTTGACGGGCGTAATTCTAGCACCAACCGTTCGCCGACACTACCGGGCCGATGTGTGGCCAGGGCCTTTCGCTTATCGGTCTGAACCGGCCAAACCGTCATTCCCAAGAGCCGCAGGCCGGCGCAGGCCGGTATCCAGAAGGCGCCGGCGTTCCGGAACGTTGGCGGCATGACGTTCCCAGTTTCCGGATCAAGTCCGGGACGAGAGGTTGAGGGCATGGCTAGAGCGCCGGGGCGGGGAGGTCCCAGCGAAGGAGTTCGCAGTAGCGGTCTTTGCCGGCCCAGGGGAGGAG
>JAPOQH010000094.1 GCA_026710825.1 Chloroflexota bacterium | reverse complement strand
CACCCGTTGCTGCTGGTCACCCGTTGCTGCTGGTCACCCGTTGCTGCTGGTCACCCGTTGCTGCTGGTCACCCGTTGCTGGTGTTACGACCCGTGTAACGCGAAAGGCCGGGGGCAGGCCACAAACCTGCCCCCGGTATCGCCGCCGCCGAGCGCGGTCCCCGCGTCGTTACTGCTGGCACTCCGCGTCCATCCACACCGTGTCCATGCGGTCCAGGTTGTGCACCAGGGCCCCATGCTTCCCTTCCAGCCCGTGGACGCAGGAACGCCACGCCGCCAGTGTCCGGTTGTACCACCACGTAACTACGGGCGGATCCTCGTCCAGGATGCCGGCGGCTTTCTGCACCAGATCGTACCGTTTGTCGAAATCACCCTCCGTGTCCACCATCGACATTACCGAATCGAACTCCTCGTTGCAGTAGTTCGAGTGGTTCTCCCCGCCGCCGCATCGATAGAAGCTGTTCATGTACGCCGACGGGTCGATGAACGGCGATGCTATCGCCCCCACCGTGATGTCAAAGTTGCGGTTCGCCAACTCTTCAAACCATACGGCGGATGGCACCGCCCGAATCGTCGACTCGATGCCCAGGACCCGTAGGAACTCCAGCTCAGCCATCTGCGCCACTGCTGAATACCACGGGCTGTTGGGCTGCCGTTGCATCAGGTCAACGTTCTTGATGCCGTCGGCGTAGCCGGCTTCCGCCATCAGCCGTTTGGCCTCCGCCTCCGCGCTGACGCGGTCATACACGAGCCTCTCGTCGATTTCCGCCTGCGGCAATTGATAGGCCTGGTCGGGCAGCGTCCAGCCCCCGCCGCCCGGGTATCCGAACAGCCACTCGCTCACGACCTCATGAGCGGCCAGACGGTCGAACGCCAGCCACATCGCCTTGCGAACCCTGGGGTCGCTCCAAGGCTCTTTGTCCATGTTGAACCAGATGCCGCCGTAGGAATAGGACGAGAACGGCTCGGCCACGAATCGGTCATCTTCCAGCATCTTGTTGAATGCCTGCGGGTCAATGGTCTGGGCGAAGTCCACGTTGCCCGCCAGCAGCGCCGCCGAGCGGTTCGTGCTGTTCTCCAGGGGGTAGGTCCAAACCTCGTCCAGGTAGGGTAGCCCTTCGTTCCAGTAGTTTTCGTACCGTTCGTTTTTCCACACCTCGCCTTCCTGGTGCTCCAGGTACTTGAACGCTCCGGTGCTGGGCGCGAACTGGCCGGCCTGCTTCAGGTCGTAGTTGTGCTCCTCCAGGTATGCTTTCTGGAACACTCCGTGCCATTCCAACGCGAAAGCGTTGAGGCCGTAGTTCAGCGGAGGCGCCTTTTCAAAAGTGAATTGCACCGTGAGCGGGTCGATGACTTCTATCGACGGACCGAACGGCGTGTACAGGCCCTTCCGCGCGCTGACCACTCCGGCCGGCGGATCAATGACCCTGGACCACGACGCTGCCACGTCGTCCGCGTTCAATACCGTTCCGTCGTGGAACGTAACGCCCTCTCGCAGTGGGAAGGTCCAGGTGTAGCCATCCTCGGAAACCTCCCAGCTGGTCGCCAGGTCGGGGATGATGGTCTTGCCTGCGTCCAGCGGGTTGTAGCGCAGGATGTTGTTGTACAGCATCATCTGCTTGAACGAATTCGTCACGCTGGACACCTGCATCAGGTCAAAGTGCGCCGGGTCGTAATAGCCGCCCCGCCGCAGGATGCCGCCTCGCACGGCGTCGGGATACACGTCCTTGGTTATCGGGTTGGCCACGACCTCTGACGGCAGCGCGGCCGGAACCCGGGTCGCGAACGGCACCGGTTGGGCCGGCTCCGGCGCTGCCGTTGCGACCGGTTCCGGTGCGGTTTGAGCCTGTGGCTGCGCCTGTTGCTGGGGTTGCGTCTGTGGCTGCGCCTGGGTCTGACTCTGAGGTTGAGATTGCGGCTGAGCCTGCGGCTGCGCCTGGGTTGGCGACTGTGCCTGGCTGGCTGCGGCCGTGTCCCCGGTCGTCGTGCCTGCCGACTCGGTTTCCTGCGGCACCTCCGCCCCCGCGCAAGCCAGCGCGGCCAGCATTAACAGGGACAACAGGACGGGCATCAGCGGGGCCGGATACCAAAATCGTCTGGTTAGCATGGTCACTCCTCCTCAACTGCGTTTCAACGCATTCGCTCGCGATCGCCTCCGTCCTTTCGCCTACGCTGCGCTGTCGGAAAACGGCATCCAGTTGCGAGTACTATTGCGGATACGGATTCTGTCCCTCGCTTGTTATACGAAAACCATGATAATAAAAGATGATTATGCTGTAATTCGTTATATTATTGCCTGCGATTCTATGGATTCCGATCCGGAATGTCAACCAGGCATACCGAACCCGCAGCCATGACCGGCACGTTCAACCCTGTGTCGTCGCAGCCAGTCCATCGGCGTCGATTCAATGCCCTTGTGCTATACTGCCGCCGTTCCATACCACCCGAAATGACACGGAGCCGCCGTATGGTCTCTCCCCTCGTCGCGACGCCCAATCCGTTCCGTGGCGTCGTGGTCAACTCCGCGCAACTGCCCCCCGATCCCGACGATTTCGCTGCCTCATTGGACGCCTCGATTGCCGAATGGCGTGAGGCCGGATACGAGGTCGCATGGGTCGACATTCCCATCGAGTTGGCGACCCATGTACCCATCGCCACCCAGCGCGGATTCACCTACCACCACGCCGACGACAACGGCGTCACCGCCACGCTGATGCTTATTCCCGACTCGTTCATCCCGCCCTATGCCACCCATTACGTTGGCGCCGGCGGCGTCGTTCTCAACGATAAGGACGAACTGTTGGTGGTCTGCGAGCGGTATCGCATCGACAACCGGCCTCCCTTTTACAAGCTTCCCGGCGGAGCCCTGGAACCCGGCGAGCACATCGTCGATTCCATCGTCCGTGAGGTGTTGGAGGAGACCGGCGTACAGGCCGAATTCGAGGCCCTGGCGTGCTTCCGCCACTGGCATGGCTACCGCTATGGCAAGTCCGACATATATTTCGTGTGTCGCCTGCGCGCCCTCACCCACGACATCAAGATGAGCGAACAGGAAATCGAAGAATGCCTCTGGATGCCCGTTCGCGACTTCATGTCCGACGATGACATCAGCCCCTTCAACAAGGGCATCGTTCGCTCCGCCATCGAAAGCGATGGTGTCATTCCCACCGACATGCCGGGAATGCCGCCGGATCCAACCCGCGAGTACTTCCTGCCAGGCTTCATCAAGTAGGGCGTTACGTCCTTCGTCTGCCGCTCCCAATCCCAGGAGGAACCCCATGACCACCACCGCCCAGCCCGAACAGCAATACCGCGTCATCGGCACCCGACCCGTGCGCCACGACGGCGTGGACAAGGTTACCGGCGCAGCCCGCTACGGCGCAGACATCAGCCTTCCGGGCATGCTGCACGCCAAGATTCTCCGCAGCCCGCACAGCCACGCCCGCATCCGCAGCATCGATACCAGCAAGGCCGAGGCGCTGCCCGGCGTCGTCGCCGTTGCCACCGCCGCGGACTTCCCGATCATCGAAAACCGGATGATCGACTTCGCGGAGGTCCAGGGCAATGCTCGCATGATCGCCGAGAACCTGCTGGCCAAAGACAAAGTCCTCTATGTTGGCCACGCCGTCGCCGCCGTCTGCGCCGTCAACCCCCATATCGCCACGGAAGCCCTGGAACTCGTCGACGTGGACTATGAGGTCCTGCCGACTGTGCTGACCTGGCGCGAGGCCATGGCCGAAGACGCCACCCTGCTCCACGACGACATGACCACCTACTTCCGCATGGAACGGTTCGCTCGCGGCGACGATACCGGCGTGAAGAGCAATGTTGCCGGACACATCCAGCACACGGTCGGCGATGTCGAGCAGGGCTTCGCCGAGGCCGACATCGTCATCGAGCGCGAGTTTGAGACCCAGACCGTGCACCAGGGCTACATCGAGCCCCACGTCTCCACCGCCAAGTGGTCCGCCGATGGCCGCGTCACCATCTGGACCAGCACTCAGGGCATCTTCAACATCCGCGCCCAGACCGCCGCCATCATCGGCGTCCCCGAATCCGCCGTGAAGGTTGTGCCCATGGAAATCGGCGGCGGATTCGGCGCCAAGGGCATCACCTACACGGACCCGGTTGCTGCTGTCCTGTCCCGCAAGACCGGCCAGGCGGTCAAGGTGGCGATGGATCGCACCGAGGTCTTCATCGGCAGCGGCCCCGCCTCTGCCACATTCATGCGCTGCAAGATGGGCGTCAAAAACGACGGCACAATGGTCGCCGGTCAACTGCACATGGTGTATGAAGCCGGCGCGTATCCTGGCTCTCCCGTGGGCGGCGGCGCCCTAACCGGCTTCGGGCCCTACAAGATGGAACACATGCTGGTCGATGGCTACGACGTCGTCTGCAACAAGCAAAAGGTGCAGGCCTACCGCGCTCCGGGCCAACCCCAGGTGGCATTCGCGGTGGAAGCCGTGGTTGATGAACTCGCCGAGATCCTGGGCAAGGACCCCATGGAACTCCGCATGCAAAACGCCGTCCAGGAGGGCGACCGCATGCCCAACGGCGTTCCTCACCGCGTCTTCGGTTGCCGCGAGTTGGAAGAGGCCATGATCAACAGCGACCACAACCGGACCCCGCTGGAAGGTCCCAACCGTGGTCGCGGCATCGCCGTCGGCTTCCGCTGGCAGGCGGGCCAGGCCTCATCAGCCACCATCAACGTCAACGCCAACGGCACCCTGAACCTCATCACCGGTTCCGTGGACATCGGCGGCACGCGTACCGCCGTCGCCATGCAGGTCGCCGAAACCCTCGGCATAGACATTGACCAGATCGCCCCCACCGTCGTGGATACCGACACCGTCGGCTGGACCGCCTCCACCGGCGGCAGCCGCATCGCCTTCGACACCGGCCTCGCTGCCATCGCCGCCGCTGAGGATCTCCGCGACCAGATGGCCCAGCGTTGCGCCATGGTTTGGGAGGTCGAACCGGATCAGGTCGAATTCGCCGACGGGGTGTTCACCTGCACCACCACCGAGGAGAGCATGACCATCGCCGATGCCGCCAGCCGCATGATGCGCACCGGCGGCCCGCTCACCGCGTCGTCCTCCGCCACATCCACCGGCGTGGGTCCCATATTCGCCGGAAACATCATCGACGTCGAGGTGGATCCCGAGACCGGCAAGGTGGACATCCTGCGCTGCACCGCCTTCATCGACTCTGGAACCTCCGTCCACCCCAGCTACGTCGAGGGCCAGATGCAGGGAGGGACGATGCAGGGCATCGGCTGGGCGTTGTCCGAGGACTACACCTACGCCGCCGACGGGACCATGCTCAACTCCACGTTCCTGGACTACCGCATGCCCACCGCTCTCGACATGCCCATGATCGACACGGTGGTCATCGAAGTTCCCAACCCGCGCCATCCCTACGGACTGCGCGGAGTCGGAGAGGCCCCGATCATCCCGCCGCTGGCCGCGTTGCACAACGCCGTCTACCATGCCACCGGCGTCCGGGTGAATAAGCTCCCGCTGTCCCCCACCAGCATTCTCGAGGCTCTCGAGGAAGCCAACGGCTGATAGCCAACGGAGAAAGCGCACAAAAAAGCAGGGGCGGGTTTCAAACCCGCCCCTGCTGGTAGATAACCCGGTCGTGTTGTCAGGTCCGTCGGGCTTCCAGGAACGCGTCCAGCATCAGGAAATTTTCCTGTAACGCCGGCGCCAGCGTCATGCCGCCGGTGGACAGCATCATCAGCAGACGCAGTTGCGCCGCCAGGTCCGCTGCCAATTGGCTCTTCGCCTCCGCCAGCGTGTCCGCCGCTATCGGGACCCGCAGTCCGTTCAACGGAAGCGCGGTCTTGGATTCGGCGGCCCAGTACTGATCCAAGCTGTCGATGATGACCAGCGGGATGTCCTTCTTCAATACCAAATAGGCATCCGGCGGGCTGTCGGCCGGCGTCAGCACGTCCGTGAATACCCGGGTGACGTCGCTGTGGCTGATGTGAAACGTCGCGGCGTTGGGCTGGCTCGTGGACGTGTTGTGCCAGTCCCAGCCTTCCGGCGATGCCCAATTGGTGTTCGGAATGACGTTGACCGGCAACGCCTGGTCTTCCGCCAGCGGCCGCCCGTCCTCATCGCCGTTGGGCATATTCGGTGTAGTCATGGCATTATTCCCTGGAAACCGACGACCGGCGAAAACTAGTGACTCAACTCTTCGACGTTGCTGGTTCCGTCCGGGTTCAACTCCCACGCCGTAAACACCTGGTCCGGCAGCATGATGGGACCCACCGCTGCCTCATACTCGCGCACGTGTTTGGTCGCCAGCACGGCGATCGCTTTCATCATCTGCGGGCTGACCTTGATGCGTGCGCGCAGAATCGGCTCCCGTTCTTCCAGTTGCTCGCCGAAAAACAGCACCGCGGAGTACAGGCTGCTGAAAACGTGGAACGAGTCGCTGTAGAACGTGATCGCGTCCATCGATGTGGGCGCTTCTGCTGGGGCCGGCGCCGCAGCGGGGGCTGTGTTGACGTTAATCGGAGCCACGTCGCCTGGGTTGATGTAGCTCTCTTCCTGCGGCGGCTTGTCTTCCGGCGGTACGTAGGGGCGTTGGACGATAGGCATAAGACCTCCGGCCCGGCCGTTCGACCATGAAAATGGGGCGGCGGGGCGATGCGGCAGTTGGCCGCATTATAGCGGGTTTGCCTGCCTCGTGCCCGCGGCGGGCCCCCGTAGCCGTTCCGGTTCGCGGGCCCGCCCTCCGGACTTCAGACCTCTACGGGTTGGTCGCTGTCCATCCACTCCGCGTAGGAGCCATCGTACAGGCGAACGTCGTAGCCGGACTGCCGCATGGCCATCCACGCCACGGATGCTCGCACGCCGCTCCGGCAATAGACGATCACCGTGTCATTGTTGGCCACGCCAGCAATTGCCAGCCGTGTGTGCAGCTCAAATTCATCGATGAGCAAATTGCCATCCTCGCCGGCTGCTTCGATGTGGGGCAGGTTCAGCGCGCCCGGGATATGGCCCGGTCGGTGGTCCATTTCAACCTGTCCATCGAACTCCTCGATGGTGCGGGTGTCCAGCAATACGGTTGTACCCGGATCGATTACGTCCGCCAGGGTGGCCCGCACGGATGGGTCGAGCCGGACGGTGAACTGCCTGGAATCCGTGGGAACCGGTCGGTACAGCACCTCGCGTCCTGCATCCTTCCAGGCCTCGTACCGCAGGTCCATGATGTGAACATCCTCGCGGCCCAGGTATTCAAGAACCCAGGATGCCATCGCGGCGTTCCGTCCGTCCTGGTGGTCGTACAGCACCGGCGTCACGTCATCGCTCAGGCCGGCGGCTCCAAAGGCCGCTGCCAGCTGGTCAGGGTCTGCCAATTTGCCGTCTGGCCTCTGGAGTTTTTTGAACGGCACGCTCACCGCGCCGCGCAGGTGGCCCATGAGGTAGCGCATGGCCGATCGGGGATCGATGATCAGGAACTCCGGTCGGCCAATCCTCTCTGCGACCCAATCGGCGGAAACGAATGTCGTCATCAACCCACCATCTCGAACTCGGTCTCCACCGACGTCGGGTTGGCTACCGACTGCGTGACCGGGGAACCTTCCACTGCCAGGCGCCAAATCTCCTTCAGCGTCTCCTCGTCGGCGTCGGCGCGCACGAAGCACTTGGCCGAGATCTTGCCGTAACCGGGGTTGCCCTCGTCCTCGACGCCGGCCCACTTGCGGATGTTGTCGAAGTAACCTTCCACCGCCACTTCCAGGTCGTGGATGCGCACGCCCTGCTTGGTCGCGTTCACCACGAATCCGACCGTCATGCAACTGCCGATGGCGGAGAGCAACTGCTCGTGGGCGCTGGCGGCCACGTCGGTGGCAGTGAGATCGCCCGGCTCGTCCATGTCCACCTGGTGGTTACGCATGTAGGCCCGGGCCCGCATGCCCTCCTGCCAGACCACTCGGGACTTCCAAGGTCCGGTTACCGCGTTGAACACGTCCGGATCCCGGAAGGAATCCAGCACTTCGGTCAGCTTCTCACGGGGCAACCCGTTCAGGTTTTCTTGTTGCGTCATTTTCAGCTCCTAATCATCCCGTTTTGGAGGCTCTCGATCATATCGCTTCATACCCCGACCGGCGACCGATTGGTCACGCCAGCCGTTCCAGTTTATCCAACAGCAGGCCAACGTCATCCAGGCCGGCCGCCACCTCATCTGGCGGGTCAATGTCTTCGTAGAAATTCGTGTGCAAGTCACTGGCTACGCGATACAGGCGCCGGATTTCTGCGTCGCCTGACTCTCTCGCCAAACGCGCGGACACATCGCGAATGTGCCGGTGGCCTCTGTGATCCCATCCCCGTCGTTCAGCAATGGACTTCAGCATCTGTGCCGCCGCGCCCCAACCCTTCTCGGATGCTTGCCGCGTATCTCCACGCGCCAGTTCCTCAAGCCCTTGCTTCAGCAATCTGCGGCTCGCTTCCTGGAACGTCTGGGACACCATAGTTGTACCTCGCCCGTTGATTACGGCTACCCATGCTGTGCGCGTAGAATCTCCGCGGCTTCCGTAATGACCTGCATCTTTTTCCCGGCCATCTCGTGCGTGTTGACGTTTCGCTCGGCGAACGTGCCAAACCCACAGTCCGGGTTGAGGTAAATCTTGTCCGCATCGAAGTACTGCAGCAACTCGTTGACCCGCTCGACAATCTGTCCCGCCGGCTCAATGTCATCGGTGCGCGGATTGACCACGCCGAATCCGATTTCCTTTTCGTTGCTGTATTCCTTGAATACTTCCATTTCGCCGGCGCGCGGCGTGGCGCACTCCAGCACCAGCTGGTCGATATTCATCTGCACCAGGTATGGAAGCATCGGGCCGTAGTTGCCGGTCAGCAGCACTTCTTCCTTCTTGCTCCAGTTCCCCCGGCAGATGTGCACGCCCGTCTTGATGCCATCGATCCCGTCCAGGGTCTCGTTCATCAGCCGCACGGCCATCTCGAGTTCGTCGGTGGGGTCGCGGCGATTGGGCAGGGCGGCGCACATGAACGTCTCGGTGGTTTCCTCGCCAAATACGACCTGTGACAGCGTGGGTTCGTCCAGCTGAACGAAATCGCAGCCGTGGTCGCGCAGGGCGATAATCTCCTCCCGCAGGATCTCCACCACGTCTTTGGCCAGGTCGTCGGGCGAGGGATACGCCTTGTCTGACAGCCCCTCGAACCAGCTGGAGCGAGTCAGCATGTATGGGCCGGGCAGCGGAACCTTGATATGCCGGTCGGTGTGCTCGCGCATGAACGCCAACTCGTCCAACGCCAGCCCGTTGCGCTTGCCGATCCGGTCGATCACGATCGGACTCTTGATGGCAAACGACGGCACGTCCAGGGCGCGCAGCACCTCTTCCATCCGCGCGCGGTCGGTGGAGTAGTCCAGCAACTCCGACACCTTCATCAGCTGCATGCCGGTGAGCTTGTCCACCGCGAACGA
This sequence comes from Chloroflexota bacterium, assembly GCA_026710825.1. Taxonomy (GTDB): domain Bacteria; phylum Chloroflexota; class Dehalococcoidia; order Lucifugimonadales; family UBA3495; genus Bin87. The sequence goes on along the minus strand of JAPOQH010000094.1, from coordinate 18,119 downwards.
GTAGAAATTGTCGCGACGCTGTTCCCCGTCGCTGATGATGTCCACGCCGGCCTCTTCCTGGGCCCGGATGCAGGACAACACTTCCCCATCCGCTACCTGGTTGAATTCACCGAGCGTTATCTCACCGGCCTCCTTGCTCCGCAGCGCGCGGATCAAATCGGTGGATCGGGGCCAGCTTCCGACCACGGTTACAGGGAAAAGGGGAGTGTCCGGCATTCGTAACCCTCCGGGTTGAGTCATGTGCGCGGAATTGGGTGCGGCAAGATCGCCGCGCCAGCGGTTTCGCGTCAACGCCGCCGGTAATCTACACCATATTCATCTTGGCATACAAACGAAATTGCTATCCCTGGGCTTTAGCCGGCTGAAATCGACAGACCTTCGATGAACTCCAGGCCGGGCAATTTCTCAAGCTCCTGCGGTGGCAGCTTGATTTTGCCGGAGCGGCTGCCGGCGCCCAGGATGATGTAGTCCATCTCCATGAGTCGCGCGTCCGCGTAGATCGGCAGTCCCTCCGGAAGCGCCAGGGCCGTAACGCCGCCGATCATCATGCCCGTTATTTCCCGAGTCTCATCCCCCGATGCGAACGACGCCCGGGATACCCCCATCAGTCCTCGCACCCGCTTGTTCACGTCGAGCCGGTCGCACGCCCGGACGATGCCGGCGCAATGGGCCGCCGGCCCTCGCTTGCTCGCCACTATGATCGTGTTGGCGGAATGGGGCAGGTCATACCCGTAGTGCTCGCAAAAATCCGCCGTGTCGCCGTACTCCGGATCGATTTCGATCCATTCCCAGTCGTTGATTCCAAGTTCATCCAGCGCCGTTCGGACGCGCGCTTCGATCTGCTCCGGTGTCTCCATTGTCCTGTCCAAAGTCATGGCGGGCAGGGGCGAATGATCATTCGCTCATGCCTGAATTAACTGCCCTTACCTGAACGTCACCGTGGCGTCCGATAGCGACACCAGTTCGTCCCGCTGGTTGACTCCGCGAATCCGCACCTGCGCCTTCCGTTGTCCGTACAGGTTGCCGCCGGCCCCGGTGATCTCTCCGGAGAACGTGACCACGTCGCCGGCGCGGAATGGCGTGATTGCGCGCATCACCAGGTTGCCGCCGTTGTAAAGCGCCTCCGGTGGGAAATTCAGCCCGAGGAAACGGTCAACGTAGGACATCGTGGCCGGCCCCGCGTTCACGGCGCCTCCGAAGATGTTCTGCCTCGCGAATTCCTCGTCGGTGTGGATGTTGCTTTCGCTTGGCCGGCCCGCGAGCCGCTGAGCGTTTTTCCGTAGGATGTTCTCTGTGGTCTCACCGACCGCCAGGGTGCGTGGCAGGGCTGCGCCCGCGCTCGCTTGTTCCCACGTCATGAATAGCGAGGGATCGGGGACGGCATCCGTATCGGGAGCAATCGCTACATCCTCCGCCGGTTCGGGAACCGAGCGTTGTCCGGCCGCGTACTCGAAAATGCAGGTGTAATCGTAGCTGGCCACCACCGCGCCCGCCTCATCGAAAGCGGACACCCGAAAGGTCACGAACTTGCTGCCCCGCCGCTCGTACTTCTCGTGCACCCGTCGGGTTCCCGTCAGTGTCTCCCCCGAATAGACCGGCCGGTACCACCTGATGTCGCACTTTGCAAAAGGCGTTTGCCGTCGTGCGGTAACCGAGCGTTCCTGGGGCACAAACCCGTTGGCCTCTGCAATCTCGTCCCGCAGCTGCGGAGCATAGGTCAAGACCATAGTAGGCATCGCCATCATGCGCGGCGCATCCGAGCCCTGTCCAGCCATCAGGTAGCGCGAGTCTGGGTTCTGAGCGCACGCGGCGTACTCTGCGATGTTTTCCGCGGTGAGAGTGACCTGCGTTTCCGCGCCTGCCTGTCTCACTCGTACCGCGTCGTAGGTCCATAGCCGTTCGGCCGCCGTTGCGTCCTGCTGCGTTCCCGGAGTTGTCGTCATTGTCCCTGCCTCCTGTGCGGTCGAACAATTATAACTTCAACCCTGGATTTCGCAGCCCGATTTCGGGTGTCCGATGTGGCGTCCCATATCGCCGGTCCTCGCATCTGCGACCGGAGATGCGCGGCGGGAATACCGGGAAAAGTCGTTATGAGCACTTTGTTAACCTTTTCTGGAATTCCTGTGTAACTCCGGGGATGATGACATAATGGTGTTATCATATCTGCCACAACGTTAACATGTTGTGAGACAAGGCTGACTGCACTTTTCCCCAGAACCGGTGCGGCGAGCCTCCAGCATCGACCGCCAACCACGTCGGTGCATTTCGAAAATCTTGAGGTCATGGGCTGCCGGCGTCGGCTGAATGCGCGAACACCGCGGCAATTGCCACGCCATCCACGGGACGCAGTGCCGTGGAGCCATCCTGATGGCCGCCGGCCTGATCGACCGATGAGGCCACCTACGTCTAACACCGGGAAAAAACTACATGCGTATCCAACCCGCTACCGTTACCGGAACCCGAAACCGACGAATCAATAAACGGTGTCCTCGGCTGACGCCCGCTACCGCAAGCGCCAACCTCCAGGGCAGCAACCCTGCAAACCTGAACTGCGTACCGGCTGATAACCGGGTGACCTGCTTCCATTGGCCGCGACGGACTTAGCAGCAACGAACATCAAGCCATAGAAAACCGCACGGACCAATCGCCATGCTCCCAGACTATCCGCACGCGCTGGTGACCATCGCCTTCGAAGAGTGGCGACAGGCGGGCTTCCCGAATGCGGCCAAGCTTGATATCAACATCAACAACCAGGACTGGGCGATTCTGTTCGCGGTCCTCAACCCCGACGTGCAGCCCCGCCGAGGTTGGCGGGCCCTGGTGTTCCGCGGTGACATAAACGTCGGGAACCGGACGGAACCGCCTGTCCTGGAAACCAGGAACTACCTATTCGTTTTTCCAGACCTGCCTGACAGACCGGGTTGACACCAACCACCACCGATCGAATCCCCAATCAACATCCGAGGGCGACCATACGCAGCCGAAAAACCAGCAAGTCGGGATTGTGCGCGCTGGCCGCGCCGCCTGATCGACATAAAGTCGGTAACTCCGCGAATCGTTTTGATTGACGCTCTCGTCGACGCCGTGATAAAGTCACCTACGAAAGACTGTGATGGAGACGAGTAAGCGGGCCGAATGCGCCATAGAGAGTCCGGTACGGTGGAAACGGACGCGCTGACCCCGCCCAACATCACTCCGGAGTTGCCGGCTGAAAACCGCCAACCGAAATCGGCGGCCAATAAGCCCAGGCCGGGTTCGTTGCCCGTTAGAAGCGACGGGACATGATGGTGTCCTGCTGGAGCGGCCGTATTCCGCCTGATGGGCGGTCACGGCAAATAGGGTGGTACCGCGGGTGATGCCCGTCCCTATGGGGACGGGTTTTTTTGTTATCCGGTGTACCATCGCGAAGGGCTGGCAGGCAGAACGACCAGGGGTTACGGAGATCCGCCGTGAAGCTCAAAGGCTCAGAAATAATCTGTGAAAGTTTGCTCCGAGAGGGAGTGGACGTGCTGTTCGGACACCCGGGCGGCGCCATTCTCCCGTTTTACGATGCGCTGTGGGCGTATCCTCAACTGCGCCACGTCCTGGTGCGGCACGAGCAGTCCGCTGCCCATGCCGCCGACGGTTATGCTCGCGTGACCGGCAAGGCCGGAGTCTGCGTCGCCACGTCGGGACCCGGCGCCACCAATCTCATCACCGGCATCATGGCAGCCAAGGCCGACAGCATTCCGATGGTCGCCATCACCGGCCAGGTGGCCCGCGCCGCCATGGGAACCGAGGCTTTCCAGGAGTGCGACATCTGCAGCATCGCCTCCGTTTGCACCAAGCGCACCTATCTCGTCCTGTCCGCCGTCGACTTGGCCGGCACGATTCAGGAAGCATTCAGGGTGGCCCAGGAAGGCCGGCCGGGCCCGGTGCTGATCGACGTCCCCCGCGACGTGCAGTTGGAAGAGGTCGAGTTCGAATTTCCTCAGCCTGCCCCCGCGCCGGCCGCTCCGGAATTGTCCCCGGACCTGCTCGACAATGTGCGGAAAGCGGCGACCCTGATCAACGAAGCCGAACGGCCGGTGATCATCGCCGGCCACGGCATCGTCCATTCCGGCGCGTACGAGGAACTCCGACAGTTGGCGGAAGCCACCGGAATTCCCGTGATCAATACCCTGCTTGGTTTGAGTGGCTTCCCCCGCAACCATCCCCAGAGTCTCGGGATGCTGGGCATGCACGGCATGTACTGGTGCAACATGGTGGTCGATCAGGCCGACGTCCTGATTGGGCTGGGTATGCGGTTCGACGACCGTGTCACCGGCCGCGTGTCCGGATTCGCGCCGCACGCGCGGGTCATTCATCTGGATATTGAGGAAAGTCAGGTCGGGCGGATCGTTCCCGCCGAGGTCCCTCTGGTCGGAGATGCCCGTCCCATCTTGCAGGCTTTGATCCCGTTGGTCCAATGGGCGGAACGCCCCGAATGGATGGCCTCCATCGGTTATCTCAAGTCTGAACACCCGTCTCTCGCCATCCCGCAATCCGACTCCCTGCTCCCCCAGCAGATCCTGTCCCAGTTGAACCAGGCCATCCAGGAGGATGACGACGTCGTGGTGGTCACGGGTGTCGGCCAGCATCAGATGTGGGCGGCGCAATACCTGTTTATGAACCAGCCCAACTCCTTCGTGACCTCGGGCGGCCTCGGCGTCATGGGTTTCGAGGTGCCCGCCGCGTTGGGCGCCCAGTTGGGTCGCCCGGGCGCCACCGTGTGGTCAGTCGCCGGCGACGGCGGATTCCAGATGACCTTGCAGGAACTGGTCACCGCTGTGCAGGAGAAACTGCCGATCAAGATCGCCCTGTTCAACAACGGATATCTGGGCATGGTGCGCCAGTGGCAGGAAATGTTCTTTGATGGCCACATCAAGGAAGTCCCCATGCCCGGCCCCGACTACGTCAAACTCGCCAACGCCTACGATATACCGGCGCTCCGGGTGGAACACCAGGAGGATGTCGCCGACGCATTGCGGCAGGCCAGGGAATACGACGGCCCGTTCCTGATCGAGTTCGTGGTCGAACAGGAAACCAACGTGTTCCCCATGGTCCCGCCCGGCGGCTCGCTGGCCGACACGCTGGAAGATCCCCGGACTGCGTCGGTCGCACGTTGACCGCCCCGGGTTGATGGCGACTTGCCCCGCCGGCGGGTTAGTGATAGAAATATCCTCGGTGTTCAAACAATCTAGCCGTTCGAGGTGCCGTATGCAGCGCGTCACAATCCAGGAAGCCTCACGCATATTGAATGTCTCGCAAACCGTGATCAGAAAGGACGTGCGTGACGGTAAGCTCCAGGCTACCAAGGACGGGTCCCGCTGGATGGTGGACATCCCTGAAAACGTCGAGGAATATACCGACGATTTCAAGGAAAACATCCACGCCTTGGCGCAAACCCTCACGCCCTGGTGGTACGACAATCCTCGCAAGGAAGGCGTCGTGCATTACCTGGAAAGCCTGGGCATCGAAGAGGTCGAACCGTTTTTCCTGTGCGGTGTCAAGGGCAATGACATCTGGCCGGCTACCGGCCACGAATCCTGGCAGCGCTGCCCGCAATGCGTGCTCGAAGTCCACGATCAGGGCCTGCCCATGGAGACTCGCGAGTAACCCCCTCTCTTCAAGCTGACTCTCAAACGCGAAACGGGGATGGTCAAATCGACCATCCCCGTCAATTTTTCGCAGTGGTGTGGTCTCGCTCAGTTCACCCGGTATACCCAGATCTGGTGCATCACGTCCGGTTCCCCCTTGGGCAGGGGATGGAACGGTTCGGTCGTTTCCACCAGGGTCCAGGCTCCGCTGTCCACCAGCGCGTCCTGCTGATCTTTGAAACCCAGTTCCAGGTGGGTGTCGGGGCGCATGCTGAAAACGATGTGCCCGCCGGGTTTGGTGACCCGGCACAGATCCACGAAGGAGCTCGGCGGCGCGTGCCCCGGCGTGAACACACCTATGCTGATCACAGCGTCGTAGGCGTCGGCGTCAAAATCCAATCGCCCGCCCAACGCCATCTGCCTGAAGTCGTTGTAGCATCCCTTGGCCCGCGCCACGTCCAACATGCCGTCCGACAGATCCATGGCGCAGATGTCGCCGTATCCCAACCGCTGCAACTCAACCCCGACCAGGCCGGTGCCCGCTCCGGCGTCCAGGATCTTGGCGTCTTTGGCGACGTGCCCCGCCAGGGTTTCGGCGCCCATCCGGGGCGCCAGCCACACGAACGTGTTTTCGAGGTCGTCGTCGTATTCCTTGGCCCAGTCATCGTATCGTTCCGCGAGTTCCTGGTTATTGGTCGACGAATAGACCCACTGGACCCGGTCTTCGGATCCTATGTTTTCCGCTTCAGGCATTCTTTCTACGCTCCTTTGCGCATCCTCGTTCGGTTCAGACCGGCCTACTGTTTGATGCAGAGGTACTGCGCCCAGCCCAGTTCATCGTTGTTGATCGCTTCCACCGTCTTCATGTAAGCGTCAGCCAGATAGTCGAAACGGTCCTGGTAGCCTTCCGGCCCTTCGGCGATGGATGCCAGGTTGGAGAGATAGGTGTAGCTCTGGGCCAGGTGCGATGACAGGTCTCGCGCCTGCAACACCTTGAAACCGATCTCGCGGAGCGTGTCAATGTACGAGTAGAAGCTGAAATCCGTATCGAACAGCAGGCGCTCGTACACGAACTTCTGCGCCGACTCGCTGATATCTGAACGCGGCTTGGTGAGATCGTCGAAGATCATCATCCCGCCGGTCTGCAGCACGCGATACGCTTCCTTCAGCACCGTCACCTTGTCCGGCACATGATAAACGGTGGCCTGGCTCCAGAAATGGGTGAACGTATTATCGGGGAACGGCAGGTCGGTGGCGGATGCTTTTTCGAACGCCAATTTCCCGGCCAGTTCGGGCACGCCTTTCAGGGATTCAACCGCGTTGGCCACGCGGACTCCGCTCAGATCGACGCCCGTTACATGAGCGCCGCTGTTGCGGGCCAGCCAAATGGCAGCGTTGCCGTTGCCGCAGCCCACGTCTAGCACTTTGGACGTCTCGCCGATGCTGGCGTATTCCACCATCAGTTCATTCAGCCGGATCCCCGCGGCCAGGAATTGCTCCCGGATGCTGTCACCGTCTGTGCTCTTGTCGAATACGCCCCAGTGGACGCTGCCGTCGGCGTCCCACACCGAACGATAGATGACGTCCTCTGCGTCGTAGTATTCCTCGGTCTCCTGCTCGGAAAACCGGTGCCCGGTTGCCGATACCATATTTACTCCTTGTTAGCTGATAATTTTGGGGCGTCTATTTCACGCACCGATATTGGGCCCAGCCCAACTCTTCGTGATGAACGGCGTTCACCATCTTCAGGTATGCGTCGGAAAGCGCAGCGAAGCGTTCTCGCCGCTCCGGATCATTCCCCGTGGCCGCCATCCTGGAAAGACACGTATAGCTGTGCGCCAGGTGGGTCGAGAGATCCCGGGCGTCCAGCACCTTGAATCCCGTTTCCCTCAGCGCATCCATGTACGAATAGAAGCTGAAATCCGTGTCGAATAGCAGTCGATCGTAAACGAATGTCCGCGCTTCGTCGCTGATGTCCGGCCTGGGTTTCGTCAGATCGTCGAAGACCATGAACCCCCCGGGTTGCAAGACCCGGTAGGCCTCTTCCAACGTGGTCGTTTTGTCCGGCACGTGGTAGATGGTGGCCTGACTCCACACGTGGGTGAATGTGTTCTCCTCAAACGGGAGGTCCGTAGCCGATGCCTTGTGGAAAGCTACCCTCGAGGCCAGATCCGGGTACTCCGCCAGCGACTGCGTGGCGTTGTCAATGCGAACGCCGCTCAGGTCTATTCCGGTAACGCTGGCGCCGGTCGTCTGGCACAGCCACAACGACGTATTGCCGTTGCCGCACCCCAAGTCCAGGACGTGGGAACCGCTCCCAATGCCGGAATTTTCCAGCATTATCTGGTTCAATCGCGAACACGCGGTCAGAAAACTGTCGCGTATGGATCCGTCCGGCCCGGACTGGGGATCACTGGTGAACACCCCCCAGTGAAGGCTGCCCTCCGCGTCCCAGAAGGAACGATAGAGGGCGTCCTCGGCGTCATAGTATGCTTCGGTTTCGCTCTCAGAAAAGCGCGACTGGTTCTGGCTGCGGCTCGGCATACATAGATCCTTCGATCCATTCGAGGAAATTGTTGTTTTCGTCCACCAGGATCATGCGCTGGTCGACTTCCTTGTCGGTGACTTCAAAGGCCATGATGATCGCGCAGTCCCCGAGCTGGCAAAGCCGGGCTGCCGCGCCCTGCACCGAAATCACACCGCTGCCGCGCTCTCCGGGCAATGCGTACGTTTCAAACCGTTGCCCGTTGTTGCAGTTCACCACCTGGACCTTCTCGAACGGAACGATATCCGCCATCTCCATCAAGTCCCGGTCAATGAGAATGCTGCCCACGTAGCCCAAGTTGGCTCCGGTTATCCAACAGCGATGAATTTTGGATCGTAGAATCTCCCTCATGTTTGCTCCTTTCATGTGTATTCCAACCGAAGTTGGAGGTTTGCGTAGCAGCCGGAATTGAGCAGCAAACTGAACTGCGCGTCCCGAACAGAGACGTGTTTCCGTGAGGAAATAGTTCGGAGCTGTGCTCGCACCGGTTGCCGATGCCGCGGCAATTACCGGTGTTCGGTGGACGTCGTGCGGGGCGCTAGTCCCGCCGCCCATTTAACTTGGAGCAGCTAAGGCTCGCAAGGGAGCTTATAGCTGGAACGTCCACGCAGAGGCTCGATTTGCCTCTGTCGAAATGCTGAGCGTCCCAACTGCTCGGTTGACTCTCCCCGCATGCCGCGGGGCTGCGTAGAGTCGGGGTCCGGCGATTGCCGGTGCGCGCTCGGCGCGGCTGCACTCATGTGGCCTCCTTGCTTAAGGGCAGGTTGATGGGTGTGCAGACCTGCTATTGCTAGTGGGCAGTCTAGCCTCATCGCGCGGTGCTGTCAAATTTTCAGCACCGCCTTGAGCACAACGACGCAAAAAATTGGTTATTTTTTGCGAAATGTGCAAGAAAAGCGCTTGACAAAGTGCAAGCGCAGTGTTTCGGAGCTTATATCGCTGCCGGGTTGATGGAATAGTGCACATCTAGCTCTATTCATGACGATGTACGCCGCTATCTGTCGCTGGCATTCGCCTAACCGTCCGTTCGAGGGCAACGATTTTCACGCCGGTTCGCCCGGATTCGTCGTGATCTACAGTCGATGCTCGAACAACGGCAATTGGAAAGGCCCCGTTCGCGCCGCTTCGCGTTCGCCCGAACACCACCTCGGAATGCCACGGGCGGACGCGTGGCCGGCAAAAACCGGACCGTGCCCGGAGTAGTTGTGGCGAGACCACAACCAGGCGTGCAACAGTTCGTGAGCCAGGATCCCCTCCATCCCCGGGCGCCCAAAGCGCTGGAACCGGGGGAGGGACAAGCCGATCAGCCAGGATCCGTCCGGATAACAGAAGCACCTGCCGCCCGTGGTTGTGAGCCGTTCCAGCACCACCGAACCCGGGGTTAGATCCAGGCTCTCCAACATGTACCGCTTGGCGACGCGGTCAACCCACTCCAGGTCGTTTAAGACGATCCCTTTGGGAGCCACCAGAGTCTGCCGACGCCTGGGAGGCGTGGGTTCTGTAGCGCGTGGGCTGGCCGTCGCCATTACGGACCTAGGGAGTCAGAATTATCTTGCCGGTGGTGGCGCGCCCCGCCAGTTGCCGGTGCGCCTCCCCAGCGTCGGACAGCGCGAAGTGATGCTCAACCCGGAGTTTCAATTCTCCCGATTGCACCCATCCCAGGACTGCGCTGGCCCGTTGATCCAGCTCAGCGCGGTTGGCGGTGTAGTCCCCCAGGCCCGGACGCGTCAGGAACTTGGACCCGTTGCCCAATACCCGGGGATCAACCGGCGGCACGGCGCCGCTGGCCTGGCCGTAGAGGACCATGTAACCCCTGGGCGCGAGGCACGCGATGCTCCCGTCAAACGTGTCCTTGCCAACCGCGTCGAACACCGCTTGCAACCCGGCCCCGTCGGTAGCCTTGGAGATTTCCGCAGCGAAATCCTGTTGCGTGTACAGGATGACGTGATCGGCCCCGGCTCCGCGAGCCAATTCCGCTTTGGCCTCGGTGGACACGGTGGAATAGACGTATGCGCCCAGCGCTTTGCACATCTGGATCAGCAGCAACCCAACGCCGCCGGCGCCCGAATGGACCAGCACGCTGTCGCCCGCTCTTACCCGGTAGGTGTCGTAGCAAAGGTAATGTGCGGTCATGCCCTGCAGCATGGCGGCGGCCCCGTCCTGGGCCGACAGGCCTTGCGGCATCTTGATCAGCCGCCACGCCGGCACCACGGCCTGTTCCGCGTATGAACCGGGATGACTGCAATACGCCACGGTATCGCCCACGGCAACGTGGTCAACCCCGGCTCCGATTTCGCGCACCACCCCAGCGGCTTCCACGCCAGCCACCCAGGGAAGTCCTGGAGGGTTCACCCCCATGCGGCTGTAGATGTCGGTGAAGTTCACGCCGACCGCCTGGATTTCGACCACGGCTTGCTCTGGGCCAGCAGTGGGGTCCGGCAAATCCAGATATTGGAGCACCTCGGGGCCGCCATACTCTTGAATCTGTACCGCTTTCATATCAAAACGCCTCCTGAGGGGCTTCGGCAGGGAGCCTTAGTTCAGCGTGCGTAGCATAGCACAATGCCCGCCGTGATCCGGCCCCACAGCGGCGCCCGTGATGTCCGATTCCGCTCCGCCGTGGTAGCGGCCGACCCGGGCCCGCGGGCCCTGTACGAACGCAACGCAATAAACATAATTGCCCGCGCAACTGCCAAATGCTATCATTATTGGCGGTCTGCGGCGTGAGACTGCGACCAGACTGGAGGGATACAAGTTGACCAACGAACCGCACCTTTCGATATCACAAGCCATTGACATCTTTGTTGCTCACCTTAAAGAAGCCCGCCAGACCATGCAGGGCCAGCAGGAACTGCTCCGGTTCCAGGCCCGCATAGGCAAAGACAAGCTCATCTCAACCCTCCATGCAATCGAGGTCGGAGAATACGCACGGTGGACCAGTGAAAACGTGGAAAATCCGGCGTCCCGCCTGGATCCGGTCAAGAAGTTCCTGACCTTTGCCAACCGCAAGGGCTGGACCCAGATCAGCCTCGCCCGCTATGCCACCGCGCCGCGCCGGAACCGCCGGCGTTTCCTGCATTCCGATCAGCCCGGCGGCGGCAGCACTCCCACCGCCCGTCTCAGCGAGGAACGGCATGCGGAATTGCAGGAGGAGTTGCAACGTTTGCGCGGCGAGGTTCCGCAGATTCGCGAGACCATCAGGCTCGCCCGCAGCGACGGAGACATACGCGAAAACGCTCCCCTGGATGCGGCCCGCGAACAGCAGCAGCTTGTGGAACGCCGTATCCGTCAGTTGGAGAACGACCTGGCCCGCGTCGAGATCGTCGACGCCGCCAACGCCGATACCGAGAAGGTCAGCATTGGATCCCGGGTAACCCTGCACGATCTGGACACGCAGACACAACGGGCATTCACGCTGGTTGACGTCCGGGAAGCGGATGTGTCCGCTGGCAAAATCTCCACCGTTTCGCCCATTGGCCAGGCCCTCATGGGTCGCGGCGTGGGCGAGGAACTGGTCATCACGACGCCGCGTGGGCCGGTCCAATATCGAATTGAGGGTATCGGAGAGTAACCGAACCGATATCCAAACGGACGGTGAAACTTTCAAGGGGCGAATGTTCATTCGCCCCTTGCCTTTGTTTATTTCCCGATGTTTTCCACCGCTGCGATGATTGTCTCCGGATCTGGAAGGGTACCGGGTTCGTACGTTTCGCGGTAACGAATCACTCCCTCCGGGTCGACGACAATCACTGCGCGGGTTCCCGCTCCGCGTTCGTCGTTCCAGAGATCGTAAGCCGTGGTCACCCGTCCTTTGGGATGCCAGTCGGACAATTCGGGATACGGCAGGCCACCCATGGACGTGGTCCAGGCCCGGTGTGCGGCGACGTGATCACAACTGATGCCCAGCACCTGGGCATTCAACTCTTCGAACCGGCCGTTGAAACGCCGGAACGAAGTGGCCTGATCCGTTCAACCACCGGTGAAATCAAGCACATGGAAAGACAATACTACGGAATGGGTACCTCGGTAGGTGTTCAAAGAAACATCGCCATGGTGTGGCGATGGCAACGTGAAGTCTGGGGCGACGTCCCCGATTTGACCTGGCATCAACCGTCTCCTCAATATAGCCGGCGAGCACCGTACATTACGGCCGGTGCTCCACAGCTTAGGTTGCGCAGATTATAACCCACTGCCCGCAATCAATCTAACTCGCCGCGACGACCCCTTCGCATCGCCGGTTTTGTCGAAGTGGATAGCAGTCCATGGTCGAAGCTCTGGCGCGTGTTATCATCGCGTCCCATCTCACAAACCCACGCCAGGAGGCAGATTGATGTCTACCAAACCCGCGCTGACCACCGATCAGATCACCAACGCGATGAACGCCATGCTCGCCAAAGCCAACGAAACCGCCGATGCCCCGGTGGCGATGGCTATCGTTGACGCTGGCGGTGAGTTGTTGGCCTACCTAACGATGGACAATCTCCGCATATTCAGCCGCCGCCACGCCCTGCGCAAGGCCTACACCTCCGCTTTGATGGGCCGGGACTCCGGCGAACACGCCGCCGGCCTGCATGCCCAGGGGCGCAACATCGCTGATCTGGGAGACCCCAGGTTCACCCACGGCCAGGGCGGCCTCGTCATCATGAAGGACGGCGTGATCCTCGGCGGAATCGGCGTCGGCGGGTATCCCAGCGGACAGGCCGACGAAGATTTGTCCCGCGTGGGATTGGATGCGATGAACCTGTAGCGTGCCTCAATCGGTCAACCAACCGGCGGAGGCCAATGTCTCCCCGTCCGACAAGCACAGATCCCGGGAGTGATGGCAATCATGGCAGATTGGGATTTCACGCACCGCACCGCGCGGGTCAACGGCGTCAACATCCATTTCGTGATCGAAGGCGACGGGTATCCGGTGGTGCTGCTGCATGGTTGGCCTGAGATGTGGTTCTCGTGGCGCAAGCAGATTCCGGTGCTGGCGCAGCAATACCAGGTGATCGTGCCCGATATGCGCGGTTTCGGCGCCTCGGAAAAACCCCTCCAGGACTACCGGACCCGCACGGCGGCAACTGACATATACGAACTGGTGAGGCATCTGGGCCACGACAAGGTGGCCATCGTCGGCCATGACATCGGCGTGCGCGTGTCCTACCGCTACTGCCTGGATCACGAATCCGAGGTGGACCGTCTTGCCCTGCTCGACGGCACGCATCCGCTGGAGCAACTGGGACCCCAAACACCCGCAGGAGTTCGGGAACGGTGGCATTCTTACTTCCATCAGATACCCGACCTGCCGGAGCACTTGGTGCGCGGCAATGAAGAGGCGTACCTGCGCCACTTCTACCGCAACTGGTCGGTCAACCAGGCCATGATGTCGGACGAGGAAGTGGCAGTGTACGCCACGGCTTACTCACAGCCCGGCGCGCTCAGGGGAGGATTCTCCTATTACCGCGCCGCCGCTTACGAGGATCCACCCGATTGGCGAGCCGATGCCGACCGTGTCCTGGACATCCCCCTGCTCTACCTGTGGGGCGAACGACGCCAGCGCACCTCTGCGGCCAACGGTCAGGACCCGGAAGAATCCTGGCAGAAAGCCGCATCCAATCTGCGGACGCAGTTTGTTCCCGGGGGCGGCCACTTCCTGCACGAGGAAAAACCGGACGAGGTGAACGCGGCCCTGCTGGCGTTCCTGTCGGAAATTGCAGGCTGAGACTCACTCTGCCGCACGCATAAAAAAGGCCCCGCCAATCGGCGGGGCCTTTTGCTATTTGAAACGCCGCTGCTTCAGGAACGCAGCGCCGGCGCAACCTCTTCCGCGTACAGTCGGATGGAGTTCTGCACACGCTCGGCAGGAACGGTGCCGCCCAGGTTGGGCTCCATGATCACGCCCGTGATGCCAAGCTGTTCACGGATTTCCGCCAGCCTTTGCGCGACTTCCGCCGGCGATCCGTACGCGACCCGGTCAACCAGCAGGTCGTCGTAGGTGGTGTTGAGCAGTTGCTCTGCCCGCTGCCGGCGTTCCGCCGAGGCGTTCTCGCCCTCAGCCTCCACGGTCCGGATGTAGGTGTCGGCTGTGCGCCGGAAAGCGCGCATGGTGCTTTCCTCGGTGTCGGCCCGGACCTGCTCCATAGATTCTCCCACGAAGATGGGCATCCTGACGTACGCGTCGTCCACGTCGTGTCCGTTCTTTTTTGCGGCTGACCGATATAGCGCCAGGTTGTCGGCGACTTGCTTGAGCCCCTGCCCTCGAACACCCGTGACCAGCGGGAAACCCAACTGCCCAACGATGCCGAAGGTGTCAATGGAGTTGGCGGCAATACGAATGGGCGGGTGAGGCTGCTGGTAGGGACGCGGCGTCACCACGACATCGTCCATGTTGTAATAGTGCCCGTGGTGGTCGAACCGGTAGTTGTTCCAAGCCTTGAGAATGATATCCAGGGCCTCTGCGAATCGCTCCCTGCTTTCGTTGAAGGGAACGTCGTAGCCGTGGTACGAGCGCGGGAAACTGCTGCGCCCGATGCCAAAATCCAGGCGGCCTCTCGAGATGTTGTCCACCGTGGCCGCTTCTTCGGCCAGTCGGATCGGGTGCGCCAGCGGCAGTACGCTGACACCCGTGCCTACCCGTACCCGTTCGGTGCGGGCGGCGATGATGCCTGCCATCATCAACGGTACCGACGACACGGACGGAATTCCCGCTCCGCCCGGGTCGGTGGGGGTGCGCGGCGCGGCGAAATGACGCTCCGCCAGCCAGACCCCGTCAATACCCGTATCATCCGCCAGTTGGGCTATCGCGAACGCTTCGTCGAATGCCTCATCCTGGGTGCGGCCCTCGCGGTAATCGCATTCCATTACCAGACCGATGTGCTGCATGGTGGCCCTCCTGCCGGTTCGACCTCTTTCGGCGATAGTCTCGAGGTCAGTTTTCTATGTACGTGTTGGGCGCCGTCAGAAACTTCGTGCGGCATTGCAACGTGCAGAAATAGTACCACTCGCCGTTGAAGAAGCTGCGCGTCCCGGCGTTGGGGTCGACTTCGTTGGCGCCGTGCATGGTCTGGCCGGTGGTGGCGCGGGCGCTGTTCTCGTTGATTACGGTCTTGCAGACGGGGCAAGCGGGATCGGCTGGCATTTGTCAGTCTCCTGTGTTCATCTGTACTGGGTCAAGGCGGCGTCAGCCAACCGGCTGGAGGTTCATCCCAAGACGTACCTCGCCCGGCTGGTCCAGTAGGGACCGCGCCACGCGGGCACGGTGCTCAAAACTCGTGCCCAGACGCATCGTCCAGGCCGTGACCCGCCGGTACCAGAGGTGCAGATCGAACTCCATCATGAATCCGATGCCGCCGTGGATTTGCTGCGACGACCGCACGGTCGACTGGCACTTGTCGTTCGTGAAAGCCTTTGCCTGCGACACCTCGACACCGTAGGGCAGACCCGAATCCAGCTTCCAAAGCGCCTCATAGGTCAGCAGTTGCGCGCCGTCGACCCAGACGATCATGTCGGCGCACAGGTGCTGTATCGACTGGAACCCGGCCAGCGGGCGGCCGAATGCCACGCGATTCTTGGCGTATTCGATGGCCATCTCGGCGTCCTTGCGGGCCGCTCCGATAATCTGCGTGCAGAGTAGGGCGGTGCCGGTGTCCAGCATCTCGGACGTGGCCGCCCAACCCTGGTTCACTTCCCCGATCACGTTGCTCAACGGCACGCGCACGTTGTCCAGGGCCAACTTGCTCTGCGAGTCCTTGGCCAGCGTGGTGAGACGGGTTTCTGTAATCCCCGCCGCGTTCGTCGGCACAATGACCAGAGTGATCCCTGCATCGCCGTCTGAGG
This sequence comes from Chloroflexota bacterium, assembly GCA_026710825.1. Classification (GTDB taxonomy): domain Bacteria; phylum Chloroflexota; class Dehalococcoidia; order Lucifugimonadales; family UBA3495; genus Bin87. The sequence goes on along the minus strand of JAPOQH010000094.1, from coordinate 2,135 downwards.
GTGAGCCGGTGCGAACCGCCATCACCATCAGTTCAGCGGCCGAGAAGTTGTCGACGAAATGCTTGGTCCCGCTGATTACGAGGCTGTCCCCATCCACTTCGCCCCGGCATTGGATCGCGTCCGGTCGAAGCCGGGGATTCTGTTCCTGTACCGCCCAGGTCATGATCAGATCGCCGCGAGCGGCGCGGGGGAGGATGGACTGTTTCTGCTCTTCCGAGCCGTGGCCCGCGACAGCCAATGCCGCGGTGGACGTGCTGTGGAAAGGCACCGGAGCAATGGCGCGGCCGCATTCCTCCAGGATCAGGCCAAGGTAGGTAACGGGAAGCCCGCCGCCGCCGTATGTCTCAGGCAACGATATTCCGAACCAACCTAGCGACGCCATCTTTTCCCACAGTTCAACCGAGTATCCCCGTTCATCCTGCTCGATCGCGCGGGCCAGGCTTGGTGGACATTCCGCCTCCAGGAACTCCCTGGCGGCGTTTTTGAACATCAACTCTTCTTCGTTGGGTAGTACGTTCATCGTGCCTCAGTAGGTCTGATTACATTGGGATAAGTTTGGTGGCGCCTCGACTACACCCGTGGCATGCCCAGGCCTCGACGGGCGACCTGGTCGCGCATCACCTGGACGCTGCCGTGGTTGATTCCGCTTTGGAACGCTCCCATCAGGTTGTGGGCGAAAACGCCGTCCTCGATGGCGTCCTCCGAACCATTCAGCAATTGTCCATATGGGCCAAGCATTTGGGCGATGGTTTCAGTGGTGCGTACCCCGTGCTCCGGCGCAAACACCTTCTCGGCGGAACCCTCGTAGGTGAATGCCCCATCGCTTTCGACTATGGACATGCTGCGCATGGTCATCAGGCGACATACCTGCCCTTCAATCCACATGTCGGCGAGGCGGTCGCGGACGGTCGGGTCTTCGCGCATCGCGTAACCCTCAATCTCATTCTCTTTGACCCAGTTCACGATGTCCTCGTCGCGCTGGATGGAGATGAGGTATCGCGACGCCCCCACGCGGTCCAGGTTCAGGCCCATGGCCCCCACGTACCAACCCTGGTTTTCCTCGCCCAGCAGGCAGGAGGCGGGAACCCGAACGTTTTCAAAGAACGTCTCGTTGGTTCGCGCATCTCCGTAGGTCGTTCCCAACGGCGCCGGCGGATCGTTCTGGATCGTCCACAGCGGGCGAACCGTGATGCCCGGTGTGTCCATCGGGATCAGGAAGATGCTGATTCCTCGGTGCCGCGGAGCATCCGGGTCGGTCCGCGCCATCAGATATATATGAGTGGCGTAATGGGCCGCGGTGGTGTACATCTTCTGGCCGTTGATCACGTACTCGTCGCCGTCCCGCACCGCCCTGCACTGCAGCCCCGCGAGGTCAGCGCCGGCTTGCGGCTCCGTGAAGCCGAGGGCAAACGAGATTTCGCCGCGGATAATGCCGGGCAGAAATTCCTGCTTCTGCTCCTCGGTGCCGGCCGCCAGGATCGCGGGAGCGCCGGATCCGGCTCCGCCGACGGTAATGCCGACCCGAGCGAACTCCTCTTCCACGATGTACTGATCGATGCGACTGCCGCCTTGGCCGCCGTATTCCGGAGGCCAGGAAATACCAATCCAACCTCGGTCGGAGATCTCCTTATATAGCTCCCGGGTTTTCGGGCCCCGACGACGGATGCCGGTGTTTTCCAGCTCCTGCACGATCTCCGGGGTCACGTTATCTTTGATGAAATTTTGGACTTCAGAACGGAGGGCGTCCTGTTCCGGGGTGAACGCAAATTCCATAACAACGCCGCCTTGATCAAGGGTGGTGCCTGTGCTCGTACGGCGTGCAATTATAGCGGTTTGCGCCGATGGTGTCATTCCGCCCGTTGCTGCGTTCCCGTGTCGCGTTCCCATGCTGCGTTCACTCTCTTTCAACCGGCCTCGTCGGTCGGGCCCGCGCCGTAGAAAATCCAGGCGAGAGCAAACCCGAGGCGAGGCCACTTGCATGTCGTTCATGTGTTCGCTATACTGTACATACGTTCGGCAAACGGTCGGCGGAGGACTCAGCGCTTTCCCCTGCCAACCAAACCTCAAACCCCGCGCGCAGGGTGAGGGAACTGCCGGAACCTGTCCGCTCCGGCGGGCAACATCTGAATCAGGGT
>JAPOQH010000085.1 GCA_026710825.1 Chloroflexota bacterium | reverse complement strand
CTCGAGTTGGAACATAACATCCAGCACCGCCTTGCCAGAGGGGATGCCGGGCTTACACGGCCAACCCCCTCACACTCCAAATCGCATACCCGTCTCCGCCAGGACCAGCGACCGGTCGCTCTAGCCGGTGTGGTCGCAACGGGGCCAGCGCCTCCCCACACGCTGGGAGGTCAGCGCATTCACCTCTGCCATCTTTTCCGGGAGAGGCCAGGGCCAGGGAATTCTCCTGATCCGTGCGCTGTCCGCCAAACTTTGAGTGGGCAAAACCCATGCGTAACCCCTCGGCCGTGGGGCTGACAACGACCACCATCACCTCTGGCAGACTCGAAAATCATTCAGACGCCAAAACAAACCAAGAAAGGAGCCGATAGCCCGACAACAGGAGGAATCAAGGAACTCGAAACAACCAGCAGACTCGAAGCGACAAGCCAACTCGACATAACAAAGACCAGACGCCCGCGGATCCAACCCGCGGCCTGGACCCGGAACCGATGCTGCTCGGGCATTGCTTCGCGGAATCTCGTCGCGAACGCTCGGCGCGAGGGAGTGAGCGCCTTGGGCGGCGGCGTCCGGTTTATCCCGGCGTGACTTCGCCTGATGTTGAAAAAATGTTCGGTTGACAAAATTATGGGTAATTGCTATCGTTGGATTGTTAACAATCGAATCGTGAACTCCCGCAGGTGGCTTGTCCAGATCCGCGATTCCGCGGACAAGACGAGCTGAAAAGGAAATCCGGTGCAAATCCGGTGCGGTCCCGCCACTGTAATTGGCGAGATGCCCTCCAAAGGGGATTGAAGACCAATCCCCGGTTCCAGCCACTTTCCGCATTGGGCGGATGGGAAGGCGGAGGAGCATCGCTATCAGCCATTAGCCAGGAGGCCTGCCAACGGGTGTGATCCAGCTGCACTTCGTGGAACGAGTGGGCGGACGTGTTCGGCGCAAGCCGCGGTTCCACGGAACCAGCCCACCATCGTTACCCGACTGTAGATTCGCAGCCGGGTTTTTGTTTTCCCACATCGACATTCTTCTCGCGCCGCTCCGGTGGGCCGGTTACCTCCTCCACTGACTCGCCGGGGCGCGCATTTTCCACCCTGGGAAATGATTGCAGTTCACGGTCACTGTTATAATCCGACCAAGTCACGGTCAACACACCGCGAAACACCCTGCTCAGGAGGGCCGATAATGCCCGAACTATCCGGTTCCACCCTCCACAACATCCTTGAAGAATGCCGCGACGGCGCCGATGGCATCGGGTTCAACGAGGTCGTTGTGATGCTCGAAAGCACCGCCGCCTCCGCGGAAGTCTACATGGACTTCGATGATCTCAGGTTCACCCCCGACGGACGGATTGTGACCCTGATGGTTCCGGGCGGCACCCATATGCACCTGGACATGTCCAAGATCCGCGAGGCTGAATTCATCCACACCACCAACGACCAGGGCCTGCCCTCCTACCAGTTGTGGATGCGCGACGGCGACGGCAATCCGGCCATGCGGATCTACCTCCGTAAGTCTGATGTTGACGCTACCAACCCTCCCCGCCACGAATTCTTCATGTCGCTGCTGGGCAAATATCCCACCAAGATCGCGCTGTCGTCGGATGAATTCGGCGGCGCCGGCGAGCACCCGTAGCCAAAACTTCTTGACTGATCTCGATCCCCAACGACACGTGCCACGATGACCTCAGCCGTTGTCATAGCCGGCGTACGTTCCGGAGTCGGCAAGACCACCATCGCCAGCGGCGTGATGGGCGCCCTGGCCCGTCGCGGGCTGCGGGTGCAGCCATTCAAGGCCGGCCCCGACTACATCGATCCGACCTACCACACCATTGCGTGCGGCGTGCCGTCCCGCAATCTCGATACCTGGCTGTTGCCGCACCCGGTGGTCATTGAACTTTTCCATCGCGCTGCCGGAACGGCCGACATCGCGGTGGTAGAGGGGGTCATGGGCGTTTTCGACGGACATTCCTCGCTGGACGAGGATGGCTCCACGGCCGAGCTGGCCAAGCTTTTGGACGCTCCGGTTATCCTCATCGCCGACGCCGGCAAGGTGGCCCGCAGTGTGGCCGCCGAGGTCTTGGGATACCAGCAGTTCGACCCCGATCTGCGTGTGGCCGGCGTCATCCTCAACGGCGTGGGCAGCGAGCGGCACCTGGAATTCTGCCAGCCTCAGATTGAGGCCACCACGGGATTGCCCGTGGTCGGCTGGCTGCCGAGGCGTGATGACTTGGTGCAGCCGGAGCGTCACCTCGGTTTGATCCCCACCGTCGAGGGGACGGTGTTGAGCGACTGGTACGACGCTCTGAACGCCCAGATTGAACAGACCATAGATCTCGATGCCATCGCGCGCATCGCCGGGACCGCCGGCCGGCCATCCGGTTCGGACTCCCCGGTGTTTCCCGACCAGACCCAACGGCCTCGCGCCGCCATCGCCGTGGCCCAGGATCGCGCATTCTCCTTCTATTACCAGGACTCTCTGGATCTGCTGTCCGCCTGGGGCGCTGAGGTGATTCCGTTCTCGCCGATCGATGATTCCCGTCTCCCCGAAGGAACCGGCGGCGTCTACCTCGGCGGGGGATTCCCCGAACTCTTCGCCGAAGATCTGTCCCGCAACGATGGCATGATCAGTTCGATCCGCGCCGCCATCGACAGCGGCGTGCCGGTGTATGGCGAATGCGGCGGCCTGATGTACCTGGGTGAAAGCCTGTCCGACTTGGACGGCCGCCAGTTCCCCATGGTGGGCGCAATCCCCGTGGTGTCCTCGATGGAAGGTCGCCGCCTGCATCTCGGCTACCGCGAGGTGGAGGCCTGCGCCGAGGGACCGTTGCTCCGCGCCGGGGAGCAGGTGCGCGGCCACGAGTTCCACTGGTCGGTCCTGCAAAACCCGCCCGGTGAAGAGTCCGCCGCCTACCGCGTCGTGAACCAGGGCGGTCGTCCCGAAGGTTTCAGACACGGCAGCGTGTGGGCGTCCTACATCCATGTACCCCTGGCCAGCCGCCCCGGTTTGCCCCGACGATTCGTCGATGCCTGCGCCGCCACAACCCGTAAATGATCCGCTCTCGTCAGGAGGCCTCACTATGACAACGCAAGAAACTCGCCACGGCCCCCAGTCCGTGCGCGGCCCCCGCATCAACAAAGGGCTCGTCATCGTCAATACCGGCAACGGCAAGGGCAAAACCACAGCCGCAATGGGCGTGCTGATGCGTTCATGGGGCCGCGACATGAAGGTGGTCATGCTCCAGTTCATCAAGCACACCACCGCCAATTTCGGCGAGCAGCGCGCCGCTGAGAAGATGGGCGTGACCGTGCGCGCCATGGGAGACGGTTTTACCTGGCGTTCCCAGGACCTGGATGCCAGCGCCGACCTGGCTCGCGCCCTGTGGGAGGATGCCAAGGAGGTTATCGCCGCCGGCGAGTACGACCTGGCGATCCCGGACGAGGTCACCTATCCGATGCACTACGGCTGGCTGCCCGTCGAGGACGTGATAGATGCCCTGAAGGGTCGTCCCGAGATGCAGCACGTCATCATCACCGGCCGCCATGCTCCCGAAGCCCTGGTGGAATACGCAGACCTGGTCACCGAGATGAACGTGGTCAAGCACCCCTACGACGCCGGCATCAAGGCCCAACCGGGCATCGAATTCTGACGCTGCATCACGTCGACCTTGCACCACGTCTAAGAATTGGACAAGCGCCCCTAGGCCCGGAGACGCCATGACAATCTCATCGCTGGTTGATCAGACCATCGCCGCCATCGGCCCACTGGATGCCGCCGCCGTGGCCGCTGCCGAAGCGCGGCAGGGTGTGCTCACCAAACCGCCGGGCAGCCTCGGCCGCCTGGAAGCCTTGTCCATCCAATTGGCCGGAATATTTGGTGAAAGCATTCCCCAGGTGAGGGGCAAGGCGGTGATCGTGGTCGCGGGCGATCATGGCGTTGCGTCCGAGGGAGTATCCGCATACCCGGCAGAGGTGACACCGCAGATGGTGTTCAACTTCCTGGCCGGCGGAGCGGCCATCAACGCGCTGGCCGGACATGCGGGCGCGAATATCACCGTGATCGACGCGGGCGTGGCGGTTGACCTGGATCCGCACCCGGGCCTCACCATCGCCAAGGTGGGTTACGGCGCTGCGAACATCGCCGCCGGCCCGGCCATGAGCCGCGACGACGCGATACGCTGCCTGGAAATCGGGATCAATGCCGCCGACGCCAGCGCGGACGCGGGCGCCAATCTCATCGCCGGCGGCGACATGGGCATCGGAAACACGACGCCATCTGCTGCCATCACCGCCGCCATAACCGGCGCGGACGTGGCAACGGTCACGGGGCGCGGCACCGGCGTGGATGACGCCGCGCTGGAGGGCAAAATCGCCACCATCCGGCGCGCCCTGGATGTGAATCAACCAGATGGGCAGGACGGCATGGATGTGCTGACCAAGGTGGGCGGATTTGAGATTGGTGTGCTGGCCGGCGTCATGCTCGGCGCGGCCGCCCGCAACTGCGCCGTGATCGTGGACGGGTTCATCAGCGGGGCCGCGGCGTTGGTGGCCTGGCGCCTTTGTCCGGATATTGCCGGCCGCTGCGTGGCCGCGCATCGCTCGGTTGAACCGGGCCATAACGTCGGTTTGCAGGCCATGGGGTTGTCTCCCCTGCTGGACATGAACATGCGCCTCGGCGAGGGCACGGGCGCGGCGCTCGCCATGCATATCGTCGAAGCCTCCGCAAAGGTGCTGGCCGAGATGGCGACATTCGCTGAGGCCGGCGTGTCCGACCGGGACGATTAGCGGTCGCTCAAACAGTGCTGCGAGCCGTCTACGCGCCGCTCCTGGTGGCGTTATCGTTCCTGACCCTGCTGCCGGTCGGAGTATCCCAGCCAACCGACACGGAAATCTCCCGCTCGCGAGGCTGGTATCCCCTGGTGGGATTGCTGTACGGCCTGGCGCTCCTGGGTCTGGTGTCGCTCTGGACGCTGGTGTTGGCTGTGCCCTTTTTCATGCCGGCGTTGGCCGCGCTGTTGGTGGTGGCGCTGGCGGTAGCCAACCGGTTTCTGCACCTCGACGGCCTCATGGATTTCTGCGACGCCATGTGGGGCGGACACACCGTGGATCGCCGGCTGGAGATCATGCGCGACTCTCACGTGGGTTCCTTTGCGGTCGCCGGTTGCGTCAGCGTTTTGCTGCTAAAGTTCGCGGCTTTGGCGTCGCTCCTGATCGTTCCCACGGGCCTGAGCGGATTGTTGTTTTTCCCGATGGTGTCGCGCTGGTCGATGACGCTGCTGTTGACCGTGTTTCCTTACGGAAGGCAGCAGGGGATCGGAAGCGCGTTCGTGTCCAGCGGGCGCCCGTGGTTGGCAACCGGGTTTGCCCTGCTCACGGTGGTGGCGGTGGCGTGGTTCCTGCTCGGGCTGGTGGGGATCCTGGTTTTGGTGGTGGTTTCGGCGGCGTCGCTGCTCCTTGGGTGGTGGACTGTCCGACGGTTGGGCGGCGGTCTGACCGGCGACTGCTACGGAGCGACCAACGAAATGATGGAAGCCGTAGCGTTGCTGTTGCTGCTGGTCCTGCTTTGGCGCTTTGAATTGGCGGGTATGTCGGTCGCGGTGGGATTTGGCGGCGGGATTCTGACCGATGTCCCGTGGCCGATAGGGTACCAGTCGGGCTGGTTCTCCTACTCGGCCCGTTGACGTGGACGCGTTGGCCCACACTCTGAACTCGCTGCCCGTCCCATTGGACGTGCTGGCGCTCATTCTGGCGCTGCTGCTGGACCTGTCTGTGGGTGAGCCGCCCAACCGTCTGCATCCCACCGTCTGGATTGGCAAGACGGTGGCGTTGGCGGAACGCATTGCGCCCGGGCCCGGCTCGTCTGCGCCGGCACAACTGGCGGCGGGCGTCGCGATGGCTCTGTTGGTTCCGACAGCATGGGGCGCGGCGGCGTGGGCGGCGGCGTTCGGTTTGATGCAACTCCATCCTCTCGCTTACCTTGTGGTCGTTGCTATTCTCCTCAAGACCACGTTCTCGGTGCGGATGCTGCATCGGGTGGCGGCCGACATAGGCCGGATACTGGCGTCTGGAGATATCGCCGACGCGCGCCGGCAGATGTCCGCGTTGGTCAGCCGCGATACCTCGCAGCTAACCGTTGGTCAGATGGCCGCCGGCGCGATCGAATCAGTGGCCGAGAACATCACCGACAGCGTGGTGGGCCCGCTCCTGGCATTCGCCCTGTTCGGACTCCCCGGCGCGGTGGCCTACCGCGCCATCAACACGCTGGACAGCATGGTGGGCTACCACGGCCGGTACGAATACCTGGGCAAGGCGTCGGCCCGGCTGGACGATCTGGTGAACCTGATTCCAGCACGGGTGGCCGCCGCCCTGCTGTGGGTCGCGACCTCCATGCTCCCCGGGATGGCTGCGGGGAGGGCGTGGAGCGTCATGATTTCCCATCGCAGCCGCACGGAATCGCCCAACGCCGGTTGGACCATGGCCGCCATGGCCGGCGGTCTGGGCGTCACGCTGGAAAAAATCGGGCACTACCGCCTGGGCGATCCCGCGCCCGAACCGTCGCCGCGGCACATCGCTGCCGCGACCCGCGCCCTGTATGCCACAGCAATCCTTTCTGCCGCAGTCGGAGTAGGGCTCATCTGGATCCGGTGGGCGTTCTGGCCTTAGTGAGTGTAAGATAACCCGTCGCCGGCTTGCGGCTCTAGTCCGATGCAAAACGACCACAACACCACCGAATCCACCGCTCGGCCCGTCCATGGCGGCATCAAGGAAGCCGAGCTGAGGGCCCTGGGCCTTCGCCTGGAAGACTGTCTCGATTTTTCCGCCAGCGTAAGTCCGTTGGGTCCGCCGGACGGTGTGGCGGAGGCTATCGCCGGTGTTGATCTGTCCTCGTATCCCGACCCGCACTGCCTCGCCCTGACTGAAGCCATCGCAACACACCATGGGCGTGATGGCGTGGATGCGGGCAACGTGATAGTCGGCAATGGATCGACCGAGATCATCCACCTGCTGACCCGTGCGTACATCGAGCAAATGCCTGCCGATGGTTCCCGTTCAGCATTGCTGTTGACGCCCACTTACGGGGAGTATGACGGGGCAGTCCGGATATCTGGAGGGAAGGTGCATGCGCTGCCGGCGACTCGGGGCTGCCGCGAATTTACCTGGGACACCGATTCCGCCGTGCGGCTCATCTCATCCCACGGACCGGCGCTGACGTTCGTCTGTAACCCCAACAACCCGACCGGCGCGCTGATTACTTTGCCCGATATCGAATCCCTGGCCGACGCCATGCACGTCGCTGGCGGCCTGCTGGTTCTGGACGAAGCGTACATCAACCTGTCCGACCGTTGGGCAGAAGCCGGCGCTATCGCGCTGGCGGCTCGGCATTCTTCGATAGTGGTGCTGCGCTCCATGACCAAGGATTACGCGCTGACCGCGCTGCGGTTGGGTTACGGGATCGCCGCGCCCGCAGTCATCGCCCGATTGCAGGCATTGCAGCCCGACTGGAGCGTAAACGGGTTGGCGCAGGCGGCGGGGATGGTAGCGATCGCAGACCAGGAGTATCTGGCCCGGGCGCGGCGAGCAGTGGCGGTGTCCCGCGAGTGTGTCGTGGAACGACTGGGCGCTTTGGGAATTCAGTGTTATCCCACTGCCGCCAACTTCATCCTGGCCCGTGTGGGAGACGCTCCTGAGCTGCGCGACCGGTTGGCGCTGCAGGGATTGTTTGTCCGGGACTGCACCTCGTTCGGACTGCCGGACTGCATCCGCATCGGCCTGCGACCCGTGGACGACTGCGTCCGTTTGACTGATGCCATTGCCGAACTGATTGATCGATAGCGACAACGCTGGTTGAGGAAACCGCATGGGAATCATCTACATCACCCGCCACGGCGAAACCGAATGGAATGTTGCCGGCCGCATACAGGGACACACCGACGTGTCGCTGTCCGAACGGGGTCGAGAGCAGGCGCAGATGCTGGCCCGCCGACTGGCGAGCATACAGATCGACGCCGCCTACTCGTCAGACCTGTCCCGCGCTGCCGAAACTGCCAGGGTTGTGCTGGGCGAACGGGACGTTCCGACAACGTTCACCCAGGAACTCCGCGAGTACAACAAGGGCGTTTTCGAGGGCTTGACCGAGGACGAATATCGCGAGAAATACCCTGAGCTATACGAGCCGTCCCTGGCCAACGATCTCGATTTCGCTCCGCCCGGCGGCGAGACCATCCGAGAGACCAGCGCCCGCCTGGCCGGAATAGTTCAACAGGTCAGGGACGCACACATGGACCAGAGCGCGCTGATCGTGGGGCACGGCGGCAGCCTGCGCGCCGGCATCGTTTCGCTGTTGGGGTTGCCGCTGGAGGCCAACTGGAAATTCGCGATGTCCAACTGCTCGATGACGGTGATCTACACGTACAACGATAACGCCGTCATGCACCTGTACAACGACACGTCGCACATCAGTGGGGTCGTGCGAGCGTGGGAACGCTGATAGCAAGCGCATTCACCCTCACCCCGGTCCTCTCCCATCGAGGGAGGGGGATACGCTACGAAACAGACGATATGGCGTGATCCAGGATGTCGGCGGCGAGGTCCATCTGGTCCTGGGTGGTGGTGAACGGCGGCACGAATCGCAGGGCTGAGCCCTGGCGGCGGATGCTCATGATCAGGCCGTTTTCCAGGCAGGTGCGCCCGATCTGCTGACCCTGGCTGTAGGCGGGCTCCTTGGTAACGCGGTCGGTTACGAATTCAATGCCCTGGAGAAGGCCCCGGCCGCGCACGTCGCCGATCAGTTCGTGCCGCTGCTGCAGTTGCTGCAGGTGCCCCTTCCAATACCGGCCGATGCGATCCGCCACGTCCACCAGGTTTTCCTCGAGGATGATATCCAGGCTGGCGATGGCGGCGTTGCAGGTGAGCGGGTCGTTGGAATGGGAGTGGGCGACCACCAACCCGGTCTCCACCGCCTTTTCTTCGATTTCGTCGGTGGTGATGGTCGCGCTGATGGCGATGCCGCCGCCGAAGTGCTTAGAGATGGTGAAGATATCAGGGACGACCCCCTCCTGCTCTGATGCCCACATTGAGCCCAGCTTGGCCAGTCCCGTTTGAGCCTCGTCCAGGATCAGCAGCATCCCGCGCCGTTCGCAGCGGAGCTTGAGCTCCTGCAACCAGCCCGGGGGTGGCTCGATCACACCGCCGGCGCTGAACAGCGGCTCGGTAATCACGCCAGCCATGCGACCGTCAGACTGCGCGTCCAGCAGTTCGAAACTGGAATCGAGGCAGGTGTAGTCGCAGGCCGGCCGGTCCTGGCAGAACGCGCACCGGTAGCGGTACGGAGCCATTATCGGGTAGTTGCCGGGCGCGTACGGCCCGTATCCGCCGTGCCATCCGGAGAAGGTGACGGCGCGGGCGGCGTCGCTCATCCCGTGAAAGCTGACCACCGGGCTGGCTATCTCGTAGCCCCCGGTGTAGCGCTTGGCGATGGCCATGGCGGCTTCGTTGGAATCGCTGCCGGAGGTGAGGAACATGCTGCGGTTGAGGCCGGGCGGCGTGATCTCGGCCAGCCGACTGGCCAGGATGATTTCCCGGTCGTTGTACATGGTCATGTGGCTGTGGATCAGCGACTCGGCGCTTTCCTGGAGAGCCTGGACGATGCGCGGGTGATTGTGGCCCAGGGCGGCGCACATCTGGCCGGAGTTGAAATCCAGGTACTCCTTGCCATTGATGTCTCGCACCACCGAACCGCGCCCCCACACGAATATGGGGCCGGTCACTCCGCTGCGGTCCATGCGGCTGCGGAAGCTGTACCGGCGTGCCAGGTCAAGCAGTTCTTCTTCAGTGTAGTTGTCGGGCACGATGGGCCTCCAGGAGCGCGGATTGAGGTGATTGTAGGGCTGGCAAGCACGCTGTCAACGTTACGAGGTCGTCCGCTGCGACGTGGGACCCACACAATGCGGTGCGAGCCGGGCGTTGGGTGTAGTACGATTGCCGTCCGACTTGAACCAAGGAGCCCGCATCTGATGAGCACCAGCACCCCTGTGTACACCTACACCTACGACCACATTCACGTCCGCACCAAGGATCCGGAAGGCATGGCCGATTTTTTCGAGACCATGTTCGGAGCCAAGGTATTGCGCCTGATCCAAAGCGATGGAGTTCCGAGGGTGGACCTGGACATCAACGGCCTGGCAATCTTCATCGCCTCCGTTCCGCCGGAAGAGCACATTGACCTGAGTCCGCGCGACCCTCATCTCGGGCTGGACCACTTCGGGTTCCGCGTCGACGACATCGACGGGGCGGTCGAAGACCTGCGGAGTAAAGGCGCGGAGATCTACACGGAGCCGCGCACCATCCGCCCCGGCGTCCGCATCGCGTTCGTTCGCGGGCCGGACGACGTTCGCATCGAGCTGCTGCAGCGCGACGGATCGGGCTTGATGGAAGAGTGATTCAGATCGAGTCGATGTGAGCGCCCGTCGGCAACCATGCTCCGGTCAGGACCGTCTTCGGCGGAACCAGGACCATAGCGCCAGCGCGCTCACCAGGATTCCAATCAAAACGAGGGCCCATCCAAGGCCTTTGATCAGCAGTACCGCCAGGGGGGTGAGCAGAAATACGCCCAAAAAGAATAGCGAGAGGCCGCAGCCAATCGCCCCGGCTGGACCCGCCGCGCTGAGGATGGATGGGCCACGACCGGACATGGCCGGGATTACTCGGCCAGGGTATAGGTGGCTTCCCGTTCGCTGATCCGACCCTCCGCCCGCAGCTTTTCGAGGTGGGTGCGAACGTTCCGGCCTGCGGCGTCGCGGAGGGATTTCCGCAGGTTCCTGGGGTAGACGGCGCCGACAATTTCGCCCACGGTCGTCGCGCCGCTGCCCACCGCAGCGATCACCTGGTCTTCCCGACCCTGCCGGTGGGCGATCTGCTGCTGGATCCGCTGCTCGCCGCGCATGATGGTGTTGCCGTGGCCGGGGCACACCACGACGGGGCGGGTCCTGGCCATGCGGTTGAGCGAGTTCATGTACAGCTTCAGGTTGCGTACGCTGGACGACGAATTGCCGAGCAGGTTGTCGCCGCTGAACAGCACTCGGTCGGGCCGCAGGAAATAGCAGACGTGGTCTTCTTCGTGGCCCGGCGTGAACAACGGGCGCAAGTTGACGCCCCCTCCGGCGTTGATGATCTCGCTGGCTGAAAGCGCGGAAACGGAGTTGCCGCCGAGGATGTGCTGCAAACGCGGGGCAAGCTTGGGATGGCAGCGAACCGGACAGTCGAACGCCTCCTGGAGCCGGTCAAGGCCGCCTATGTGGTCGCCGTGGCCGTGGGTGATGAGGATGGCGTCAATTGATGGGTTCCCCAATTCTTCCCAGTATTCCAGTATCTGGTGACGCCAGTGGCGGTAAGGTTCCCCCGAATCGATCATCACCATGCTGTCGGTGGGGTCGCCCACAAAATAGATCTGGGTGCCGCCCGGGTGCATCGCGCCGTAGGCGTTGGGGTCCTCGGCGATATGGGTGCTGTAGACGTGGTCGGTGATCTGCATGTGACAACTCGCTGGGATGGCCGGGGCGTCAGGCTGGTCGTGGGTTGCCTACCACTCTTTGGCGCTGATGTAGCGGAAGGCGGCGATGGCTGCGGTTGCGCCGTCGCCGGCGGACGCCACCAGTTGGGCGGCGGACTGCTGGCGAATGTCGCCAGCCGCAAACAGGCCCGGCTGTGGCGTGTCCATGGACAGGCCGACCGGGATGTGGCCGGCGTTGTCGAGCGGTACGAGATCGGCAACTGAAGCCGAGTTGGGGTCGAGGCCCACGTAGATGAACAGGCCGTTGACCGGCTCGACCGTTTCGCCGTCGGGTCCGTTGGTCCTGACGCCCGTTACGGTGTCCTCGCCCACGATCTCCGCGACCTCGGTGTTGTAACGGACCTCGATCTTGGGATTCGACGCGATGCGGTCCTGCAGGACCTGCTGGGCGCCCAGGGAGTCGCCGCGAACTATCAGTATGACGCGGTCGGTGTATTCGGTGAGAGTCAGCGCCTCATCGGCTGCGGAGTCGCCCCCACCCACCACGGCAACGGTTTGGCCCATGTACAGCGGGCCGTCGCAGGTTGCGCAGTGGGACACGCCGCGACCTGCGAATTCCTCCTCGCCCGCTATGCCCAGGGAACGGAGGGAGGAACCGGCGGCCATGATGACGGCTTTGCCTCGATAGCTGCCGCCCATATCCCCCGTGACGCGCAGGTAGTCGCCGTCAACCGAAATGTTGGTGGCAGTGTCCATCAACACTTCGACCCCGGCGTTCATCGCCTGTTCCTGAGTCGCGGGACCCAATTCATAGCCGGCGATGCCCTGCGGGAAGCCGGGGAAATTCTCGATCTTGTCCAGGTTGATGATCTGTGCGCCGGCCATCATCTGCTCGACGATGGCGGTGTTCAGGCCGTATCGGGATGCGTAGATTCCGGCGGTCAATCCGGCCATGCCGCCACCGATAATCAGTACGTCGAATTCTTGCTCAGGCACCGGGAATACCTCTCTTCCAGTGTGGGAATCAGTTCATCTCATGAAGAAATGCCCGGTGATTGTACCATCGCGTGTGCTACGAGTCGGGATTTACAACCGCAGCGGCCTGCGGAGCCGGCTCCAGCATGGTCTTGACCTCGATGGCGGACGGAGTCTCCGCCAGACTCGGAGTTCCCGCCAATTCCCTGGCAACCGCGTCCACCCTTTGTTGAGCCAGGCGGCAGTAGTCCTCCGACACATCCATCCCGATGAACTGCCTCCCCTCCAAAAGGGCGGCGACGGCGGTGGTGCCGCTGCCGATGAATGGGTCGAGGACCACCTGGGCGCTGGTGGCCCCGATGGCCCGCCTCGCCAACTCCACCGGGAATGACGCTGGATGGGGATTGCCGCGGTCCTGGCGGATTCTCCACACGTCGCCGACGCCACCGGCCTTGGGCGCCAGTCGGAATCCCGGTTTGGCGATCAGGTAGACGACCTCGTAGGTGGGCAGGAAATATCCCGGATTGTGGTTGAATCCGCCGGAACGCTGCCAGATGATGATTTGCCGGACCGGAAAACCGTCGACGATGTCAGTGCGGTCCTGGAGCAGCCCCTTCTGCACGCGCCACTTGTGGTTGTAGAAAATGGCTCCTTCCGGCGACAGCACCCGCAGCATTTCGCGCAGACATTCTCGTTGCCACTCGACGTAGGCATGGTGGGGCATGGCGTCAGAATGGGTGTCGTAGCCCTGCATGAGGGCGGCGCGGGACCATTTGCCGCCGTTCCCGTTCTTCATGCCGTTGCCGCTGCTGTTGAGCAGGTTGTAGGGCGGCGACGTCACGACCAGATCCGCCGTCGCGTCGGGCATTTGCCCCAACAGCATCAGGCAATCGCCGTGGTGGATCCGGTTGTACCAGGCGTGCGTTTGTTGGTTGATTTTATAAAAAGAGGACAAAATAGCGCTTCTATTGAACCGCAAACGGGCCGTGGTGCGCCGAGGGTTCCGCCCGCGACTTTTGGCTAATCCGCCATTGCGCGCCGCCCAACTGCCGCCTACAATGACGGCGGATACGCCAATTCCATACCATCGTCCGAGCTGTGGCTCCGGACTCCCACAGGAGGCGCAACCATGCCAATCGAGAAACTTTCCCCCGCCCTTGACGCGATAATCGACACCGACGCCCCCATCGAAGAACATGGATCAGGGTATGGCGGAGGCGAAGGCCCCGCCGAGGGTCCGTTGTGGTGGAGCGACGGCGGGTACCTGCTGTTCAGCGATATTCACAACGACCGGCGGATGCGCTACACCCCAGGCTCGGGCGTTACCGTCGATGCGGAACCCGTGAACCGGCACAATGGCCTGACCCGGGATCTTCAGGGCCGACTCATCGCCGCGGAGCACGACGGGCGTCGCATCAGCAGGCGGGAACACGACGGTTCGACGACGGTGCTGGCAAACCAGTTCCAGGGCCGGCAGTTGAATCGCCCCAACGACGTGGTGGTGAAATCGGACGGCACCATCTACTTCACGGACCCGTGGACCTTCCGACGGCCCCGGGAACAATGGGAACAGACCATTTCGGGAGTGTTCCGATTGTCCGCCGACCTGGGCACGCTGACGCTGCTGGTGAGCGACTTTGTCGTGCCCAATGGGCTGGCTTTCTCCCCGGACGAAACTATCCTTTACGTGAATGACTCACGAAGGGGCGTCATCCGCGCCTTTGACGTGCAGGACGATGGCACAGTGTCGCTGGCAACCCAGCGGCTGTTCGCCGACATGCGTGGCGAACGAGAGGGAGTGCCCGACGGGATGAAGGTGGATACCGAGGGTAACGTGTACTGCGGAGGCGCGGGTGGGTTGCACATAATGAACCCGGGCGGCGAGACGCTGGGGATCGTGGTGCATGGGCAGCCGGCCACCACCAACCTGTGCTTCGGCGGGGACGACTGGAAGACGTTGTACTTCACCAGCCGCAACACGGTGGGCAGCGTACCGATAAAAGTTGCTGGGATACCGGTACCGGCGAAGTGGTAGATGTGAGGAACGTTACACGAACAGGGATGTCACACGACAAGGAGGCCGAACCATGCGTCTAGTACGAATTGCCAACGTGGAGCACGTGCCGTTGGGACCCGCCGAGCCGGTGCCCGGTTGGAGCGGCGGCGAAGTGCATCGCACTCGCCAACCCATAATCCCCGAAGGCGAGAGCGACTTTTTCAATGCCAGCGTGGTGAACTTCCAGACGGGAGCACAGACGGGCTGGCACCGCCACAGCAGCGACCAGATCCTCGTGATCACGGTTGGCAATGGCATCGTGGCGAACGAGTCTGAGGAGCACCACGTCGGTGTTGGCGATGTAGTCCAGATCAAGGCTGGCGAGAACCATTGGCATGGCGCCACCGCCGACGGATACATGGGCCATATCACGATAACCATGAAGGACAGCACGGCTAGCCGATAGCCGTTGCTGGTACGAGCCGGGCCGGGGAGAATCCAATTCTCTCCGGCCCGCCTTTTTCTGTAGAGGTGTGTAAATGGACCTGATTGACGAAATCCTGGACAACGTGAAAACCATCGCGGTGGTGGGACTTTCGGACAACCCCGCAAGGGATAGCCACGGCGTGTCCGCCTACATGCAGTCGCAGGGCTACCGAATCATCCCGGTGAACCCGGCCTTGCATGGGTCCGAGGTACTTGGCGAACAGTCCTATGCCGACCTCGCGTCAGCCTCCGAGGCGGCCGGTCAGCAAGGAACTGCGATAGACCTGGTCGACGTCTTCCGGAGGAGCGAATTCGCCGGGGCCGTTTCGGATGATGCGATTGTGATCGGGGCGAAATACGTGTGGATGCAGGACGGCGTCGTGGACGAAACGGCGGCGGAACGCGCGCGTGAGGCCGGGCTCGGCGTTGTGATGGACGATTGCATCCTGCGGCAGCACAAACGCCGCCGGGGATAGCGGGCCATCGCGGCTCAATGCATATGCTGCGCGCGTCGAGCGACGCCGCTGAGGTCCTCGATGCCGCGATCAGCAATGCGGCGGCAACCACATTCGATCGCCTGACGCGTGGACTGAACCGGACCGAAACAGCGGTCAGCGTGTCCCACGCCCTGGACTCGCTCCACGGGTCAATTCGCAGGCTGGAGACGCCTGAGTACGCAGAGGCGCTGGTCGCCCTGTTCTACAGCGTCTGGTATCAGCCTTTCCAAACCAACCTCGCGTATTCCCTCATTTTTCAGGCGATCGAGGAACGGGAAGCGCAACTGTCCAGCAAGCGTCGCCTGGACATCGTCGATTTCGGCAGCGGTACCCTCGCATCGGGTGCCGGCTTGGCGCTTGCAGTGCTCGAAGCGCAAGCGCGCGGCGTGCCGGTTCCAGGGATCACCGTCGCGCTGGTTGAACCGTCTGATGCCATGACGCGGACCGGGCCGGACATCTGGGGAAGTTTCCTGGCAGCCAACGGTCATGATGTGCGGGTGGACCTGGTTGCATGTGCCACGGAAGGGCATTTGGGCACTGTTTCAATCAGCCTCCAGCGGGTAGAGGATGTCTGCGATATCGAAATGGCGCCTGATTCCGACCGTTGGCTGGTAGCTATGCACACGTATTATGGTGCAAGCAAAGAGGGTATCAAGCGCGATCTCGCGCGTATCGGCGAGGTCTTCGAGCCGGAAATTGGACTTTTCACGTGCCATTACGACAATGTGGCCGGAGTCTGCGACGTCTCTCCCTTCGCCGGTCCGGCTATGCATATGCCGATCCCGCCGCTGCGGATGGCCGGGGAATTGCCCCGGGTCACCCAGTGGCGTCGTCGCCTGGCCGAAGAGCTGGGACTCTCGGACGATCCCCGCTTGACGCGACCCACCGAATGGGATCCGGAGCGCGGTTATCGCGATAACCGGGCAGCCTTGTTTTACAGCGACTAGCCGCGACGGATTCCGACAGCCGGACGGCCCGTGGCTCTCGCTCTCCAGCAGCATTTTCTTGACACTCCTGCGGCCCGGCGAGTAGTATTCGGGCATTCGCCTGCGGTTGCCGCACGGCCACGGTTTTATGTGGCGAATGTTACGGTATCCGCAACAATTGACACGGTTTCGACCACGAAACCGTTACAAACAATTCAGGAGGTATCGGCAATGCCAACCAACCAGGAAATCGCCCAGATGGCGCACCTGATGCGTCGGGCCGGCTTCGGCGCCACCTACGCTGAACTGGAGGAGCGCGCCGCAAACGGCTACGAAGCGACCGTCGAGGAACTGTTGAATCCGATGACCCAGCCGGATCTGGAGATGGATGTCCTCGAGCGCTATTTCGTCGATTGGAAAGAGATGAACGCTCTGGAAGTGAACCAGGCCTATCTCACCTACCGAATGATCAACACGAAGCGCCCGTTGCAGGAAAAGATGGCCCTGTTCTGGCACGGGATTCTCTGCACTGGCAACTCGAAGTGCGAGCACGGCCGGCAGATTCAGCTGCAGCTGGATATGTTCCGTGAACTGGGCATGGGTAGCTTCGACGGTGTGTTGAAGGGTTTGTCCCGCGACCCGGCCATGGTGTTCTACCTGGACAACTGCATGAGCCACAAGGGCGCCATCAACGAGAACTGGGGACGTGAGTTGCTGGAGCTGTTCTCCATGGGAGTGGGTATGGACGGCGAGGCCAACTACTCTGAGGATGACATCAAGGAAGCCGCCCGGGCGTTTACCGGGTGGACCATCACCAACGCCATCCCGCGCTATCCCTACGGTCGTTACGAGTCGGCGTTCATCTACAACCCGTACGACCACGACAACGAAGAGAAGACGTTCCTGGGGGAGACCGGGAATCTCAATGGCGACGACATCGTCGCAATAATTTGTCGTCAGCAGTCGGCCGCCCGCTTCGTTTCTCGCCACCTTTACAATTTCTTCGTGGCTGACGAGGTGCAGGTCCCGGCGTGGCAGAACACCCCGCCGCGGGATCCCGAAGCCATTGCGCTGCTCGAGCAGACCTACTTTGACTCCGGGTACAACCTGACCGCCATGCTGCGGGTGATGTTCAACTCTGACTTCTTCAAGAACGCGACGTTCGAGAAGGTAAAGAGCCCGACGGAAGTTGTGATCGGCACGATGCGCCTGGTGCAGGACTTCACGACCCCCAAGCTGGGGCTGCAGCCGCTGGCCAACACCATCCGTTACATGGGCCAGGACCTGATGAACCCGCCGACCGTGGAAGGCTGGCACACCGGCGCCGAGTGGATCGACTCCGGAACTCTGGTGGAGCGAATCAACTTCGCCGCGGACCAGGTTGGCAACACGGCGCTGCCGGGGATTCGGGATATTGTCTCCCGCCTGGACAGCGAAAAGATCACCAGCCCGGACGCGATCGTCGACCGCTGCCTAGAGTTGGTGGGCGCCTACGAATTGGCCCCCGAAACCAGGGACCAGTTGATTGCCTACACCAGCAGCAACGGCAGCGTGACGCCCGGCACGGCGGAATACTCCGAAGCGATCGCACAGACGCTGCAGCTCATCGTGAGCACGCAGGAGTACCAGTTCGCCTAGTCGGAAGCTGGAAAACAGACCAGGCTGGGGTGCCGTTCCGGCTACCCCAGCATCTCCAACGATCGAGGAAGGAGATTCAAAATGACTGCAACCAAGAAAGACCCGGTGTTGGTCGTCCTCCAGCTTTCCGGCGGCAACGACGCCCTGAACACGCTGGTGCCGCATGGTGACCCCCTGTACTACGACAATCGACCGGCAGTGCGCGTCCCCGAGGGTCAGGCCCTGGACCTTGATGGTTACGCAGGACTCAACCCCAACATGGGACCGTTGAAGAGGCTCTACGATGAGGGCAAGGTGGCCGTCATCCAGGGCGTGGGTTATCCAAACCCGAACCGCAGCCACTTCCGCAGCATGGACATCTGGCACACCTGCGAGCCCGACAAGCAGGGCACTGAAGGTTGGCTGGGACGCGCCATCCGCGAAATGGATCCGAACAAAGAAAACGTGCTTACCGGCGTGAACTTCGGTCGTGGGCTTCCGCGCGCGCTGGCCGCGCCAGGCGTCCCGGTAGCGTCGGTTGGCAATCTGGCCACCTACGGCGTGCTCACCGGAATCGAGGCGGACGAGCAGCGTGTTGAGGCCCTGGACATCTTCTCGAAGATGTACTCGCCGACCATCGGGCGCAACGCCGTCGTGGACTACCTTTCCCAGACCGGCATGGACGCCCTGAAAGGCGCTGACATCCTGAGCACGGCGCCTGAGATGTACAGCTCCACCGTGGAGTACGGCGACGACGTGGTCGCGCAGTACATGAAGAACATCGCCCAGGTGCACCTGGCCGGGTTCGGGACTCGCGTCCTCTACACCACCGCTCCGTACAACAGCTTCGACACTCACGCTGGTGAGCTGGCGGCGCACGCGAGCCTTTGGGGGAACACCTCCAACGCTATCGCCGACTTCATGGATGACCTGCGCGAGCACAATGCCAGCGACAACGTTACCCTGCTGGTCTTCACCGAGTTCGGTCGCCGCGTCCACGACAACGGCTCCGGCACTGACCACGGTAGTGGTGGCGTCGCGTTCGTCGTTGGCGATAACGTCAAGGGCGGCATGTACGGTGAATACCCCTCCCTGGAGGAAGACAAGCTGCTGGAAGGCGACCTGCACTTCAACAACGACTTCCGGAGCATCTATACCGACCTGTTGGAAGGATGGATGGGACTGGACGCACAGCCGTTGGTGAACGGACAGTTCGAGAAGTTCAACTTCATCTAGGTATTGCCAAAGGGGTGGAACCTCTCCACCCCCACCAACAATTGACCCTGTCATCCGTTCCAACGGAGGAAATTACATGACGACCACTATGGATCGCAACGCCCTGCCGACTGTTGGCATATCGTTGCAATACACTCACACCATCGGCAGAGCAGAGTTTTCGGGGCCGGGTTTCCGGAATCCGACGGCCATGGCTCGGGCCGAAGACGACGTAATGTACGTCGCCAACCGCTCCTACGACTACCGCCCCGACGGAAAGCGGATCACGATGTGCACCGTTGGCGAGGAGTTCATCAGTGAATTCGCCAAGGGCGTGTTCGAGCAGGGCGATGGCGAAGCTGTCGCCACGGACGGAGCAATCATCTGGCCCACCGCCATCACGGTTGGTCCAAACGGCAACGTCTATCTGGCCGATGAGTACCTGGACAGGATCAGCATCTACTCGGCGGAAGGCGAGTATCTGACCAAGTGGGAGCGGCCCGGCGATGGCGATGGCCAGTGGAACAAGCCCAGCGGGTTGGTGTTCGGAAAGGACGGTGTCCTCTACGTGGTGGACAGCAACAACCACCGGATCCAGATGCTCACCGCCGACGGCGAGTACATCGGCGAATGGGGCGAGTTCGGCACGGGCCAGGGCCAGTTCAACTTGCCGTTCGGTGTTGAGACCGACTCAGACGGGAACGTTTTCGTCGCTGACTGGCGGAACGATCGGATCCAGAAGTTTACGGCCGACGGCAAATTCCTGATGGAATTCGGCGAAACTGGCGACGGCGAAGGGCAGCTAAACCGGCCCACCGACGTCGCTGTGGACCGGGATGGCACGATTTACGTGGCCGACTGGAACAACGAGCGGCTGCAAATCTTCCACCCGGACGGTTCGTTCGCGGGCATGACCTACGGCGAAGCGACGATCTCCCAGTGGGGAGTCGGCAAGCTGGAGGCAAACCCCGAGATGTGGGAGGAGCGCAAGATCGCCCAGGGCATCGACCGGGAAAAATACTTCTGGGGTCCCATCGCCGTCGAGTGCGACGATGAGGGACGGGTGTTCGTGGTAGAGACCGCCCGCTCGCGGATCCAGGTTTTCCAGAAGCAGGACGCGGTCTTCTACGGCGTCAACGAGCGCGTTTCTGGTGGAGGCGGTCGCCTGTAGGCGATTCGACCTCGAATCAGGCTGCAAGGGGGGCGGGTTACATGCCCGCCCCCTGTTTTATTAAATCGCTGGGCATGAGCGTGGCGGATTGCCTTTTGGCCCGTAGCGGCCTCGGCCCGATACCCTTGAAGTCCAGACATTTGCCCAAAGTGATATACTGTTTGACTATAATTCTTCCGCGACGGACGTAACGTTTTGACTACGCAAGAACATCTGGCAACTCAACTCAAACCACTGGGAATTCGCCTGACCCCGCAGAGGCTGGCGATTGCCGAGGTGGTGGTGAACTCGGCAGATCATCCGACGGTTCGGGAAATCTTCGAGCGGGTCCGTGATTTCTTTCCTTACGTTACGTTGGCAACGGTGTATTCGACGCTGGGATTGCTGGAGCAGGCGGGCATTGTCCGCGAATTGCCGTTCCAAAAGTTCTCCCGTTACGACGCCAATCTATCGCCACATGCGAATCTGGTGTGCCTCGGTTGCGGGTCCGTGGTGGATGCAGAGGTGGGGCACGAACGCGTGGCCGAACTTGAGCAGTCCATCAGCGACAGCACCGACTTCCGCATCTCCTCGCAGCGCGTGGATTTTTACGGGTACTGCGAGGGTTGTGCCCGCAACAATTAATGCGGCGAGCGCTGGCGTTAGCAGTCGCATTTGGCTCAATTATCCCGACTAAGCCTGACGAATTTTCGTAACTTCCGACAGGCGGATATCGAACTGTCGGCTGGGGTGTCGGTGTTCCACGGAGCGAACGCCCAGGGGAAAACCGCTTTACTGGAGGCGGCTTATACCCTCGTCGTCGGGCGAGCTTTCCGCGCTGAACGCGAGCGCGAGGTGGTGAACTTCCACGCGGCCCAAAGCGGCGAAGCGGCGTACATCACGGGTGTTGCGGTCGATGGACAACAGTCCCTCACGGTGGTGGTGGGTTACCAACCGTCCGGACCCACGCCTCCTGGCGATGATGCAACAGGCCGGGCGCCGGCAGCCCCAACTGTGACCAAACAGATCCGTGTGAATCGCCAGCCGTCAACCGCTGCCGGCCTGGTGGGACGCATCTGCGCAGCGCTCTTCGTAGTGGATGATCTGGAACTGGTTCTCGGACCGCCGTCCGGACGCAGACGTTACCTGGACGTGCTGATCTCACAGGGACGACGGCCGTACCTTGATGCCCTGCAACGGTATCAGGCGGCGTTGCGCAACCGGAATGGGCTGCTGCGGCGACAACAGGATGGTTGGGTGGACCCCGATGAAATGGATTATTGGGATCGCCAGCTGGTCCACACGGGATCGCAGATAGTGCTCACTCGCGCCAACGCCCTGACCCGCCTTGCTGAGTTTGCCGGGGAGCATCACCGGGCATTGGCGGAACCGGACCAATCGCTTGATTTGGCCTACCGCCCGAACGTGCCCCCATGCCAGACCGAGGGTGATACGGAGACCGAATTCCGGAGGCTGCTCGGGCAACGCGCCGGCCGGGAAAGAGGTACCGGAGCGACGGCAACCGGCCCCCATCGAGATGATTTCGGAATTCTCGTGGATGGCCGGGATGCTGGATCGTTCGCGTCCCGAGGCGAGGCCCGCACCATCGCCCTTGCGCTGCGGCTGGCGGAGGCAGATTATTTGGCTGAGGTCCGGGCTGAGGACCCCATTATCCTGCTGGACGACGTTTTTTCCGAGATGGACGAAAGACGGAGGGAGCGAGTTTTGCAAAAAACCGTTGCCTACCGGCAAACGCTGGTGACCACCACCGACGTACAGCAGGTGCGGGCTGTCCTTGGCGACGAGGCGACCTACTTTCGAGTGGTAGACAATGGTGTGGTGCGAGAGAACTGAGCAGAAACCGCCCAGCGGCGACAGAGCCCAAATTTCGCAATCTACGTTGCGGTGAACTGATGCAAGAATTGATCGGGCGCGCCGCCGATATATTGATTGGCGCCGAGTATGCGATTGCCCTGACTGGCGCCGGTTTGTCAGTGGAGAGCGGAATCCCGTCGTTTCGTGGTCCTGACGGACTCTGGACTCGCTACGGCCAGCCGTCGAATTTGTCCTACCGGGTCTTCTCACAGGATCCGCAAGCCTGGTGGGAGCAGAGGCTGAACGACGAAGCAGCGCCCGGCAATCCTACTTATGACCTGAAAGCGGCGGTCGATCAGGCTCTCCCCAATCCGGGACATGTTGCGCTGGCCGACCTGGAATCCCTAGACGTTCTCAAATCGGTGATAACCCAAAACGTCGACGGTTTGCACGGCCGCGCCGGTTCTCAGGCCGTGCTGGAGATACACGGGAACCGGAACCATCTGCGCTGCATCGGTTGCGGCTCACGGCGGCCTCGCGATGGTTATCTGATTACTGATCTGCCTCCGCCCTGCATCGATTGTGGTGGGATCATCAAGCTGGATACGGTGATGTTTGGCGAGCCGATTCCTGCTCCGACCTTGGCGGCGTGCGCTCAGGAGGTCCACCGTTGCGATGCTATGCTATTGGTGGGAACATCGGGAGCCGTCAATCCGGCTGCGCAATTTCCGCTGGTGGCTCGCGAGCAGGGCGCCAAAATTATCGAGGTCAACCCGATGCCAACCGAGTTAACGGCCGCCGCGCACGTTGTGATCTCAGGTGGCGCCGGTGACATTCTCCCCGCCATAGTCCAGGCCGTACGGGAGCGAATCAACGCATAGGACCAAGATGGGCGATTACATAAACAATTGGTGGCATGGGTTTTTGGAGTGGGCTGCGGGTACGACCGTCACATGGGCGGACCTTACCGTGGCCGGGATCATTCTCGCTGCTTCGATAGTTTTTGCGTTTCTGTTCAGTAGGCTCCTGTCCAGGTTGATGCTGCGAATGGCGCATTTCTCGGCAGGAGATCTGGACGACCGGATAATTTCGGCGGCTCGGGGTCCGGTTACCGCTCTTATCATACTTGCCGGAGCGTACATAGCTGCCACGTTCCCGCTCCACCTCGCCGATACCGTGCAGGATGTGGTCAACAGAATAGCCGCGCTGATCGCGATTGTGATCGGGGCTTTCATGATCACCGCAGCGAGTGGAGCAGTCATCTACTGGCTGGAAGAGTTGCTCGAAAGCAGCGATCCCGAAAACGCCGGCAATTGGGCGCTGCCCCTGGCGCGGCGCGGCGTGATGATCGTCGTTGTTGCCATGTCCGCGATGGTTTCGTTGGACATCCTGGGAATAAACATCAGCCCGTTGATCGCAGGTCTGGGCATCGGCGGGCTGGCGGTGGCGTTGGCTCTGCAACCCACGCTCAGCAACCTGTTTGCGGGAACCTACGTGATCACCGAGGGAGTGGTCAGCGCGGGTGATTACATCGAGATGGAAAACGGCGTAACCGGTTACGTGGTGGATGTCAATTGGAGGAGCACCCGTCTCAGGACGTGGACCAACAACCTGGTGGTGATCCCCAACTCCCGTTTCGCGGAAACCATCATCACCAATTTCAGCAAGCCGGATGAACACGTCAACGTTTTCCTGACCTGTGGAGTGGCCTACGAGAGCGATCTGCAGATGGTTGAGGCGGTCAGCATGGAGGTGATGCAGAAAGTTGAGCGCGAGCATCCGGGTGTGGTGCAGGACTACGGAGTGTACTTCGGCTACGACACCTTTGGCGAGAGCAACATCGATTTCTGGCTGTTCATGCAGGCAGCGGACCGGCTCGCCAGTTTCGAGGTTCGGACTGAGCTGATCAAGCAATTACACGCCCGGTTGGCGTCCGAGGACATCACCATCAACTACCCCGTGCGCACCTTGCATTTCCCCGATGGCTGGACCCCGCAGGACGGTCAACCAACGCCTCCTCCACCGATAACGGGCAGGCAAGCGCCCGCGGTGCGCTCTCGGTCTCACCTGCCGTCAGACGCGCCCGGAGGTGGAGGGGATGGACCGGATGTTTAGCTGATGAATAAGGGAGCCGTCCACCAACGGCCCCCTTGGGTCGCCGACGGTGTCCGAGACGATCCTAACGCGACAGACCGTAAGCGGTTGCCTGGAGCTTGGGGTCGTCGGTTGCGGTCAACCGTTGCGTGATGCTGTCGATCAACGCGCCCACTGCAGTCTCGCCCCAGAACCAGCTATGGATTTCCGTCTCATCGTCGTCAGGACGTTGCGCCATGCGCGCCTCGTAGCAGAACGCCTTGAGGTCGTCGGCGCAGTAGCGAGCAAACTGCGGGATGGAAACGTCGTCGGGCCGCTCGTCCATATCGGCGTCGTCGCTGGCGGCGTAGGCTTCCAGGAACCTGATGATTCCCCGGAAACGGCGCTGAGGGATGCCGGTGATCCCCACGGCGGTGCGACCCCGCTGTTCCTGCCACCGCTCGTAATAACCGCGCAGGGCGGTGATTTCACCGGCGGCATCCAGCGGCTTGGCTTCGCCGTTGGTCGCGGCGGTAGCAACGTCTGAGGCCTGCGGCATGCCTACCGGGCCGGCGTCATCGGGATAATCCGCCAGTACGGGACCCGCGGTGGCTTTTACCAGATCCAGCGCCGCGGAGATGACCTCGTGTTGGAATTTGGGGTCGTCCGGCTTGCCCAGCGCATAGCCGAAGTAGAATGGCACCCACAGGGCGCGGGGTGGTTTGACTCTTTCGGCATGTTCCCGCACCAATGCTACGGCGACGGTGGTCAGTCCGGCCGTTTCAAATACGCGGGCCAGCACGCTCACGGCGTGAGTGCACAGTGGTCAAGTTGGTGTGAGGAAAACCAGGTCGACTCCCTCATCTCTGAGACGCTGGGCAACCTCGGGTCCGGTTTGCTCGGCGACCACGGTGCAGTCGCGCAGAGCGCCCATGAATGAGTAATTGTTGGGAGCCAATGAGCCGATGACGCGTTGTTCAGCCAAATCGCGCATCCGGTCAATGGGATAGGTGATGTTGATATCCCGGTAGATGGCCGTGCGATCGAAGCCGATACTGAAATGGCTCTGGACGATGTCAGCCGTGTCGGCATCGCTGGGCAGGATGCGGTACGTAGACTCTCCGCCGGGATGGTCGCGATTGAAGGGCTTGTCATCGCGAAGGTGCAGACCAGCAGTGGTGACGATAGCCACGATGCTCTCCGCGAGCGGTTTCCCCAGCGGAGACCACGGCGATTCGTCGGATTCCATGCAGGGGAAAAACTCCAGCATGCGGCGCTGTACTTCGGACAAAACTTCCAAACGGGGCATCACGAGCCTCCAAAGTCGCTGAATCGTTGGTGTTAGACGGGAATCGGGGGTGGCTGACGGGCCACCCCAGGTAGTCCGACGAACTAATCGAACATTATCGCGCCGCGGCCGATCTCGCCACGGTCCAGGTCGTCATACGCTTCGTTGATCTGATCCAACGTGTAGTGGCGTACCACGAGGTCGTCCAGGTTCAGCTTGCCGGAACGGTACATATCAACCATCACCGGCATGTCGGTGCGGGAACGGGCCGAACCATAGTAGGAGCCGCGCAGGGTCTTTTCGTTTCGGACCAGGTCTACCGCGTTGATGGCGGCCTCCTGGCCCCAGGGGGCGATGCCGACGACTGTGACCACGCCGCGCTTGGCGGCCATGTCGTAGGCGGCCTTGGTGGTATCCCCGCTGCCGAACACCTCAAAGGTATAATCGGCGCCGCGCCCGCCGGTGAGTTCCTTAACCTGCCGGACCGGATCCTGATCGGCGGCGTTCACCGTATGGGTCGCGCCAAACTTCATGGCGAATTCCAGCTGCGCCTCGCGGATATCGACTGCGATGATCTGGCCGGCATTGGCCAGGGCCGCGCCCATGATCACGTTCAGGCCAACGCCGCCGCAACCAATGACGGCCACGGTGCTCCCTGCCTTGATTTCCGCGCTGTAGAGGGCTGCGCCCACGCCGGTGGTCACTGAGCACCCGATCATGGCTGCCTTGTCCATGGGCAGATTGTCGGTGACGGGAACGACGCCGGTTTCGGGGACGACTGCGTACTCGGCGAAACAGGCGACCTTGCCCATGTGGTGAATATCCTTCCCAGCAGCGTGCAACCTGGTGGTGCCGTCCAGGAGGTTGGCGCCGGTGGCCGCATGCAAGTCGCACAGGTTGCTGTGGCCCTCAAGGCAGGACCGACAGCGTCCGCAGGCGGGGACGAAAGACAGGATCACCTGGTCGCCTTCGCTGGCAAGGGTGACTCCCGGTCCGGTCTGCACCACCGTACCGGCTCCCTCGTGGCCCAGCACGACCGGAATCGAGATGGGGGCGTCGCCGTGCATGAAGTGGCGGTCGCTCCGGCAGATGCCCGCCGAGCCAACTTTCACCAACACCTCTCCGGCCTTGGGTTCATCGAGGTCAACCTCACAAATATCCAGGGGCTGGCCCACTTCCCACAAAACAGCAGCTTTTACCTTCAAAACGTGTCCCTCCAGGCGAATCCGCGTCAATACTCAAACGCGTGGCAAACCTAAAATTGATGCCCGTTCATTGTAGATTACCCAGCAGAATCCCGCCACACCTGCGGGCGAGTGGGGTTCCGCGACCACGCAATCCA
This sequence comes from Chloroflexota bacterium, assembly GCA_026710825.1. Taxonomy (GTDB): domain Bacteria; phylum Chloroflexota; class Dehalococcoidia; order Lucifugimonadales; family UBA3495; genus Bin87. The sequence goes on along the minus strand of JAPOQH010000085.1, from coordinate 11,810 downwards.
TTGCGAATCATGGCAGGCCGTAGCCGTTAACGGTAACCACTGGTTTAGCCTTATCGGGGGAACCCGCCATCGTGGTAAGAGTCCCACAAGGTTGCACAGAGATCGGCAATGAAACAACTGGCGTTAACTACGCCGTCTGCATTCAGGGCCTTTGGATTATCGGTCTGAACCGGCCAAACCGTGATTCCCAAGAGCCGCACGCCGGAATCCAGAAGGCGTCGGCGTTCCGGAACGTTGGCGGCAGCATGACGTTCCCGGTTTCCGGATCAAGTCCGGAACGAGAGGTTGAGGGCATGGCTAGAGTGCAGGGGCAGGGAGGTCCCAGCGAAGGAGTTCGCAGTAGCGGTCTTTGCTGGCCCAGGGGAGGAGGTTGAGGACGATGGCGCCAGGATCGGGGACGTCTCCCTGGCGTCGGGTGTCGTTGAGGTAGCGGCCGAGGCTGGCGAAGGTGGGCAGGCGGAAGCCGGCTTTGGCGATGCGCTCGATGACGTCGGCAGGCTCGGGGGGTTGGTCGGGAGTCCAGTCGTCGGCGACGGCCTCGGCGATGCGGCGGAGCTTGATGATGGTGAGTTCGGGGGCGAACCTATGCTTGAGGGCGGCGATGCGGCGGCGGATCTGGGAGATGGTCAAGGGTAATACCTCTTACCGGGAATTGTTTGCATGGATGGGCAGGATTGGAATGGGCATCCTTCGACAGGCTCAGGATGAGCGGAAGGGGATTGGATTGCTGGCGATTTTTTGAATATCCCACTCATTTCCGGTCATTTCCGCTCATTTGAGTAGGGCAAGGAGGTGGGACGTGAGGATAAACGAGGGCGGATCGGGCGGTTTTGGGGGCGATATTGATGGTTTTGACGGGTTGGTGAGAGGGTTTGGCGGAGCGGGGTTGGAATGGTTCGTGGTGGTCAGAATCGAGATTAACGAGGTTGGAGGATTTTCGGGATTGCGGATGCCGCGTTTGAGTTGGGCGGCGGGATGGAGTTGGGCGGTTGGACAGTTAGATGGTAAGGATATGGGGATGGTAGGGACAAGGGGGAATTGTCACCGGATCTTTCGATGGTCGGCAGACCAAGAAAATGTGTAGAGCCCAACGCGGTTCTGGAGGCATCGTACGCTCGTGGTTCGATGCGCCAGAGTCGGACCTGCGGCTGTTCCCGCCACCGGCGGACGTTCCGCACCATGAGCGGACTGGGTGGGCAGCATGTAAATGCTCGAAAGGCCCTGTTCGTTCTTGCCAGGAGAGGCAGCGAACGTGCATCTATCAGAGCGTGGAGCATCGAGGATTCTTGTGTCGTGCGGTATCCGCGATTGGGTAGGAGGTTACGACAAATGCTGATTTGTGGGGGAAGCATAATCGGATGCGGACGGTCTTATTCTGCGGTGCTTCTGCCCAGGCCGCGCGTCAACAAATCCCCCAAAATTCGCTCCGCGTCATCGCAGATGGTCCGCACCACTTCGGAGGCGGGCCGCATCGCATTCACGTTGCCGACTCCCTGTCCCATGTATACCGATGATTCTTCCGGGTCCTGGCGGGCGCGCGCTGCCGCAACGTCGGACGCCAATTCCTCTCGCAGTTGGAGGATCTCACCGTCGCGGCCATCCCACTCCCGCACCAACCGGTTGCGGTAGACGCGCCCCGCGATTCCAGTGGGCCAGGGATCGTCGCCCAGCAAATCATAGAATCGCGTATAGACCGTGTCCTCGCCGCTGGACCGGATGATCTGTTCTTTGAAAGCGGCCGGCACCTCAACCGCTTCGGGCGTAGCCAACATTGCGGTGCCCAGGGATGCTCCCTCGGCGCCTGCCGCGAGCACCATCGCCAGCGCGCGACCTGAGGTGATCCCGCCCGCCGCCATCACGGGGACGTCAGGGTAGCGTTCGACCAAATCGCAAAGCAACGGGAGGAGGTTCATCTCGCCGGTGTGGCCTCCCGCCTCATTGCCCTGGGCCAGCAGGATGTGGGCGCCCGCATCCACTGCCAACCGCGCTGCCGACAGCGTCTGCACCTGGCAGATGGTGGTGGCTCCGGCATCACGGGCGCGTCCCAGCCACGGGCGGGGGTCCGCGAAGGAGAAAATCACGACGGGCACGCGTTCCTCAAGGGCGATCTCGATGTTCGCTGGGTACGCCTCGATCAGCTGGGTGATGAACCCCACACCGAAAGGGCGGTCTGTCTCCGAGCGCATGTAACCGATTTGCTCCCGGAACCAGTCGCGACCGAAATTGTTGCTGCCGCCAAAGGTGCCCAATCCGCCGGCCGCCGAAACCGCCGCCGCCAGGCGCCCGCCGCTGTGGTTGCTCATAGGGGCGGACATCACCGGGTGGTCCAGCCCGAGCAGGTCGGTGAATCGAGTGTTCAACACAGGGTGGACTCCTCGTTCATGCGTGGTCCCAACTCATTCTGGACGTAATGCGCAACTCATCAGTCCGGTCCATGGTCTACTCCGCTATACCGTTGAGGACGCCCACTGAGCCAAAGCCTTGTCGGGTGCGGTGATTTCGCCCAACGAAGTGTAGTAGTAATCCATCCAATCTTGCTCCGGAATTCCGGTGAACAGCATCAGGTTGAGCGGGTATTCCTCGCTGTCGGTGGCCCGACGGAAATCGTCGCGGAACAGGAACGTCGGCTTGCCCAGCGCGATTGCCATCCCCAATTCGACCATCACGCCTTCGTCAGGCGGTACACCGTTGACCACCGCGAAGATTGCGTCGGCCGCGACCACGTCGGCAAAATCCTGCTGGCCGACGCGGTAGGCCCAACCGGCCCGCTGGAAGTCCACCTGGTTGTTGCGGGCAAATGGTTCCCACACTTCCAGACCAAGGCTCTCCAGCGCGGCGATGATGGGCGGCAGTAGCGACTCTTTTTGCTGGGCGGAAAAGCCGTAAGGGTTGGCCAGGTAGATGGTGTTGGGCATCGTTTCGGGGACTGCGCGGGAGTGGCATTGCGGGCGCCCATCAGGTCGGGCGCCATTTCTTGGAGTATAATGCAATAGCCAAGCGGGCGTAGCTTAGTGGTAAAGCCCCAGCCTTCCAAGCTGGCTACGTGGGTTCGATTCCCATCGCCCGCTCCATATTTCCTGATCGCGGGCGTTTCAAGTAGGGATCCTCCATCTTCGGCAGCACCTCAAGGCATTTCCCGCCCGCCAGTGCCGCCAACACGAACGGATTTGGATGATTTCAGACCCGATGGAACCTGATCCTACCAAATCGCGTATGTCCTGCACGTCGGCCTAAATCAGACCGCATCAAACCTTACCGGACCGCACGTATCGCCGCTGGCTGAACCCTGTTGTAAGCATTGGGACAAACCGCGAACCGATATGCTAACCTACGGCGATGATCCGAAGCGCGAAGCTTTCCGGGCCGCCATCGAGCGGGCCCGCGAGGACGGGATGTCCGAAGCCGAAATGGCCAGCATGATCACCGCGACCGAGAACCAAGCAACGCCCCCCAACGGCATCCAATCCGAAGAGACAGACGATGTCATCTACGAACCTGGCGAACTGCCGGAGGGTCTGATTGACCTGCCCAGTGCCAGCAAGCGGTATGGTATTTCAGGTAACACCCTACGAGCGTGGGTACGGCGAGGCAAATTGCCTGAGGTCGGGCGCCTTCGAGGGCCAACTGCCCGGGGCGGCTATATCGTGACCGTTGAGGCCGAAATTTTGCGTTGTCGAGATAATCCAAGGAAACCTGGCCCGAAACGTTCTGCACTGTCTTGACAAATCTGCACTGTCTTGATTAGCCTAGCCTCTAACTGAAAAGTTGGAGGCTTTTTTGTGGACTGTACCAAGTGCGGGTTGCCCATCGAGGGCGGCAGCCTCTGTGACGACACGATCACCGTCAGCGTGGGCTGGAACCCCTTCCTTTGGGACGAGCCCGGCAGGAAGGGACAGGACGTTCGACACGCAGAGTGCGCAGACGATGCGACCCGGATTCCCCACTACCAGTTCAGGAAGTGGGCAGTGGCACGGATCCGTGCCACCCAACAGGCCGCCAGCGTTCAGGTTCACAACCACAACGGCCTGGTTGATGCGCCGGACGAACTCTACCGGGCACCCGCGCTGCCTACGAACAAATCCTGCTCCGCGGTCAACGATAACGCCGTCGAAGGGACGCCCATTCCCGACGACGGCGCAAAGCTTTGAATCGAATGGTGTCTATCACAATGACCACGACCAACCACCCTACCGTCGACGCCGAACCAGACGACGATCTAGTCGTCAACAAGCTGCTCAACGAATTGATCATGGATGATCGCTGGAACCTGACCGATCTTGGACGTACTCACCTGCGGGAGGCCAGGACCCGGGATTCCGAGATCATGGAACGCCTCCAAGACCGGGATAAGCACAGCGTCAACCACATCTTGAACGACCGGTAACGCCAACGAAAAGCGCCGCCGTGGAAGGATAGGTCCCGTGGCGGCGCAAGCCATGAATGCGAGAGGAGCTGATCACAATGACCACAACCCAGAACCACGACGTCATCAACTACTGCGAGCACTGCGAGCTGGTGTACGTCGCGCACTGGTGCGCTCCTTGTCCGCTCTGTCCCATGCGGGAGAAGCTGAACGCCGCCAACAGGGAGGTTTTTGACTCTGAACCGTGGCAGATCGCCTCCGGCGGCACCGCCGCTGAAATCCAGGAGACCATGAACGAAATGGCAGCGGCGGGCTGGGAGTTGCACAAGAACAGCTTCGGTTACGTCCGATACGAGGACGTGGAAGAGTCCGAGTTCGTCGCGCTGATGATTCGGCGCAACTACGACCAAGAACGCCACGAGGCTGCTGAGGCGGGCAGGCAGGACCTCCTCCTGCAATACCACGCAATCAGACAGCAGATCCGACAAAAAACCCAGGAGTTCAGGGCCGCCCGGGATGGTGAGTCCTGCGCATGAGCACATCGACCACACGGATGGCCAACTGCGCCTGGCGCGGGAAGCGCTGCTACAGGACCGCGAGCAGCGGCGATGAACAGCACGCGTACTGCAGCCGTCTGCACCAGGAATGGGCGGACAGCATCGCTCGCGGCGAGTATCCCGCGACCGAGTGCCCCCGCTGCGGCCACGGAGACATGCGGATTTCCGGTCCAGACTGGGCCATCTGCCAGACTTGCGGGTACCAGACCGACCGGCCTGACTGGCCGGCGAGAGCGCTGACGCCGCGCAACATGAACACCGACATGAGCGACACCAGGGAGCGCCTGGCGATAGACAGCCGGCGTCGCCGACTGTGATTGACGATGGGGTCATTCACGGTTCGTCTGATCAATCGCCACCACCCTCTCGGAGGGCCGCTGGACGGCCTTGAACGAGACCCTGTGACAAGCCCCTGTCTGAAATTCCCTAACATCAGTAAGGACCTCGAAAACAGTTCATCGGGACGTCCCAAATCTGCCCAGGGGAAATAACTATGCCTTCGTACTCGTCAAACGCCTTCACACTCGAGGAGGCCCACGCCGCGGCGACCGCCCTGGGTTTCAAGCCCACTCGCTTGGGTAACCGGGGTGGGTTCAGTTTCAACTCCCGCGCCTGCCACGTGGGCGGCGACAACCGTGCCGGCTGCTGGGCCACCGAGAAAGACGGTCGCGTTTATTTCCACTGCCACAAGCACAAGGGCGGGAAAGAGGTGTGGATGGGAGCCCAGCACCGCATCACCGGCAACCTGGGTCTTCCTGAGTACCGGTTGCCGGAGTCGGTGGAGGCAGGCCGGCCCTATCAGGTGCGGGAGTGGACCTACGTCAACAGACTCACCGGCGAGGAAGCGGTTCAGGTGGTGGAACGCTATGACGGTCCGTGCTGGCGCAAGGATTGCGGCGACCGGTTTGCCCACAAGCATCCGTGGATCCGGCGTGTGGCGCAGTGGCAGGGCTGGCCGACAGACGGGTTCCTGCTGCTGGAACACTTCGCTGCAACGCCTAAAACCCCCGAAAACGCCGACTGTTCTTCGCCGGTGGATGGTCAACCCTGCAATTCCTGCAATTCCTGCAATCGCCGCAACGCCATGCAACAACAAACCGACGGTGGCGGAACGGACAACTGGGCGGTGATCGCCGAGGGCGAGAGCACAGCGGAGGCGGCGGCCGCCTGTGGGTGGAGGGCCTTCTCCTACCAGGGCGGCGCCAGCGGAGCTGAGCGCGCCGACTACACGCCCATCGCTGGAATGGACGTGCTGATCGCGCCGGACAACGACCGGCCCGGCACGAAGGCCGCGCTCGCCGCCGCCATACGCTGCATCGAGGCTGGCTCCCACAAGGTTCGCATCCTGCCCACGGACGCGTTTCATCGCCGCGGCGAGGACCTGGCCGACCTGGACATCGAGCAACGGGCCCTCGTGATCGAGGAAGGCTGGTTTTCACCAGTCCGCGAGCTGGGTCCGCTTTACCTGGAGTTGGCCGTGCATAACCTGGGCGACCGGTGCCGGACGCTGACCAGGCGGCCACTGGTGGCGGCCACCAAGCAGGAACACTTCGACGACCACGTGGGCCAGGTGTGGGCCGGCATCTTCCAGCGGGAGGAGGACCTGCAGCAGCCGAGTCTCTACGTCAGGGACGGCAAGCTGGTTTACCTGGCGTCCGACGACCAGGGCGGACTCGAAATCACGGAGCACACCGGCGATAGCATCGCAATCCTGGCCGCATCGTCGGTGTTCTGGTACCTGGGCTATCAACAACGGGCCCTGCTGGTTGAACCCGATCCCAATGCGGATTTGGAGGCCTGGAAGGAAGCGGCCGCGCTGGTGGATGGCATCGACGGTGAGGAACACAGCTGGGTTGCCCGGGAGGTCAAGGCGCGTTCGGATGGGTCTATGCAGGTCAGCTACGCGCTGCATACCCCCAAGCGTCATCACCCCCAACGCACCGTGACCAGCGCGCTGCTGATCAACCTTCCCGACCATCTGCCTCAACTGGACGCGGTGATCACGCACCCTTTTCTGAACGGCGCGGGCGACCGGTTGGTCACCGAAGAAGGCTATCACCCCGAGGAGAGGGTCTACCTGAAGAACCGCATCCCGTTCGCGCCTGTGGCCATTGAGAAGGCCGTTGAGGATCTGGACGACCTGTTCCACGACTTCCCCTTCGCCAACCAGACGGCGGACCGCACCAATCTGTACGCCGCGATCATCACGCGGATCTGCCGCCGTTCCTACGACATCGCGCCAATGTTCATGTTCGACAAGCCCAAGTCGGGCACCGGAGCCACTTTGCTGGCCAACCTGGTGGCAGTGCTCAGCACCGGCAAGAAGTCGGAGCGGGTCACCTATTGCAACGGTGAGATGCTGGAGTTCGAGAAGCGGGTGGCCGCACCCTGCCGCGCCGCCAGCGGCGTGGTGCTGCTGGACAACCTGTCCGGCGTAATGTCCAGTGCCATGCTCGCGGAGCTGCTCACCGCGGACGACAGCTTCACCGCCCGGGACCTGGGCACCAGCCGAAACATGACCTTCAACCCGCGCAACTTCGTGATCGTCGGTACCGCCAACAACGTGATCATGACGGCGGAACTGGCCAACCGCACCCTACCCGTGCGACTGAACGCGGGGGTAGAGAGACCGGACCAGCGCACCGACTTCCGCCATCCGGACGTCAAGGAACACTTGGTCGTCAACCTGGCCAAGTACAGGAACGCCGCGCTTTCCCTGATTCATCACTGGTTGGAGCAAGGTAAGCCGCCCGCCTCGGAGTTGCCCCAGGGTCTCCGGCGCTATCCCGCCTGGCAGCGGCAGACCGCGGCGATCCTGGAAGCCGCTGGGCTCACCGACTTCGCCGGCAATACGGTGGAGTTCGAGGAAAGGGCTATCACCGATGCCGAGGCGGCGCAACGGCCCTTCGTACAGTGGTGGTGGGATACGCACAAGTCCAATCCCGTGATGACCAAGGATTTGGCCCTGGTGGCGCTGGGAGACTCCAACGACGACGATGCTGAGGGAATGCTCAGGGTCAGGGGAACCAACGACAAACAGCGGAGGTCCAACCTGACCAAGCTCATCAAGACCTGGCTGGACCAGACCTACGAGCTCGACGACGCAACGGTGAGGATCGTCGCCGGTCCAATGTACGGTAACCGTTACCCGACCTTCATGCTGCAGGTGGCCGACGCCACGGTGGGAGCGTTCCCGCTGGTGCCTCCGGAAACCCGGGAGCCGTTGCAGGAATTGCAGGGATTGCAGGGTTCAGATACTGCGGCGCAAAAACCGATGGCCGTTTCGGGCGAGAAACGAGTTTGTGCCCTTTGCGCACGGCCGCTGTTGCCTGACGAATATGGAGACACATGCCAGGATTGTCAGACCGGGCGCGTTGATTCCCTGGAGGTCAGGAGGATCCTCACCGGCGAGGACGCCAACGTGGAGGTTGAGCGATGACCACCTATCGTCCCCCTTGGAAATGAGCCCGCTGAGCGTCTATTGCGCCGCGTACCACGCCAAGTTCGGGGAACAGTGCACGACCATGAACGGCCACCAACGCCTGCCGCACGCCTCCCGCGAAAAGCTGGCCGCCAATCCCATGCCGTGCCCGAGTTGCCCGGCCAAACATGGCGAGCCGTGCCGCAAGGCATCAGGTGCCACCACCATGTATCCCCATCGGGCCAGGATCAGGTACCACGCACAACACAGGGGAATCTCTATGGAAGCAGTGAACCATATCGTCTTCGCGGAACAGGGCCTGGTGAAGTACCGGTTCAAGACGGACGTCGGCAACGTCCACGAGTTCGATGACCTGGAGCAAGCGGTCCGGTTTGCCAAGACGCACAACGTTCACGACGTCGATGTCGTGTTTCCGGACGGCTACGCCCACACGATCATGCTCCGACCGCGTTTCGGATCTGACTGAGGAACCATGCCCATCAGCAAGGAAATGGCCAAGCGTTACCCGGCCGACTGGGCGCGCCGCCGCCGGTTCATCATCCAGTACCGTGCGCAGAACCGGTGCGAGTGGTGCGGAGCCGAGAACGAAGAACCCCATCCGGACACGGGCAGCATCGTGGTGCTCACCCTGGCTCATGTCTGGGACAAGGTGCCGGAGTGCGCGTCGCTGTTGAATCTCGCGTGTCTCTGCCAGCGCTGTCATCTCCAATGGGATGCGGCCGACCGCCGCCTGAGCCGGATCCGGAAACGGTTGGTCATGCTGCTGCAGGCCGGGCAGTTGCCGCTGCCCTGGCCGCCGGGCGTGTCGATGGCCATGGAGATCTACCAGCTGCTCATCGACTCGGGCCAGATCACGCCGCCGGTGGTGCAGCTGCCGATTCTCCGTACCGCATACGAGTACGTGGCATGAACGACGCGCAGGAGAAACCAATGACCGGCCCGCACGAAATGATCGCCGCCATCACCAACCTGGAAAGGGAACTCCGGGATCTCGGCTGGCGGCCGGTGGAGATGATAGACGAGGGGAGCGGCCTGCCGTTCACGTGGTGGTTCCCGCCCAAGCCGCCTCCGGTTGACCGTGAGTTCCTGATGGACCACATGGAGTTCCCGCCCAACTTCGAGAACGGGCCCAATCCACTGGGAGAGGACTACTGACCCGGAACCGGCAGACACGGACAAGTGCGAGGGTAATGATGAACACCGAAAAGCAGCGAGAGATGGAGACCCTGGCCGACATCGTCGACCGGGAACTGGATGCAGACCGAATCTACTTTCAACGGCGACCCAAACGCCGGCACCGAGTGAGAAGGGTCTTTCCCAACGAGCGACGGGCGTTCGAGCTGATGACGCCGGATACGATGCCCGGTCCGTCAGTCCCCCTGTACGTGGCCGTTCAGCAGCTGGAGCCCGGTCTGAGACTCCGGCTACCGTTCACCAACCTGGCGGGATCCGACCTGACTGACGCTGATCTCCGCCGGATCGGCGAGCGAAAAGCGGCGTCCATTTTCCAGGCGGCTCAAGAAAACGACTGGGCCCCCAGCCTGAACGGAGAGAGCTAATGGCAGGAAGGAGCCGACCGGTGGAACTGAATGACGGGATCTTCGTGTGCGCGAACGACGCGGAGGTCGAGTGAGCCGACGAACACGAGGGGTTGCAAGCGCAGATGAAGCTGCTGGACGACGAGCCTGAGGGAACGCTTATCGTAGTTGCCACGCTCCGCCTGCGAATACGTGGCGTTAACGGTTGACCAGCACTCTTCGTGATGATCCCTGCCCACGCCATCGTAGAGCCCCACGGCCGCGCTCCCGAGCTACAAACCGCTGGTATGCCGATGATCCGGCAGTCCTGCTTGTTCGCCCAACTCCCAGGTTGCGTATCATTGCCGAGCATCGACCGTCGCTCGCAGGCTGGGAGAACTGTACTGGATTCGAATGACCACCGGAGATCGCAGAGGAGATCAACAGATGCCCTACGCCGCACAGACAAAGGTCCCCATCTCCAGGACCAAGACCGACATCGAGGAACTGCTGGCGAAGTACGGCGCCAACGGTTTCGGTTATGTTACGGAGGGGAACCGCGCACTTGTCGCGTTCAACATGGCCGGGCGGCGCGTGCAGATCATGCTGGCGATGCCGTCGATCGACGACTACGCACGCACGCCGCGGAGCGCCAGACGGACGGCGGCCGCACGACAATCAGCGTGGGAACAGGCTTGCCGGCAGCGGTGGCGAGCGCTGTTGTTGATCATTCGGGCCAAGCTGGAGGCGGTGGAATCCGGCATCACCACGTTGGAGAGCGAGTTCCTGGCCAACCTGGTCCTGCCTGATGGCGGAACGGTGGGTGAATGGTTGGCTCCGCAGATTGCAGAGGCGTACGGGACGGGCAGGATGCCGCCGATGTTGACGTCGGCAACGACGGGATAACCCTGGTTGACTACCATCGACCGGGACGAGTGCGCAAGCAGCACAGCCACGGATCCCCAAGCATAGGGAACGTCGCTGATGTTGCCCAGAGTGTCCGGCACCAGAACCAGGTAGGTGTTCAGCGTCACCGTCGGACTGCTGTGGCCCAGCCAGGCAGAAACGGCGTTGACGTTCAGTCCGGATTGCAGTCAGTGGTGGGCGGAGCTATGGCGCAAACTGTGGGTTGCGGGTCCCTTCGCTCCGGTCCCCGTAGCGGCGGCCTGCAGACCAGCCTTGGTGATCCCGTCGGCGATCCAACGGGTTGCCGTCCTCGGCGATAGTGGCTTGCCGGCCCGACCGATGAAGACATTGTCTCCGGCGCTCCGATGCGGAACTGAGCGGAAGGCGTCTACCAACTCAGGGTGCGCCGGTATCACACGGTATTTCCCGCCCTTCCCATTTCGGACAGTAACCGAGGGTTGAGCGCCGGTGAATTGCAGACTGCGCCACTCCAAGTTGAGGGCCTCCGCTTGGCGCAGCGCGGTGCGCCACAACAGCAGCTCGAGCAGCCAAGGTTGTCTTGGCAGTATAGCGTCCAGGATCAACTTGGCCTGATCGGGTGTCCAGTAGTGCGGGAGTCCTCGCGTCGCCATGGGGCAAGTTAAACATGGCAGACTTCCGTTCAAAGTCTGCCATTTTTGAGATGGTGGCTGCGTGAGCATACATTGGGCAAAAATCCGGTCCTTTGATTACTTTAGACCGACTTACGTACAATGGAACTGCAATTGAACACAGACCGGAGGAACTGAAAAGCATATGGCATGGCCAAGGGACAGCTACGCGGGCCCTGGCGGAGGTCTGTACACCGGCCCTGGCGGGGGTCTGTACACCGGCCCTGGCGGCGGAGCGTATTCCGGTCCGGGCGGTGGGCTCTATACCGGTCCGGGTGGCGGGCTCTACACCGGTCCGGGCGGCGGGCTCTACACCGGTCCGGGCGGCGGGCTCTACACCGGTCCGGGCGGCGGGCTCTACACCGGTCCGGGCGG
>JAPOQH010000054.1 GCA_026710825.1 Chloroflexota bacterium | reverse complement strand
CCAGGCGGTCAACCCCACGTTCAGGAAGTCCGGCGTGCGGGCCATCATCCCGCAACTGGTCCACGCCCAACGGGCCATCATGTTGCGCCGCCGCTCCAGGTCTTCATGGGTCCTGGGGATCATGAAAGACAGGCCCACCTGGTCCCCGGTGCTTGGGGAGGTGAAGGTCATTTCATGCCCCACCTCCGGGTCGTGTTGCAGGTCGTACAGCGCGGCCACCGACTGGACTCCGTTGCGGAAGTAAGGGTGGCTGGTCACATCCTTCACCAGTTCACCCCGAATCCACACCTCCCGGGGGCGGTCCCTGAGACCGGCGATGTATTCTTTTCCTGTCCGAGCGGGCATCAATCCCCCTTGGCTGGCGGCCTAAAACGTCACATTCAGAGGTGTGCGGTAAGTGGCCCGAGTGTAGCAGCGCCCATTTTGGGCGTCAAAACCGGCCACTCCTGCGTCAGAATGCGATCCGCTGACCGTGCTAAGATTGGGCTCAAACGGATATTCTCGCATCTCCCTGCGGCGGAGACGTGACTGAGAGAGTGGAGCATGAAGCTGATTTCGTGGAACGTCAACGGCATTCGGGCAGTGCACAAAAAGGGATTCCTTGAGTGGTTTCAGGAGGCGCAGCCCGACGTGCTGTGCCTCCAGGAAACCAAGGCCCACGAGTCCCAGTTGCCCACCGCCCTGAAGCAGGTCGAGGGCTATTCCTGCTGGTTCACCACTCCGGAGCGCAAGGGCTACAGCGGCGTGGGACTCTACACCCGCGAAGGACATGAACCCCGCAGCGTCAGCTTTGGCCTCGGCGTTGAGCAGTTCGACAGCGAGGGGCGCACCATCGTCGCCGACTTTGACGATTTCGTGCTCATGGGCATCTATTTCCCCAACGGCAAGCGGTCCGCCGAACGCCTGCTTTACAAGATGGAGTTCTACGACGCCTTCCTCGATTACATGGACAGGCTGCGAGGTGAAGGCCGCAGCGTGGTTGTGTGCGGCGACGTAAACACCGCCCACAAGGAGATCGACCTCGCCCGGCCCAGGGAAAACACGAAGATTTCCGGCTTCCTCCCGGAGGAACGGGCCTGGATGGACACCTTCCTTGAACACGGCTACATCGACACCTTTCGCCGGTTCAACCAGGAACCGGGAAACTACAGTTGGTGGAATCAGGTGACTCGCGCGCGAGACCGCAACGTGGGCTGGCGCATCGACTACTTCTTCACCGACAGCGATTTCGCCTCCAACCTGACCGATGCTTTCATACTGCCCGACGTGATGGGATCCGATCACTGCCCCGTCGGCATCGAACTGGAACGCTTGTAGGGGCGAATAATTATCCGTCCTACCCACACCGGCAACGGCGTTTTTCCGATTGAACCACCTGAATTGCAACGCTACCTTCCCCATCGGGGCGTTGAAGTGAGGCGCCGCAAGGGGTGGCCGCTGCTGTCGGGCCATCGGGGCTAGGAAACAATCGATATGGCTGGCGGGTCGGTTTCCCCGCCGGGTGCTATTGTCAGCGGGCCGGCGGATCGCCAGCAGCAGTCAGGGAGGCGCTCATATCCCACAGCCTGGCAGCCAGTTCTGCATCGTAGCTCATGCCGATGGACGGCACTGGGCGGCAGTCCACGAAATACTTGCCGCTCACACCCTCCACTTCGGGCGATACGGCCAGATACACCGGCGTCTCCGCACCCTGGTCCGGGGTGATACCGCGAACTCTAATGAAAAAATTGACCACGCGGCCCAGCAACCCATTGTTGCGGGCGATGTTGGTCCGCACCAGGCCGGGATGCAGGGCATTCACCGTGATGTTCTCGCCTTCCAAACGCCGCGCCAGCTCGTAGGTGAACAGGATGTTGCAGAGCTTGGAGCGTTTGTAGGCTGGATATCTCCCCTTGCCTGAAGGATCAGCCAGGTCTTCCAGCCGGAACCTGCCCGGAGACTCATGCGCACAAGAGGATACGTTGATGATTCGGGCCCGTGGCGCTTTCCGCAGGTGTTCCAGCAGCAGGTTGGTCAGCAGGTAGTAGCTCAGGTGGTTCAGAGCGAAGGTCATCTCGATACCATCAACGCTGCGCCCGCCGGACAGGAAGATGGCCCCGGCGTTGTTCAGCAGCACATCCAGATGGGGCACGAGTTCCATCGCCTCGGCAGCCACGCGACGCACCTCACGTTGGGAAGAAAGGTCGGCCAGTAGGTACTCAACCGCCGGGTTGTCCGTATCGGCGATGATCTGCTGCACTGCGGCTTCGGTCTTGACAGAGTTGCGGCCTACGATGACTACCCTGGCCCCCATACGGGCCAGCTCGCGGGAGGCCACGTAGCCGATGCCATCGCTGCCGCCTGTTATCAGGCAGATTTTGCCTTGCATCTGATGATTCATAGAACAACCTTATCGGGTGGAACAACGGCACCTGGAACGCCGTGCAGAGTGCCGCCAAGACGACCTATGCCGACGGTTTCGCAGTGCAGAACAATAACATCGCGGTGAAGACGCTGTCTCAGTTCTTCCACTACGAGCTGATTCGAACTGAGATCAAGATTCCTATCACTCTGTAAAGCAGTGCCTGCGACTGCCAATCCGACAGAAATCAGACACATGACCAACCGACATAAGATCGACAGGATTCCCGAGGCAGGATTCCACCGTCGGACCATCAGTCCGGCCAAGCCAATGATTAGCGTGATCAGTGCCACCAGCATCGGCATCGCAAACAACAAAAGCAAGATTCCAAGGTTGATGTCTCCATCGGAGACTTCATGAATATATCCCGCGAGTTCAAATGCATTCCGATCGGGTGATTCTGAAGAACCGACCCAACTGCCGAGCTGTCTCAAGGTGGCCGATTCCGCCCACGGCAGGAAAGTACTGCCTATCACGACCGTCGACCTGACGTCGTATTTGATCTCCGTGGTCAAGGTTTGCGACCAAGCCTCCTTGACCGGCACCGCCGGCCGCAGCGCTCGCCCGGATTAGGAGAGGGTGGCCGGATGCGCCGACAGGCAGGATCAGCCCCTCGCCACTAGCGGGATACCATCGTCCGAAAACTTCCGGTTCCGGTATCCCTTCCGGCCGACTCGCCCAGTTCCTCTTCCCGGCCAAATGCCCGAGCTGATGCGGCCGCCGCAAACTGTTGGTCGATGAAGTAACGCTGCAATCGATAATCGGCCACCACCGGCTTGATCAGGCGCACACCGCGCTCGCGCTCGAACCGCCTCAGCAGATGGGCCATGCTGATCAGCTGTGCGCGGAGGTCCGCAGGCGCCAGCCGTGTCTCCTGGCACAACCGGTCGCGATTGACTCCACCTTCGCCGGCGCTCCAGACGTGAAACAGCACTGCCTTGGACGCGGGACACATCGTTGCCACGAAGTCCGCGGCCGTCTCATCGGTCCATGCCGGCGCTGGACGTGGCCCCACTGTCGATGCCCCCCGGACTTCCACTACGTGAACTGCCGACGAATTGTGCGACAACTCACGGGAAACGACGCCGACGGTGGCCTCGTCGGCCAAGCGGCGAAGTTCCCGAATCACCTCTCGAACACCTCCTTCCAACTCCAGTTCAACCTTCATCGTAACCGCAGATTCCTTTGTTCCTGCAGGGTGTATCGACACTTGCATTCGGTTACTCCGCAATCCAGGCCGCCAATGCGGACGTTCCGGCGCTTGGTTAGACCATCAGAGTCCCCGTGTGGACAACGTCTGGATCGTGCCCAAAACCGGGCCCGAACACTTCGCGATCGCCGGATGAAGTCGCCTCACGACCATCCCGTCGGTTGCTGGACCGCTCCCGCCACTTTTCGGGACATTCCTCCGCAACCGGCCAGAAAATCGTTGCACAGCTTCCCGCCGGATACCATTGCCGCATGCCCTCTCTCATACAGGGCATTTGCCCTGCCTCGAGAATGTTCAGACTCGCGATCCGATAGAACACCCGCGCCGTTCCAGAGAGCGCGCCGCTGGTGATGTACGTGTTCATTCTGACGATGCACATCCTTGTGATGCCGTCGTGCGCACGCACTTCCGCCCACGGGCATTCCAGCATCCCTGACCTGAGACGCCGGCGCACAACGCATGGTCCTCCTGTTCCTTGCACATCGCACCGATACAATCGCTACGAGTGGACAGGGCAAACGCACCTTGCGGACGCGGCGTTCGCTGATTAGATTGGCGGACGACGGATCGGGAACGGTCAGGATCACCCCATCTCCGCGCCCGTCAATCGGCACGCC
This sequence comes from Chloroflexota bacterium, assembly GCA_026710825.1. GTDB lineage: Bacteria > Chloroflexota > Dehalococcoidia > Lucifugimonadales > UBA3495 > Bin87. The sequence continues at coordinate 10,654 of JAPOQH010000054.1, read as the reverse complement.
ATGCGACGCTCTTGATGCCCTTCTCATCTCGACAATACTCGGTCCGACGCTTGGCCAACCGGGCCGCCGGCGCCCTTGGGCTCAACGACCGGAACCTCGGTCAGTCCGATCCGGACGGGCTGAGATATGTGACGACCATCTCGGTCCGGGGGCACTGGTTCATCTCGGTCCTGTGCCTGTTCGAGCTGGCCTACCGGCCCCACTACGGGGTCACCAGGTTCGTCGTCTACGCTTTGCTCCTGTCGGCCCTGATCGCCTATAACGGCTACCTCCATCACCGTCTGCGGTCGGGCCGGCCGCCGACTTGGCACTGGCTCCTGGCGCTCTACGCCCTAGACATGCTGCTCGTGTCCGCGGGCGCGGCGGTCAGCAACGGATTCAGCCACGAGTTCTTCCACCTGTTCTACTATCCGGCCATGGCAGGTTTCGCCGCGATGTTCAACTCCCTGCGGCTTAACATCGCCTCGGTTACGGTTGTGTCCCTGATCTATGTGGGCATAAGCCTGATCGTGGGGGACGGCATCAACCTGGGGGAGCAGGATGAGAAAACCCTGCTGGCCAGGGTGGGGATCATGTACGCCGTGGTTGCCACCGTGAACCTGGCCTCGCGGTTCGAGCGCATGCGGTGGCAGCACGCCGCGGAGCGGGAACGCGCCCTGGAGCGTGAGCGGGTCGAAGTGTCCCGGTCGATTCACGACACCACGGCCCAGTCGGTGTTCCTGATCGGGATGGGCATCGACACGGCGAAAGAACTGGCCGGAGACGGGAACCCTGAGCTGACTGCCAGCCTTGAGGCAACGTCTCGCCTGTCCCGGTCCACCATGTGGGAGCTCAGGCACCCCATCGATGTTGGCGGCATCTACGAGGGTCGGGAGTTGGGCTCTGCCCTGCGGTCTCATGTGAGCGGCTTCGCCAACATTACGTCGGTGCGGGCCGAGATGATCCAAACGGGCGTGGAGCCGCCTCTTTCCGTGGAGGTCAAGAGCACGCTCTTCTCCCTGGCCCACAACGCGCTGACTAACGCCTACCGCCATGCGGAGGCCAGCCGAGTACTGATTGGCCTGGATTTCGACGATGAGGAAATTGCCCTGTGGGTCTCGGGCGACGGGGTCGGTCTGCCCGACGATTACGCGTCACGGGGCCACGGCTTCGCCAACATGCGGGTGGCCGCCGAGCGGCTGGGCGGTCATCTTGAGGTCGAGCAGAGGGGATTTTCTGGCGGCGCCACCGTGACCTGCAAGGCCCCGCGGTAAATTCAGTGAAAGGAGGCCCGAAATGGCAACGGACCAGCGAATCAGGGTTTTGATCGTGGACGATCACTCCATCCTGAGGGTTGGCCTCAAACAGGTGCTGGAACAGTCGGGCGAGTTTGAGGTGGTGGGTCAGGCGGCTGACGGCGAGGAGGCGGTCAGATTGGCCGCCGAGGTCTCGCCGGACGTGGTAGTGATGGACGTGGTGATGCCGAACAAGGACGGTGTTGAGGCCTGCCGGGAGATCATGGAGGCAGCGCCGGCCACTCGGGTCATAATGCTGACCGCGTCAACCGAAGAGGACGCCGTGGTGGATGCGGCGGCTGCCGGCGCCACCGGGTACGTCCAGAAAGGCACGAACCGTGAACAATTCCTGGCCGCGGTGCGCGCCGTTGCCGGTGGCGAGCTCCGACTGCCCGCTGACATGGTGAGGCGAGCGTTCGCGTCGATCCGCAGGGAGTCGGGCACGCAGGATGCTCACGGCCTCACTCTCCGGGAGCGGGAGATTCTGGTCTCGTTCGCGCAGGGTATGTCCTACGCCCAGATCGCGGAGGCTCGGGGCGTCAAGGCGGTGACGATCCGGAACGCGATCTACGGCATACAGCAAAAGCTCAACCTGGGCACCATGCAGAGCCTGGTGCTCTGGTCCGTGCGCAAAGGGCTGCTGGAAGAATTTGCTGCCGGCGAGTAAAGGCGCTCATTCTGCGATGCCGTGTAGGCGCGCCGAGGCCGTCGGTCGCTGGTGGCGCAGCCAGCGGGCGGGGCATTTGTCGTAGCGCCGCACTTCGGTTGGGTCTGCCGCCTCAGGCAGCTATCCGATTCGGTCCTAACCGTCGTGGGGTGTAGGTGCCAAAGCGCAAACTCAGGTCGCCGTCAGGGAGCGTGCCACCGGAGATCATAGCGGCGCTGAACACATCACATAGTTCCTCAGGATTTCAATACAAACCTGGACAGTACGGACGGCTCCCAGTCATGTCATCCAGCAGCCTGGATCTTCCGGCTGGTGAGTTAACGCGTTAACAGGACGCAATCCGTTGATTCACATATTCGCGATGTAAGCGTTGAAACCGGTATCATGGATCGACCGATGAAAACGGTAGATACTCTCTTTTCGGAACCGATAAGTCGTTGCCGTTACGATTGAGAAACTGGTGCGTACCTGGTTCGTCCAAGCGAGGAATGTTACTGCTGAATGTGAGTCAGCCGAGGGAATCGGTTGTCCCGCTCACTGAGCGATGCCTCCTCCGCTAACTGATTTGCCATGTTCCGCTCGCGATCACAGTTCAATGAAAGTGAATAAGAGTTAACACTGGGGGAACCTTGACTTTTTTGACCGCGCTCGCCCTGCGGCGCAAAGCAGTCACCATCATGGTGATGGGATTATTGCTGGCGGTGGGGCTGTATTCCTATAACAGCCTGCAGCAAGAGTTGTTCCCTGACGTCAACTTTGCGATTGTGTATGTGGTGACTCCTTACCAACAGGGGGATCCCGGCACGGTAGACTCGGAGGTCACCGAGCAGATCGAAAACGTTATCCTCGGAATGTCTGGCCTAGAAAAGCTGACGTCAGTATCCACGTCTGATATGTCGGCCGTAATAGCGAATTTTGCAACCGACGTTGATACGGAAAAAGTGGAGGCCGACATACAGTCCAACGTCAGCTCCCTTGATCTACCTGATGATGCACTGGATCCCGTCGTGGTTCGCGCCACGACGGACATTTTTCCGGTCATGTGGTTGAGCGTCAGCGGCGGCCGTGACATACCTTCGTTACAACGGATCATCGATGATGCCATACTGCCGCGGTTGGACGCGGTTGACGGGGTGGATGACGTTGAGGTCCAGGGTGGGATCCACGAGCGAGTTTCCATCATAGTGGACCCCAATCGCCTGGATGAGCACAATCTTGGCATAAATGATGTGATTGGCTCCATCCAGGCAAACGAGGTTGATCTCAGGGCCGCAAACGTTAACCACAATGGGAATTCCGCGGTAATCCGTACCTATAGCGGCTATAGCGACTTGGATTCCATCCGCAACGTGCCGGTGGGGTACGTGGGTGCGCCCGCGACGGAAATCGGGCGCCGCACGTCAAGTAGTGTTTCGCCCATCTTGCTGTCCCACGTGGCTGAAGTGGTCATAGACACCCCGGAGGCTCAGAGCGTCTCTAGAACCAACGGTCAGCCCAGTGTTTTGCTGCGAATTACGCGTGAGCGCGACGTTAATACTGCGGCATTGGCGGAAGAACTCCTGGCGGTCATCTCTGAGCTTTCCCTGCCCGATGACGTACAGGTAGAAGTCCTGTACAACGATGGCCCGGAACTGGAAAAACAACTGCTGCAGGTTATGGAGCAGGGCGGACAGGGATTCGCCATCGCCGTTGCCGCGATTTTCATATTCCTGCTGCAGTTTCGGCCGTCCGTGTGGAGGGGGGCACTGAACACCTTCCGACCGACGATGATCATCGCCGTTTCGATACCGCTCAGCGTGATGATAACCGTAGTCGTAATGTCGGCTTTCGACTGGACGCTGAACTTCATGAGTTTGGCCGGGCTGGCCATTGCAGTCGGGCGCATCGTGGACGACAGCATCGTCGTGCTGGAGAACACCTATCGCCATGTACAGGCGGGGGAGTCGCGCGATATTGCAGCGGTCCGTGGCGCCCAGGAAGTCGGTCCCGCCATCCTGGCCTCCACTTTGACGACGGTTGCAGTATTCCTCCCGCTGGCGTTTATCCCCGGCGTGGTCGGCGAACTCTTCCTGCCGTTTGCGCAAACGGTTTGCGTTTCTCTGTTGGCGTCTACATTGGTCGCGCTGACGGCGATACCGGCGCTGGCCGCGGTTCTGCTACGTCCAGGAGACCTTGCTGCTGAGCGGGAGGCCTCCGGAGCAGACAAATGGCTGCAACGCATTTACACGCCGCTTCTGGGCTGGGTGTTGCGCCACCGTATCCTGACAGCTTTGGGTTGTATCGGGGCAGTCGCGGCGAGTCTACCCATCCTGGCGATTTTGCCAGTTACGCTCTTTTCCGCCGGGGACATTCAGTCATTGCGCATTGAAATTTCCATGCCCGAGGGGACAGATGCCAGGTCGATGTTCCAGGAAGTCAGAGCCGTGGAGCAGATACTTGAAGGGCACGCTGAAGCCGGGTACGTGAGGTCATATCAAGTTACGTTGGGCGACGTAACCGGGCAAACCGAAGTCGTCGGCACCATCAGCGGCGAAGCGGGTTTTGACGTCGCTGGCTTTTTCATCACGGTGTCCGATGATTTGCCACCGGACTTTGTACCGGACTTGCGCGCATCTTTACCCCAAAAAGAAAACGTAGAAATGCTGCTGTTCGTTGATGCAGGCGGAGCTCCCCAGGCAAACCTCGAAGTAGCAGTGACCGGTTCCAATTTTGCCGACGTCAAAGCAACCGCAGCGTCCCTGGTTGAAGGGATACGACCGTTGGACGGCGTGGTCAATCTCAAAACCAACCTCACCGACGCCCAGGAAGAGATCACCTTCGAGGTTGACGTGGCAAAAGCGGGGCAACACGGCTTGAGCGCTCAATCAGTGGCTGCTCAAGTACGCGCCTGGACCCTGGGCATAGAAATCGGCGAGGTCAATCTGTTGGGAGAGCGGTATGACCTCGTCGTGCGTGGAAATGACGACCGACTGGATGAGGCTGATGAACTCCAGAATCTGGCGGTGGCCGGCGCTTTCGGCAGGGTACCGCTGGGAGCCGTCAGCGACGTTAAAGCCACGCTCGGGCCGTCGATCATTTCCCGTTACGATGGCGACCGCTCGGTAACAATCACTGGCATATTCGAGGGCCGTGATACGCAGGCCGTGAGCGCGGAGGTTAATCGGGTAATCTCAGAGTCGGAAATTCCGGCGGGCGTGAGGGTTGAGCAGGGAGGCTTTGCCAGCGATTTCGAGGAAGAATTCGCCAACGTATATCTGGCAATGATCATCGGAGTGTCACTGGTGTACCTGGTGATGGTGGCAACCATGGGCTCCTTGAGGGATCCATTCATCGTGGTGCTCAGCATGCCCCTGGCTGTCGTCGGCGCACTGGTGGCGTTGGCGGTTACGGGACTCCCCATGAGCCTGCCCTCCTTGATGGGATTCCTGTTCCTGATCGGCATAGTTGTTACGAACGCAATCGTGCTGATTACGTTCGTTGCGCAACTGAGAGAACAGGGTTACGGAGCGTTGGATGCCGTAATGCTGGCTGGACGCACCAGACTGCGGCCCATCCTGATGACCGCATTCACCACGATCCTTGCGTTGCTACCGTTGGCGTTGGGAGACACGAGCGGTTTCGTGAGCGCAGAACTGGCTACAGTAGTCATCGGCGGACTGGTCAGCTCAACGTTCCTGACGTTGGTGGCGGTCCCGGTGACCTACATGCTGCTGCACGAGTCGGTTCCCAACTTGGGGTCGCGAATCGTCGGCTTGCTTCCGAATCGCCGGAAGGCTCAGGAAACCCAGGAAGGCGTCTTGGAATAGGTCCCGGAGCCTGGATCCTGTAAGTGGATCCGGGGTTGCAATGCTGTTTTTGTCTCAGAGCGGGGGTCCGCGGTCACCATTGACTGGACATCTCGGAGTAGAGGCGGTCCGGCCATCTGTAGTCTATGCCCACGTCGTCGAAAGTGGTGTTCTCGAGAAGCGTAGCGAAGTTGGTGAAAGCGTGGACCTTGCCGTATCTGGGAAGCAGCCTACTTCTGACGCGGTAGTAGCGCTCTCGTGCCCTGAACAGCGGCAATACCCCGAAAGTGGAACTCGGAGGAAACCGCATGCCGTCGGACATTTCGTCTCCGAGTAAGGCGCGAGCGACGGAGTAGATGTAGTTGGCAAGGTGCTTGCGCTGCTCCGGGTCGGTGATCCCGGCAACCATTGGGGCGGAATTGATCGCGCCGTTGGTCAAAATGATGGCATCCTCGCTGCCAAACGGTTCGCAGAGCATGGCCACGTCGAACAGCCGCTGGGCTTCGTCTTCATCTTTGAAGAGGATCGTCTCGGGAGTTCCCATCAGCCAACCGGCGTAGCGCCAGGCAGCCACGAAACTTCTTCGTTCTTCTGCGTTGTACACCGCGCCCAGGCTCTTCATGTGCTGCAACATCCGCACCGAAAAAGTCGTGAGCGCGTAGCCCATGTGGGCCTGGTGCAACGGCACGCCCCACGCTTCGGTGTCCCACTCGTCGGATTGGGACAACAGCAATCGGATGTGGGAGTGGATTATTCTAAGACGAACGGCCAGTTTCCAACCGTCGCCGTATCTCTCCAAACCGCCAGGCAGGAAAATTTCAGTAATGAAGCGGTTGTTCTGCCCCAGGCGCCTCACGCCTTTGTCTCGCACGCGCCCGGTGAGATTGAACGACCGGCTGATATTCGTGGTGAACCCCTCAATGGAGCTCAATACAAACGCCGCGAGCACCAACTTGGAATTCCTGTGGAAAGCGCGAACCCCCGGCATGAAATCGTCGAAGTCCACCCAGTCCGGTGGGGGTTCCATGTCTTTGAAGAACTCGACCAGGGACGTGGGCGCATCGCGTAGTCTTGGATCCTCGATGTCGTCCATCGCGATGTTAACGAATCGAGCCGCTTCTCGCCGATCGATCTCGCGCATTTCCTCCATGACCGCGTCGGCCTGCGGGTCGGCGATCATGGTATGCGCGATGTAGTTGTCTACCAGATCGGGCGCGACGGCGCGAGCTTTTGCATAACCTTCGATGTAGTCAGACGGTATGTTCATGGTGCTTTATCGCTGGCTCCGGGATGTCGCGGGTTTCCGCCTCAAACGAGAGGTGGGACTTGGCGATTTTCGCGAATCGTCGCAATTGAAGGAATGCCTTGAGGGAAAGCATGGGGAAAGAGAAACGGGTGCGGGCGGTCATGAGCCGCTGTTTCGGTGAACCACCGGCGTACACGGCGACTTCAATCCCGTCCTGGCGTTTCAGCAGGGTATAAGCGACAGCAAAACCCGAGGTCCGCCTACGACGATTACGACTCTCGCCTTCCTGTTCATGCTCAGGATCTCCGTGGCGCGACAACCGCATTGGAACCCAATGTTTCAGGAACGATTTCGCACGGCACGCTGTCAACCGGTCAGATTAGCATTGACGTGTGAACATCAATGCGTCAGTAGTTTATCAAAAGCAGTCGCGGTTAATCCCGCATTAATTGTTTCGCGCTATCAGCGGTTTTTGTGCAGGTTCTCACGCTGCATTAACTATCCGACTGGGTTGATGGAAGGTGGGTCAACGCTCACCGCCAAAGTATCCAATCGGTATGCCTTCCGCAAATGTGTAGAACCTCTCAACGACTCCGTTGGCTCGCGGCTTTCCGACGATAGTGTTGCCCGGTGGAGCAATCAAAAGATTGACCGGCCGATACGATCAGGGCCAAACCGTGGGTCGCGAACCTCCCCGGGAGCCTGACTACCAGCAAAGTCCGCCATTGGATAGTTGTTCAGAAGTCCCCTTTATCAATGCACAGCTTTGGTGTGAACCGTCCCTAAACCGAAACCAAGGTGAAACCCGCACCAAGGGCGGGTAGAATTGGAGGCGATTGAGGTAGTTGGCAGGGCAAGCTGAGGGGGTTGTGTGGCATGCCGGAGATGGGAGCGTTCCTGGAGAAGTGGCGCATGGACGAGGCTGAGGTACGGCGACGGATGTACCGAGCGCCGACACCTCGGGAACGGGAGCGATGGCGCGCGATTTGGCTGCTGGCGGACGGGTGGACGGCGGCGGCGGTGGGCCGGGCCTTGGAGCGCGATGCCCACACCATAGGCCAATGGGCCCAAGCCTCGCTGAGGGTGGTCCCAAAGGACTGGTTTCTGAGCAGACGGGTGGTTCCCCCCTGCGCTGGACGCGGAGCAACGAGCCGAGTTGAAGGCGTCAGTGCAAGGGTCTCCATCGCAAGCCGCCATTGACCTGTCCAATTGGAGTTGTAAGTCGGTGCGGCAATTTGTGGCGGACCGCTTTGGCTTGGCGCTGAGCCGGAGCAGTTGTCTGAACTATCCCTTATCGAGTACAGGACAGGTTCGGCACCGGTTGGGGTTTGTTCGGAAACCACCAACGCCATGATGATAGAAACATTGGAGTTGACGCTCGAAATGATGCCCCGCGTGTTGCCTGCCAACGCGCCGAAAATTCCAATGGCCAAAGCGCCGTACAACCCCGCAACCGGCCGCAATCCCGTCAGCTCCCCGAAGCCCGGGCCGCCGGCACAATCAGGGCGCTCGCCACCAGCCCACCGGCGATGTCTCCGCGCAGGGTTGTCCATCCATAACTGAATGAAGCAATTCCGCTTGGCTGGAAATGCCTCTTTGCCTGCATCAACATTTGGTGATCCATCCCCCGCACCGAAGGCTCGCCGGTTCCGTACTTCGGGTAGCGCTCCTGCGCATCAATACGGTAGCTCCAGCTTGTCGGAGCGACGGTACTTTCCGTCCGACCCGATCACGGTGAGGAACACGGAGTCCGATCCCTGGTTGTCGGCCGGGCCGAATGTCAGCAGGAAACCGTCGACGCTTATCACCTCCGATGTGCGGAGAGCATCCATAAAGCATTCACGGTTGATTTCGGGTCCACAGACATCAAGGCCAAAGGCCGCAACGCGTCCCGCCAGGTATCCCTCCAGGGAAACGAACCCGGGTTGTGCCTGGGGGCTGTACTCCGCGAGGGCAGCGTGATACCTGGCGACCAGCGGGATGCTCGCGTCCTGCGGGAAGGGCACCACCTGCGTGACATAGACGCCTTCGCCGTCCTTTCCCAGCGCGTCTTCCAACGCAGTTCCGCCACCGAAGGAAACCGTCATGAACACCGGGTCAAGTTCCCGGCGAACGGCCTTCACAGTTCCGGCAACGGGCCTGTGGGTGCCTATGATGATGACCGCCTCGGGATTTGACCCAACAATTGCCGTTGCCACTTCTTCGGCCACGTCGGCGTTTCGTTGGTAACGCCACGATCCGATGGCTTCCAGCCCGCGCTGTTCCAATGCCCGCCGAACGCCTTCCAACCCGGTCTGGCCAAAGGAGTCGTCCTGGTAAAGCACTGCCACTCGCGATATGCCCAGGTGCTCAGTCAAACGAAGCACCATTGCTTCCGTTTCCTGATGGTACGATGCACGCACATTGATCACGCTGTCCAACGCCGGGTCCCTCAGGAAATCCGCGCCGGTGAACGGACCCAGAAAGGGCACGCCGGCCTCCTGAGCGAGGGGAGCGGCAACACGCGATGTCGGCGTTCCAACCGCTCCGATCAGCGCGAATACGCGTTCTTCCTCAATTAGCCATTCGGTGGCCTGCGCCGCGTAATCTGGTTCGTAAGAGTCGTCCAGGGTCTCAAGTTCCAACTCCCGGCCGTGAACTCCACCCGCCAGGTTGACCTCGTTGAATGCTGTTTCAATTCCCAGGCGCATCCCCTTGCCCAGCTCCTGCGAAGGGCCGCTCAATACTGCCGATTGACCAAAGAGGATTCGGTCAGGAAACACGCCAGCGTGGCCCGCGCCCCCAGCCGGCGTTCCGAGACACGACAAGCTCGCCAGGATTATCGGCAACGCCACAGCAATTGTTGCTACAGTTGGACGCAAGAGTGTGTTCCCAACGACTGCAATTGACCTTCTGACATGACTCAGGCCGACCATCGGAAAGTAGCGCGCCAGTTTCTGCCGAGGTGGTCTATCCCCCGAGTGTTGATGCCCCGACATCCGCAGGGCTGCCGGATTCGACATTACGGTTACGTCCTTTCAATTCAATCGGTGTAACTGATGATGACCATGACCCTGGCATCCGGAATGCCGACGGTGAATATCACCTCCGGCACGCGGCGTTGCGTTTCTTTTGGCCTGCTATCCTGCAATCCCAAACATCGCGCTGCCGGCCATGCGGGCACTACATCGGTTCGCAATCGCCGTGCGATGCTATTCTACATTCCCCGGTGGTCCCGCGCCGTCGGGATTTGCCCACATCTTTCTTTTGGGCGGTCTCCATCAAATGGTTCTGGAGCCGGTTCTGCGCGACGATGGCCTTTTCCACGCCCTGCTTCCCGTTCGCCGCTCCCGGGATTCATCCTTAGCTTGTCCGCTATTGTCCGCCTATTGGCGGTTATGGTTATTTCGCACCGGGCTCAGTTACCCTGGCTGACGGAGGTGCCGGGTTCTGTGCTTCGGCCGTTTTTTGCACATGTACCAGTAACAATGTACACACTCGAACGGTTGCTGTGTCGCATCCCGTGAACATGTAGGTGCGAATAAGGCTCAACACACCCGTCCCAAGGTCCTCGTTTCACGGTCGACGAAAAATGAGAATAATCACTGTCGTTGTCCAGCGATTCCGTCAGGTTAAATGGAAAGGGAATTTGTCAGTCCTACCGTTTGGAGGTCAATTGGGGAAGGCGCCTGGAGCCACGGTT
>JAPOQH010000100.1 GCA_026710825.1 Chloroflexota bacterium | reverse complement strand
TCCTCACGGTCGAGCCCTCGACGGCGATGTCCGCGCCCATCGCGGCCAGAATGCGCTCGCTGTGGTCGCGCGAGCGCGAGGGCCCGGCGACGGTCGTCGCGCCCTCGGCGGCCAGCCCGGCGAGCAGGATCGCGGACTTGACCTGTGCCGAGGCGACCAGCGTCTCGATGTGCTGGCCGCCGGCGATGGCCCCGCCCTCGATCACCAGCGGCGGCAGCGTGCCGCCCGCGCGCGCGCTCATGCGCGCGCCGAGGGCGCGCAGCGGCTGCACGATGCGTCCCATCGGGCGGCTGCGCAGGGAGCCGTCGCCGGTCAGCACGGAGAGGAAACCTTGGCTCGCCAGTAATCCCGACAACAGCCGCATCGAGGTCCCGCTGTTGCCAGCGTCCAACGTGTCCGCCGGCTCTTTCAGGTCCGGCCCCAGACCGTCGACCTGGAAACTGCCGGGCTCACCCAACGGTTCGATGTTCACGCCCATGGCGCGCAGGCACGCTGCTGTGGACTGTACGTCCGCTCCGTCCGATATTCCCGTTACCGTCGCACTGCCTTTGGCGATGGCGTTCAGGATCAGCGACCGATGCGATACCGATTTGTCGCCAGGCACGGCGAGTTCGCCAGCCAGTCGTTCCGGTCTCCGGACACTCTGCTCCACGGGTACCTCCTCAGCGCTCCCGCCGGTCCGACGGTTGCCGGTTGCCGCCCGGGTCATCGCGTTCACCCATCATCCGGCGCAGCGCGCGCTGTCCAAAACTGCCCATGAACATCTGGCTCATGGACTCGCCGAATGATGGGTATTCACGCGCCTGCTGCATCTCCCGCGCTTTTGGGTTTACGTCACCGGCCATCCACATAGCCCGCGCGACGCGCGCGTCCTCAAACAGTGTCCCCACGGCCGCGCTGTCCGGCTGTTCGCCGTTGGTATCCAGCAGCTTGCGGTATTCGTAAAGTTCGCGGATGAACGCGTCGATCCACGCCACGATGGGCTCCGCGTTGCTGACGCAGATATCGCGGTGCATGATCGGGTCGCCCGACGCCAGGCGGGTGATGTCCCGGTAACCGGATGACGCCAACTGTCCGATGTCGGACCAATTCGCGGACTTGCTGGTGCATCCCACCAGCGCGGTCGACAGCACGAATGGCAGATGGCTGACCGCCGCCACGAAGCTGTCGTGTTCGTCCATGCCGATGAAATACGGGACTGCTCCCACCGCTTCCGCCAACGTCGTGATTTCCCCTACGGCGCGCTGGTCGGCCTTGGGGCTGGGAATCACGCAGTAAGGCTTGCCGGCGAAAAGCGTTCCGTCCGCGTTTTCGGGACCCGGAGTCTCGCGGCCGGCCATCGGGTGCCCGCCCACGAAATCCACCGTATCGGGCAGCAGTTCATCTGCCCACTGGAGCACTTGCGTTTTGGTGCTGCCCACGTCGGTTACGACGCAGCCCTCAGGCAGGTACGGCGCCATTCCTTCCATCAACTCGCGCATCGCCAGCACGGGTGTGGCGAGGACGATGATGTCCGCCTCCTCGATGGCGTTGCCGAGTCTGCCCTCGACCTTGTCGAAAGCCTGCTTGCGCTGGGCGCCGGACCGAGCCGAATGCTCGGCGTCGGTGCCCACTACGGTCAGATTGCGAAGGGACGAGGCTTTCAGGGCGAGGCCCAGCGATGTGCCGATCAAACCGGTCCCGATTACGGTTACTTGTGCCACGAGAACTCTGCCAGTTCCAGGATGTGCGTAAGTGTACAACATCCGTATGCGCCGGTAAAACGCGAATCTCCGACAGTTGCACACCCCAGCGGCATATCCCGGGCGCGTCCGGCGATTTCGCCCGCCACGGATTGTTGTAGAATTGCGCCGCTGCGCACTCCCGCAATCTACCGTTCTCGAGCAGTTCAACGCTCGGGCAGTTCAACATCGGAGGAATCAATGTCTCAACTGATGACCGGCAAGCAGGCTCTCTTGGAAATGCTAAAGGCCGAGGGGGTCGAGTACATATTCGGAAATCCTGGCACCAGCGAAGGCCCCATAATCGACCTGCTTGGCGATTATCCCGAGTTCCGCTATATCCTCACGCTCCAGGAGAGCGTCGCGGTGGGTATGGGGGAGGCATACGCCCGGGCAACTGGCCGCGCGTCGTTCGTCAGCCTCCACGTTGACAGCGGCCTCGCCAACGGCATAGCCCTGATGCTCGATGCCTTGAACACCGGCACGCCCATGGTGGTTACGTCCGCCAACTACGACGCGCGCAAGGTCAATGAGACCATCACCGACCTCGCCGATCTGGTCCGGCCCGTCACCAAGTGGTCGGTGGAACTGGATCATGCCGACCAGATACCCAGCGTCATCCGTCGCGCTTTCAACGAGGCCAACAGTCATCCCAAGGGTCCGGTGTATGTTGGATTCACCTCCAACGCGCTGGAGGGCATGGCCGAAATGAACATCGTCCCGTCGCGTCCGGTGCACGACGCAACCCGCCCCAGCGCCGATGGCATCGCCCAGGCGGCATCGTTGATGATGGACGCCAGCCGACCTATCATGATGGTGGGCGATCGCGTTTCCGACGACGACGCCATCGATCAGGCCGTTGAGTTGGCGGACCTGATGGGCCTGCCCGTGTACCAGGCGCGCGGCGCTGAGGTCGCGTTCCCCACCACGCACGACCAGTTCCTCGGCGCTTTGTCCCTGCGCGTCGCCCAACAGCGGGAGGTGTTGCAGGATGTTGACCTGGTCCTGGCGGTGGGCTCAGACCCCTTCGAGGAACTGTTCTATTGGGGCGACGTCATCCTCCCACCTGAAGCCAAACTGGTGCACATCGACCCTGACCGCAGCCGTATCGGCCGCTCGGAACCCACCGACGTGGGTATCGTCGCCAACTGCGCGCATGGCCTGTCCGAGCTAATAGCGGCTCTCAAAGAGCGGCTTTCCCCCGGCGACATGTCCGAGATCAACCAGCGCAAATCTGGAGTAGCCGAGGCAAAACGTGCCAGTCGGGACGCTTTCGAGGAATCGGTCGCCGAAAACTGGGACCACAGGCCGATGACGCCGGCCCGAATGATGTCCGAACTGGCCGACGCCATTCCCGACCACGCCGTCGTCGTGGACGACTCCATCAGCAACCGGGGCGTCATGCGCCACTATTTCCAGGCCAAACGGCGCGGCGATCTCCGCGGATACCGGGGCCAATCCATCGGCGGCGGCATGGGGACCACCATGGGCACCCAGTGTGCCAACCCCGACCGCCCTGTTTTCGGCATCATCGGCGACGGCAGCGCCATGATGACGATACAGGGATTGTGGACCGCCGCCAACGACAACATCCCGTGCATCTTCGTCATCTGCAATAACGGCATGTACCGGGTCCTGAAGGTCAACTTCAACGTGTACCAGCAGGACATCCTGGAATTGCCCGAGACCTCCGGCGGTCGTCTGCTGTATTCAGACTTCGGCACACCGTTCGACATGGCGGCCATAGCGAACAGCATGGGTGTCCACGGCGAACGGATCACTGAGCCATCGCAGATCAAGCCCGCGGTGGATCGCGCCGTGGCGTCGGGTAAGCCGGCGCTGCTGGACATGGTGATCGACGGGTCCCTGTAGTCGCCCGCTTTTCCGTCAGCCGACCAACCCGCATCTCAACACCATTTCGGCCCCTGTGGCACAGGAGATTAGCCCATGCGCACCAACACAACCAAAGCGAAACTCAACGACGGCGGAGTGGTCTTCGGCGCCATTATCACCCGCTACGCACCCGATATGGTCGAGATTTTCGGCGCCCTGGGCTACGACTTCGTTATGATCGACTGCGAACACGGCCCGGCCGACCTCGATCAGGTGGAGCACATGGTCCGTGCCGGTGAGTCCTTCGGTATCACGCCAATCGCGAGAATACCCGACCACTCCGAATCGACCATTCTGCGATACCTCGACCGGGGTTTGCAGGGGATCATCGTGCCCCACGTCAACACGGGCGAGCAGGCCGCCGCCATCGCCCGCGCCGCCCGTTACCATCCCGACGGATACCGGGGCATGGGCGGCGGACGCGCGCAGGATTACGGCATCGGGGTCGCCCGCGACGAGGCAACGTCCTGGGTCAACTCACAGGTGCTGGTTATCCCCATGGTCGAGGATGTTGAGGCCGTCGCCAACCTTGACGATATCCTCCAGGTATCCGGGGCCGATGTTCTGCACGTCGCCGCGTCCGACCTCGGCCAGAGCATGGGCAACCCCGGCGTCGCAGAGGTTCGCAGGGTCATGAGCGAGGTGATCCCGCGCGTCCGCGCCGGTGGCAAGCACGTCGGCGTCGGCGGTAACAATCCCGCGGATACCGACGGCGTGGCGGAGTTCGTCAGGCAGGGCGCCAACTTCGTAACCGTTTCCGGCTGGGGCCTCCTGCGCATCGCTGGCGAGAATTTCCTGCGCGACGTCAAAGCCGCGCTCTAACCGAGCGCATGGTCAGGGTAAACAGTAGGGGCGACCCATGGGTCGCCCCTACTCATTTGTGAAGCGGCTCGGTCATTCGACGAAGAATCAACCGCTCCGTTCCGATTCGATTCGGTCTCGCAGAATGGGGAGCAACTGCTCGGCCGCCCGTTCGCACTCCTCAACGTGAGGGAAACCGCTCAGAATGAACTCGTCGATGCCGAGCCTCCAGTAGCCCACCAACTCTTCCGCGATCTGTTCCGGCGTGCCCACCAGGGCACTGCCGCAGTTGACCCGCACTTCCGACAGGCCATTCCATAGGTGCCGTCCCAGCCTGTGATCCTCGGCGACCCTTGCCTGCGCCTGCTGTCCCACCATGGGAGTACCCGCGATTGCCGATTGCCTTTGCGCCTTGACCTCCGGAGAGGCGTCAGCGATCAGGCTGCGGGCCGCGTCCCAGGCGTCACCCTCGCTATCCCTGATCACCAGGTGGGTGCGGAGTCCCAATTTGACCGGGCGTCCGGTGCTGTCCAATTGCTCGCGCAGGTCGTTGACCCGCTGAGTGGTGTCCTCCAACGGCTCGATCCAGCCCAGGTGCACGTCCGCCTGCCGGGACGATAGGCCGAGCGCCCGTGGCGATGCGCCGCCCAGGTAAAATCGGGGCGCGTCTTCACCCGGAGCGGGAGCGCAGTAGGCGTCCTCGAGTCGGTAGAAGTCGCCCTCGTATCGGACCGGCTGAGGCTCTTGCCACAAGGCCCGGCAGGCCTCGATGAATTCCTCGGCGCGCTCGTACCGCGTCGCATGGCTGCTCACCTCACCGACACGTTCGAAATCGTTCTGTATCCCGCCGGGCACGATGTTGATGTCCAGCCTGCCGCCGGACATTTCGTGAAACGCCGCCGCCATCTGCGCGAACAGTCCCAACGCGATGAACCCCGGTCGAACCGCCACCAGGAACCTTATGCGGGAGGTGACGGCCGCCAGTGCGGTCGCGGTGGTCCATGTCTCTGCCAGTGGAGCATCTTCGCTGAACAGGCCGTTGGCGAACCGCGTCGGTATCAGCATCGAGTAGAACCCGCAGTCCTCCGCGGTCTGCGCCACCTGTTTCAGGTAGTCGAACGTGGGCGGACGTTGCGCTCGCAGGGTTCCAGCGCGATCGCCGTCGCCGTCGATGGGGATGAACCAGTCGAATCGTGGTTCGGGTCGTTCGTGATTTCCGTTGCGGTCTGCCATGGCTCACCAACTGGTCGGGTCGAAACCGAGAATCGCGTATTCCGGGGACATCCTAAATCAACCTGCTTCAGTCGGCAACGCGGAATACGGTGCGCGTGCTCCGCGAATCGCCGACCTTACGAGTTGTTTGCGCCGTTCACATCATCCTCACCGTTCGGCTCCATCGGCACCGGCATCGGCGGGTTGGGGTTCTGCTCCATTTCCCGCTGGTACCACATGAACATAACGACCCCGGCCCCGATTATGCACATCATGTCGCCCGGCACCCACAGCATCAGCCCGCCCAATCTCTGGTCCGAGATGTACGAGAGCGCCTCCCACGGCCGCGGCAACTCCTGGTACGCGGTGTAGATTAGGCCGTCCTGGAAGGTTATGGCGGCCCCCAGCAGCGTGTTGGGCAGCACTATCAACCCCAGGTACAGGATCCTCAACCCGTAGTGCAGGCGCGACTGATGGGGTTTGGGGTCGACCACTATCCACCAGAACAGGAACCCGCTCAGGAGCATCGTCCCGTGCATTAACTCGTGGACCCAGTCATTTTGCACCGCCAGATCATGCGGACCCGGCACCTGCCACAGGAACAGCAGGCCCAGAAACAGGAATATCGTGAACACCGGGTTGGTGATCTTTCCGTATATCCAATGCGCGACCCGCGTCCGCACCACCGGCCGGATCACGCCCTGCCTCATCCAGGCCGGCATGCCCCTCAACATGGGAGTCAACGGCGCGCCCAGCAGGATCAGCAACGGACCCACCATTCGTACCAACAGGTGTTGAAGCTGGTGAATGGCGAAATAGTGCTCCGCCAGGGGTTCGATGGGTGATTGCAGGGCAGCGAACAGCACCACTATTCCCGCGAAGAAGCTGGCTTTTTGCCAGTTATTTATGGGATGCGTCGGGTTGGGCCAGTTGTTCAGGCCGTTGATGTAGAAATAGAGGGTTGCCAGCAGCAGCAGGCTCGGCACTGGATTGGTGATGAAACCCCATGCCGTGACCGGAGTCTGTCCGGGCGGGATCCCCTGGTGGGCCGAGGCGATCCCCACGCCAACGGTGAGCGCGACGCCGACGCCGGCCAGAACGCCGGCCAGTGTCCAGAGGCGAATCATGCGGATGTGGAGCCTTGCTGTTCGGCTCGCTGCCGTTGGATCCGCCGAATGCGCCAGATCAGGTACCCCGCTCCCGCTGCCAGTACCACGGCCACCCCGATGAACACGAAGCCGGCTTCGGCGTTTGTCGTGGGGGGTACAACCTCAAAGACGAACCCCTGGGCCGGATACGGTGTGCCGTCCGGAGCTTCGATCTCCAGCGAGGTGTCCCAGGTTCCCGGAATTTTCAACTCGACCGTCGCGGTGTACAAACCCGGCGAGTTGGGGCTGATCGCGTGGGCCCAGCCGGTTTTGTCGCTCCCGCTGTGGGATGTGTAAACAGTCACCTTCACGTCGTCGGCCTGCCGCCCGGTCGCAGTTTCGGTGACCCTGACGATGATGGTGGCCGCCTGCAACGAAGGCAGCGGTTGTGCGTCGGCGATGACGGTGTAAGGGCCCGTCACCGTTTCAGCAGTTCGCGTTTCGGGACCTATGATGTCCTGTGCGGAGGCCACACCGGGAACCAACCACAGCACGGCGACAAGCGTCAATGACGCCCATGTGTAGAGCCTGGCGATGGGACGAGGCAAAATCAACCAACCTCAAAAGAAATAGGGGCGAAACGGCGTTCGCCCCTATATTGTACGCCAACTCGGTTGGCTAACATCCAGCCGTGGGATTATGGTTGGAATGTCCTGCGCCAGATTCCCGGTGACCCCGGAGCGTGGGTCATTACGTCGCGCATTCGCCCGTTATCGGGGTGCGCTTCCCTTTGCTCCAACCACGGCGCGGTCGACGAAACCTCTGGGTTTTCGAACTCATAAACGGTCGCGTACGACGGTTCGCCGCGTACCGCCTTCCAGCGGCGGCCGCGAATGCAGCCGGGCACCTTTTCGTAATTCGGCACGTACACGGTCGAGTACCAGTCGTTCCACTCGTCGTCGGCTTCGGCCGGCACGTCCATCCGCCCGATCTGCAAAGCCGGGGCCATGTCCGAGTTGGCCAGCGCATCCGAAAGGTCCGTGGGGTGGATCATGGTGTACACGTTGTTGATCAGCGTGGTGGCGACGGCCCGCGGCCCGACTTTCTGGCCCCACGGTGTCGGCGGCCGGTTCTTGAAGGCGTCGGTGTTGATAACGTCCGCGGACTCCAACTCGTACATCGCCAGGTGTTTGGGACCGCTGCTCGTGGCCTCGTATCGGGCGGCGTTCAGCACGCCCGGCACCGACAACAACTCCTGCAGGTGCTCGGTGTTGTACCACTGGTTGAATTCTGCCTCGACATCGGCTGGGACTTCGCACCAGACCATCATCAGGCCGGTGCCGCGCTTCCTGGGCATGGTGATCCTCCTGTGAGATTGGAAACTACTCCGAAATTTGTGGGCGGGAGTGTAACATAACAGGGGATTCCAAACCCCGGAACCCGACGTCCGACAGGTTCAATCCGGCGCAGACAGCGTGACTATCCGCCGGATCTCCATGCTGGGGAAACCGCCTCGCATCCATACGACGCCTTTTATGTCCGTTCGGCAGTCCACGAAGAACCCTTGTGGTAACATCGAACTGCTGTCGCCCGCCTGATTTGTTGCCATCATGACCTACCCTCTCCTTTCCGGACTGCGCGTTCTCGAAATCGGCTCCATGCTGTCCGCGCCCTACTGCGGGAAGCTCCTCGCCGACGCCGGCGCCCGCGTCATCAAGTTGGAACCGCCGAGTTGCGGCGATTCCTCTCGCGGCTACGGTCCCTGGCCTGACGACGTTCCTCACCCCGAACGTAGCGGCATGTTCCTGTACCTGAACTCAAACAAGGAAGGGATCACCGCCAACCTGGAAACTCCAACCGGACGCAGCATCATGCGCCGCCTCGCCGCATCTTCCGACGTCCTGGTGCACAATGTTCCGCCGGCCGGCATGGATGGCGCCGGGCTTGATTACGATGCGCTGGCGGCCGGTAACCCCAACCTGGTCATGGCCAGCATCAGCCCGTGGGGACTCTCCGGTCCCTGGCGCGACTACAAGGCGTACGACATCAACCTCGCCGCAGCCGGCGGCATCTGCGAAGGCCTCGGTGAAGCCGACCGGGAGCCATTGAGTTTCGGCACCCCCGAGGTGGGCTATTTCGCCGGCATGGCCGCCGCATCGTCCATCGTGATGGCCCTGCTCGCCCGCGAAGCCCACGGAGGCCAGCATATCGACATCGCCGAGGCCGAGACCATGGCGGGACTTTACAACGGGCCCGAGGCGCTCATGGCCGTGTATGAATGGCGCGTCACTCGGCGTACCGGCCACCACGCCCTGGATTTCCCATATCCCAACTGCATCCTCCGCTGCAAGGATGGTCACATCTTCGTCGGCTCTCCGGAGGGTCGGCAGTGGGGTCGCCTGCTGCGGATCATGGGCAGCCCCGAGTGGTCTCAGGAGCAGCGGTTCCGCAACCGTACTGCCATGAACAACCTGTATGCCGACGAGGTGGACGGTTACGTGGAGGAATGGTTGGCCGATTACACCAAGGCCGAGTTGCTCGAGATCGCCCTGGAGCATCGCATCCCTCTGGCTCCGGTGCGCACTTACGATGAGGTTCGGGCCGACCCATCGTTGGCCGACCTGTTCGTGGTGATCGAACGCGACGATACCGGTCCGGTGGCTTACCCAGGTGCTCCGTATCGCCTCTCGCAAAGCGGTGCTGCCGCGGCTCAACCACCGCCAACTCTGGGCCAGCACAATCGAGCCGTCCTCTGCGACGAATTGGGTTTTTCACCCGCAGAACTGGTCAAGCTGTACCAGACCGGCATCATCTAGCGGCGCGTCGCCTGAATATCGCATTCAACCGCATCCCCGCTCTACGAACCAAAGTCCAGGGTTTCTCATGACCATCCGCATCGCCGTGATCTGCCTGGTGTTGTTCCTGGGCTGCTGCCTGATTGCCCGCCAGATCGCGATCCGCAAAAACCACCGCCCTGAGATCATAATCGGCGCCGGCATGATCGTTGGGGCCATCGTGTTCGCGCTCCTGTGGACCCTCAGTTTGGTATACGGCGGGGCCTACACCAAGATTGCCGGCGCGGCTGCCCTGGCCGTGATGCCCGCCATCGCGGCATGGATAGTCCCCGAACGCCAGCAATAGCATAGATAAGGTCAGGTTTATGGCACATCAAACCACCAACGACTCCGGCGTAACGAATCCGGGAGCGCTCGCGGGTTATCGCGTCCTCGACTTCGGGTGGGTCCTGGCTGGCGCCATTCCGGGCATGGTGCTGGCCGACATGGGCGCGGAAGTTATCAAGGTAGAAACGCGGCAGCGTCTGGATTATATGCGCCTGGGCCGTCCCATCGTCGGCGATCAACCCGATCCAGAACAGAACCCCATGTTCCACAACGTCAACCGCGGCAAGCTCAGCGTCACGCTCAACATCAGCGAACCTGATGCCGTGGATCTGGCCAAGCGGCTTGTCGAGAAGAGCGACGTGGTGATTGAGAACTTCTCGCCGGGCGTGATGGACCGTTTGGGCTTGGGTTACGAAACGCTGCGGGCCATCAAGCCGGACATCATCATGGCGTCGATATCCTCCACCGGCCAGGATGGCCCCCTGCGCGACCTGCGCGCCTACGCGCCGTCCATTGGCGCGCTCTCCGGCCTGGACAGCACCATGGGATACGAGGGAGGCGGGCCGTTGGGCCTCAAGCACGCTTTTGGCGACATCTGCGGCGCGCTACATGCCGTGTTCGCCATCGTGTCGTCCCTCTACCGACGCGATCAAACCGGCGAGGGGCAATACATCGACGTGTCCATGCTGCGCGCCACTGCGGTTACTCAGGGCGTCGGCCTCATGGAGCATGCCATGACCGGTCGGAGCCTCCAGCCCCGCGGCAACTACGATCCCACCATGGTTCCGTATGGCAACTACCCCTGCGCCGGTGAGGACAAATGGATCTCAATCGCCGCGGCAACCGAGGAGGAATGGCAGGGTCTTGTGGCGGCGATGGACAATCCGGCATGGGCGCGCGACCAGCGTTTCAGCAGCCAGTTCCGTCGCCAGCGTCACCGGCGCGAACTGGATGCCCTGCTCTCCTCCTGGACCACCGGCCATGAAGCTGATGAACTCACCGACGTGTTGCAGAACCACGGGGTCGCCGCCGCGCCCGTTTTCAGCGCCGAGGAGCGCCTGTTCCACCATCACTTCATGGAACGCGGGCTCTACAGCGACATCGACCATCCCGCCCTGGGCGCCGAGCCGATTTTCAACCTCATGTGGAACCTCAGCAAAACTCCCTCCGTGGCCCGCCGCCATGCTCCGCTGATGGGTGAACACAACCAACAAGTGCTCTGTGGGACGCTGGGGCTGACCGCATCCGAACTCGCCCAGTTTGAGGAGCGTCAGGTGGTATATTAGCCGTGATTTCGAACCATCAAGGGGATCCGCAATGACGCAGCAACAATCCCAGCAACAGGTCGTCGAGACCCTGCCCGAGGTCGAGGGCGGCATCTCCGACGAGGCTCTCGCCGCCGCCCGAGCAATGATCGGCATCCGCATGCGTACCGAGCAGTACGTCCGGCAGGCCAACCTGGATACCATGCTCAACTTCGTCAACGGCATCGGCGACGCCAACCCGCTGTTCCGCGACCAGGAATACGCCGTGTATTCCAAGTACGGCAGCGTCATCGGTCATCCTTGTGCCCCATATATGCGACATTGGTCGGGCCGCACCCGTTGGGGCCTGCCCGGTGTCCACGGATTCTTCGCCGGCAATGACTGGGAATTCTTCCGTGTCCTCCGTCCCGGCGACGCCGTCAATTGCGTCGAACGCGTTCTTGACGTGCAGGAAAAGCAGAGCGCCTACTCAGGCCGCCTGGTGATCCAGTACGTCGAGACCACCTACTCCAACCAGCGGGACGAGGTAGTTGCCCGAGTGGTGGGATGGTGTACCCGCCACCAGCGTCGCGCCTCTCGTGAGCGCGGCAAGTACGCCGATGTGCCCAAGCGCCACGAGTACACTGAGGACGAGTTGACCGCCATCGACGAGCAGGTCCTCAACGAGACCGCCCGCGGCGGACAGCCCCGATACTTCGAGGACACTGATATCGGCGAGGAACTGCCCACTGTCGTCCGCGGCCCCCTCTCGTTGCAGGACGTCAGCGCGTTCCTGGTCGGCACCGGCCGCTCCAGCGCCCACGGCGTGCTGCTCCGCGAAGCTATGCGTCATCCCAATCACTTCTTCCGCAACCCCGAATCCGGCGGCGGTCTCGAATACACCGGCATCGGACACCTGCGCGATTCCGTCGCCGAGGCCGTCGGAGTCCCCGGCGCTTACGACTACGGCCCGCAGCGCGTCTCGTGGCTCGGCACTCTCATGACCAACTGGATGGGCGACGACGCGTTCCTGAAGCGCCTGCGTGTGGAGACCCGCCGGTTCAACGTCTACGGCGATACCCAGTTCCTCAAGGGCCGAGTCGCCCGCAAGTACATTCACAACGGCAACGCCCTGGTGGACGTGGACATCTGGGCCGAGAACCAGCGCGGTGAGGTGACGGCTCCCGGCATGGCCACGGTGCAGCTACCGTCCCGCGATCCGCGCAACCCGTGGTTCACCGACGGCAGCCACCTGTCCCTCCGCGAAGTCCCCCTCCAAGAGGAAGCCCCACCCATCTTGCCGGTGTAACCGACCCGGAGTCGGGGGTGCTCATGACC
Source organism: Chloroflexota bacterium (assembly GCA_026710825.1). Lineage (GTDB taxonomy): Bacteria > Chloroflexota > Dehalococcoidia > Lucifugimonadales > UBA3495 > Bin87. The sequence continues at coordinate 15,303 of JAPOQH010000100.1, read as the reverse complement.
ACTAAACCCAAACCCGCGACTGACCTCACTGCCATCGCTCCGGCCGATGGTATCGTGCTGCGCTTGGAAGCTCTCGGCATAGATCATCGAGCAGCCGATTTTCCGGAGCGGTTCGTCACGTTTTGCGAGCAGAACGACCTGTACGAGATGGAGGTCACCGCGGAGGGAGACCTGCTGATACTGCCTATGACCGGATACCGAGGCAACAAGCAAGAATTGTACATGTCCACTTTCCTGACCAACTGGGAAATGGTGAATGGCGGGAGCGCTTCATCGCAAACAGTTCGATTCCGTCTGTCCTCCGGAGCAGTGTTGGGACCCGATGCTGCGTGGATAACCCAGGAACGATTCGACGAATTGCCGAACGACGAAAGGGAAACGATCATCGAGGGTGCTCCGGACTTCGTGGTTGAAATCTGCTCGCGCACGGACAACCTTCGCCCATTGCAGAACAAGATGGCACAGTGGATGGCCGGCGAGACCCGTCTCGGGTGGCTCATCGATGCCCGCCTCCGTCAGGTCCACGCTTATCGCGCCGGGCAGGCAGAGCCACAAACCTTGGACGATCCGGAAATTCTTGACGGTGAGGACGTTCTGCCCGGGTTTGCCTTCCCGGTGCGCCGCTACATCTTCGATATATGACCCCCAACGCTACGCTCCCCTCCGCCCTCCCCAACCTCCGCGTCCTCGAGGTCGGCTCGCTCATTCACGGCCCCTACTGCGGCAAGCTCTTGGCGTCCGTCGGCGCCACCGTCATAAAGGCCGAACCGCCCAACGGCGGCGACCCGTCGCGACGTCGCGGACCGTTCCCAGACGACACGCCCCATTCCGAGCGCAGCGGCCTGTACCTCTACCTCAACACCGGCAAGCAGAGCATCACGCTCAACCTGCACGACCCTGCCGGCCGCGACCTGCTCCACCAACTCGTCGCTCACGTCGACATGGTCATCCACGACCACACGCCGAACAACGCTGCCGCCATTGGTCTCGATGAAGACTCGCTCCGCGCTGCCAACCCCAACGTTGTCATCGTCCCGATAACCCCGTTCGGGAGCAGCGGACCCTACGCCGACTACCGTGCGGGACACTTGGGAACCTTCCACGCCGGCGGCGAGGGATGGTTGCTGCCCAACGGCGTCGCGCTCGACAAGTTTCCCGACCGACCGCCAATCGTCGCCGGCGCCAACATGGGCGACTACCAGGCGGGACTCACCGCCGCTGTGGGCGCCCTCGCCGCCATCTACCACCGCCTCGACGATCCTGATGCACCCGCCGGCCAGACCGTGGACGCATCGGGGCAAGAGGCCCAGCTATCCGTCGGCTACATGCCAATCCAGCGCCACGAGTCTGAGGGCATCACCGAAACCCGGTTCTCCCGCTACTTCCGCGTCGGCGGCGTCCTGCCGGCGTCCGACGGCTACGTGGAACTGCTGACGCTGGAGCCGCGCCAGTTCCAGGGCCTCCTCGAGTTCATGGGCAATCCAGACTGGGCCACGCCTGAGATGTTCAGCGACCCGGCAACCCACGGCCCCGAACTCAACCGCCACATGCGCGAATGGTTCAGCCAGCACACCCGCGAGCGGCTCTACGCGGAGGGGCAGGGCCACGGCGGCCCCGTCGCGCCCTACTACACGCCGGCCGCGGTGTTCATCAGCCCCCAGCAGCGCGAGCGCGACTTCTACACCCAGGTCAACCACCCCGAAACCGGCCCCCTGGAATACACCGGCGCACCCTTCCAACTCAGCGAAACCCCCACCACCTTGGATCGGGCCCCGTTGCTGGGCGAGCATAATCTCGATGTCTACTGCGGGTTGCTGGGCTACGCGGCGAGAGAGTTGGCGGCGTTGGCGCGGGCGGGAGCGGTGTAGGTTCTGTAGTAGAACTAAACCGGCTTGTTGAAACCGCCCGATGAGATCCCGTTCCCGTGAGCTATTTGACCGCGCTGCGGCCGCCATGGTGGCTGCCGTCGAGATTTACAACAAACCGGGTTTCCCTCACAAGATTGAAACGTTCTCTATATTGGCTGTCAACGGTTGGGAACTACTACTCAAGGCAAAATGGCTGGCGGACAATAACAACAAAGAACGGAGCCTGTACGTCTATGAGCGGCGTCAAAACAAAAATGGGGAGCTGGGCAAGAAGCTATACGTCAGACTCACCCGATCACGGGCACCGTTTACCCAAGGCTTGTCCTACTTGTCCGACCAGTTATCGCAAAGCAAACAATTGGATATCGCGGCCCACCGCAACCTACAAGCCATGCTGGAGCTTAGGGATTGCGCGACGCATTTCTACAGCGAATCAGTGGGCTTTGACGCGCGAGTTTACGAACTCGGCGCCGCGTGCGTAAAAAATTTCGTGTCAGCGGCCAAGCAATGGTTCGACCGGCACCCTTCGGAATTTGATCTGTACTTGTTGCCTCTGTCCTTTTCTGCCATTCCCGAAATCTCGGATGGGATTGTCCTAAATGCCGCTGAGAAAAATTTCATCGAGTTCCTGAACGGGATCGACGATCCAGACTCCGATCCAAACGCCGCGTACGCGGTGACTATCAGGATCGACATCAAATTCGCTAAGTCGTCCGACGGAAATGCGCTCTTGGTCCGTCGAAGTAACGATCCAGCTGCTACTGCGATCCAGCTGACGGAGGAGGAGATCAGGGCCCAATATCCTTGGGATTACGCAGAGTTGACGAATAGATGTGTGTCACGCTATTCGGATTTCAAACAAAACGACCGATATCACGCTATCCGCAAATCCCTAGAAAACGACGATCGATTCGCCCGGGTGCGATTCTTGGACCCAGGTAATCCCAAGAGCAGCAAAAAAGTATTTTTCAACCGCAACATTTTGCCTGAATTTGATCGGCACTACTCGATGAATTGATTCCGGTGCGGCAACGGGGCTTATCGTAGTTTCGGGCGTTCTTGACAACCCTCCAGTTGTCAGCTCTCGGGCATGTATGATCTTTCCTCGGAACCTGTCCGCCCGCGCCAGGCCCGTTCACGAAACATGACGGTAACCCATGAGAGCTCCGGACCCCGACCCGGACCCGGATTCGTCGGTTGAAACGGCTGCAATGTTGCCGCGCATTAACACCGGAATTTGTCCGGGTGAGTCCAGACTTTGGCTTACAACCCACCCAGCCATTCCGCAATCGCCCACCCAATCTCCTCCGGCGAATCCTCCTGGATGAAGTGGTATCCGTCGACCGTCACTTCCGTTTGGTTCGGCCAGGCCCTGCAGAACTCCCGCTGCGCGCCCGTCAGGATGGTGCCTAGCTCGGCGTTGACGAATAGCTTGGGCACGACGCTGGACGACAGCCATTCCGAGTAGTCCTGTACTATCGCCACCACATCCTCTGGCTCGCCGTCCAACGGGATTTGGCGCGGCCACGTTAGCGTCGGACGCCGCGACTCTCCTTCTGCCACGTAGCGTTTGCGGTACACCGCCATCTCCTCGTCGCCCAACCCGCGCATGACGCTGGCCGGCAGGATGCGCTCCACGAATACGTTCTTCTCCAGGATGATCTCCTCACCGGCCGGGGAGCGCATGGACTGGAACAGCGAGCGCGATGGCCCGGGCCATTCCTCCCAAGCGAGGGGCCGCACGATGGCCTCCATGTACACGAGTCCCTTGATCCTGTCCTGGTGCCGAAATGCCCAATGGAACGCCAGCGCCGACCCCCAGTCGTGGCACACCAGCGTGACATTCTCGGTCAACCCCAGCGTGTCGAACCAGGCATCCAAATACCGAGCGTGGTCGACCAACCGATATGACCCATCCGGTGCGCTGTCGGAGTCGCCCATACCCACCAGGTCTGGAGCCAGGCATCGCCCCGTTCCGGCCACGTGCGGAATCACGTTACGCCACAGATATGACGAGGTGGGATTCCCGTGCAGAAACACCACCGGATCCCCTTGCCCAGTGTCCACCGTAGCGAGTTCCACGTCCAACGCTGGCACTCGTTTTCTGGTATAGGGATCTGCGGCGGATATCTCGTAAGCTGGCATGGTGCGACCTCCGGTTAAACTTGCGCGGAACATGGTATCAGGCCGTTCCGGCGATGTCGTTCGACCTCATCATCGATCTGCATCCCGGCGGGGTGCCATGAGTTCCGCGCCCGATATTGCTTCGAATGATTCCGGCCGCCATCAGGGTTGTATAATCCCTCCAATCCCCGTGAGCCCGCCCACACCTGTCGGGCGCGTTCGCCATCATTGGAGGCAACCCCTATGGACTTCGGACTCGAAGGCAAACTCGCATTCGTCGGCGGCGCCAGCCGCGGCATCGGCAAGGCCATCGCAATAGAACTCGCCCGTGAAGGCGCAGACGTCGTCGTCGGCTCTCGCTCCATGCCCGACCTGGAAGCAACCGCCGCCGAAATCGTCGAAACCACCGGCCGCCGTGCCATCCCCATGTCCTTCGACGCCACCGACCGCGCGTCCGTGGACCGCGTCATCACCTCCGCCGCCGATACCCTGGGCGGCCTGCACATCCTGGTCAACAGCGCATCCCTGCCCGGCGGTTCGCCAAGCGCTACCGGGCCCATCGAAGATCTCATCGACGAGGAACTTATCAGCGACTTCGACGTCAAATACGTCGGCGCACTGCGCTGCTCCCGCGCCGCCATCCCGCTGCTCAAGGCTCAGGGATTTGGCCGCATCATCAATATCAGCGGACTCAACGCCCGTAATGCCGGCAACCTCAGCGGTGGCGCGCGCAACACCTCCCTGGTCCACATGACCAAGACCCTGGCCGCCCAGTTGGGCCAGTTCGGTATCACCGTCAACTGCATCCATCCCGGCACTACCCGCACAGAGCGCACCCCCAGCCTGCTGGCCGCTCGGGCCGAGCAACTCGGCGTATCCCCCGAGGAGGCCGAGGCCCAGGACTTCTCCCCCGGTTCGGGCCGCGGCAACCACATCTGCCGCATGGTGGACGCATCGGAAATCGGCTACCTCACCGCCTTCCTCGCGTCCGACAAGGCATGGGCCATCACCGGCGAACTGATCGCCGCCGGCGGCGGTACCGGCAGCGCCGTCTACTACTAGAACCCGTCCCCAGTCCCCTCTCCCCTGGTGGGAGAGGGTTGGGGTGAGGGGGACCCCGTTGTTCCGTACGACGCCCTCGCGCCCACCGCCTAGTATATGGTTTGCCGAATTTGCCCGGGCACGCTCACGATCATCAATCGGTGTCGACTATGACCAACTCAACTGCGCCCCTCACCGGCGTTCGCGTCGCAGACTTCTCAGTCCACGCCGCCGGCCCCTTCGCCGGCATGATTCTGGCGTCCCTCGGTGCCGACGTCATCAAGATTGAATCGGCGGCCCGCCTCGACATAACGCGACGACCCCACGCCATGTATGGCAAGCCCCCGTCGTCCTTCGAGCAGGTCAACGCCAGCAAGCGCTCCGTAACCCTCAATCTCAAGGAGTCACGCGCCCTCGAACTGGCCTACGACCTCGTGCGCATCTCCGATGTGGTGCTGGAGAATTTCCGCCCCGGCGTGATGGACCGCCTCGGCTTGGGCTACCCCCAACTCCGCGGGATCAAACCCGACGTCGTCATGGTGTCCCTGTCTTCCAACGGGCAGACCGGGCCCGAAGCCCGTTACGCCGGCTACGCGCCCATGTTCGCGGCGCTCGGCGGCCTGGGATACCTCACGGGCTACCCCGACGGCCCGCCCGTCGAACTGCGGCACGCCATGGACCATACCGGCGGCATGATGGCGGCTTTCTCGGCAGTCGCTGCCCTCTGCGCCCATCGCAACCATCAGGTCGGACAGCGCGCCGACGTGGCCGTCCGCGACATCGCTACCGCTTTCATGGGCCACGCTCTCATGGATACCGCCATGAACCGGCGGGACGCCCAGCGTCTCGGCAACCGCGATGACTCCATGGCGCCTCACGGAGTGTTCCCATGCCGTGGCGACGATCAATGGATCACCATCGCCGTCGCGAATGATGACGAATGGCGCAGGCTGAAAGTCGCGATGGACAACCCCACGTGGGCCGACTCCGACGACTACGGTGACGCGTTTCTCCGTTGGCAGAACCAAGACACCTTGGAGGCCCATCTGTCCAAATGGACCGCGGTGCGCGATGCGTTTGAACTCACCGCTCTGTTGCAGGATGCGGGCATCGCCGCATTTCCCTCGTTGTCAGCCGATCAGCTGATGGATGACCCCCATCTGGCAGCCAGGCAGGCGTTCCCGTTGACCACCGATCCGACTCGGGGTGAGCAGCGCGCCGTCTCGCCACCGTGGCGCTTTTCAGAGACTCCCACCGACCCGCTGCGGTGGACTCCCGAACTCGGCCAGGACAACCATGAGGTATTCTGCGGCCTCCTGGGCATGGACGAGGCCGAACTCAATTCGCTGCAACAGGCCCAGATTATCTGGTAATCGCCAACCCTCCAGGAGACCCACCTTGACCGAATATTCTTCCTACGAGCACCTGCTGATCGAAAAGTCTGACGGCATTATCACCATCACGATGAACCGTCCGGAGACCCTGAACTCCACCAATTTCCGACTGCACAACGAACTCAGCCGCATCTGGCTCGACGTTGCCGCTGATCTTGAGGTACGCGTGGCGGTCGTTACCGGAGCGGGAGAGGCCTTTTCCGCCGGCGGCGACTTCGAGATGATCGAGCAGGCTATCGATAACCCGGCGATCGTTGCCCAGAATACCCAGGAAGCCGGCGACATCGTCTACAACATCCTCAACCTGGACAAGCCCGTCATATCCGCCATCAACGGCGTCGCCGTGGGCGCCGGCTTGGCGGTGGCGCTGATGGCCGACATCTCCATCGCCGCGGAGGACGCCCGCATCACCGACGGCCACATCCGTCTCGGCGTGGCAGCCGGCGACCACGCCGCCATCATATGGCCCCTCCTTTGCGGCATGGCCAAGGCCAAGTACTACCTGCTCACCTGCGACTTCCTTGACGGTAAGGAGGCCGAACGCATCGGCCTGGTCAGCATGGCCGTACCCCGCGACGAGCTCATGGAAACCGCGATGCGCATCGCCCGCCGCCTCGCCGACGGCCCTCAACCGGCCATCCGTTTCACCAAGCGCGCCCTGAACCAGTGGCTGCGCCAGGCCGGCCACACCTCATTCGACTATTCGCTGCTGGCAGAAGCCCTTGGTTTCTTCGGCGACGACGTCAAGGAAGGCCTCGCTGCTCTCCGCGAACGCCGCCGCCCCGAATATCCGTCGGCCCAAGGTGCCTGAAATGGGAACGTTCACCTACCCCATCGAGGTCGTGTCGGCCGACGGCAGCCACTCCCAGACAGTGGATGCCACCGTCGATACCGGATCAACCTATACCTGCCTCCCTGCAACCATGCTGCGCGAACTCGGCATCGTTCCGTATCGTCGGATCCAATCGGAACTGGCCGACGGTAGCATTGTCGAGGACCCGGTTGGCGAGGTCCGCGTTCGTGTGGAAGATGTGGAGATCACAACCATCGTCATTTTCACCGACGAAGGCGCTCCGGCCCTGCTCGGGGCGTACACGTTGGAGGGCGCCCTGCTCGTAGTCGACCCCGTCCGCCAACGCTTGGCTCCAACCCACGCCCTGCGCTACGGCAAACGTTTCACATAAAGTTTGCGCTCAACGGGTATTTCTCCGATTTATCCGTCCGAATAACCGTTGGCCTGACCGGGTATTGCCGCGCAACGTTGCATTTGCCGTTACAATACCGTTCACTAACCAACATTGAAAATTCAGACGGAGTTCCCGACTCGCATGTACCCACCCCACATCTTCGCTGACAATCCCATCAACCGTGGCGAGGTCGAACGCCGCGACGAGGATTGGATAATCCAGCAATCGCAGGCGCCCGGCAGCAGGTACCTGCCGTTTCGAAATCTCAACGTCCTGCTGACCGACGACACTCCGCCATCCCTGGGTTGGCTATCCACTCAGCAGGCGCACCCTCTACCAGCCAGCGCCGAATGGATCTTTCTCGGGCTGTTGGACGGCGTCGCCCATTTCGCCTACGACCTCTCCAAGGACGCCGCGGCCGCCGAGAAAGTCGTGGACGCCACCGGCTGGCATTTCGAAGATTGCAGGACGGCCGGCGAAACCATGTCTGGGCCCAACACCGGCCTGCTGTCCCAGGCCCGCGCCCAACTTGATTGGAACTTGCGCCACAGTTTCTGTTCAGTATGCGGCAACCCCACCAACAAAGCGCGGGGCGGGCAGGTCCGTCAGTGTCCCGCCTGCAACTCCCAGCATTTCCCGCGCACCGATCCTGTGATCATTACTGTCGTCGCCGACACCGAGGGCGACCGCTGCCTGCTCGGACAGTCCCGAGGACGTCTCCAGCGGATGCGCACCTACTCCGCCCTCGCTGGGTTCATGGACCAGGGCGAATGTATCGAGGAGGCTGTCGCCCGCGAGGTCATGGAAGAGGCTGGCATCCAGGTTAAAAACGTCCGCTACCATTCGTCGCAACCCTGGCCGTTCCCGTCATCCTTGATGATCGGATGCATCGCCGAAGCCGATACCACCAACATCAACATGGACAACGAGGAGATGACCGACGTCAAGTGGTTCAGCCGTTCCGAAGTCCTCAAGGCCTTGGAGGGCCGTAGCGAAGAACTCACGGTGCCAGGACCCATCGCCATTGCCCATCACCTCATCAAGTCTTGGGCCAACGGCGATACGCCCTGATCCCGGATTAGCATCCGACCACCGCAGAGCGCGGCCCCGTTGTAACGGGCCGCGCTCTTTCAGTTGGTGTCTAAGGTCAGGTAACTCAGCCGTACCCCAATCGTCGCTAACATTTCATCGTCAATTCTCCGGCGACCGCAGTAGCTGACATCCGCCGGTAGCGTCCAGTGGTGTGCCGATTTACCCTGAAATCATCAAACTCCAATGGAGGACCATCTCATTTTGACCATCAACGTGCACCCGACAGACAGCCTGGAAAACGCCAACCCCGCCGCAACGCCCCAGTATCCGTATAACCATTATCCGCCCTACTCGCGACAGTACCTCCGCAATCTGCTCGAGCGCCTGTGTGATGTGTCCGGTGGGGACCTTGCCGGCCGCCTGCCCTCCCTCACCGAACCCGCCCTGTACGCTCTGGCAGCAGCCGTAACCCTAAACGATGGATTCATTTTGGGGATTCGCAGGGACGCACTTGCCGCTCCGCTCCGCGACGAACTCCGTTGGCGTGCCTGCCGCGCGATGGGAACCGACCCAACCGGCCCGACGCGCCGTGGCCGACTCGTCCAGATGGTGGGTACTTTCACCACGCTGACGGTTGCCGGAGTTTCCGAGTCTCAGCGACAAAAATTGGTGGGAACCTGTCCGTTCTGCGGGTCTACCGAGTTCCAGCTAATTCTGAGTTCGGTCCACTGGCGATGTTTCACCTGCGGACACGACGGAGGTCTGCTGGAGTTCGCCGAGCGCCTGCTGGAAACCCGCTTCCCGTTTGCGTCGTGAGCGTAAACTGCGGGTCGTTTCGGGTGTGCTACCAGACGGTACTACTGTGAAGCGTCCACCCAGACCCGATACGCGCCGGGCTGCATGGTGGCCGGCGCCGTCGGTGCCACCGCTATCACCAGCCTTTCATCCGAATCCCCACTCACACGTAGAGATCCAATGAGCGCATTCTGACCGGGATCACGGGTGAGCTCCATCCTGGTGGCGGCCGGCTCCGACCCGTCCACCAGTACCCACACGATCCAGTCCTGGCGCACCAGATTGTTGACGCGAACAAAACCATCCGCAACCCAATCGTCCGTATCGCTGGCGTCATCGTCTCCTGAAACCTGCACGTCTTGCACGCACATCCCCGGACCGTTGACCGCGTCGTCGGTAACGTAGTGGAACCTGATCATCGCGTCGCGCCCGGCATACCCCGCTAACGAAGCCACCCCCTCCTGCCAGCCGGCAGAGGCACCCGTGTAACCGTACCCGTAGCTGTTGCCGACTGGGTTCGCGTCCGTCGTCCCCGTGGCCCGCAGCACGTCCCACGTCTCCCCGCCGTCCAGCGATGCGGACACGTACAGGTAGTCCCACTCCTCCTCAATGTCGTGCCAGAACCGGTAGGTCAGCGTCGGCTCGGAACCATCCGGCTCTGCCGCCGGCACGTTCAACTCCCGGGTCAACGTCGCCGAGATCGTGTCTCCCCGGTTGCTCCACCAACATTCGCCGGTCACGTCGGTGGGAAGAAGCGGCGTGGTGGCGTCGCCCTCAAAACGCACGGTGACGGCTCCTTCGACATCTCGAACGTGTACGTAATCGGCGGCGTACTGCTCCAGGGAGGTTGACAGCTCTCCGCCATCCGCGTCCATCCGCCTGGTGATCGACGCTTCTACGTCCAGGTTCCGGTATCCGTGCCGACCCGACTCAGCATCCAGGAAGTTCGCCGCTACCCAGTCCGCTAACACGGAGTGAAAGCCTGCCGACTCGCCGCTCTGGGCGCTCGCTTCCCGCCCGGACAGCCACTCATCGACCGCGCGGATCCCGTCTACTCTCAGGGCCAACAGATCCTGCAAGCCGCCCGTCGGTGCGTAATGCTCCCGCAGATAGTGAGCAAAAAGCGCCGCCGCGCCATAGTTGAGACCCACGTCTTGGGACAGGTCTGACGGCCAGTTCACGACAGAGGAATTGGGGCGCCGCAGGTATTGGTAGATGCTGCCCGCCCGGTACCCTGCCTCCGTAACCGCCAATTCCGCGAGCCCTTCGTTCAACCAAGTCGCTTCGGATTCGTCGGCCACCTGGTGGATTGAATGTTGCAATTCGTGGGCCAGGATATTCAGGAGCCGTTCGTCCCCGTACGTTCCCGCCCTCGTGTTGATATAAATCGCCGGCGCCTCGTTGCTGTAAGGAGCCACGCTCGACGGATATTGATCGTTGCCCGATACGTAGCCTCCCAGTCCCGGGATCCGGCCGTTGACGATATGCACGCGGGTTTCCTCCGCCCCCGATGCAAACACCGATAGAACGCGTGGAAAAACCCGTGCCTCCGCCTCGTCAACCGTGCGGGACAACACATCCGGGTCTACATCGATATCGCCGCCGGTCCACCAGTAGGCGTTATCCGAGATCGCGGAGAGCGTGAATTCATTACTGACCATGGCCCGCCTCGGGTAGTCCAGGGTCCAGAATTCGCGCACATCTCCAACCTCCAGATCCTGCGCTTCCATAGACCTACCGTCATCATGCCCATCGCGATGCCCACGCATTTGACGCGCGAGCAGCGTCAGGTCCCGGTCTGGTGGAACCGGAAAATCGTCCGCCGTCATGGCCTTGGTCCACAGATCCTGGCGTTCCGACTCCCCTGCACGATCTTGGTCCGCTGGTGCGGGCGCAATTTCGGTCGCCTCGGCACGCGGAGTTGGCTGTTCCGGGCTGCGCATGTCCACCGGAGTCGCGGCAGGCTGTGTCGGCTCGATTCTAAGCGGGTCGGCCGCCGTGGGCTCCGGCGCTACCAGCGCAACGTCCGTCCCAGCATCGGTGCCGCAACCGGCTACCGCAATCGACAACCCCACGCACAGCAACAGGATCGCCAGGGCGTGCCACCGCGCGGTCGGCGGTTTCACGCGAGCATGATCACGTGTCGGGAGGGTCATGTTGCTCATCGGGTGCAGGTTCTTCTCGCCGAGGGTCGGTGTTATGCCGGTTCATCGCAATGTCGATCCCTTCCGACAACAGGCACTCCACCGCCTCCGCAGCACGTAGGATGGCGTCGTTCGCCGCGGGCGCTTCCTCATCCGAAAAGCGTCCCAGCACGTGGTCAACGCTGCCCGACATTCCCGGCCCGCCGATCCCGATGCGCAGGCGCGGAAAGTCCACGGTGCGCACCGCGCGGATGATGTCCTTGATACCGTTGTGCCCCGCGTCGGAACCACGCGCGCGCAGCCGGATGCGGCCCAGCGGCAGCGCCATTTCGTCGTACACCACCACCAGGTCGGTTGGGCGACTGCCGAACCTCGCCAACAGATACGCGACCGACTCTCCCGACAGATTCATGAAAGTGCGTGGCTTGGCCAAAACCACCGGCTTGCCATCCCGGTAACCCTGCCCCAACGCGGTCGTCCGGCGCCGGTCGTTGATCGCGATACCCCAGCGTTCCGCCAGCCGGTCAATGCAACCGAACCCGACGTTGTGTCGCGTATCCCGGTAGCGTTGACCCGGATTGCCCAGGCCCACTATCAAGCGTGTCGGCGTTCGTTCCTGATCCTGTTCCATAAGCAACTCGGCTTACAAGGTTGCCATCAGCCTGTTCAATTGACAAGTCTGCTCACGTACCGACCCGTGCGGCGTCCGACCAGGAGCAGCGAATCAGTCGCTGACCTCAACCAACTGCATCCCAACTGTACGCCCACTTTTTGGATTCGGGGCATGCGGCAATCATAGCGCTCACCATCCTTGACAACTTGGCCTGCAGTTGTTAATATATTCACATATCAGATAATCTCTATTTGCATAAGCGATTGTTCATCGCGCCCATACAAGAGCACACCGTTGCACATTGCAGCGGGCCAGGAGGTCATCAAATGACGTTGTTCAATAACATAATCGTTCCCCTCGACGGGTCGGAATCGTCGGCCCACGCGCTGCCAGCCGCTCAATTGATGGCCGACGCGTCCGGCGCCAAGCTCACCTTGGTGCGCTGTTTCCCTGAGATCCCCGAATGGCAGGCCGACGCCAGCCGCGGTCGCCGGCGAGGCTCCATGGCCGATGCCGAGCACCGCCGCGTTGGCGCATACCTGGCCGGCCAGCGCCTGCGACTGGAACGCCAGGGATTCCCATCCACGGTAGAGATTGAGGCGCGCGAAGGCCCGGCGCACGACATCATCGCCGGCGTGGCGAACCGGAATCCCCACTCCCTCATCGCCATGTCGACTCATGGCCAGGGAGGCTGGGCTCGGCTGATGTCGGGCAGCGTGACCTCCAGGGTGCTGGGAGCCGTGAGCAATCCCGCCTTTGTCGTCCGTTGCAATGATCTGGACTGCCCGGTGGTCCCGCCGTCTTTCGACAACATCATTGTCCCCCTCGATGGCACAGAGTTGGGCGAGTCGGCCTTGCAATACGCCGGGGAATTGGCATCCACCTTCGACGCTCGCATCACCCTGTTGCGCTCGATTCCGGACGCCGCCCACTTCTACTACGCCCATGCTGATTGGTCATTCTTTGGCGGTCCCTCCTTTAGCCACAACGACGTCCAGGATATGGCCGGTGAGGCCGAGGCCGATTCTGCGAAATACCTTGATGGCGCCGCCAACACGTTGTCCAGCAGTTTCCCCGGTATCCAGGTGGGCAAACTCAGCTCGAACGCCAATGCCGCCAAGGCCATCGTGGATCTATCCCAGCGTTTGGATAATTCGATGGTTGTGATGGCCACGCGTGGGCGACGCGGCCTCCGTCGCATGCTCCTGGGCAGTGTTGCCGATCAAGTCGTCCGCAACTCGCCCGTCCCAACGCTGTTGGTCAAGAGTTCAAGCGGCAAGGGGCACGCCGATAAATAACGGCGCCATTGCGCCCTTGCGCGCCGTTGGCCGGGGGCGGATGTCGATCCGCCCCCATACTTCGGTTCCGCCTGACGCCCCGATCCGTTGGCGCATGTGGCAAAGCTTGGCGCCCACGCTCCGGTTGCACGGTGTCAGGGACAACGCATCCCGCCGTACTCGGATCCTTTTACAGTGCACTGGTTTCCTGCTATATTCGTGCTGCGCTCTCTGCGCGACTCCCCCGGCCCCGGCCGGGGGGTTTGAATTGCGACACCGCCTCAGTGGAAGATTGATGCAGCACAATCGTAAATTGACGACCATGCTCATGGCCGTCGCCCTGGCGTGCTGCTCGGTGTTCCTCTTTGCCTGTGCGCCGTCCTCGGCAAGCCAACCAGCCGCCGAGCACTCCGCCACCGTCGAGATACTGATTCCAGCGGCTGAGCCTACACAACCATCAGCAGCCCAGGCAGCAACCACGGCACCGCCTACGCTGCCTCAGTCGTCACCCACCGACACTGCGGTACCGCCCACCGACTCACCGGAGCCGCCAACCTACACCCCAAGGCCGGCCCCGACCTACACGCCGAGACCTGTCCCTGCGCAGGCCGGGGAAGGCGAGCGCGATCAGGCCATACTGTTCCAGGCCGAAACGCTCGACGGCACGGTCATACACCTCTCCGATAGCTACGGCACGCCCACCCTGCTGGCATTTTGGGCCCCCTGGTGACCATACTGTGCGCGGGAGTTGCCCGCGGTCGCCTCCCTCTACCGGGATGATCTCCTTGACGCCGGCGTTGACGTCATTGGCGTATCCCAATTCAACACCACCGAAGTGGCCACCAGGGAATTCGTCGAACTACACGAGCTTACCTTCCCCAACTTCTACGACCCCGACGGCGCCGTGGCAACAGCCTACGGTATCCGGGGCGTTCCGTCTTACGTTTTCATCGACAAGGAGGGACGCATTGCGCGCACCAGTTCCGGGGCGCGGGGCGTCGAACTCATTGAAGCTATTCTGGGCGAACTCAGCGTAGAGTGAACTTGCGGTTGTGCTATAATCGTGCACCGCTCTTATCTACGCAGGAGATTCCGATTTGCGCCACTACGAACTCGTTACCATTCTCAGCCCCATGCTGAACCAGGACGACGCGACCGCTATTTGGGATGAGATCAAGTCCTTCATTACCAATCGCGAAGGTGAGATTACCGCAGAGCAAACTTGGGGAACCCGCCGCCTTGCGTACCCTATCCGCAAGGGCAACTACAATTTCCTTGAGGGTGCCTACTACCTGAGTTCTTTCACCGTCGATAGCCCGTTCAACCGTGATTTGGAGAACTATCTCCGACTCCATGACAACGTGCTGCGTGCCTTGGTCACCCGTTGCGACGGCCCATTGGAAGAGAAGCCTGCGCCGGGGCCATTGACCGCGCCTTCGCGCTACATCCCGCCTGGACGCGGCCGGCGCAACGACGGCGGTGGTCCGATACCCGAAGCGCCGGCGCCTGCTGCTGAGCGTGCGCCCGGACCGCCCCCCGCCGGCGATGCAGCGGCGACCCCAGCACCGGCATCCCCCGAAGGTAGCGCACCCGTTGCCGAAACTCCGGCTCCGGCTGCCGAGGCATCGGCTCCAGCCGCAGAAGCGCCAGCTCCCGTTGCTGAAACGCCAGCCCCGGCTGCAGAAATGGCGACTCCCCCTGCCGAGGCTCCGGCTCCCGCCGCAGAAGCTCCGGCTCCCGCCGCAGAAGCTCCGGCTCCTACCGCAGAAGCTCCGGCTCCCGCCGCAGAAGCTCCGGCTCCCGCCGCAGAAGCTCCGGCTCCCGCCGC
>JAPOQH010000053.1 GCA_026710825.1 Chloroflexota bacterium | reverse complement strand
ATCTTCCGCCGACAAATGTACCGCAAATTTCTCCTGAGCCATGGTTGCCGCACCTCCCGCACCGCTGTTTGCCACTCACGATAGCGACCATGGCCGATTCTTTCTTATCTATGACGATGCAAGTTTGACTGAATACTAGCGCCTCCCTGCCATTCGCGTGAGCACTCTGCAAGCCGTCATAGACGGCCTCTTCGAGCAACCTGACGGCAATCTCGGTTTGCCTGGCGCGTTGATCGTCGTTCATGGTGGCCCTCCTCTCGCAATAGTGATTGACGGTCTATCCCCGTGCGTGCGGGGGTGTCCGTTGCAGATCTACGGAGGGCTGTGGAGGCGGGGGTGTAGCCCTGCGTGCGCGGGGTTGCCTTGCCTTTTTGGGATGTGATGATGTAGGCGGAGGGTATAGCCCTGCGTGCGCGGGGTTTCCAAGGGACGGGCCAACCTCCCCCTTCGCTGTGAGGTGTAGCCCTGCGTGCGCGGGCAGGTTACCCGCACCATCGTGCCAGCCGGGAAGCGAACCGACAGCACTGGGACGGTGCATCGTCTGCGGGCCTTCCGGTTTGAGGCGGCGGTGTGCTGGACGTGTCCGCAACGGTCCCAGTGCATTCCGGCCAAGGGCAGGAAGGGCCGTCAGGTGTTGATCCACCCTCAAGAAGACTTGCTTCAAGAGGCCCGAGAATTGCAGCAGAGCGCCGACTACGACCAGTACCGTCGCCGCCGGGTGGTGGCCGAGCATCGACTTGCTCGCCTAGAGCAATTGGGCATCCGCCAAGCGCGCTACTTCGGGCGGGGCAAGACCAAGTTCCAGTTGTATCTGGCGGCCACGGTGGCCAACTTGACCCTGCTGGCCAACCAAACCGGTGTTTGCGGTGATTCTGGCGAAGACCCCGACAGCATAGTCACCACTGCCCTAAATGGCGTCAATTGCGGCGTGGACCGCCACTTGCTGCCAGCCTGAATGCTGGTCTGGCTGAGGTCGCCAACGCTGGCGCTATCACTCTTCCCAACCCGGGATTTCAGGCCCGCTTTCTAGAGCCCGCAGGACCTTCGTGGGGAACGTGCAACAGGCCCTGCCATACGGGGCGATCCGGCGGCGGTCTGCGACTGTTAGTCAATCGAGGGAGGCGGCTTGCGCAGTCCCGTGTTCGGTGTGATTAGCATCGCGGCCAACCGGCTGCCGGAGCCCTTTCTACGGGTTGAGCGAACCAGCCGAGGGAACTTTGCGCACGACTCCAGCGTGCTGCTGCCGGCGCGGTGGTTCGGATTTACCGCCTCTTTCTTGGAGATGGAGCCGCGAAGCGCTGCGGGCGCGGAAAACTGGTCGCGGCGGCGACGGCGTTTGCCTCGCCTCCGCTGGACCTGGGTTGCCGGACCGGTCAGCTCGGCCGCACGACTGAGGTCGAGTGCGACAGCTTCCGGCCGTCGAAGGTGCAGATGGCGCCGGTGGCGTCGCAGTGAGGGGTTGCCTGCAGTTCGACCGCCGCGTCGCCGGTGGAAGTGGAATCTACGGCCATGCGCAAAGAGATGCTGCCGGGCCTGCTCTTCGATGGCGCTATCTGCATGGACCGGGGCATGGGCGTGAAGGCATCGTCCTGTAGGACCAAGTAGCGCAGCTTGACCTCCGCCACGAACTCGATGCCGAACGTGAGCTCAGATGAGGTGTTGAGGGCGCGGGTCATGGCTATTACCGGGCGGGGGAGATGGATTCACCGCACTGGCGGTCACATTGTGGCGGGTGGAGGACAGCGCTGCGGACTACCGTCGAAGCGTGCTGTGGGCACCAGTCAATGGATGGAGAGGAATGGTAACCTCATCGGTGCGCATCGAAGACCTCCTGGCGATGTTGGTTCCGTTTTGCGGGAAAGCCGGGGGTCTCGAGCCGGGATGCGATTGGGGTATGATCTGGTCCAGTCCCGCTGTGCAGGAGGATTTAACCATGAGGTTTGCGGCATTTACCACCGTGGCGGCATCGGCGGGAGAGGCCACCAACGCCGCCGAGATGTTGGACAACATCAGGCAGCAGACCGTGTTGGCCGAGGAACTGGGCTTCGAGGCGATGTGGTTGGGGGAGCATCACTTCGGCCCCTATGGGATCGGCGATCTGCCCAATCCGATACTGCTGGGCGCGGACCTGGCGGCGCGGACGTCGCGGATCCGCATCGGGCAGATGGCCAACATAGCTCCCTGGTGGCATCCCATCAGGCTGGCCGAGGACCTGGCGATGCTGGACAACATGGCCAAGGGTCGGGTTGAGGTTGGCTTCGGCCGGGGGATCTGGCCCTATGAGGGTCCCCAGTTCCACGCCAATGCCGACCCGCGCAAGGATGCTGAGAACCGGGAACTCTTCAGGGAGACGATCGAAATCGTCCGGAAGATCTGGTCCGACGAGTACTTCTCCCACCGGGGAGACAACTACAGCTTTCCCGCCGAGGATACCGTGTTCTCACACCCATCGCATCCGCCGAATCCGGCCTGGCAGGATGGAGAGCGGGTGACCAGGCTGCGCGTCACGCCGCGGCCATACCAGCAACCCCACCCGCCGCTGTGGATGACGGTATCGACCGACCGGTCGGTGGCGACCGCCGCCGAATTGGGGCTGAAAGCCTGCTACTGGCAACCTCCGCCGCTGCGGATCCGGGAGCGGATGGAACTCTACGCCGAGACCCGGTCGAAACTGGAAGGTCGACCGTTTGCCCTGGGTGAGGATCAGGCGGTGATGCGCTCCACCTACGTGGCGTCGTCGATGGAGGAGGCCAGGCGGGACGCCGAGGCTGGGATCATGTCGGCGTTCATATTCAATGACCCGTTTCGAGGGCGGCAGGTGTTTACCAACCCCGGCGAGGCGCTGGATGATGACGTGAGGCTGGACTGGGATTTCCTGGAGCCACGCACCCTGTTGGTGGGTTCGCCGGACCATGTGGCGGAAAAGATTCAGGAGTTGCAGGAGGTGTGCAGCCTGGATTGCCTGTTGGTTGAGTTTGCCCACATGGGCATCCCGCAACGGAAGATGCTTCGCAATTTGGAGCGTTTCGCCACCCAGGTGATGCCCAGGTTCACCGGTATCGGCTGAAAGGCGTTGAGTGAACCCGAAGCGTAGTGGCGATTACCGCGCCGGTTGCGAACAAGGCTCCTGGGTGAAGTCGGGCTGGCCAGAGGATGCCGCCGCCAGGTCAACCGTCCGAGCCCATCCCGCCAGCAGGTTGCGGCGCATTGGCGATGACTGCTGTGCAACCCACCGGCGCCGTGTCCACAATATCGGCAATGGCCGGTGGAGGTCTCCCGGGCAGGACCGGATCCAATGACAAGGCACGGCCGAGGGCTACTGTTGACAATTATTCCTTGATCATATAATATGTATTGAGAACGCTGGGGTGACAGAGACACCTCACTCGTTTCGAAACGAGGGGCAATATGCCCGTCAACACAGGAGGTGGGAAATGGTTTCGCTGATTACGCTGAACCATAGATGGCAGGGTGACAGGGTCGGCCCGGTGGGCGACGCTGCAGCGGCCTGATTCATCTCTCGCAGTCAGAGCCGCCTACGAACACAGGCAGAGTTGCCGACCGGGCCGCCAAAGGTATACGGGTTGCGCGCCGTGAGACGAGCGAGTCGATACCGAGCACCAGCCAGGATCCGATGGACAGTCGGAACCTGGCTCTTTTTTGTCAGTGATCTTCCCGGCGTTCGAGGGCAGCTCCCTCCGGCATCATGGCCGCCGGTCCGACGGACCGCCCAGTCCGGAACCTGACCGGCGTGCGGCTGACTGGCTCGGACCCAGGGCCGGCGCCTGGATAGTGCCTTGGCCGATTCAGTGGTGGGCAGACCGCCCAGTTTCAGGAGCATGAAGGTCATGCGGCGAAACGCCTCCCGGTCGTAGCCGGTGACGACGGCCCGGAGCATCGTGGGACTCTGAGTTCTGCCGCCCTCGAGGTAATACTGGTGGCAAGGGACATGTACGACGAAACCGGCTGGGTATTCCCATCGGCAAGGGGCAAAGCCGTGAGCGACAGCACGATCTCCAAGCTGTTGCGCGAAAACGGGATCGGATGTGTTCCACACGGAATGAGATCGTCGTTACGCGATTGGGCTGCGGAGTGTTCCGATGCGCGTCGCGAAATTGCGGAGCATTGCCTCGCCCACGGTGAGGGCAGCGCCAGCGAACTGGCTTGCCGCCGCACTGACTATTTCGAGCGACGACGGGCCTTGATGCAACAATGGGCAGAATATATTAGTGGATGAGCGACAGTTGAATTTCCGCCCACGGCAACCTCACGCGCTGTTTACAAATTGTTATTGTTGCCTGGGAGCACATTATGGATCGACGAGATCGATTGGTTCGAATCACACCTGGCACGGACTAATGCGGACCAGGTGTGATTGCTCGTTGGGTGGGCGGAGAGTCAGCCGCCGTCCGAACTGGAGCGCTGCGCTGCGCGGGCGCGGTTAAACCGGCCCTTTACTGGTCCAATCCGCCAAACCGTAACGCCACCCTGCGCGTCGAGGGCGGCGAGCCCTTCCCCGTCAGGCCGCCAGTACAAACCGGCCACTGAGTCCTCAACATCTTCAGCCCCGATTGGGCTGCCGTTGCCATTTCTCTGCAGCGACCACACCACCACGGTGCCATCGCGCGCGCCCGATGCCAGGCGCCTCACGCTGGGCGCGAATGTCAAGGTCGTTATGGGCTCATGATGAAACTTCAGAACGCCGGGCGTCGTGCCTTCGGGCCCCTTTCTCCGGAAGTTCCAAACCGTGACCGCCTCTCCACCACCAGTGGCCAAAAGGGTGCCGCCGCTATCGAAAGCCAGGGCCGCCGGCTTGCCAGGATATCCTGACATCATGGAGTCCCGTTCCGTGGATCGACGCCAGAAGTGCACCGTGTTGTCCTGGCTACCGCAGACCACGATATCCCCGTTCGGGCTCAACACCATCGACACCAGGGACCCCTGCCACTCCATTTTCTGGCGAAGCGAGTCGGTGGAAGGGTTGAAGAACGACACTCGGCCGTAACAGGCTGTAGCCAACTCCTCCGGGCTCGACCAGGCGATGGCGCTGACGGTGCTGGGATGATCATCGGACCGCCAAACCTCCGCTCCGTCCTCGCCATACGCACAAACTTGCCGAGAGCAAGAGGCCGCCAACCATTGGCCGTCCGGCGACCACGCTACGTTTTCCACCCACCCGCTACCGACGTCGATAGCGCGGGTTACCTGACCTTCGGCGGCGTTCCAGATCAAGACTCGCCCATCCTGGCCGGCCGTAGCGAACGAGGTCCCGCTCGGGTGGATCGCCATCGCGAGCACACCGCCTTCATGAACCTCGCGCTGCGCCCAAGCGGTCGCGCCGGACTCGCCGTCAAAGGCATAAACGCCACCCTCGGCATCGCCGACCACGAGCGCCTCGCCACACAGGGTCCAACCCCCGGCGATACCATAATCGCCAACCGCCGCAGACCAGCTTCGGTCAAGAACGCCCGTCGGGCTGCCGGCATTTAGATCAGACATGCTTCGAATTCCTCCCGCATACTCTGTCCATCGAGGTTTCGGCCGATGAAGACGAGTTGATTGCGGCGGGGGGCGGCCCCCCCCTCTCCGTCCCGCCGGCCGGCGGAGAGGAAGTGAACGCGCCCGGAGGGGCAGCAACCGGGAGAT
>JAPOQH010000082.1 GCA_026710825.1 Chloroflexota bacterium | reverse complement strand
ACGAGATCGAGCGATTGTTCCGGAGGATGAAGGGATTTCGCCGCATCTTCTCCCGCTTTGAGAAACTCGACGTTCTCTTCCTCGGGTTCATCTCATTTGCGCTCATCGTTGACGCACTGCGCTAGTGTGAACAGGCCCTAGCATAAGGCGACTCGAGCGCACTATTCTCCTTAGGCAAATGCCCCAGGCAATCGCATCTTATCCCACGAGGACTTTTAGCAGGTATTCCTAATCCCATCCGGGGGTTAGCTGGCGTTATCCGGCGTTGAGCGGTTTGCCCTGGAATCCCACCTTCAGGGCAGTCTCGTTTTTCAATCGGTTGTGTCCGATCTGACCCCGCTTGTCACGGAGGGCTCAGCCACGCTCACCCTAACCAATGTCATTTCCACCTACGCTTTGTAGCAAGAGACCACATTGCCCCACATTGCTAACGAGCACCTTACTAACGAGCACCTTGTCCCGTATTACCACGACGGTGTGGGTCTCCATGGTCGTCGAATCTCCGGCCGTGACCCTGACCTTGACCGCGTTCTCGCCCCCGAAGAGGCCTACTTGCTGGCATTCCTGCGCGCCGTCGGCGTCAGCAATGGTAGCGTCGTCACCGTCCAGGTACTCGACAGCGGCGCCGTCATCGCTGGTCGTGGGCGTGACCGTGATCTGCTCGTTCGCGTGGTCCACAGCACGCCGATGTACTCGGGGCGCGGCGAGCTGGAGGCGATCATGGTCATAGTCCGGGACATGTCGCCCCTGGAAAAGCTGGAGCGGCTGCGGTCCGAGTTCCTGGGCACGGTGAGCCAGGAACTGCGGACCCCGCTGACCTCCATAAGGTGCTCGGCGACCACCCTCCTGATGGACTTCACGATGCCTGGGACCGACGAGATCGAACTGATGCGGGACATCACGAGAACGGTCGATGTGTCGGCGATCTTCGTGTCGAGCTACGGCCGGGAGGAGCACGTCACCAGGCCGTTCGACATGGGAGCGTCGGGCTACATGGTCAAGCCCTTCCTGCCCTCTGAACTCGCGGCCAGGATCCGGGCGGCGCTGCACAAGGGCGCGTCGGGTCGGACGGGACCGGTTGAGCCATTTGTGCTGGGAGACCTGGCGGTCCGCTAGGCCCAGCGTCGGATCACGGTTGCCGGCTAGCCGATGGTGTTGACCCCCATAGAGTTCAGGTTGCTCGTCGAGCTTTCAGTGAACCCTGTACGAGTGTTGAGCGATGACGAGCTGTTTCGGCGCATCTGGGGACCGGTTCGCTCCGGCAAGGCCCATTTCCTGCGCTCATTCGTCAGGATGCTTCGCAACAAGCTCGGCGACAAGGCAAAGAACCCCAGGTACATCCTCACCCACGACTGCGTGGGCTACCGCATGCCAAACCGCCGGGAGACTGACGCCGGCTGAGTCGCCTCAGCACGAACGAGACGAACGACCGGCGATTCCGGCCGGTCGGGGCCGATTCAGGTATCGGGCGGGATCGAACGCCAGGGGGAAAGGCGCCGGTTGAGAGTGCGATAGACGGCTGGTCTTGAGACGGAGCAGACCTCAGCAAGATCGCTGGCGGTTCGATGGTGGAAGAAAACCGATCCCCGCCAGCCCTGATGCTTCGCAGGACACGAGGGTTTCATCGGGCATTGTGAAGCGTATTGCCAATTGATCCGGATCCGGTGCGCCCAACCCCCATTCCGTTGGGCAGCGCGTCTACGAGCCGCAGGCTGGGGCAATAACCAGCTGCAAGTGTACTGGGAATGGGCACGGTCAGGGCGGATCATCACGATGGTCACCATAAGGGCCAATGTTGTCTTCATGAGACAGGCCTCCAAAAGAACGCCATGACCATACCCTTAAACCTGCTCGAACCGAGCGCTTCGCTCAGTTGGACCGAGAAGCACCGCCCATCCGACGGAGCGCGGGTCACCAACCCGACTGTGCCTGCGATGATCAGGCGCTGTACGTCGTGGCCGTTGCGTCGAGCCCGGTTGGTGTCACGCAGGTCCGCGGTGCGCGAGATCTCGGCGCCGATGAATTGACGGTTCCTATCTTGGTCGGAAACCTCGAATACCAGGTCCGCGTGGGTGAAACTGATCAGTTAGTTCTGTGCCAGGGGTCGCGCGGAGGGAGGTTGGCTCATCTAAACCGGATCCGAGTTGCTGACGACGTTGACCAGTGTGAAGTCCATTGCCATGGCGATTGTGGCTGCTTCATGGGCGACCTGTCTCTCCGAGGACCGGTTCTTGAAGTAGGACAGGTCTCCCTAAATGCGGTCGAACCGAGATTCGACTCGTTCGTTGAACTGCTTCTGCTGGGCGATGCATCCGTCGACTTGCTGGTTGAACTGCCACTGCTCGTCGTTGAAATGTTCCGGTCTGGCAATGACGTCGTCGACTCGCGCGGCAAACGCGGCAAAGCGTTCCGGCAGAGTGATCAGTTCGTCGGTGAGTTTCAGCCGGCGAACCGGTTCGTAGAACTCAGGATCTCCCCTGAGCAGGCGCAACAGGTCTTCAGGCATGAGGCCGGCTCGCCGCATGACAAGCCGCTGCGCCGAAACGCCGTCAATGGTTCGAGTCACAGGAGTGACGCTGCCCGTGGTGTGGGGAACAACACCCGATTTATACCCAGAGAGAACCGGCGGAGCGCAAACCAAAGTCCTTTTGAATCGCCCAGCACAACAACTGTCCTGGTCTTATCCCGCATCGCGAAATAGTCGGACTTCGGCGAGCGGCAAACATGGTTGGCGGTAATCAACTCTGACCTCAACGGCGGTAGGCTCCAGAACAGTCCCGGAGACGCCGGCCCCGACCCTGTGTCACGGTTAGGTCGAAATCCAATCGCAGCACAGGGTACATGTACCTGCTGATGGTGCCGGGAACACCGGAGTCAGCGAGGTTCCCACTCCCAGTGATGGCAAGAGCTATTCGGCGGACAATTGATCACCGTCGCGGTGTCCACGAGCGAGACAACGAGAATCATCTCGGAAGAAGGAAAACCTATCGGCGAAATCCTGCTCGGCTTCCTTCAAGCCCGTCGATCTCATCAACTCGCTCGTGGCTGACACGACCATCGTTATCGCCTACGATCCGCAGGCTACCCACAACGCTCGGAAATAACTCCCGTGCGGCACTCGGTTTGCAGCGACTGCGGACGAAGCAACGATACAAACTCAGGCCGTGGTTCTGTCGACGGAGTGGGAGGAGTGCGTAGCAACTGTATTGGGTGTCAAGGTGAGATCGGTGTAACTGGGTGTCAGGGTTGTCGGTTTCGGGCGATGGCGTTGAGGATGGAGAGCAGCTTGCGCATGCTGGCGGTGAGGGCCACCTTGGCGGGTTTGCCAGCCTGGCGCAGCCGTTGGTAGAAGGTCTTGATGGCGGGATTGAAGCGGGTGGCGGACACGGTGGCCATGTAGAGGGCCGAACGTACTGAGCGCCGTCCACCCCAGATGCTGCGACGGCCCCGCCACTGACCGCTGTCGCGATTGAACGGCGCCAGTCCCGCCAGGGCAGCGATCTCCTTGTGGTTGAGACGGCCCAGTTCGGGTAGTCGTGCGATGAGCACGGCGGAAACCACTGGGCCGACACCGGGCACGGACTGCAGGAGTTGGGACTGTTCCTGCCAGGTCTGGTTGGACCCGATCAACTCAGCGATGTCGGCATCGGATTGGCTGATCTGTTGGGCAAGCCAGTCGATGCATGCCTGAATGCGATCTCGCACCATGGCGGAGGTGGTCCGAGCCAAACGATTGCGTTCGGCCGTGCGCGCGTCAACCAGACCCTGTCGGTGGCTCACCAGTTCCTGCAGTTCCCGTTGCTCGGCGTCCGGCAACGGTCTCGGTTCAGGGTTGACTGCTGCTCCGTACTCGGCCAGTAGTCGGGCATCCAACCGGTCCGTCTTGGCCAGTCGACCGGTGGACCGAGCGAAGTCTCGCGACTGACGCGGGTTGATCACCGCCACGGACAGACTCGCCCCAGCCAACCCAGCAGCCAGGGGAATCTCCAGTCCTCCGGTGGCCTCCATCACGATCACCTGCGGCGCAACCCTGCCCAAGGCCTCCACCAGTTCCAATATGTGGTCGGTGTCGTAATCCACCCGCCAACACTCCCCTGCCGGGTGGAGCCAGATGTCCAGCGCGTCCCGGGAAACGTCAATACCTACGGTTGTGCTATCCTTCGCCAAGGTGCCTGCCTCCAGTGGGTTCAGGCATCGCCCTCAACGGCCTGGCCTTGCCAATACGGGGTCGAACCCCCAACAACTGTACAGGCTGGTGTGAGGGAATGGCGCGGCGACCACGCTACGCAACGGTTTGTGCAACCCGGGGGCGAAACGGTCTGCCGCGCCAACTCGCCCGATGCCTCGCCCCAATATACAAGGGTGCGACTCGGCCGAGATCTCCAAACAGATGTGGCCGCCCCGATTGGTGTTCGACGGCCGCAACGCGTTGGACCCTGTTCGCACGCGGAGCCTGGGTTTCCGATACGTCGGGATAGCAGAACGCGTTTCCTGGCTCCGTCCGTTGGTCTCAACCCGGAAAACCAAACCTGGCCTCGCGCGCTCCGACGCGGCTAGAGGTTAGCGAGCCAGCCCGCGTAACCCATTCACCGCCAGGATGCGCGGCACTAAATGAGTTGTCGGTGCAAGCAACCCTCTGCCCTACTGCTGTGAGACAGCCCACCGACGAAACGGACCATGGACAACAGTCAGGAATTGGGACGGAGGCATAGCCATCGTGAAAACCCGATTGGGCCAACTACCGTAGTCGTCGGCAAAGATGAAAACGGTATTCCGGATTTTGGGCTTCCGCGTGCGCGGGATGGACGCGAACCCGCGCCTATTACTGCCTGCTCGTGCCTGCGTTTGTGCAGTTGGTCGACAAATGGTCGACAAAATGGCCAAAACGGCCCCTTTTGGAGCCGTTTCTGAGTAGGGAATCGAAAAGATGGAGCCGATGAAGGGACTCGAACCCTTGACCTGCGGTTTACGAAACCGCTGCTCTTCCGGCTGAGCTACATCGGCGTACATTCCATTGTACGACGGTGCTGTTGAATTTCTCAACATCGCTCCGCCGATCCCGGCACGAGGACAATCACGCACGCCCGTCGAATAGGCTAAAATACGCCGGCGACGCGGCGCGATGCGGCCCACCGGCCCGCACCGGCCCCCGCCAACAGTAACCCGACAACAGGAGGCAATCCGACAATGTTCGTGCGCATCTATACCGGAGAAGACGGACAGACCCACTTCGAGGACCTCGACCTTCCCTCGGACCGGGCCATACACAGCGGCATGCAGGTCACTCCCGGCGTGAACTTCCGACGCTTCGAGCCGGGATACTTCTCCGACTGGCACACCGCTCCCCGCCGACAGTACGTGATCACCCTCGCCGGCGAGATGGAAATCGGCATCGGCGACGGGACCAAGCGCCGCTTCGGAGCCGGCGATGTTCTCATGGCCGATGACCTCACCGGACAGGGTCATACCACCGGGGTCGTCGGAGATCAGCCGCGAATCTCCGTGACCATCCCGATCACCCTCTGGTCGCCCTGGCTGCCTGCCGAGGAATAAAACCGACCATCAGCATCACGTCGCCGGGGCGTTGGCTCGGATGATTTCCTGAGCCGACTCCGCGGCGTTCGGGCCGGATACCCTGGGAGCGATGATGGGCAGCGTGATGCCCCCCTCCCGGTATTCGGCCAGCCTTTCCCGCCGCTCCCCGGGATCGGATGGCAACGACATCCGGTCGATCAGGCCGTCGGGCACCAATTGTTCTGCCTGGCCGATCTCACCTTCCCTCCAGGCGCGCCGAACCATCTCCACCTCATCGGCGAAACCGGCTTCCGACATCAACCGACGGTACCTCGGGAATCGCCCAGCGTAGGTCGCAGCTACTCGTCGCATCCCGCCGTCCCCGGCGCCGGGCGCAGCAACGGACAACAAGGTCGCCATTTCGACCGATGCTGGATCCGCGCCGACGCCGGCCGCGCCTTCAGCCACGTACTGGGCCGCGATGCGAGCGTACTCGGGGGTGCACCAGGTCAACAACACGCCCTGGCTGATTTCACCGGCTATTCCGAGCATCTTGGGAAACACGGCCGCCAGATAGATGGGCAACTCCGGTCGGAGGACCGGAAAGTGCAGGTCAAAGGTCTCGATGCTGGTGACCTCTCCCTGGTAGTCCACCAGTTTTCCATCCCTCAAGAGGCTGCGCACGACGTCAATCGTGTCGCGGACCCTGGGAATGGGCGCGGAAAATTCCAGGCCGTGCTCGGGGCCGACCTGGACCCGGTGGCTGCTCCCCAATCCCAATATGAACCGTCCGTGCGAGTAATGGTCCACGCACGCCGCCGCCATCGCGATGGTCGGAGCGCTGCGGACAAACACGCTGCTGATGCTGGTGCCCAGTTGAATTCGGGACGTGGCGAGCGCGCACGCCGTGAGGATCGAAAACTGGTCGCCGCCGTGTCCCTCGGCAACCCACGCCGAATCGTACCCGAGTTCCTCGGCCAGCTGTACGCACCGCACCACATCGTGAGGGGACATGCCCCCGCCGGTAAATGCCACGCCGATTCGGTCCACGATGCCCTCCTTGTCAGGTCAGCCTGCGGCCGCCGGTTTCCCACGTGATCAGCACCGCGCGCGGGTCGCTCATCCAGCGCGAGGTCCATCCTTTTGGTGACCGTACGAATACTCGCTCAAGATTGGACTCCACGGTTGATAGGGTGCGGTCGTCCTCCGATTCCAACCAACGCATCGCCAGGTCGATCGCGGACTCCTCGCTCAGGTCACGCTCCGCATCGGTCAACCACCAGGGCTCATCCGGCAACGGTCGTATCTCGGGCAGCAGTCCCATTTCCCACAGAACCGCGGACAATTCCGGCAATCCCGGCCATCTCGGGGGAGATTCCCCCAACACCGCCTCCTTTAGCATGGAACCCATGTCCCCAGGCGTTGGCCTCCATAACTGGATCATGACCCGCCGGGACGCCGAGTTATGGAGTTTGATCACAAAGGGAACGATATCGCGCACGAAATAGGTCACATCCGACAGATGGATGACATCGCCTACCGCATTCGAATCCATCCACCAATCCGTCGCGATGCGCGTGTTGGAGATTCCTGCCTCGTCCCGCGCCGCGATGAACTGCTCACGCATGCCTGGCGACGGTTCAATCAGCACAACCTCATGGGCACAGTCCGCCAGAGCAAGCGAGATGCGACCGGCGCCCCCGCCGACGTCCAGGAAAACATCTGTCGGTTCCAGGTACTCGGCAACTGCGGCGAGGTTGGCGTCCCGGGGTCGTTTCGGATCCAGCCGGAAAAGTTCCGCCAGATCCGCCCAGTGATCCCCGGGCATCTGGTGATCCGAGAACCGATCGGCCGCCAGCGCGGCATCATAAACGGCGGCGTATCGTGCCGCGGAGCTGGTCATGGAGTCAAAATCACCTTGCCGCGAGTGCCCCGCGACGCCAGGTGCAGATGTGCATCTCCCGCCTCCGACATGGGCAACACACGGTCCACGATCAACTTGAGCTTGCCGCCGGTGATCAGGGGTATCAGATCGTCCATGGCCCCCTGGTGATCCAGCGAGCCGATGGGCGACCGGCCCATGCTGAACCCTATGACTGTGCGGTTCACCGTGGTGATGTCTGCGGCGGACAGGTTCGCGGGTTGGCCGCTGGCGTTCCCATAGCTGACCAGTCGCCCGTACGAAGCCACGCAGCGGACTGACTTCTCCAGCACCGGCCCTCCGACGCACTCCAGCACCAACGCGACGCCACGCCCGTCGCTGATCGACTTCACTTCCTCTTCGAAATCCACTTCGGTGTAGTTGATGGTTATGTCCGCCCCCAGTGAGCGGCACAACTCCAGCTTGTCCTCGGTGGACGCCGTGGCGATCACTCGCGCGCCCCATTCCTTGGCCAGTTGGATGGCAACCGTGCCGACGCCCGACGCGCCCGCCTGGATCAACACCGTGTCTCCCGGCTGCATCCCTCCCCGCGATTTCAGCAGGTGGTACGACGTCAGAAACGTGATAGGCATCCCTCCAGCGTGCACAGCGTCAATGCTGTCCGGATACGGGAACACAAAACTGGCGTTGACGGCGACGTACTCGGCCTGACCCTGCGGCCCCATCGCCATCACTTTCTGCCCCACCGCCAGGCGTCCGTCGGTTACGTCGGAGCCTAACTCGGTGATGGTTCCGGAGGCCTCCAGGCCCAATGTCGCCGGCAGATCGGGCCCGGGGTAGTTGCCTTGCCGTCGCATTATGTCAGCATAGTTCACGCCCGCCGAATCCACTTTGATCAGGACCTGGTGCGGACTTGGACTGGGCTCCGTCGCGTCCTTCCACTCCAGGACTTCGACGCTGCCGTATTCCTCGATGCGTAGTGCTTTCATTCGGAGATTCTCCCATCAACTCGATTGGATTCGATAGTCTGTCCGCGCGCCCATGAGTCGTTCGGCCTACTGTTCAACGGTCGCCCGAGATCGCTGTCCACGGGCGATCCGGTGATGCTCTAGTCGCCCGGCCCTCGCAGGTTTTCCGCCTGCAACACCTCGGGGTTGATCACGCGCACCGCCTCTCCGGACGCGAACGCGCGGATATTTTCCACCACTCCCGAGTAGAAAGCCCGGTAGCCGTCGTCGGTCACATAGCCCACGTGCGGCGTGATCAGCGTGTTGTCCAGCGTCAGGAATGGGTGGCCGGCCGGCAGCGGCTCCACGTCGAATGTATCCAGCGCGGCCCCGCCGATGGCTTTCCGCCGCAGGGCGTCAACCAGCGCCGCCTCGTCGATAATTGGACCTCGGGAGATATTCACGATAATGCCGGTGGGTTTCATCAAGCCAATCTCGTGCGCGCCCACCAGTCCCAGGGTGCGGTCGCTCAGGCGCACATGCACCGATACCACGTCGCCCTCCGCAAAGAGCGTGTCCTTGTCCACCAGGGTCGCGCCGCACTCTCGGGCCCGCTCGGCGGTCAGGTTCTGGCTCCACGCAATCACGCGCATGTCAAACGCGTTGCCCACCCGTGCGACCAGGGACCCTATGTGCCCCAGGCCCAGCAGCGCCAGCGTTTTGCCTTGGAGACTCGCCCCGACGTGGATGCCCCATTTGCCCTGCTCCCGAGTGGCCCGATCTTCCTCCGGGATTTTGCGCAGGATGCCGAGGATCAAGCCCCAGGTCAGTTCCGTCGGTCCCTCGCCCGCGCCCGGAGTCCCGCATACGGTGATGCCAAGGTCTGTCGCCGCCTCGATATCAAATGACGCGTTCCGCGCGCCCGTGGTGATCAGGCAACGCAACGCCGGCAACCGTTCCAGCAGCGTGCGCGGGAACGCCGTTCGCTCCCTCATGCCCATCACGATGTCAAAGTCGGCCAGCCGTTCCGCCAGTGCATCTTCGTCCGCCAGGTGGTCGGCAAAAAACGTCACGTCAATGCCGTCGGGCAGGCCGCCCCAATCGGCCATGTCGGCGGCCACGCTCTGGTAATCATCGAGAACGGCTACTTTCATATCAACCTCATCGCTGGATTTCGTGGCTCAATAACCTATCTGCAAGCCGGCATCACTTTTTCGCACAGCAACCTGATGTTTCTAAGGACGATCTCGTGGGGAATCGCTCCGCCGGCGTTGAATTCACCCACCACCCCATCCAGGCCCAGGTCCTCCTTTAGCTGTGCGAAGCGGTCCACCAGACCCTCCGGTGTCCCGAAGGCGACCTTGGTCTCCAGGATATCGTCGTAGCTCAACGACGAGAGGCGGGCGGCCCGTTGATCGCCCAGTTCCGTGGCCTGGATTCCCGCCGAACCCGAATCGGCCGCGTACAACCGGCCCATGCGCCCGAAGTAGTTCTGGATACTCTCGAACGGCTCTTCAATCGCGCCTTGTTCGGTCAAGCCCACGTAAACGGGAATGCGCAGCGAAACATCTCCATTGCCGTCGTGCCCCGCCGCGCGCCAGGCCTTGCGGTACTCCTTGAGGTTGTCCCGCAGTTCGGGAATGTCCATGCCGCGCAGGCCCACGAAGATCGGATAACCGTCCTCGCCGGCGCGCGGGAAGGTCTCGGCGGTGGTGGCCGCCATGCGGAAGGGCGGGTGTGGCTTCTGGTAGGGCAACGGCGCAACGGTCGCGTTGGTCACTTGGTGATATTTCCCCTCGTAGGAAAACGGCTCCCCCTCCCAGGCGTGCATGATGATGTCCAGCGCTTCCCGGAACCGGTCGCGGCTTTCCGCATAAGGCACGCCGTAGATGTCGTAGGAACGGGCAAAGCCGCTCCGCCCGATGCCGAAGTCGAAGCGCCCCTCGCTGATCTGGTCAACCGTCGCCACCTCCTCCGCGATGCGCAGAGGGTTGTTGAGCGGAAGCACGTACACCGCCATTCCGATGCGCAGCCGGCGCGTGCGGGTCGCGATGCTGCTCGCAATGGTAATGGGAGATGACAATACGGAACGGTCGGGCGTGAAATGCATCTCCGCCAGCCAGGCCCCATCGAGTCCGCACGATTCGGCGGCGTCCACCAATTCGAACCCCTCCGCAAATGAGCTCGCCTGCGTGCCGCCCGGGCGGGTCTCAAACTGCATGAACATGCCGAAATGCATCGATTGAACTCCGGGGATTGCTCTCGATTCGTGGGCCGGGCCCGTCAATCCTAACTCCGGGCCAGTAAAGCATAGGCCTATCGGGTTGGCAAGTTGACCCTTGTGGGCGCATTGCATACCGCGATTTTTGGGAATTTCAAACTTTGCTGACACTCCGGCGACATATTCCCGCCTGCCACGGTCGGTCCGTCCGCTATACTGTACATACGTTCGGCAAACGGTCGGCGGAGGACTCAGCGCTTTCCCCTGCCAACCAAACCTCAAACCCCGCGCGCAGGGTGAGGGAACTGCCGGAACCTGTCCGCTCCGGCGGGCAACATCTGAATCAGGGT
>JAPOQH010000114.1 GCA_026710825.1 Chloroflexota bacterium | reverse complement strand
GCGATGGACGACGACGAACGAAGCCCGATCGAGCTGGCCTACGAACGGCGCAACCGTGACCTCGACCCGCAGCTTGTCTGGCGCGGCAAGGACGAGCAGGACCTCTCCGACCTCGTCGTACAGGCGCCGCCGCTCTACATCCAGGAGAAGGTGCACCCCAAGGTGCTCATCGACGACCTGCGGCGCCGCAGCCAGCGTGCCCGCGACGAGGCGGAGCGCGCCACGGAGGGCTACCAGCCCGTGATGGAAGACCTGTTCGGGCACTTCAACGGGCTGCCCGAGGGCGCCGACCGCACCGACTTCTACCAGCACGACGGCTACTGGCAGAACCGCATGATCCTGGGCGACAGCCTGCAGGTGATGGCGTCGCTGGCCGAGCGGGAGGGCCTGCAGGGAAAGGTGCAGTGCATCTACATCGACCCGCCCTACGGCATCCGCTTCAACTCCAACTTCCAGTGGTCCACCACCAGCCGCGATGTGCGCGACGGCAACGCGGCCCACATCACCCGCGAGCCGGAGCAGGTCAAGGCCTTCCGCGACACCTGGCGCGACGGCATCCACTCCTACCTCACCTACCTGCGCGACCGCCTCACCGTGGCCCGCGATTTGCTGGCCGACTCCGGTTCCATATTCGTGCAGATCGGCGATGAAAACGTTCATCGGGTACGGGCTGTAATGGATGAGGTGTATGGCGCTGAAAATTTCGTGTCCATGGTGTCCACTAAAACGTCGGGGGGGTCAACAGGCGTGCATTTGCAAGGCGTGTTGGTTTTCATACTTTGGTACGCCAAGCGAAAAGAGGCTATCAAGTATCGTGCCCATTTGAAATCCAAGACGTTGAGCAGTGAGGAAT
Organism: Chloroflexota bacterium; assembly: GCA_026710825.1. Taxonomy (GTDB): domain Bacteria; phylum Chloroflexota; class Dehalococcoidia; order Lucifugimonadales; family UBA3495; genus Bin87. The sequence goes on along the minus strand of JAPOQH010000114.1, from coordinate 18,950 downwards.
CCGGGAAATACAACAAGGTCCGTATGCCGGATCTGACCGTTAGACAGCTGGCAGCAGAAGAGAGATCGGAGGATATTCGCCTTCCACAAGGCGCTCGAGTTTATCGGCAAGATAATCTGACGAGTCAGAGCATAGGTCGGGCGAAAGGAGAAGGAGCCGCGTCTTGGTTTCCGGTCGCAATCGCAGGGCGTTCTATATCGCCGTCCCAAACTGTGCGATGGAAGACCAATGAGATTGGGATGAGCAGACTGTTAGAGGCGGACCGCGTTGAAGTGACGGGCAACAGTCTTTCGTATGTCCGATACCTTGACGACTTCAAAGCGGTTGAGACTAACAATTCGTGGGATGATATCGGCGGTGTACAGAGCAGATCTGACCCCAAAGTTTACGTAGTGCAATCGCCTACAAGTTTGATCCAACGTTGCCTCCTAATGACCACCGACCCCGGCGACCTGGTGCTGGACCCCACCTGCGGCTCCGGCACTACGGCCTACGTGGCCGAGCAGTGGGGACGGCGGTGGATCACCATCGATACCTCCCGCGTCGCCCTGGCCCTGGCCCGAGCCCGCATCATGGGCGCCCGCTACTCCTACTACATCCTGGCCGACAGCAGGGAAGGGCAGGTCAAAGAAGCCGAGCTGTCCCGTCGCGATCCGTCGCGGATACCCACCTACGGCAACGTCCGCCAGGGCTTCGTGTACGAGCGGGTGCCCCACATCACCCTGCGGGACATCGCCAACAACGCCGAGATCGACGTCATCTACGAGGAATACCACCGGAAGCTGGAGCCCCTCCGCGCCGCGCTTAATACCGCATTGGAAACCGAGTGGGAAGAGTGGGAGATTCCGCGAGAACCGGGCGACCCGTGGCCCGAAGGCGCGAGGGTTGCATTGCTCATGCTGCCCCACGCATCCGACGTGGTGAAACAAGCGGAGCTGCTGGGCATAGTGAACCGCGAGTTGAACCGGATCTACACGCTGAGCGACCTGCCCGAACAGCCGCGGGATGAGTGGGAACCCGAAGCAACGGAATTGCACGCACAATGGTGGGATCTGCGCATCGCGCGCCAGAAGGAGATCGACGCCTCCATCGCCGCCCACGCCGAGTACGAGTACCTGTACGACAAGCCCTACGAGGACCCCAGCAAGGTGCGGGTCGCCGGCCCTTTCACCGTGGAGAGCATCTCGCCCCATCGGGTGCTGGGTGTGGACGAGAACGGCGACGTGATCGACGGCATCGCCGAACCCCGCCACGGGTACGGGACCGGCTACGACTTCGGCGCGGTCATCCTGGACAACCTGCGGCGGTCGGGCGTGCAGCAGGCGCGCAAGGAGGACCGCATCAACTTCACGTCGCTGATGCCCTGGCCGGGCCGGCTGGTGTGCGCCGAGGGCAAGTACGTCGAGGGCTCAAGCGGCGGCGAGAATGACGACGACGCCATGACCGGACCGGAGAAGCGGGCCGGCATCTTCATCGGCCCCGAGTTCGGCACGGTGTCCCGTCCCGACCTGGTGGAGGCAGCACGGGAGGCCGCCGAGTGCGGGTTCGACGTGCTGATCGCCTGCGCCTTCAACTACGACGCCCACACCACCGAGTTCGAGAGTCTGGGTCGAGTGCCGGTGCTGAAGGCCCGCATGAACGCCGACCTTCACATGGCCGGCGAACTGAAGAACACCGGCAACGGCAACCTGTTCGTCATCTTCGGCGAGCCCGACATCGACATCCTGGAGGCCGAGGACGACCAGATCCAGGTGCGGGTCAACGGCGTGGACGTGTTCCATCCCAACACCGGCGAGGTGCGCAGCGACGGGCCGGAGGGCATCGCCTGCTGGTTCATCGACACCGACTACAACCAGGAGAGCTTCTTCGTCCGCCACGCCTACTTCCTGGGCGCCAGCGACCCCTACCGCTCCCTCAAAACCACACTGAAAGCCGAGATCGACGCCGACGCCTGGGCCACCCTCAACAGCGACACCTCGCGCCCCTTCCCCAAACCGGAAACCGGCCGCATCGCCGTCAAGGTAATCAACCACCTGGGCGACGAGGTGATGAAGGTGTTCCGGGTGGGGTGATCCTACATTGCCGAAACTGGGCGATCATCGCACCCAATTTAAAACCGACCGCCGTGTTTTTGCCTGCACCGGTGGGTTTCAGCAACGGAAAAAACCAATTCAACGCTAGGCCACCAAAAAAAGGAGCGTCTGTGCTTATGGAAGAAATGATCTTTAGCTGCCTTGTCCCTGGCGGCCATTGCGAATGGTTTCATCTGAGGGACTTCGTCGTCAAGTTTAACGAAATTAACGGTACTTCATACGTTCGGTCAGAGTGCTTGGACGTCTACGGGAAGGAAAACCAGCATCCCGGTCAAACTCCCAAACGCCCAGAGGTGCTGCTTGAATGTGAAGGCGAAGTCCCCTTGGTCATCGAACGCAAGGCAGTTGTTTGGCCCAGTACGCACCAACGTGATCACAGTAAGGAGCACGAACTTCTCGGCGACGTAGCTGACGTCGTGCGGGAAGAGTTTAGCGACAAGTTGTACCAATTATCTTTTTGGGAGATTGATTTAAAAGGCAAAAGTCGAAAACAAGTACGCGAGTTTGCCGAGCAAATCAGTGGTCTGATTGTCTCAAACTGCGACATGGCAAAATCGCTAACGGGCATAGGTGGCAGGTCACCAGTGAGGTGGGGATTTCGGCCGTTGGCGTCGCACGAAATTGACGAACCGCACCAAGCTACCGGGATCTGTTCGGAGGTTCATGTATCTTCGTCGTGGGATCTAAATCCCGAAGAATTCCATCTGCGTAGAGAGGCTGCGTTGAAGGGGTTTGCCGACAGGTTTGATCGAGAAGCGAATAAGGCCGCACCGAAATTTGATGATTTCTCCGATTGCAAAAAGCTGTTCGTCGTGCAGTTTTTTGGAGATCACGATTCCGTCACCGACGAAGACATCGTAGGGATCATCAACGCATCACAGTTGCCGAAACAGATAGATGAAGTGTGGTTGACTGGGCGCGAGTGGATCAGCTTGGAGGACCACGAACTAACTTGGGAGAGGGTACGCTAGGGTTACTGTTCGGAGTACGCCGATGCAGTTCCGCATAGCCGACACGTTCACCGCCAGCCTCGGCCGGCTGCCCAATGATCATCAGCGGGCTGCCAAGACCACCGCATTTGACCTTCAAACCAATCCGGCCCACCCCGGGCTGGGTGTCCATAAGCTGACCAATACCAGGGATCCCAATTTCTGGTCGGCGCGCGTCAACCTCGACCTCCGCATCATCTTCCACCGCGCCGGCGAGGATGTGGTCCTCTGCTACGTCGGGCGACACGACGACGCCTACCGCTGGGCAGAGCGCCGGAAGCTGGAAACGCATCCCACCACCGGCGCCGCCCAACTGGTCGAACTGCGCGAGGTGGTTCAGGAAATCGCGGTGCCCGTGTACGTGGAAACTCCGGTTGCGCCGTCGCCAAAGCCGCCGCTGTTCTCCCACATCCCTGACCACCAGTTGCTGGGCTATGGCGTCCCCGCGGAGTGGCTGGATGACGTGCGGTTGGCGAACGAAGACAGCGTGCTGGATCTGGCGACCCACCTGCCCACCGAGGCGGCAGAGGCCGTGCTGGAATTGGCCGTGGGCAAGTATCCGCAGCCGTCGCTGCCGGCTCCGTCGGGCGCGGACCCCTTCGACCATCCAGACGCGCTGCGTCGTTTCCGCGTGATGCACAACGTCGAGGAACTGGCCGCGGCGTTGGAGTACCCCTGGGAGCAATGGATTGTATTCCTGCATCCCGATCAGCGGGCGATGGTGGAGCGCCGCTACAGCGGGCCGGCACGGGTGTCCGGTTCAGCCGGCACCGGCAAGACGGTAGTGGCGCTGCATCGAGCGGCGCATCTTGCCGAAGCCAACCCCTCAGCCAGGGTGCTTCTCACCACCTTTTCCGACGCATTGGCCCGCCTGCTGCAAACCAAGCTGGAACTGCTGGTCAACCACGATGACGCCATCCTCAAGCGCATCACCGTGGCATCGTTGGACTCCGTGGCACTGGACCTTTACGACCAGCTATTCTCCAATCCCAAACTGGCGCAACGGGCCGACCTGGAAAGGCTCATCGACGAAGCTGTCCAGTGGCGGGGGCGAAATTTCTCCGCAGGGTTCCTTTACACGGAATGGGAGCGGGTGGTGGACGGCTGGCAGCTGGATTCCTGGGAGGATTACCGCAGCATCCGCCGCGCCGGCCGCTACCGCCGGCTGTCAGAATCCCAGCGCGAGACCCTGTGGCCGATATTCGAATGGGTCAAGTCGGGATTGCGGAAGGAAGATTTAACCACCCTGGCCGAAGTGCTCGGGCGGTTGACGATGGCGATAGCGAATACGGGTGAAAGGCCGTTCAATTACGTGGTGGTCGATGAAGCCCAGGACGTGAACGTTCCCCAACTGCGGTTCCTCGCCGCGCTGGCCGGCGGCAGGGAGAATGGTCTGTTCTTTGCCGGCGACCTGGGCCAACGCATCTTCCAGTTACCGTTCTCTTGGCGAGAGTTGGGCATTGACATTCGCGGCCGCTCCCAAACCCTGCGCGTCAACTACCGCACGTCGCACCAGATCAGGATGCAGGCCGATCGTTTGCTGGACCCCGAGATCGCAGATGCCGACGGCAACCTCGAAGCGCGTACCGGCACCATCTCCGTATTCAACGGCCCGTCGCCAATGGTGAAGGTGCTGGAAGATGAGGAAAGCGAAGTTGAGACCGTGGCCGAATGGCTCAGGCAAGCTCTATCCGATGGCTTGAAACCGCAGGAAATCGGCGTGTTTGTGCGATCTCAGGCTCAGATGAATAGGGCGACTGAGGTTGCCAGGCGCGCCGGCGTGCCTTTTGCCATCCTCGACGAGAATGGCGACACCGTCGGCGGTTGCATGACTATAGGGACCATGCACCTGGCCAAGGGCCTGGAGTTCCGCGCCGTCGCCGTCGCGGCCTGCGACGCGGAAGCTATCCCGCTGCAATCCCGCGTCGAAGAGATAACCGACGAAGCGGACCTGGACGAGGTCTATAACACCGAGCGCAACCTGCTGTACGTAGCCTGCACCAGGGCGAGAGATCGCCTGCTGGTGACCGGCGCCAAGCCGGCGTCCGAGTTCCTGGACGACCTGCGCGATTGACGACGCTCCAAGCGTTGCTTTCTGTTGATGATGCGGTAGGATTGAGCAACCGGTCAGTCCTTGATGTTGGGACCTCCCTTGACGAATCACCTAATCCTCAATTGCCCACAAGGAGCCGTTCATGCCCCCCGCCGTTCTCGCCTGGCTGGATTATTCCGAAGCTGATCAGCGTCGCGCTCGGGAGATAGTCAAGATGTTCTCCCAGCCCGATAGCCGTGACGAGTTGGGACTCGGCCAGATACGGGACGCGTTGAGCGACACTCTGTTCCCGGGAACGTCGGTGCTGCTGACCCGGGCTCGGTATCTACTGTTCGTGCCCTGGTTCTACCGTGAGGGCGCCCGCCGGCGGCGTCAGGGGTCGCAACTCTCTTCTTGGGTGGATACGCAGGAACGGCGTCTGATCGGAGCGCTGCGCAACGGGGGAGATTCCTCAGGATTGATTGGAGGCGTCGTGGGCGAGCGGGTCCAAAACCTGCCCTCCACCATCTATTGGAACAGCCTGCGGCGCTTCGGCATCTTGAGGCACAATGGCACCCCGACGCACATTGCGGGCTTGCGTCCAGCCTCTCGACCGCCGCATGACGCAACTGAGCACGTCGAAAATCCTGATGCGGTCTGGGATCCCTCAATGCCGGCGCCTCCGGAAGACTTCTTTGCGCTCACCAGTTGCGATTTTGCCCTCACGCGCGACGAAGCGACCTGGCTTGCCGAACGCATCTGCCTGGCTGCGCCTAACACTTTGCTCGAATTTTTGGTCGGCACAGGCAACCGACGCTCCGAAGCCACCCGGTTCGCCTGGGACGATGCCGAGGTCAAAGCGGCCACCGGGCAAGTGCGCGATGCTGCGAACGAGGCTCGACGGTTCGCCATCGCGATGCACGGGGCCGCGCTGCTCTACAACGTGCTGCTCGCCGAGCGCGCCGAACAACTCGGCCTTTCTCAGCACGAGGGAGGACGGGACTATTTCTCCAATTTACTTGATCGGTGGCTCGATGAGGTCGAAGGGAGCGATCTGGGTAGTTGGAATCTTGAGGGTCTGTGGGGTCTGGTCAGCTCCCAGGGAAGGCCACCCTCGCCGCTGACCCTCAGATTCGTGACCGAATGGGTCAGTCTGGTACGCAGCTCAGGCGGAACGGATTTAGCAGGCGATCAAACGGCTCGAAATTTGATCCGTGAGCGGGAGCACCATCAAAAACGCAGCCAGGCACGGCTCACCAACGACAGGCTTATGCGGCAGTGGGGAGGAGCGTCCGGATCGGGTCGGCTGAATTTCCGTTGGCCAGTGGTCGCCCGCCTCATGAACGACATCGCGGACGGTAGGAGCTAAAGCCATGCTCGCCCCCGACAATCGCGCGCTTCTGCTCGACGCGCTGCGACCTCCCCCAGACTACTCCCTGGACCATGCCGTCGCCACGACGTTCACGCTGGATCTCGAAACAGCCCTGATGGTGCCCCTCGCCTTCGCGGGTTTTCGGTTCGACGAGAATCCAAACCCGGTCGAGATCATGGTGGCGCTGCGCCGGATGAGCGACCGGTTGGATATATTCTGTCAGGCCGGCGCCATTAACGCTGCCGCGTGGCCGTCCGACCTGGTGGCGCTGCTTGAGAGATCAATTCACGAGGTGAAGCGTCCCCGGGCAGGACGCATCTTTCACCCGAAGGTTTGGGCGCTTCGGTCCTTGGACCCGTCGGGGGACCCATCCTTCCGAATCGTCGTACTCTCGCGGAACCTAACCGCCTCCCGCAGTTGGGATACGGTGCTGTGGTTCGACGGACGGATCAGGGATCGCCGGCCCATTGCTAACAACGCACCGCTCGCGAGGTTCATTGCTGCACTGCCCGGCCTTGCCGTCGGGGAGTCGCCGATCGAGCGTCGCGACGCGCTCGCGGAACTGGCCGAAGATTTGCGACGGGTCCACTGGGAACTACCTGACGGCGCCCGCGAGGTTCACTTCCATCCCATCGGACTGCCGCGAGCGCGCTCCTTTCCGATAGAGGAACATTTCAGCGGTTATCGAAAGCTCGTGATCTCGCCGTTCATACGCGAGAAGTTCATCGATGATGTGCTCGTGCCAGCGCGCCAGGGGGCGATACTAATCTCTCGGGGCGAGGAAATAGATAAACTCCAGCCAGGCACCCTAGGCGGCCTGGACATCTACGAGCTTGACCCTGCGTCGCAGCTATCAGCGGATGATGATGGGGATGATGGGGCGGAACAGAACCGAACATTCCTCACCAACCTACACGCGAAGGTATTCGCCATCGAGAGCGCCAGGCTAGCGCACCTCTTCGTTGGCTCGGCCAACGCCACCGAAGGAGCGTTCAACGGCAACGTCGAATTTCTGTGCGAGCTCGTTGGCCCGGTGGCGAAGTTCGGCGTGGATGCGCTCGTAGGAGATGATGCGCCGCTGCGTTCCATGCTGACGCCGTACGTCGTATCTGATACGCAAGAGATCGATCAGCCCAGTACGACTGGACGGGCGCTCGAAGGGTTGCTCGTCGACATCGCTGGGCAGGTAGGGTTCCGTACAGCCATTGCCAAGCAAGCAGATGGCTGGGTCCCGCGCATAACGACGGATTCGGAGTTGCCTCAAATCCCCGTGGGCACCGGCGTCACCATCGCCGCCCACAACCGTCCAACGGAAACCCACGAACTGCATCCCGGCGCGCCCATCGAAATCGAGTTGTCGCCGCGCGAGATTGCGGATGTCACCGCGTTCCTTCAGCTAACCGCCAGCCGGACGGAAGAAGGAACGGTCATTCAGCGCTCAACTGTGATCTGCTCACAGCTCGACGGTGAGCCGGACGACCGTTATCACGAGATCTTTGCCAGGCAGATCGACACCCCCGAAAAGTTCATGCGGTTGTTGGCTTTGCTCATGGGTTTCGTTTCCGGGAACGTCGCTGGAAATGCCCCCGGATCAGGTGGTTGGACCGGGAGTTGGTCAACAGGTACCAGCCAGGGTGTCCTGGAGCTGCTGGCGCGCGCCCTCTCCGAGAACCCAGAGTCCATCGACCACCTGGCTAAAATCGTGGAGCCTCTGCGTGGGTCAGCCAGTGGGATGGCGATACTCCCGCCCGGTTGGGATGACGTGTGGATCCCCGCCCTGGAAGCGCGGCGGGCGATGCAGGAGGCCGGCTCATGACACAGGAGAAGAAAGCGGGCGCAGGACCATCGCTGAGCGACTTTCAGCGAACTACCGCCGAATACGCATTCAGGCGCCTGTACGGCGACTCCGATTCAACTCGACGCTTTCTCGTGGCCGATGAGACGGGTTTGGGCAAGACGCACGTCGCCAGGGAAGTCATCGCCCAGACCATCGAACACCTCCAGCACGCCGACCATGTGAACCGCATCGACATCGTGTACGTGTGTTCCAACGCGGATATCGCCGCCCAGAACATCCGCAAGCTCAACATCACCGGCTCGGAGAGCCCGAGCTTTGCGACCCGGCTGAGCCTACTGATCACAATGCCCGAGATGCTTAGGGCCGCGGTTGATGGCGGGAGTAAGCCGACCACCTTCGTGGCGTTTACGCCGGGCACCTCCTTCCAGTTGGGCCACCAGATGGGAAGGAAAGAGGAACGCGCCGTGCTCTACGTTCTGCTGAGCGATCACCTGGGGCTGCGGGGCGCCCGAGCCACGGCCGCGCTGCGGATCTTTCAGGGAGGCGTGAGCACATGGCAGAAATTCCGCGACTGGAACGTCGGCGCCGTTGATGCAGACAATCTGGAGCCCGAAATCCGCCAGACGTTCCTCAAGGAATTCGACCAAAGCCAGGAACGCGCGTCTCTGGTTTCGTTAATTGATGAGGTCGCCGGGCGCAGCGCATTGAGAGATAGCCAGCAGCACGCGGCGCGCATCATTGTCGGAGAGCTTCGTCGGATGCTTTCACGATCAGCGTTGCAAGCGCTCGAACCGGACCTCGTGATCCTTGACGAATTTCAGCGCTTTCGGGACCTGCTCGACGTCAAAACTGGTGGCGATGCCGCGGAACTGGCCGACGATCTTTTCAATCATCCCGACGCCCATGTTCTGCTGCTTTCGGCCACTCCGTACAAGCCGTTCACTTACGCGGAGGAGGCCGGCCCCGATGGCGGGCACTATGCGGACTTTTTGAAGACGCTGGATTTCCTCGCCGCTTCCGATGCGGCAGTAGATTCAGTACGCGCTGATCTTGACGAGCTGCGGCAGGCGGCGCTGGCCGGCGAGCCGACCGTCGATGTCCGGGATCGTGTGCAATCCCAACTGAGGAAGTGGATCGCCCGCACGGAACGGCCATCCGGCACCAACCGCGCAATCACTGTCCACGGCAACACGGACCAACTCCGAGTCAGAGCCGAGGATTTCAACGGTTTCGTCGCCCTGCGCAATGTTGCAGACGCCGTGAGGGCCCCGCTTACCGTCGAGTACTGGAAGTCATCTCCCTACTTCCTCAATTTCCTCAGAGGCTATCGCGTCGGTGAGCATCTGCGCGAGGACATGAAGGATCCGGATCGCCGAGCTGAACTGATGCCTTTGTTTCGCGGAGCCCAGCGGATCGATAAGTACAGAGTGGAGAACTTCCAGGAGATTGAATGGGGTAATGCCCGAATGCGCGCCCTGGCTGCCGAGACCCTCGACCAGGGTTGGTGGAAGTTGCTGTGGATGCCCCCGTCCCTCCCCTACCACGCGCTGGCCGGCCCGTACGCATCCATCGACCCAACCACCATCACCAAGAGTCTCATCTTCTCCAGTTGGGTGGCGGCGCCGTCAGCCATCGCCTCGCTTCTGAGCTATGAGGTTGAACGGCAAATCTTCACTCAAGCCGGGCACACTGTGAACACGGCTGCTGACCGAAGGTCCATCTCCAGCCGCCTCGACTACAGGATGACGAACAACCGCCCTTCCTCGATGTCGGCGCTGGCGCTGTTCTGGCCGCAGCCGACGCTCGCCTCGCGAACTGATCCATTGGACGCTGCCCGTGAACAGCGCGACGACCCGGACCTGCCCGGTGTGGATCGTCTCATCGAGTGGGCGAAGGAACGTGTGGGAAACCTGGTCGGCCCAAACGGCGAAAACAGATCCCCCACCAGCGCGCCATGGTACTGGTTCGCATCCGTACGCGGCGAACGGAACAGCGCTCTCGCGTCCGCGCTTCCCGCCCCGCCGCGGAGCACCGTGGTCGATGCGTTGGCCGGCGTCTCGGAAGATCACGATGCAGGCGATGGCCACCACGGAGCGTTGGATGCCCACGTCGGCCAGATGCTCAGCGCATTGGGCGACTGGGCGCCGGACACGGAGCGCCCGGCAGACCTCCACGAAACGATCTCCGTTCTGGGCCTGGGCGCTCCCGGCAACATCGCTTGGCGGGCGTTGAACCGATTGAGGCGGGCGGATGACCAGGCAACCGAGATTGGCAGGTGGCGGGCCGCCGCCATCCTCGCATCCGGCCTGCGCAGTTTGTTCGTCCGGCCCGAGGCCGTGCTGCTCCTGGACGACATCTACGGTGGGTCGGGCGGAGATGCGGAGGACATTGGCGCATACTGGCGGAAAGTCGCGCGGTATTGCATCGATGGCGGGCTCCAGGCTGTTCTCGACGAGTACATTCACCACCTCGCCGGAGACTCGGGGTCCAACCCCACGACCGATGAGGGGCTGGTCTCTCTTGCACTAACCGCGCGGCGCGCCATCACCCTGAGGGAGTCGGTGTACCGAGCCACCGACATCGATCACTTTGACGACCGGGGTATCGCGTTCCCTAGCCGGTACGCTCTGCGGTTTGGCAGCACGCAGCGCAGCCACGAGGAAGCCAGGCTCCCCGAGGTCAGGGCAGCGTTCAACTCGCCGTTCTGGCCGTTCGTTCTTGCGACGACTTCCATCGGGCAGGAGGGCGTCGATTTCCACTGGTGGTGCCACTCCATCGTGCATTGGAACCTTCCCGGCAACCCCGTTGATTTCGAGCAGCGCGAGGGCCGGGTGGACCGCTACAAGGGGCACGCCATCCGCAAGAACGTGGCTGCCGCCCATCGGTCTGAGGCATTGGCCACCGGCATCACAGACCCCTGGGGCGCCGTTTTCGACGCCGCAGTTCGAAAAGATGATACCAACTCCGACGGCCTTTCGCCCTTCTGGATTTACCCCGGCGACGCCCGGATACAACGGCGAATAATGACGCTTCCCCTGAGCCGCGATCAGGACCGGTGGGATCAATTGCAGGAATCGCTGGCGCTCTATCGCCTGGCGTTCGGCCAGCCGCGACAGGAGGATATGCTGGCCGCCCTCCAGCGTCGCGGCATCGCCAGCCAACCAGACCAGGTCGCCGACCTCCGCATCGATCTGCGGCCACCTGCGCCGACTGGTGCCTAACCCTCCAAGTCAACCCGCTGACCCGCGCGCACCCGGACGACTTCGTGTCCTGCTACCGCGCCGACGACCGCACGCAGCGGGAGGAGTCCGAGCGGTTCCGCCGCTTCACCTACGAGGAGCTGACCCAGCGGGACAAGGCCAACCTGGACATCTTCTGGCTCCGCGACGAGAGCCTGGAGGACTCCGAAAACCTGCCGCCGCCCGAGGCTTGTTTCCGCATCACCATTTTATCGCAGGAGATGCAAAGCTATCTCACACCTTGTTCCGCGATCTAGCACCACCCAAACTTTCGTTTTGCTTAACCGTTCCACCTTGCCGGAACCAAAGCCTGCAACGTGTACCCGCGCGCCCACCGCGATTTCCGCGTTGGTTATCTGCTCTGGTGATTCGGTGGAGTTCTCATTGATTCTCTGACGCGTCTCGGGAGCCGGGATCTCAGGACTGCCGAAGCTTTGCTGGGAGGTGGTTTGGCTGGCATGAACACTAGCTGCTCTCAATCGATCCATAAGCCCTGTCTGAGGGCCGTTGACCTGATCCTCCGGTGCGCGACCGATAGTTTGTCTGCCCGCATCGTCCACATCCACAAATTCGGGCCAGGTTCGACCGAAAGCCCTCAACTGCGGATCTTGACAGGATGAAATCACTGTGAGGGAACTACCGTTTTCGTGCTGCAATAAGCGCGTGAGCGCCGTGTACAACAGAGCTCGATCTTCCCGGCTTTCGACACTGTTCACAAAAACGACCAGATGTCGAGATTCCCATCCCTTGAAACTATGCATCGTCGTAGCCTTGATATTTGGCGCACCTTTCCAAAACGCCAATTTTTGCCTACGGGAGACAGCATCATCTCGATCAAACGTATGCAGAACGTTGACACTGAACGCAGTGAATCGCTCTACGAATTGCCGCCCGACATCATCGTTGGGCGCAACGAAAACTATATCTGGATTAGCGGTGTCGATGTGCAATCTGGTCATCTGCCGGCGGGCTTCAGTGACGCAAACATCGGCAGCGTCATCCCTTGGGTCAATTTGTACCCATCGTAAATGAGCTGGCCCAGACAGACTCAATTGAGCTGGTATATCAACCTCTTCGTTTGCTAGAAAATGGTTCGAGTACTCTTGCAAAAGCGGGATGACTTCTGCTGGCAACCGATATGCGCTATCCAACGTGAACCAAGGCCCATTGAATCCCGCATCGGGCATAGGGGCATCGGTCCAATTTCGAGCTCGACCATAAATGTTCTGAGTTTTATCGGCCACCAACAGCATTTCCCCACCGGGGTTTAGCGCCAAACGCAAAGTATTCCACCATGCAGGGAAGAAATCTTGCCCTTCATCTACCATGATCGCATCGTATCGTGGGGCATGTTCACTTTGTTGACGGTCGGTGTAAATGCCTTGGACTAACTCCGCCATTCGACGATTCAAAACTTCATCGTGATCGAACGTTGTCCACAGGCCATCATACTGATCCTTCGCACCCGCCGCCTCGCAAACACGTCTACACCATCGATGAAAATGCAGGAAGTCTATCTCCCGTTTAATCGCCTCCCTTTGTGGGCGATACCGAGATGCTAGATCCCTGAGGTAGTTAATCATTGTGATATTGAACGCGGACACTAAAATTGTGTTACCGGTCGCAGCCAGTTCTGCCGAACGTGACGCCAAAGCCACGCTTTTCCCAGAACCTGCTGGACCTTTCACCCGGCGGTATCCCGCTGCAGTGCGGGTTGTGGCAATTTCTCGTTGTCTGGCATTCAAGACCGGAAGTTCCCTTTGTTCCCTGCTGAAGTAGGGCTCATGGAGCCACCCACGCAAATCATCGGCAGCCGTCTGGTGCATGATCAAAGAATTTGTGCGTTGGAATTCGGGAAACACTTTCGTTAGACTTTCGGATCGAAGGTCGTCGCTTCCAGCCACCGGATAATACTTTCTGAATCGGCTCTCGCCTGGCGTGTAGAAGGGAGCCAACAATTGTTCCACTTCCGAACCAAGGGTTCGCGTAAAGATCACGCCGGCGGTTATAGCTGCCAGTCCCGCCTCGCCGGCAAGATTGGGACAATATAGATTGAAGATTTCTTCCTTGTAGCGACGAACTTTTGCGACAGGGTTTTCCGCTTCCAGACTGAAGGTCGCTCCTTCACGGTTACGCGCCATGAGCTTTGGCAACTTGCCCAGGGGACTCGGCTGTGCCCAGTAGTCCATCGCGGCCAAGTCCCAATCCTTGACCTCAAACACGCCCACCCCTGCGCCTGGGTTAAGCAGGACGAAGTCGGGACGCAACCCGTTTAGATGAGGCTGAACGTATATCTCCCAAGATTGCGGCAAATGGGAGTTGAACAGATCCAGCACCTGACGTTCGCCGGCGGTGAGCGGAGTCGGCAAATCTTGCAATTGGTCCAGTGGCGGCTGGATGACGCGAGCCATCGAACACCTCGTGGCTGACTTTCAGATTTCCTACCTATTGTCTAGAAAGGTAAATGGATTGTGCGCACAAATCAAGCCTGGACGTATCGACGTGTGCATGGGAGTTTTCAAATCTGGACCACCTCCGGCTCACCAACCCCTCGTCGCGCCGCCGCATCCACGAACCAGTCCACGATCTGCGGGTGGCAGGTGAAGACCAGCACCTGGTTGGTTTCGGCGAGGTCGATGAATGAGCCGGCGGCCCTGGTGCCCCTGGTCGGGTCGAAGTTGACCAGCGCCTCGTCCACGATGATCGGCAGGCGTTCTGACCGCTGGCCCATTTCGAGGATCATGCCGAAGCGCAGGGCCAGGAACAATTGCTCACGGGTGCCGCGGCTGAGCTGCTGGGGCGTCCGGATATTGCCCGCGGCGTCCCTGACGTTGATCTCGGAGCTGCCCAGCGGGGAGTACACGCCCTGGTAGGCGCCGTCGGTGACTTCGAGGAAGAACCGCTCGGCGTGGCGGATGACGTCCGGCTGCCGATCCCTCTCGAACTTGCTCTGCGCCTGCCGGATCAGGCTTTCGGCGATGGTGCGCACCGCCCAGTCCCGCGCATGCCCCTGCAACTCTTCGGAGAGCCGATGCCGTTCCAGCCGCAGCCGCGATGAATCCTCCTCGCTGGCGAGCCCGTCCAGCGCGGTCCGAATAGCGCCGCGCTCGGTGTCCAGCTCGGACCGTTGTGTGTCGATTTCTTCCAGCTGCGCCTCGCATTGCCGCACGTCATCGCGGATGGTCTGCAAATCGGTCTTGGCCAACGTGGTTCGGAGCGCCTCCAGCGCGTCTCCCGGCCCGCTGATACGTTGCATCTGCTCCCGGGCGGCGGAGATTGTCGCCGCCAGCGTGGTCCGTTCTTGGAAGACTTGGGCGCGCGTTCGGAAGTCGTCGTCGTCCTCGGCCTCACCAGACTCCAGCAGCGCGGTGATCTGGTCGGCAACCTCCTGCTGACCTTTCCGCCGCGTTGCTAGATCCCGCTCAGCCTCCTCCATTTCCTTCTCGGCATCGGCGCGGGTTCGGGCCGCTTCGCTTACGTTGCGGTGCAGCTCAATGATGTCGTCGGCGACGCCGGCGACCCTGAGGTAGTCGCTCCACTCCGCCGCAAAGCCGTGGGCTTCGGCCAGCGGACGGGACATAGCGATGAACTCGTCGATGTCGGTCTGGATAGCGGAGATGCGGTTTTCCATCTCCATGACATCGCGGTGGTGGGTTCGCGCCAGGTCCACCAGCGTGCGCAGTTCCTGGATGCCGCCGGGTGTGAAGGTGCTGAGCAGCCCCCGCTGTTCGAGCCAGGATTGCCACGCCTGCTGATCCGCCTCCAGCGCCGCCTGAGCATCCTGCGCGGCCTGCTGCGCGTCGTCGCGCCGCTGCGTCTGCCGCTCGACGCGTTCGTTTGCCTGGGCCAGCGTGGTTTCCAGCTTCCGCCACTCTCTGAGCGTGGCATCCGCTGCGTCCAGAGCTTCCTCGGCTTCCAGCAGCGTGTCTGAGTTGAGGGCCGCGAGGCGCAGCGCGTCAGTGTCCGCCTGGATACGCGAACGGATCCCCGCTAACTGGTCGTCCGCGTCGCTGATTTGTGCCCTGACTCGCGCTGACGCCGGTGAGGCCGTGGGTTGCCCGCCAACACGGCCCCGCATGAACCAGAACACCGCCACCGTGGCCAGCACCGCGCCGATGGCGGCCAGGATTGCGCCGGCTCCAAAAGTGGTGGCCGCCGCAAGCCAGAGTCCGGCCACCAGCAGCGCGACGCCCACCACGCCCAGCGCTCCAGCCAGCAGCCGGGACCGGCCGGCCTGCGGACCGGCTGTGCCGGGATCGGGCTCGTCGCCGATCTGGGCATGCAGATCCCGACTCCGGTCTTCGACACGGCCCAATTCATCCAAGGCAGTTCGGGACTGCCGGATACTCCGGCGGCGTTCGCGTATGTCGTTTTCGTCCAGTTCGGGAGGTGCGGCCGCATCGTGTTCTGATTGCGCCCGCTGCGTGGCCGCCACTGCGTCCGCCAGCGTCGCCTCCTCCTGCGCCAGCGTGTTCTGCGAGCTGGCGAAGGCGGCGCGGGCGTTCTGCAGCCGCTCGCCGTGGTTAGCGACCTCTTCGCGGACCACCAGCGAGAGATCGAACTCGCCGAGCCGTTCGGTGTCCCAGTCGGTTCCCAGGTTCCCCAGCGAGGTTTTCAGCTCGGAGCGCTTGGTGGAGAGTTCCGCCCGTCGCTCGGGCAGGTCCTTGACCGACTGGTCGAATGCGCCGCGACCGCGCTCCAACGCGCGCACCTCGCTGGATTTCTCCAGGATCGTCAGATGCTCGATTTCCTCGTCAACGTTCGCCCTGATGCGCTGCACCCGTTCATCCGCGGCGAGTTGTTCGTCGCGGGCAGCTTCCGCCTGCGCCTCCAGCGTTTCCAGGCGGATGACGCCGTTCTCAGGGAACGACTCCACCGCCGGCAGTTCCGCCAGCCGTTGTTCCCCGCTGATCAGCTCGTTCCAGTGGTCCCACGCCCGCTCAAGGTTTTGGAGCCGGTCCTGCTCTGACGCGATTTGCAGGCGGCGCGCGCTAACCCCGCCCAGTTCCCGCTCGATCTCGGCCAGCCGGTCCGACTGGCGGCGATATTCCGTCGCGTACCCAGCGATTTCTCTCAGCTTCGTATCCGTGCTCTCGATGCCTTGGAAAACGCTTGGGATGAGTTGGTTTCTCCCCTGAGGTCGAAAGATCTCGCTCTTTTGGCGATCCAATGCCGCCAACGCGACGGGCAGCCGCATCGCCCCGATGCCCGCGCTGTAGATCTGCAGGTTGGCGCTGTCGTCGTTCAGCAGGCTTTCGTTGTGCAACTCATCCAGCGTGAAGGCGAAGATGTTCTGGAACACGCTCTGCGAATGGTTTCCCAGCAGCCTCGGCAGGTCGCCGGCCGATAGCGTCTCGCCAGCGGCGGCGGTGAGGGACACGAGACCGCCCCTCGATCCCGGGGTCCGGTCAATGGTGATGTCGTCCCCACCGTCGGTGGCGATGGTGATCCGGCCGCCATGCCGCCCCCCGGCCAGCGGCGGATACTCGTTGATCCCGCCGCGCCGATTGGGGAACCCGAACAGGATGCGACGGATGAACTCCAGCAGCGTGCTCTTGCCCGCCTCGTTGGGGCCGTAGAAGACCGTGACCGGACGTTCCAATGGGCCGAAACTGCGGTCGGCGAACCGCCCGAAACCGTCGATGTGCAGGTTGGTTATCTTCATCAGCGGTCGTCCTCGGCGAGCAGGTTCACGGCCAGGGCTTCCGCCTCGTCGAGCAGCGCGGCAATCTCCGCCTCGGTGAGATTCGCAAGATGCTGCCTGAATCTCCGGTGTTGGTAAAGTTCGGCAAGGCCATCCTGGAGCGTCTCGGGATCCTCCCTGATCTGATCGGCGGTGCGTAGCACCTCGGCCAAGAAGTCCTCGCCGGAGCGCAGGGCGTCGCGGTCGATGGCCGCTGCCGTTTCGTCCTCGATGCGTTCGCACCACACAAAGGGCAGCCGCTCGGCCCACTGATCGTTGATGCTGGCCAGGAGTTGTTCTGCGGCGCCGGCCTGCCGCAGGAACTGGTTCACTTCGCCTCGGCCGGTGAGGGTCATGCGGACCACCACCGACCTGCCCTCCGCGCCGTCCAACAGGTTCTGCATGGCGTCGTCGATCTCGTTGAGCAGGTCCTGTTCGGTTTCCAGCGCGCTGATGTCGATGTTAATCCGTTCCCATCGCACCGTGTCAGTGGGCCGAAACTCCAGGCCGACGTTGCCGGTATCATCGACCTCAACCAGATAGACCCCCCGCGCGCCGGTCTCATTGGGATGCCGGCCCTGCGGGTTGCCGGGGTACACCACCGTGGGGGTCCGCTCGCGCAGGACCTGTCGAGTGTGAACGTGGCCCAACGCCCAATAGTCAATGCCAGACTGTGCCAGGTCATCCAGAGTGCATGGGGCATACAGCGCGTGGTCTGTGTTGCCGCCGACATTGGCGTGCAGCAGTCCGATGGTGAACGCGCTCTCGTCCACCTCCCCAAGTTGTGAGACTAGGTTGTCGTACACATCCCGGGTGGGATAGCTGATGCCGTAAACCAGGGCGCGCTCCGGTTCGTCGGGAAAGATCGGCACCGCCGCAAATTCGGAGCCAAACCGGTGGCATCCATCGGGATAAGCGAGCCGAGCCTCCCATCCGTCCAGCGGGTCGTGGTTGCCGTGGCACACGAAGGACCGGATGCCGGCGGCGTCCAGGCTGCGCAGGCCATCGATGAAGGCCTGTTGGGCGCGTAGGCTGCGGTCGGCGCCATCGTAAATGTCCCCGGCGACCAGCAATGCATCCACCCGCTCGGAGATGCAGAGGTCGATGATGTTTCTGTAGGAATCGAAAGTAGCGGAGTAAAGCGTTTGGGCCACGTTTTCCGGCGCAGCCGCCCTGATGCCCGTGAACGGACTGTCCAAGTGGAGATCAGCGGCATGGATATATCGGAGGGTCATATTTAAGCGCACGTCCCATTTTCATCGGGTTTTGCAACAGCCCCCGTGTGGGCCTACATAATGTACGTTCGTCGCACTGCACGGTCAACCGCCAGATTACGCTCATCGTCTCGCGCCACCATTGAGGCGCTTTCATCATGAGACGCCGTTTACATCACGCTGTTCAGCACGCCTTGACACGACTTCGCAGTCGTCGGCCAAACGGAACTTAGCTGATTTTGGAGAGAGATTAATGGTTATTGCGAAGGAGCAGTTCACGGGACAGGCGCCCCCTGAACTGCTGGCCTCGATACGGGAGATAGCCCGCGCAGAAGGTCGTGATTTCTAGGCAACTCGGGAAGATGCGATGCGGCTGTACGTCGAATGCAAGACTGGCAACGATCTACGGCCCGACGCGATCGCTCATTTCCGGACCAACGTTGAGCGCAACCGTCGTCTCTACGAGTTGCTGGCCCAATCGCGCTCCGGTTCCTAGCCGTAGAAACCGTCCTGATGATACACAGGGTTTT
>JAPOQH010000062.1 GCA_026710825.1 Chloroflexota bacterium | reverse complement strand
GGGCGGCACGTTGACCACCAGGTCGGACAGGTCCTGATCATCCTTGCCCCGCCACACCAACTGGGGATCCAGGTCGCGGTTGCGCCGCTCGTATGACTTCTGGAGGGGAGTTTCCTGCTCCTCGCGCACCATGGACTGGTACTCGGCGGTGGGAATGTTGGTGCGGGTGTCGTCCTCGTGGCGCAGGGATTCCACGGTGCGCTCGCGTCGGCGATTCCCGGTCCTTCTGGCGCTGGTCATGTTTTATTGTCTCCAGTGGCGGGCAAAAACAGGTTCAGTAATGTTGCGCCCAAGCCGTCAACATCCGGAACGTTTCGCGTTACGAGTACAAGATTATGCACAATCGCGGTGGTTGCCAACAGGCCGTCGATCACCGGAACGGGGCGAGTTGCAGCAAGCCGTCCCCAGATGTTGGCCACGGAATCGTCCACGGGCAGTACGCGGCTGGAAAACTGTGCCCGTACCGTTTCCAGCCAGGACTCCAGGGTATCCGCTTGCGGCAGGTCGCCGCGCCGCCGGGCAAGCTCGATCCCTCGGCGAATCTGGCCAATGCTCAGTGAACTGATAAAGAGCTGTGCTTCGTCGACGCGGGAGTACCAATCACGGACGTGTGCATCACAACGGGCTCCCTTTCTAACTTCCGAGATCGCGTTGGTGTCCATCAGGAACATCAGAATTCGATATCCCGGGGCAAGTCCCTCCTCCTCGTGAGGTCTATGCCTTCCAGCGGAGCCGCTGCCAGCAGCTCTTTGAAATCAAGGCCTTCATATCTTTGCCGATCGCCCATTGCGTTTTCCGGCGCAACCCGACGATGGGCCTCTATTGATTGGGCCAAGCCTTGCTCAATATCGAACACGTCGGTGAATTCAGCGAAGGCCCAGCGCCCGAACTCGCCGGAGGCGTTGACCCCGGGCAGCCAGTAGGCCTCCATGGTGTTCTTCTTCTCCACGGCATCCTCGCCGCGGTAGCCTTTGATCTCCACTATGAGGTTCAGGGGATCATCGCGCCCGTCGTCCACCAGCAGGATGAAATCTGGGATGTAGGTGCGGGGTATCGAGCCGTACCGGTACGGCACCTCCAGGCCCAGGTTGTGGTTCTTGACGTAGGCCGTCACCGCCGGATGGGATTCCACCACCCGGCAGAACTCGGCCTCCCAGTCGCTGTCCAGGACGGCCAGGTTGACGTGGCACTTCCTGGAGTCGGTGGTCCAGAGCCCCGGCTTGGACGTGGTGAAATTCACGTACCGCGTGGAACCGACGGGGTTGTACGGGTCCAGCAGCGCGCGTACCGAGCGTTCACCGGTGCGGCTGGTGATGGCCGCGGTGATGCGGTTGCACGCCATGTCGGCCAGTTCCTGGTACATGAGCTGCGCCGGATAGGTCCCGCCCCGGCAGTCCAGGCAGGTGTCCAGCCACTCCCGGACCACGTTTCGGAGCTTGCCGAACAGGTAGAGCTTCAGGTCCTCGTTGGGATCGCGCCATTTCGTTTCCAGCAGCCGCTTGGTCAGGTGCAACACCAGGCTGGAGGTGCGGAGGTCGCCGGTGTGGACCAGATTCAGGTCAACACCCTCTCCGATGATGCCCTGGTTGCGGGTGACCGTGGGCCCGATCAAGTCGGGCGTCAGGCGCAAGCGGGAGTCGTCGGTGAAGCTGGCGACGAGGTCCTCCTTGGGCGGGTCTTCCCGGTAGCCGGAAACTCGCGGGAAGGTTATCTCCAGGTGGTCCCGGTCCGGTCGGACGGCGTGCACCTGCACGGTTTGCCGTCGGGGGCCGGGCCTGACCACCACCGGACGCGCCGTGAAGTCGAACGGGATGCCCAACACGTCGGCATATTCCACGTCGAACAGGCCGTCGTCGTTGAGATCGTAGGACTGGCGCCTCAGGGCACGACCAACCACCTGCTCACAGAGCAGCTGGGTTCCGAAGGCCCGCACGCCCAGGACATGGGTGACGGTGCTGGCGTCCCACCCCTCCGTGAGCATGGAGACGGACACTACGCAGCGGATTTGCCCGCCCAACCGGCCTTCCTTGCCGACCGTGTTCATCACCTCGCGGAGCAGCTCGGTATCGGTGATGTTGTCCGCCGCCTCGCGGTCCCCGGTTCGCTCGAGCCGCTCACTGCGGAACCGGTCGATCTGCTTCTCAGCGGCGCGTCGGAAATCGTCGCTGAGCTTTTCGCCGGACTCCAGTTGGCGGCTGTCGATCAGCAGGGTGCGGGGGATCGAATAACGATTGCCCGATTCGTCGAAGTTGCGGAAAAGCTCCAACCGTCCGGCGTGGGCGTTTGTCGTGCCGTCGGTGTTCTCGCGCTCAAAGCCGGAGATATAGTCATAGACCAGCTTGGACGTGGACGTGTTGTTGCATACCACTATGAAGCACGGCGGCACCGCTGCGCCCGATACCTGCCATTCCTCGAAGGTGGTTTTGTAGTGGCCATAGAGGGCTTCCAGAGCCGTCTGCAATTCCACGGGCAGGTCCAGGGGATCGAGGTAGGCATTCTTGCCGCGACCGGCCTTGGGCATATCATCGCGGATGTGTTCCCAAAGGTTGCGGAACACCGGCACCCGCTCGCCCGGGATGTTGTCGGCAACGGGAACGCGGGGCAGTTTCACGATTCCGCACTCGATGGCGTCCATCAGCGAGAAGTCGCTGACGGTCCACGGGAACAGGGTGCCCTCCGCATAGCCCGACCCTCGCAGGAAGAACGGCGTGGCCGACAGGTCAACAACCTGCCGCACGCCCAGCTTGCGCTGGACCATTTCCAGGCCGGAGATCCAGACCCGTGCCTCCTCGTTGTTGCGGTCCGCTTCCTGGCGGTCCTCTCTGGTCAACCGGCCCTCGTCGTCGCCGTCGGGCTTGCGGCGGTAGCAGTGGTGCCCCTCGTCGTTCAGCACCATGATGTTCTTGAGCCCCATCAGCTCCGGCATGACCCGTTGGAGCATTTGGCCTTCTGACTCGAGGGTTTCGATAGGTTCTCCGGGCCCCTGCAAGAGGTCTCGCCCGCCCCGCGATATCCCCATTCGTTCGCGCTGGCGCAGGGCGTGGTAGTTGGTGATGACGATCTTCGCTCGTTGCAGGTCGCCAAGCATGTCGCTTGGAACCAGCTCCCTGCTGGCGTAGTAGCTGTCCGGGTCGTTGGGCTGGAGCACCCGCAGCCGGTCCTTGATGGTGAGGCCGGGTGCGGCCACCAGGAAACCGCGGGTAAACCGGCGGCTGCCGGTATGTCGCACGGCGTTGATGGTCTGCCACGCGATGATCATCGCCATCACCGTGGTCTTGCCAGCCCCGGTGGCCAGTTTCAGCGCCGCCCGCAACAGCGCCGGATTCGCCTCATTGTTGGCGTTTTCCAGACGCTGCAGGATCCGCCGCTCGGTCGGTCCGAGCCGTGGCGCGACCTCGGTGAGCCAGATCAGGGTCTCCGCAGCCTCCACCTGGCAGAAAAAAGGGCGGTAGTGGCTGAACTTGTGCTGCCGCCAGTGGAGCAGCAGACGAGCCGTTTCGGGGGTGACGCCCCAGTCGCTTGGCGAGGGTATGTTGCGCCATTGATCGACGTGGCGCCGGATCTCGTTCACCGCGGCGGTGACGTCATACTCCTGCTCTGCGGTGGACATCCCAGCCCCCTCATCCATCACCAGCCGGCCCTGGGGTTCGCGGGCCCTTCCGCGCTGGCGAGGTTTGGGGATCGGCGTGATGAACTCGGCGCCGCGGCGGGTTTCGATGATCTGTTGGGTGGGCTGGCCTTCGGCATCCAACTCCCAGTGCTGGGACGGATACTGGTACGGTGAGTTGATAATGGGTTGGTCAAAGAAGCGATTTTCCATGTTTCTCCTCGCCCCGAAATCATACTTCAAATGGGTGTTGACTATCAACTCAACAACGGCTACCATTCAAACAAGAGGTCGAACCATGGATTTTCCACAGCGCCTACGAGCCCTACGCCGCGAAGCGCGGCTCAGCCAGCGCGGCCTGGCCGAGCGCGTGAACGTTGATTTCACCTACCTCAGCAAGATCGAAAACGGAAGAGTTGAGCCACCAAGCGAGACTGTCCTCAAGAATATCGCAGCGGTGCTGGCGGAAGAATTGGGACTGGACGGAACGGAATTGTCCGATGAACTGATCACATTGGCTGGCAAGATACCGTCAGACTTGGCGGAAACGCTGGCCCGCAATCCAGGGGCAGTTCGATTTCTACGCTCTCTGGGGGATGATGTACGTTCTGCAGACGAGTGGCAGAGGCTGATACAAGGGCAGGAAACTGAATAATGATGACGAACAGCTTTTTGGCAGAATCTGAAATTGAACGGATGGCGACCCGGTTGCTGGCGCGATATGAGAGTCGATACGGACCAATTGACTGCCCGCCAGTGCCGGTTGAAAGCATTCTGGAGGACATCCTCGACCTGAGCATCCTGTGGGACACCGTGCCAGAGAAACCTGGTCAGTCCATCCTGGCCGGGCTGGACCCGAACAACCGAACCGTGGTGTTCAACGAGACCCGGCTGGCACTGATTGACGAAACGCCAGGCCTGTACAACACCGTGCTGGCGCACGAGGCCGGCCACTGGGAAGCGCACGTGGACCCCGCGCTCCTGGATCAGTCTGCCCTGCCCCAATTCGAGCGGGAATTCGGGTGCCTGTACCGGCAATCGGGCCCGGGTGGAGATCCCAAAGAAAGGCAAGCCCATCAGTTCATGGGCTTTTTGCTACTGCCCTCGCACCTGCTGCGCGAAGCCATCCGAGACGTTGATCTGCTCAGCTGGCCCAACCTTTACGCGTTGCGCGATCTTTTCCAGGTGACCATCACGGCGCTGACGGTGCGACTGGCCAGGCTCAACCTGCTGTACATATCAGAAGACAAAGGGCTTTACCCGTCGCGGCTGGTGTATGACGGCCAGATGCCGTTGGCCCTCTGACTCTCTCAACAAATACGCCGATAGGAAATCCTCACCAATATCCAGTCAGGAGCGAAATCGTGATACGACGATGCGCCCAATTGGTGACCAGGCAGGCCAGACGAGTCCCATGCGATCCTCAGTGCCTCACGTCTTACTGTGGCCAGCACGGCGGCATAGATGTACTCTGCCCAATAGTAGCGACCGGCATTAGAAACTGACCTTGGTCGTCGACACCTGGCCCTACCGATAAACCTACCGAGACCACCCTGGATAGTGCCGGTAGCGCGCCAATATAGGGTTTTCACCGAACTAATGCCGATAAGGCAAAGGTGGATTTACCATGAAACTTTCCGAGCTCATCGACCGCGCGCCGTGGCGCGAGGCGACGACCTATCGAAAAACTTGGCCTCACGAGTATGTGCTTCTACACAAGGACAACCAGCGGGAGTTGCTGGAAGCCGTGTGCGAGCGACTAAACCACGGCGAGGGCGTGCCCTGCAGGTTCTTCGCGATGCGGAACCAATACCTGTTCATCGGCGGCTACAAGTATTGGTTGATGATCCCGCCGGACCAGGTGGACTGGGAAAATGAGGAAGTCCTCAACAGGGCGCGTCTCTACCGCGACCGTCGAGATTTCGTGATCCAGGACGGCGACACCGGAATCTGGTACGACTATCCGGCAAATCCAGCGAAGCCAGACCAAGCGGTAGTTCAACAGGAGGACGCGAACCATGCCTGATACCACGTCGACTGACGCTATCAAACCGGACCAACAGCTGGATGCTTTGGACATCCTGGCCGAGAACCTCGCTCCGCTTGGAAGTCTGATCGACACCACCAGTCAGCAAGAAGAAGGCGTGGACGTCTTCGAACTCCTGAACCTTTGGTGGCAGGAGGACATACATTCCCGGTTGCTGACCTGGTTATTGGATCCAAATGGCAGCCATGGCATCGGCGATTATTTCCTCGCAAACTTTCTGCTCCACAGCACCGGTCGAGCTGCAGAATTAAGCACTCCAGGGATCGCCGAGGGCCGCATCTCCAACGGGAATTGGTTGGGAGCCACATCCCAACGGGAATGGTACACGGTGGTTGATGGCGGCAGCGGTTGGTTGGACATCCTGGTAGTAAACGAGCGGCTCCAAACCCTTTGTGCCATCGAGAATAAGATTTTATCTCCGGAAAGTGGTCGGCAACTCACTTTTTATCGCATAGCGCTGGAACGCGATTACCCTGAGTTCACGAGGCATTATGTGTTCCTTTCGCCCACCGGTATGGCTCCCCAACAACCTGAGGATCGGTCGACATGGACGTCGGTGAGTTACGATGCCGTTCTCGATTCGGTTGAACTCACCATCGCAGAATATCAGGATCGCCTTCACGAGGATGTTCAAGCCTTGCTAGGGCAATACGCCAACACCCTGAGGAGGAGAATCGTGCCCGTCCCCAGTGACATCCAAAAGCGTGCCCGAGAAATTTACATTGCCAACCGTCACGCGATGGAACTGGCTTACCGGAACAGACCGGACTATGCGGCCGAAACCAAGCAGTTGTTGATGAAGGCAGTCCGCCAACAGGGTTGGCTCATCGATCTAAATTATACGCCATACTTCAGGTTTCGTCCGCCCGAATGGGACGACATCAGCGCTCTTCAAACCGGGTCTGAATTTAGCCAGTCCAATGCATTGCTACGGTTTGAGTTTTATGTGGATGCAAAGTCCGCTCGTCTTCAGCTTACCCTGTTTCGAGGAGAGGATGAGTCAGTCAGAGAGCATATAGTAGGAAGTATAAGTCAGCATCCCGAACTGTTTAGCGGAGCTGGGATGGTTCTTGAGACGGGGATCATGCTCCTGCACGCGGGAGACAATATTTTGCGGGAAAGTGATTTCGACCATTGGGATGAGCCAGAGGTTCAGAATAAGATAAAGGCGTCGGTATCAGACTTCGCCGCCAACCAGTTCCCCGCGATGAACGAAGCGATAGTGCAGTGCCTGCGAAGGTACAAGGAACAATAAACCAGCGCACTGGTAGGGTTTTGTCGGCGATCCCCCGTGCGGTAAACCTCAGGAGCCCACTAACATGCTATGGGTGAATTGGTCCAAGCTGATCGTGACTTTCCATGTGGTCTGATAACGAAACCAATCGAGATTTCTTGAACTTCCGTTGCGTTGCTGATACTGCGGCGGAGATGGTCGTCCAAGCCAATGGCCAGCCATTGTCCTTGGGCGTCTCCGGCGGGTGGGGAGTCGGGAAATCCTCCATGCTCAAGCTTATCTCCGATTCGCTAAAAGATCGGGGAGATGATCGCTATTTGTTTGTCGAGTTCAACGCTTGGCTTTACCAAGGATACGACGACGCCCGTGCGGCGCTTATGGAAGTGATCGCGAGGCAACTCATTGAGCGCGGCGAAGCGACGCAAACCGGGCTCGAAAAGGCAAAGATGCTCCTGGGGAGGGTCAATTGGCTGCGGCTGGCGGGCTTGACCGCTGGATCTGCGTTGTCCGTTGCTACCGGGGTCCCACCCCTTGGATTGATAGGTGCTTTGTTGTCGGCGGGGAAGAGCCTTGTAGAGGGCAACTTCGGTAGGGAAGACTTGGAGTCCGTCCAGACGGATGGGAAAGTGCTGGTCTCTGACACAGAAGCTCTCGTCACACGAGTGTCCGAGACGTCCCCTCCTCGCCAGATTCAGGACCTGCGGGAACACTTCGAGGCTACCCTCACTGAAATGGGTGTTACTCTGGTGGTGTTCATTGATGACCTGGACCGCTGCCTGCCTGCGACGGCCATTGCAACGCTGGAGGCAATCCGGCTGTTCCTGTTTCTTCCTCACACTGCCTTTATCATCGCCGCTGACGACCGCATGATCCGACAAGCCGTGCGCGTCCATTTCCAAGGGGCGGACCTGGACGACAATCTGGTCACCAACTACTTCGACAAGCTCGTCCAAGTACCCGTTAGAGTTCCCCCTCTTGGCACACAAGAAGTTAGGGCCTACTTGATGCTGTTGTTTATCGAGAACAGTGAACTCAGTCCGGACAAACGTGAAGTCGTCCGTGAGCAAGTATGTCAGCAATTGTCGGCTTCCTGGAGGGGGAGCCGAGTGGATTTGGCCTTCGTATTGAGCCTTCTAGAGGACTGCCCGGGAGCGCTTCGCGCCAATCTTGAACTCGCCGACCGGCTCGCCCCTCTGATGACTACCGCCAGGCAGATCGCTGGCAATCCTCGTCTGATTAAGCGGTTCCTGAATACCCTCGCCATTCGGCTGTCTATCGCTCGAGCGCAGAGTATCGCCGTCGATGAAGCGGCTCTGGCCAAGATGCTGCTCTTTGAGCGTTGTGCCACCGAAGATGCTTATTCGCTCCTCGTTTCGGCCATTAGCGACGGAGACGAAGGAAAACCCGCTTTTCTAGCTGACTGGGAGAGACAGGCTCGGGCCGGCGAAGAGATTGCAGGATTGCCCCCAGAGTGGACCGCCCCTTTCATTGCAGAGTGGATGGCGCTTCCACCCGCTTTCGCAGAATTGGACCTTCGAGCGGTGGTATACGTCAGCCGTGAACATATGCCGATGATCTCCTCGGCGGACCAACTGTCATCCGAAGCGGCAGGAATACTGGAGGCACTTCTCCGCTTGGAGGGAGCCACTAGCTCAATGCTTTCGGCTCAGCTGGCATCCCTTTCCGGAAGGGAGGTCACCCTAATTGCCGAGAGGCTCATGGTCAGGGCGCGCCAGGAGCAAGACTGGGGTACGCCTCCGGTTCTTTGGGGACTGCTGACCGTTATCGAAACGGACCAGGAACAGGCCTCGACCTTTGCTCGATTCCTCGAATCACTTCCTGCCCCACGCCTTAAGGCTGACATTGTGCCGGCCTTGTACAGTTATAGGTGGGCGCAGGGAGCCTTCGCGAAGTGGAAAGCCAACGGCGAAACTCCGCAGACTGTAAAAAGAGCCCTAGAGGCGATGGAGCGGGAGGATAACTGATGGGAACGTCGGCATCAAGCTCCGGGCCTGGAAGTGGAGTGCCCCTCATACCGCCGTGGGTGCCTGAGCCTGAGATAGGCCCGGAAATAGCGCCGGAAGAGGACCAAAATCCGGAGATTGACGAACCCGTAGTCCCGCAGCCGGCGTCACCCCAGATCGCGCCACCAGGTCGGTTCAGAGGTGCTAGGCTCAACCTTGGACAGTTCGCCGACTCAGGCTCACAAGATGGGCTGAGGCGAGGACTAGGCCATTATGCGCGCTCCGGCCTCGGTGGTTCGCGCAATGCGTCACGTCGTATGGCCGCTACGGCCAGAAACGCCGGCGCACTCTATGGTGTGCTCCACGCGTTGGGTAGCGGCGCTCCGCCTCAAGCCGACTTAGGCATTGACCCGGCGGACCTCGCGGGCCGCCCTGCGCGTGAGCTTGTAGACCACATCGCAGAGGCACTCAGTCCCAGCGATGGAACCCTAGACGCGGAAGCGAGCCGGACCTCCATCTCTTGGGCAATGTGCGAGTTGATGCGCAGAGAGCCCGGCGCGGACCTTCTTGCGCTCACTCTGGAGCAGATCCTCCTTACGATGGTGTTATACATCGGCGCAGATATATGCTCTCGTATCGAGTTGGACATCGGGAAAACCATCATAGAAAAGGCACCGGACCCAGCTACAGCCGTTGAACGTGTAAAAGAAATGAAGAGATATGTCCACCTGGTCGTGGCTAACCGTTTCCGTCGCCGGCCGGCAAATTCTGGTCCTCTCACCCAGCGTGAAGCCTCTCGACTTGCAACCAGGATCATTCAAGATACCTTCGAAGTATTCGAGTCTTATCTGTCATGAGAGTGATTTGCAGACAAAACCCGGCTCCACTTGCCCGGACGGATGGGGTTTCATTTTCCCTATTCGCAGCACCGGAACAACAGGGGGTAGGACGTGTTGGTGCAACGATCCCCAGAGAATTGCGCCGAGTAGGAGCCTATCCTTCGACGCTAGCTTGGGATTTCCTGGCCTTGTCGCTGAGCGTCGCAGCGGCCGATTCCGGTTGCCTCCGCAGTCAGAGTCCCGATGGTTGGACTCGACATATTCAGCTGGAAGTGGCGGTGAGGGAACCGGAGGTGTGGAACGCACGGGCTAGGTCCCTCGATACCGCCCTTCGATTTCTCACCGGAGACATCTGGGAACTCACATTTGTTCCGGGCGGAATGGCTCCTCCTAGAGTACGTCGCTACACCAGGAAGCGCTTGGATGGGGATTGCGCTTGTCTCCTCTCAGGAGGTGTCGACAGTCTAGTTGGAGCAATAGACGCTGTTGCCTTAGGAAATCGTCCGGTCTTGGTCAGCCAAACTTCTCAAGGTGACGCAGAACGACAACGCCGCTTTGCAAAGCGGCTTGGAGAGAACATTTCGCACCTCCAATTGAATCACGATGCCAGTCCCCCTGGAGAGGCAGAGCGGTCGCAGCGTTCCCGATCGATCGTGTTCATCGCGTATGGAGTGCTCGCATCGTCTGTGCTTCCGCTGTATCGTCGTGGGGAAGTGGTTGAACTGCTGATTCCTGAGAATGGTTTCATTAGCCTCAATATCCCGCTGACACCGTTCCGTCTCGGAACCTTGAGCACTCGCACGACGCATCCACTCTTTATCAGGCAGATGCAGAACATATTGGATGCCCTTGGGCTTAACGTGCGCCTGTCCAATCCCTATCAATTCAAAACTAAGGGAGAAATGCTTGACGAATGCCAAGATCAATCTGTACTCCGTGAGTTGGCATTCCACTCCACGAGTTGTGGACGTTTCATGCGTTTCGGATACCAACATTGCGGGCGTTGTGTCCCTTGCTTGGTCCGTCGCTCGGCATTTTTGAAGTGGGGCAACGGTGATGGAACTGACTATCGTTACCATGACCTATCGATTGAAGACAGTCAGCATCGCGACTTCGACGACGTTCGATCTGCGGTTTTTGCTGCCCTTTCCGTCGAACAACTGGGCGTCGAGGACTGGGCTGGCGACACCCTGAACCAAGTCCGACTCGGTGATCCTGTGCCTTATACCGACCTCGCGGAACGGGGCATGGACGAGCTACGTACTTTTCTCGACGATGTTGGTGCCATATGATCGACTTCCACTGCCATCTCGACCTTTATGAAGACCCCCAAGACGTCTTGAGGCAGGCTGCTAGGCGGAGGTGCTTCGTTCTGGCGGTCACTACTACCCCACTAGCGTGGGAAGGGACACGGGCGCTCGTGGGCAGCACGCACGGAGTCAAAGTGGCAGTTGGACTCCATCCTGAACTCGCCGTTACGAGACACCGAGAAATCGACAAACTCTGTGATCTGGTGTCTGAGACGCCCTACGTGGGAGAGATTGGGCTTGATGGCTCGGAACGGAATCGCTCTTCGCTGTCGATACAACGGCAAACATTCGAGTCGGTGCTTAACGCCTGCGAATCCAACCGGGGCCGAATCATGACGATTCACTCCAGAGGCGCGGCTTCTCTTGTGCTAGATCATTTGGAAGCGCACCCTAAATCGGGAACGCCCGTTATGCACTGGTTCTCAGGAACCCAAAGCGAACTTGCAAGAGCGATAGACCTTGGCTGCTGGTTCAGCGTCGGTCCTGCTATGCTTCGGGGAGCGAAAGGTCGCCTCCTCGCATCTTTGATGCCGATCGAGCGAGTCCTAACGGAAACGGATGGTCCGATTGCCAGGCGACGTGGACATGCTATGATGCCTTGGGACGTCAGGGAGGCAGAAGTGCAACTCGGAACGTTGTGGAACCGTTCTACAACTGGCGTTCAGCGATTGTTGGCTCGGAATCTGCGGAATCTCTTCTCCACATATGAACACCGTCGATCAGGCTGCGCATGATCCGCCAACTGCCCAGCATCATCTGTATGGGATGGCCCGCCGCAGTTACGCAAAGTGCAGGACGGCCCATGTGAGGAAGATTCGATGGCAACAACATCCAAGTGGTACACGCAATGGTACATAAACACTCAAAACATCGTATGATCCTCGATTTCGAGTACGGAATAACGGCAAAATAGACGGACGCCCTTCCGCCATTAGACCCCGTATATGAGGGTAACAAGGGAATGTTGAGAAAGTCGCCGGACCGACAGCGGGTTTACCGCATCGCGTGCCTGAGAGGGATCAACAACCAGTGCATAAGGAAAAAGCGCAGTGGTGACGCTTCGGGATTCATCGGCGCGTCGGCAATGGCGTACTCTGCACCCGCGAGAGTTCCTGCATCTGGCGACGCCGGACCAGGTGGTCCTATGCCTCGGCCCAGCTTGCGCACCATCTTCTTCACGTTGTGGGCCAGCGCCGCCATGTATCCCTCGCAGTCCAACTTCCACAGCCCCCGCAACCGGGATTTATCCCATCCCAACCGGTCCAGGGAAGCGAAGGTTCCTTCCGCGATGGTCCACCTTCTAAACCGTTCCTGTTGGTACGCAGCGGTCCGGTTCCGCTCCCGGGCTCTTGAAAGTACCGAGTGATATATCGTCACACTGAAGAAGCGGCGCTTTTGACCAGGAGGCAGGCAGGTTTCCTTGATAGGACAAGATTGGCAATCCTTCTGGCGCGCCAAATCCAGGTAGGCCCGTTGCCGTTTGTGGTACGCACCCTGGCGCAGGATCTTGCCCTGTGGGCAAATCAGGTGGTCGCCGTGATGGAAAAACTCGCCGCTGGCCACCATGCTGGTGTCCTGCCTGGGATGAATGGGGATGTACGCCGTGATGTCCTGTTCCTCCAGCCGTTCCCGCAGCTGGCCGACGCTGTAGCCGGTACCCCAGCCAGCGAGATTGGCGGCAAGGGCAGCCGCTCCAGCAGATCGGGAACTGCTTTCCACTCTCCCTCGGAGGCGTGAGTTACTCCTCTGGACACTATGAAACCACCCAGGTCATCCATGACGTTCTCCTGGTAATACAGGCCGGACGGTTTACCAGGCCGGCTGGTACGCCAGCGAGCGTCGGTATCCACCGGACTCAGCGGCAACCGGCCATCGGGCCTCTGGAAGTACCGTGCTTCTTCGTGCTCAACTCTGTTGTCGTCAACCGTTGTCTCCGCAATCACGAACAGGCCATTGACCTGGACGGCCTGCTCCTTGAACTCTTCGATGGTCATCCCGCTGGGCGACAGGTCATGACTGTTCACGTTGGCCTTCACCAAGCTGGAATCCACGTACATCTCCGGCGACAACAACCCCATGCGCGGCAACTCGTCGTTCAGGCCGTCAAAGACTGCCCCGAAACCGTCGCGACCAATCCGGTCGATGAAGTGGCTGATGCTGGAGTGGTCGAACACAGGGTCATCGATGGTTAGGAAACAGAACCATCGGTAGGCGATGTTTTCCGAGATGGCTGAGCACAACCTCCGGAAGGACGCGATGTTGTACAGCGAGCAGATGAGCAGCGCCCTGACCATCACCTCAGGATGGATCGCCGGTCGGCCAAATTCCGGACGGGAATACTTTTCCAGGGGCCCCACCAGCTTGGCGAAATCCAGCTGCTCGTCAATCCGGATCAGCGGGTGGTTGGGGTCGATGAAATCCCGCAACTGCTTGCTGGTTAACTGGAACAGGGAGGAGTCCCTGCGGGACCGGTCCAGCGGTTCGATCATCGGCACCCTCGGCAACAACGGACTGTCCCGGCATTGTAGCCCAACGCCCCACTGCTATCGGCTTCAACCGCGACTTTTTCAACACCCCCTTTGCTGCGTCCTTGACAGCCAGCGTACTGGATCCTGCTTTCTGATGCCGCCGGGGGCGGCGTCAAGAGACCCGGGACCGCCGCGCTGGTTTATCAATAAACCGGGGAAGTATGGGGGTCGGATAATGCGGACCATCTGAAAGGTGGCGAGACCCCCAAAGCCAAATTGGTTTTGGTCATGGCTCGCCAGAAACGGTGGACGCGATGAGCAGACTGCGAGTGTTGACCTGGCTGGCTCAGGAAGAGCGCACGATTCCGTACCTTGCGAAATCGTCCGGGGCGAGTGTCGAGGCGCTGGTAGCGTTCCTCGCCGGCTCCAGATCCTGCGATACCGAAATGCTGGCGGCGCTGGAGGTGGCGCTTGGCCTGCCCGAAGGCGAACTGCAACGCAACGACGACGATGTTGCGAGGTTGCAGCCCATCGACGGCGACCCCCTGCGCTGCTACACCGTCGACGAGGTGGCCGCACGCATGCAGGTCCATCCGGACACGGTGCGGAAAGAAATCCGCACGGGGGTGCTGCAAACCATCAGGGTCGGCGACCGCGGCGTACGCATCCCCCACAGCGCTTTGGAAATTCGGTTGAACCGGTGGGAATGACCATGGAACCGTCCGACCGCCCGACGGGGTCCAGCGACGCCATTGAAAAGCCGCCCGTTTCGCAGGTGCCCAACACCGGCAGTGAATCGGTGAAACCGGCAGCGGGCAGTGCGGCGGCGGACAATGCCGGAAATACCGGCGAAGGCGTCAACACGAGGGGCAGCGCCGCATCACAGGGCGGCGACGGTGATGGCGCTACGATCAACGCCCTGGAACCCACGCGAATTGACGGCACGGCCGACCGGAATGGCCATGCTCCGCTGGAACGCCATATATTCAGCGGTCTGATGGGGGAGCCCACTCAGCTCGACATAGACCGCGCGATGGCAAGGCTGAAGGAAGCCGGCGGCCCGGTACTGATTTACCGGTATGAGGGAAAGGTCCTGCACGATTGGCGGGAATATTTGGCCGCGCAGAAACTGGGCCTGCGGTTGGTGTTCAGCGACGTGGAAACCGACGACCCCCAAGGGTTTCTGATCGGGCTCCTGTTCGACGTACGCGGATGGGCCAAGTATCAACGCGCTGCCCTGGTGGTGTTGATGCGGCATTGGCAGCGACCGGGGCGTCCGAGAAAAGCTGCAAATGTTGCAGGGTTTACCGACGCAACCGCCCAGCCGATGACGGTGGCCGAAATGGCCGCCGAGGCGAAGGTGCGCGACCGGTACATTTACATGGCCAAGCGCGTCCACCGCCATGGCGGCAAGGAAACATTGCGGCGGGTGATCCACGGCCAGACATCTCTAGCCAGCGTTGATAAGAGGTACCGCACCCCGCGGAAGAATGGCGAGGATGGCAACACAGAACAAACCAGGGCAGCCGACGGCCTCGATGGGCAGCGGTCCGATTGCAACAACGTCGGGCGTGCTGAATTGATGGACCAGGATCAGGCGGCAGCGATGGAAGCCGGTCAGAACGCGACGGCTCTGGTGTTGGATCTGACGCTCCAGGTCAACCGGCTGCGCCGGGAGAACCGGAGATTGAGAGAGGACAATCGTCTGCTGACCAGGGTGGTGGAACGCCTCCGTGGACACGGTCGGTCCGCGACGGCCGTCGCAGCCAGGAAATCCGAACAACATACGGGTTTCGCCGCCGAACATCGCTCCGGAGGTGCAGACCACGAGAGTGACCTGCGCCCCGACGCCAGAACGGTCGATGTGCAGATGCGGCTGATCGAGTAGCCGTCATCCCGACCGGATGCGTTGATCCGGATGAAGCCGCCCGGCGAGGATGATGCTGGCGCAGCCGCGGTGGACGCGGACGCTCATGGGCCCGACGTGGTGCATGACGGTGGTGAACGTCCGGTCCGCCGGGGCGGTCTGGACCAGGCCGCCGTCGCCATGCAGCCGTTCCAGGTCCACATCGGGCCAGATGCGTGCGCCGGACAACACCGGCTCGAAGGCTGAGTCGGGACCGGTGGCAGTGAGCGCCAGCAGGCGCTTGGCCTGGGAGAAGGCGACGTAGTACTGGCGCCGGAGGTCGAACTCGTCGACCCGGTCGGCGGGCTCACCGTCGGGTTGGGGACGAAACCGGCCCAGGTCGCGGTTCAGGCGGTCCGGCCACTGCCGGAACCCCCTGGGCAGGGCCGCCGCGACCACCGGCCACTCCCGACCCTTGGCTTGGTGGGTGGTCGTGAGCAGCACGTGGTCCTCCGGTGGCTGCGGTTTTCGAGGCACGATGACATCGTCCTCCAGTTCGTGCCGCCCCGGGGCCAGGTGCACCGGTATGCCAGCGGCACGGAGCGCGTCCAGATAGGGTTTGGAATGCCGCGGCTTCACGCTGGGAAGCAGGATGGCCGCCTGGCGGTAATCAGTGATGAAGCTCCATGCACGGAGCGCAGAAAGCAGTTACGCCAGATGGCGCAACTCGTCAAGCTTGTCGGTACCGATGATGGACACCACCGCAGGGTAGTCGTCGTTGGCGTGGGCGGCGCTGGGCACGATGGTCTTGGGAAAGCGGTAGTCGATGCCGCCAGGATTGCTCCAGTCGCCGGCTGATATCCAGCGGTTGAACGCGGCCACGACGCCCCGGTGGGAGCGGTAGTTGTTGGTGAGAAACCGCACGCTGCAGCCGGGAAGGCGGGTCCCGAAGCGCAGCATGTTGTCCACACGGGCGCCCCGAAACCGGTAGATGGTCTGGTCCTCGTCGCCCACCACACAGACATTCCCGTGCGTGGACGCCAGGCGCAGCAGCAACTGCTCCTGGGCGAAGCTGGTGTCCTGGTACTCGTCAACCAGCAGGTGGCGCACGCCGGCGCTGATGGTGATGAGGACATCCGGATCTTCCAGCAAGGCCAACGCCCAGGTCTGGAGGTGCGCGAAGTCCACTGCGCCCTGGTCCCACAATAGCTGTCCGTAGCGAAGGCAGGATCGGCCCAGGGCTGCCAGGAAGGGCTGTTCCGATGCGATGAGCCTGTTGGGATCGATCCGGTCGTCTGATATGCGGTCGAAGTATCGGCGGGCCTCATCGGATGCTTGCCGCGGATTTTTCCAGCTGTCGTTACCGTGGGCCAGGACGGCGTGGTCGGGCCCGAAAATCGGGTCGTAGTTGGTCTCCATGAGATCCAACTGGTCCGTCGCGTTCAACAACCGGTAGCCGAGGGGGAGGCCGATGACGTTTCCGTGCTGCGTGAGCAGCCGGCGGCACAGACTGTGAATGGTGCAGATTACGACCCGGGACAGGTCGCCGGTATATCCGGCATCTTTCAATGTATTGGCGAACCTGGTGCGCATCTCCCGGGCGGCCTCCTGGGTGAAGGTGCAGAGCACCAACTCGTGGGGCTGCACCCGGCCGGTGAGCACAAGGTTGGCGGCCCTCAGGGCAATGCAGGTTGTCTTCCCGGAACCCGGTCCGGCGACGACCGGCAGAGGGCCGTCGCCGTGGGCGATGACCTCCAGCTGCAGGGCGTCAAGTCCCGGGTGCAGGCGGCGGATGATGGGGGTGACCATTGGCTATTCCGTTGCGGTTATCGTGATGATGAGGGACATCGAGCCGTTGCTCGCCTGCGCGAACCAGCGGCTCGACGTAGAAGGTCCGATGCAGGAAAGTCCAGCGAGAGGGCGGGATTGGCGCCGGTCGGCGCAGCTCCGCTGGCGCTGGGCTACCATCGAGCCTACG
Source organism: Chloroflexota bacterium (assembly GCA_026710825.1). Taxonomy (GTDB): domain Bacteria; phylum Chloroflexota; class Dehalococcoidia; order Lucifugimonadales; family UBA3495; genus Bin87. The sequence continues at coordinate 7,757 of JAPOQH010000062.1, read as the reverse complement.
ACGCCACGGGCGGCTCCGGGGGTTCGGGCAACGCGCCGCCCACATCCTCAAATGGCACCGGGTTTTCCTCCACCGGCACCGGGTCGGACGGCGCGTGGCGATGCGGGTTGTTCGGCGACAACGGCGTCATCGACGCCAGAACCGCAGCCATATCTTCTGCCGTGCCGGCGTACATGATCAGAGGGCCGTAGTTGTTGATCACAATTGTGGCGTTGCCCAGGTCCATCTGGGCGGGAACGGCGGGCGCCACGGGTTCCGGGGCTTCCCTGCGCACCGTCGTAGCCGGCGCCAACGGTTTCCCGTACATCATGGCGTGGACTTCGTTCTCGATATGGGCCTGGGTGGGCGGGTGGCGCACGACCTCCCTGGTCGCGATCTCGGCCAGGCGGGTCATCAGATCCTCTCCGCGCCACACCACGTGGACATTCTTCTGGGCTGCGAGGGCTGTCACGTGGGGATCGGGGTCCATGTCGGGGAGTACCAGTACTGGAATGATGTAGACCTGGAATCCGATTACGTCCTCCACCGCCCGGCGCATGGTCATGGCCCCGTCCCAGGTCTGAAAGACCGGCGACGGTTTCTGCTCCAGGGCGCCGTCGGGCAACGTGAGGAACCAGTTGTAGTCGCGGATGATGTACGTGCCTCCCTTGACCTGCAGGGCATACCGGCCCATGTCGCGGATCCAGATGGGCACGTCTATCTTTTGGGCGCCGTGGCCGGCGGACCACTCGTAGATCGCGGTGCCCTGGTAGTCCGATGCGGTCAGCTGGTCCAGGACGGCCATTTCTGCGCGGCGTCTGGGATCGTTGCGTCTTTCGTCAGACAGCATGCTGGGATGAATGGTGATGCTCATGAGAATGTGCGCCTTGATGGCTGAATGTTGCTGATGATGTTGGCGTGAGTGGAATGTCGCGCGACGGGTCAGGGCGGCCCGGTGGGCCGCGCATTTGGGTTGATCAGCGAGGTCAGTTCCTCCAGCGCCTGGCTCCTGCTCGGAGGGTTGTGCTGCGGATCAGCGGCCATGATGTCCGACAGGCGGCGGGCGACCCTGTCCGGTTTCCAGATGGCTGCAACGTGACTGCGCTCGGCGACCTCCCGTATGTGGGCATTCGGTTCGGTGTCGGGGAAGTACACCGCCGGCATGAACGACGCCCGACGCTTCAACACCCGGTGCACCTCGCGGCTAACCAGGAGCGCTTCGTCCCAGGCCCGAGCAAGGGGCGACGAGATGCGCTGCAGTCCGGCTCCGTTATCGAGATGCCAGGAGTCCCTCAGGAGAACGTGGCGCCCCGGCCGTACCGCGAGACAGAATCGGCCGGCTCCGATCAGCCAGATGAAGAACGCCGGTTCAGTGGCGTTCGGAGCCCGGGACGATCGCCGCATCGCGAGAGCGAGTACGTTGTAGTCGACGACGCCGTTGAACACGAGAGCGGCGTTGATCTCTTTGCCGTTGGCGTCCCGGCCGTTGGCACTACCTCCGTCACCAAAAGATGGTCGATGGTCGCATGGCATGGTTGGCTCCTCGTTGACTGCGCCTCGGTCGCGGGCGCATCTGCTTTGGATTTGGTCAAGCCCGATGTTCACCTGGCGCCTGAGGCACCGCATCGTCCTGATCATCCCTACCAATCCGCCGGCGGCCGTGGCCGAAATCCTTATTGGCCTCGGTGTGAGAACGTGCGGGGCGACCGGACCGTCGCCCGCGCCAAGCCGCAGCGCATGCTGCCGTTGGTCGGTCGCCGTTCCCGCGACGTCGCCAACCTGCTTTCGGGGAATCAGGCGGCTTTACGCGGCCACCGTGGCGCCGACGCCAGCGAGAACACCACCCGCAACCACCGGGCTGTTGTTGCCCAGCGATCCAGACAAGGGGAATGGTCCGGGAGCACGTCAGCCCGAGGATTGATGGCCAATGGGGGTAGGCCGCCTGACGCACCGAAAGTATGAGCGGGTGTGGGTCGAGTTCGGGGCGGCCGGGCTTGAGACAGACGAAGGTGTGCACCAGGACCTCGTCGTGGTGGCGAAACGTGTCGGCGACGAGGTGCTGAATTTCGAAACGCGGACCCAGGCATCTGGAAAGTTCTCGTGAAGCCGGATGCTTCGCGTGATCGGGGTTGGGGGGCGCAGGCAGTCACCGTTGCGTTTCCCGAGAGTCTCCCTGGTGAAAGATCAGCGGAACCGGGAGTCGTGTGTCAAGGAATTTCGGAGCGAGGTAACCGCCCAGGCGGTGTCCTGCGGTTCCGGTAGGGCACTGCCTGAAGCGGTTGCCGATGGAGCAGGGCAGCGGGAGCACCGTGAGGGACGAGGCTGGCTTGGCCAGGGTGTTGGTGGTGCGCAGTGCACCAACCTCGAGTTCGTCATCGAGGTAGCGGCGGGGTTCGGCCCATTCCCAGTGCTGTTCGGCCCGCGCAGCACCCAGCAGAGACCCGCTTGGGGGGTCCCACCCTGTTGCTAACCCGGTGTCGCTGCAGAGAGGGTCCCAGATAAGGGTCTGGAGTGCGTCGACGCCGCCCTGTCGAACTGTTCACCGTCGTTGAGTTTGTGGGCGTGGCACGGCGCGAGGTTCGGTGCCATGAACGCGGCGAGGTTGCGGATAGTCGGCTCGGTTTCTCCATTTTTCCCGTCGTGCGAGGAGCGTCGGGAATAACGACAAATGGAACGGGCGACGGCGTGCTAGGGTTGTGAATGAGAGCTGCAACCCCTCCTGACGATGGTGAATCTAAGAATGAATATCGCCAACAGGCGGCCCGCATGATTTGTAACGACCCATCACTTGCCGTTCATTGCCACAATCCGCCCTGGCACCGTTGGCGCGGCGAGTCTTGAAGCGATGCCGGCTATGCGGAATGGGCTGCGCTCAGGGTCGCGGTTGGATGAACTCATATGCCGGTGACCGGACATCCATATGCAAAACGGGCTGGTAATGGGAGGACAACTGCGGAGCCGCGCGTTGCGCGGCACGACACCGGTCGCCAGAAAATTCGCGGTGGTGGGTCTGGTGCGTGCCGTCGGATCTCGGAGATCCCGGCGGGCGAGGACCTCGCCCGAGAGCTCAGTGATCGCGTTGCCGCCGAACGACCGTTGAGTCGAGAGAGGTCCATACGGAAAACAGACGGAGGAAAGCGCCAATTGAGCCAGGGGCGCTCAATTTCACCGGTGATCTTAGTGAACCTTTCAAAAAGAGGGTATAAAACTCCACTCGCATGCAGACAAATGGAGGATGCCCTATGCGGTGGGGTCATAGGGGGGATCGATACGCCAAAAATCGCCTGCCAAAGATCACCAGATATGAGCACGATGAGTTCACTAATAAGAGGGGCTATTACTCCAGGACGGCGGCGATTCGCAGCTTTCCCACAGGCACTAAGGGTTAGTAGAGTCCCAGGAAGTGGTGTAACAGGAACTGGGTGGCAAGAAGAGAGCTATGTAAGGCGGTACGCAGGCGTCGGCGATGGGGTCCAGTTCTCCGCGGTCCTTGCCGCTGAGGTAACCCTCGACGAGTTCGTTCACCTGCTGTGGCGTGCACACCTGTAGGTTATCGAGCCGCGCCTTGAGGTCGTGGAGATTGTTGGGATCAGTTTCCTCGGCAAGTATGGTCGTCCGGTAATAGTCCTCAAACGCTTCGCGGATGACGTCGGAGCTGTTCATGAAGTCGAGCACGAAAGTGTCGGTTTTGTTGGGACGTGCCCGGTTGAGGCGCGACAGTATCTGGACGGCCTTGATGCCGGCCAAGGTCTTGTCCACGTACATTGTGTGGAGCAGCGGTTCGTCGTAGCCGGTCTGGAACTTGCCGGCGCAGATGAGGATGCGGTTGGGGTCCTCTCGGATCTTCTCGGGGATCTGTCGGGGCGGAAATCCGTTGAGGGATTCTTCGGAGACGGTCTCGCTCTGGTGCTGCCGGCGGGAGAGGACGGGGACGCGTTCTGCGGGTGCAGTCATCCACGCCGACAACGATGCCGCTGGCCAGCGGGCTGCCAGCCGGCTGTGCGGCGGGATCCGCATTCACGGCGGCACCGCTCGGGCGGTGCTCCCGCCCGAGGGCAAGGATGCCGGCGTTGTCTCCGGCATGAACCCCTTCGCTGCGTTGACCGAGAGTTGGCCAAGTTACGCCGACACCCTGGCGGAGGTGAACGGCTGGCCCCGCTGGGAGGCCCAGCCCCAGGCCGCGCTGCTGATGGAAGAGGCGCCAGCATGACGACCCACAACGGTCACCAACCGGTATCGGCCTTCGAGGGGGAGGAACTGGCGCCGGACATGGAGTCGCAGGCGCTTCTGGACTTGATGGCGCTGGCCAACGACATCGAAGCCGGCAGGCTGACCGAGGAGGGACACCGGCGCGCTCAGGAGGCCCTAGCCATGCTGTGGCGCGACGCTGAAAGGAGACCCACCGGTTTCCGCCAGGCGGTGGCCATGGCACAGACCGACCTTCGTGGCTCCTTGGAGACGCTGACCCGAGCAATTGAGACGGCCACGCTGCTGCGGGTCTCCACCTGGGGCAACACGCCTCCGGATCCGCGGCAGTGGCTGATCGACGATAGGCTGCCCGCCGGCAGGGTGGCCCTGCTCACCGGCGAGGGCGGCGCGGGCAAATCCCGCTTGGCACTGCAGTTGGCAGCTTGCGTGGCTTCCGGTGGAGATCAAGGGGAGTGGATCTCCAGCCCCGGCCGCATGCTGCGGCTGGGCAATGCCGTGCCCACGGACGGCGCCAACGCGGTCTTCGCGTCCTGGGAGGACGAGCCAGAGGAGTTCTACCGCCGTCTCCACCAGATCTCAGGCAACGCGGCCCCCTGGGTGAAACCTGAACGACTGGAAAGGCTGCGCATCGTCAACTTGGTGGGCGAGGGACCGGTGTGGGCGCCACCCCAAGGCAGGCACATATCGACCATGGCGGAGATCACTGTCACGGGGGAACGCCTGCGGCGCCTATGCGAGTAGGAGGACGCCCGCCTCCTGGTGCTGGACCCGCTGGCCGCGGCCTACGCGGCCGACGAGAACGCACGGGGACTGGTGCGGGCCTTTGTGTCCCACTGGGACGCCTGGGGGCAGGCCAATAACTGCGCGGTGCTGATACTGGCGCACCCGCCAAAGTCCGCCGGCATGAGCTACGCCGGATCCACCGACTGGCAGGGCGCCGCCCGTGCGCTGTGGACGCTGCAGGCAGAGATCGACAAATCCTCGGAGGCCGGTCCGAGGACCTGGAAGTTGGAGTTCATCAAGGGCAACTACGGTCCCAAACCGGAGCCGCTGCGGCGGCGCTGGGATACCGGCGGCGCTGGGCGGCGCTGGGAAGTGATGGGAGCGGACGATTGCGACGCCGATGGAGGGTACGAAGTTGACAGCTGAAAGCGGATCGCAGTCAACGGCCAAGAAGCCCCGTGGAGCGGGTGCGCTCCTCCCGGACGTCAGGAAAGCCGACGAGGTGCTTGCACAGGGGCAGGGAGAACATCCGACAGTTGCAGAACTGTCCGGACGATGCTGTAATGGCCGTGTGCGACCGGCTGGCGATCCTGCTGGACCATGATGTACGGCCGCCCCTGGAGCTGCACGACGGCGTGATCGCGGCCGAGGGCCTGAAGATCTCCATCGGCGATCTCTGGGACGTGTACCGAGGCGCGGTGGACGCCGGCGCCGACGTGCGCTGGCCACTGGCTCCACTGGTCAATGCGTGGCAGCAGCGTCCCCGTCCGGTGGAACCCAACCGCCGTCTGACGGACCGGGTGATTCCGGCACGCTTGGCAATGGCCGAGACGTCGAACAATCCGCGGTTGCTGTTCAGCCCAGCCGCCCATGCCGAGTACGGGCCCGACGGCAAACAACTGGTGATGCCCGGCTTCGCCAACGTGGACACACCCTCGCCCGCGCTGCCCCTGGCGCTGTACGACCTGGGCGCCGGTCCCACCATCAGCCCCGGCAGGGGCGCCCCCCTGGCGCTGCGCATGTTCGTCGAGTCGGTGCTGAGCGTGCCCATGCAGGAACGGGAACGGGGCCAGCCAGTGGCCATGTCGGTTTCGCTGCGGGAGTTCCTCAAGTGGCTCTATCCCACACGCACGCCCAGCCCTGCCGAGTACTGGCCCAGGCTGATGGCGGCGGTCGAAGCCCTGGACAGCTGGGACGCTAGGGTTCCGCTGTACGACCCGCAGACCAAACGCAACGAGCTGCGCCGTGTGGTTTCCGTAGGCGGCATACCGCGAGGTCCGGGAGCTCTGGACGAATCGGTGCGCATCATCGTTGACCTACCCCCCGGCTCGGGCAACGGCCCGCAGGTTTCCGACAACCTGCGACAGTGGGGCGTGAAGTCGGCGCCGGCCTACCGTCTACTGATCAACCTGGCGTACCAGTGGCACAACCCTGGGGTCACCATAATCCCTATCGGCAAAGGAAAAACTCGCCACTGGGTGCAGGTCAATGACCCCGACCGCTATTCCTACATCAGGGATGACGACTTGGTGGCGCTGGCCTTCCCATCATCAGCGGTTCAGAATCGCCGCGTCTTGTTGCAGAGGACCAAGTCGGTGGTGACGCAACTCCGGGAATCCGGAGAACTGCGCATCATGGACGGAAAGATCATTCCTCCCGACCGTCGTTAGGCGTTACGCTCACACCGGCGCGAGACCTGCAGCGGCACGGGCTGCGTAGGAAATCGGGCCGTCTCGGCGTCGATAGCTGTTACGCGTACGTGCTCCACGCCGTATTGTTGGCGATGCTGACACGTCGCACCCCCGCAGATTCCGGGACCGTCGTTTGGTGTTACGCACTCGGAAGCCTACAACCGACCTCGCCCGGCAGAGCTGCTCAGGGCGCTGCAGGGTGACCGTCGTTTGGTGTTACGCTCAGCGGAGTGGATCACCTGCGCCGACGAAGTACGCCGGGAACACGCTCTCCGGAGAGCAGGCGGCGGCTGAATCCCCCTCCACACCCCGGCTAGGTGTTACGTTTAGCCCGGTTAGCCGTTACGTTTTGGGGCAAATTCCTACTCAAAATGGGCTTCACCTACCCTACACCCCTACCTCTACAGAGGAGGGGGCGGGGTATGGGAGCAGGGCCCCTTTTGATTCCCCACTCCCACACCCTTTCGACAGCAAGTCGCAATTGCTTGGTCGCCGTCGTTAGCTGTTACGCTCAGCACGTACAGGATCAGAAACAGCATCTCCAGCCTGCTGAATACTCATCGAAAGGACGAGCGTGTAGAATTCTGCTTGATACGACGTTAGCAGAGGTTGCAGATGATGAAGGCAGCGACGAGCTTGCGCCCCCACATCGTGTTCGACGCCGCCCGCTTGTGAAATCGGCGACGGGAAAACACTCGTATTGACGCGATGAGGGGCACAAAGTTGACCGGGACCGACTCGTCAACATACAGGCGCTGGATCGTCGTCGCTTTTGTCGTGTTCTACCCTTTAGTGCTTTTCGGCGGCGCTGCGCTGAAGCCTGAATACAGTCATCTGAGCCAGTACATCAGCGAGATCAATGCCACGGGTTCGGCGTGGAGTTGGCAAATAGGATTACTCGGGTTTCTCCCCCTGGGTTTGCTTGGCGTCGTCCTGCTGCTGGTGGTTGCTCCACGCGCGAGACTGCAGGGGATCAGCAACATTGGCTGTTGGCTACTTATCGCCGAACCTATAGCCTACATCGGTTCGGCCGTGGCGCCTTGTGATTTGGGGTGTCCGAGCACGGGGAGTCTTTCCCAGAACGTACACAATATATTGTCCGTGGTCACTCTGCCAATCACTACGCTTGGGTTGGTGTTCTTGTCCTGTAACAGT
>JAPOQH010000070.1 GCA_026710825.1 Chloroflexota bacterium | reverse complement strand
CGAGCTTCCAAACTGTCGAGAGTATCGTCGTTGACAAGGTCCGTCTTGTTGAGGACGAGGACGTCGGCGAACGCGATTTGCTCCGTGCTCTCGTCGCTCCGGCCGAGTTGCTGCTCGATGTGGGCCGCATCGACGAGCGTGACGATCCCGTCAAGGGCATATTCAGCGCGCAGTTCGTCGTCCATGAAGAACGTCTGAGCGACCGGACCCGGATCGGCCAGCCCGGTGGTTTCCACCAGCACATAGTCGAACTTGTCGCGGCGCTTGTTGAGGTTGTTGAGTACTCGGATCAGGTCTCCGCGCACCGTACAGCAGATGCAGCCGTTCGACATCTCGAAGACCTCTTCGTCAGCGTTGATGACGAGGGCCTGATCGATGCCGACCTCCCCATACTCGTTCTCGATCACGGCAATGCGCTTGCCGTGCTCCTCCGTCAAGATCCGGTTGAGCAGGGTCGTTTTGCCAGAGCCGAGGAAACCGGTGAGGATGGTGACGGGTACTTTGCGAAGCGTGTTCATATAGGGTCCTCCTTCAGACCTTATTGATATGACGTATCAATATGAGACGAAGGCTACACCGCCGGCGGTGTAGCTGTCAACCAGGCGGATTGCCTCACGCGTACCCAGTTTGAGATAAGGGGTTGAAACAGGTCGGCCTCTCCGGGTAGGGAATGGGTTAGCTGCCACATTCCTACCAGGTGAGGCCGACCATGTCATGGGATCACTGCATCGCCACCTCTCTGACCTATTCTCTGCCGCAGGTGCGCGCGACCCGCCACACCAATCTGGCCCTGCTCACGGTGGCTATTCTGGAGCGTCGCGCCCTGGTCACATCGGTGTTGGCGCCGGCCTGGCGAGTCCAGTTGCCCTATTCCCACCATTAGCGTAAGAACCGACTGTTTCGCTTTCTGTCCAACACCGGCTTTGATACCATGGCGGTGCAGACGGCATTGCTGGGTACCATCTGTCAGGCGGCCAAGTTACGAGGGCTGGCGCCGATCATGATCGACTGGTCGGAGCTGGGCCAGGGACGAAACGGTCTGTTCGCGGCTGATCCTGATGGGAATGCGGGCATCGCCAACTTTCCGACGACAGGTCTGTTCCCGAGGGAAGCTGGGCATTCTCAACTTGGGCTACGAATACTACCTGACCACACCCGACCCGCCCGACCACCTCTTCGCCATCCGACACCGCCAAACCGGGTATGCGTGAGCACCGACTCGGTATTGACTTGTGGCATGCTGTGTGCTAACAACTATTACCGGCGTCCTCAGTGAGGCCGGTACGTTTGCCTGAAATGTAGCAGGCAATCCCCACAAGGAGGGGCGGCCCGGAAAGCGACGCCAACGACCGAAAGGAGGCGACCCGATTATGTCCGCACTCTTCAAAATGCGGGGGCATCTGAAAATGCCGCTCGCACCACTTGGAACACAGAGTTCCCTTTCACGACGGGTATTGCCCGTCGTTTTTTTTGGCCTGTTGGGCATCCTCGCCCTGGGTATCGCCGGAACGCAGTTGCTGCATCCGGCGCAGGCCGACAACCACATCAGCACCGAGCCGATGATGCAAAGCACCAACTCCGGTTGGGACGTTACCGTGCTGTTCGACATCGGGACCCGCGTCGGCGGCCCCGAAGGCTACCGGCCTCCGGGCATACTGGACGGCATGGGTGCCCTGGCCGATGAGGATGGCAACATGGTG
>JAPOQH010000069.1 GCA_026710825.1 Chloroflexota bacterium | reverse complement strand
TCTCTTTCCGAAATAGCCCGCTTCCGAGGCATCGGGCCGCTCGAACCGTTCCTGAACGACAACGGCTACGCCAACCTCAGAAACCATGACTTCTGGCAGCAGCTGGCCCAGCACGGCCGCAACCACGCCGATGCCCGCGACGAAGCCTTCCGGCTGTTTTCCCAGTACGGCGGATACCCCTTCGCCCACAGCACGCCCCACACTGACCTCACGTCCCTGAACGAGAGAATCAACGAGAACGTCGTGCAGCGAATGCTGCGCTACGACCTGCAGGGCAGCCTGCTACACCCAGACCTTGATCCCCAGATCCTCAGCCTTGTCTTCAGCCTGGCCTGCCGCTACGCCGGCCAAGCACCCTCCTACAGTTCCCTGGCACAGCAGATCAACCGGCCCTTCGACGACGTGGACGCGCCGCAGGTCGCGAACTGCATGGAATTCCTCGACGACACCATGATCATCCGACTGATCCACCCACTGGAATTCCGTCTCCAGCGGCCCGACCAGCGCCCCAAAATATGCCTCGCCGACCATACGATACGAGCCACCCAACTGGACGAGCCCGTCCCGCTGGCGCCCGCCCAGCTCACCGACGACCCCAACCTGGCGACCATCGCGGGACACCTGGCGGAAAGCACCTTTGGCGCCGCCCTCGCCGACGCCCCGAGCCTGTCGATCCACCACCAACCCCAGCGCGGCTCAACCGCCGAAATCGACTACATAATCAGCGTGGGCGATCACCGTGTACCAGTAGAGGTCAAGTACCAACGCAACGTGGACCTCAATCGTGACGCCCGCGCGTTGTGGGAATTCATCGCCGAACCCGCCAATCGCGCCACCTTCGGCATAGTCATCACGCGAACCGACGTCGCCACTCCACAAGGCTCCAACATCGTCGCGGTCCCGCTGTCTACCCTCTTGCTGCTCTTCTAATCAAAGCAACCTCAACCAGACGCGCATCCGCACCGATGCAAGAAGAACAACGCTGCCGAGCCGTGCTGCAAGCAAAGGCCGACGAATTATTTGGCACGTAAGCCAACCCTCTCCGACCTGCAAATGTAGATTTCACCTCGGCTTCGGTTTAGGAAGGGGTCACCCGCCGGCAGATTGCGCTGTGGGATTGGAAGCTTGGTCAGCCGAACCGACGTCCAGGCCATCACGAGAGCGGGGGTACCAGCACTGGGCATTTGACGGCGCCGTGGTTCACCACAACCGCACGCTGGGGTCTCCACGGCGACCATCGGCTGACGGCTCAGCGTCCGGCGACTCAAACCAACTCCGTCGTTCTCCATTGCTGCCATTACATAGACGATTAACAACCGCACTGCGTGATCTGTGGATTTTTTGGCTTGCGGAGGCGGCTGGCAGTATCACGACTCCTCATGTACAGACCGTTCAACCAGCGCACGCTGGTTCTTGATGTTGGGCGCCGTTTCACCACGTTCCCACCGCCTCAAAGTACGTTCATTGATCTCGAGGCTATGCGCGAATCTCTCTTGGCTAGTTTTTTCCGATTTCCGCACGTGCTTGATGCGCTCGCCTCTCACTGACCCCGAGGAAAGGGATTGTTTGAAGTCGACCAATATCGCGCCTGTCGCAAAGGCAGGAGAGAGCCCTCCATGGACTCCACCAGGCGAGGCATCGCCAGCTTCAGACGTTTCCCGCAGATGCGGTCCGAGGCTTCCCAGATCAGGATCACCGCCTCACGGACCGCGTCGTCGTAGAACCGTCGGCCTCGAACCACACCGGTGCCGCCGCTGCCCTCCGAGGACCGGGCCAACAGCCTGATGCAATGCTTGCGGTGGTGGCCGGTTACGGCGATGAACTCGTCCAGGATCTTGCTCTTGTCCTTGCGAGACGACTCCCGACAACGGTCCCGAATCGATGCCAGTAGCTCTTGTTTCGCCATTCTGCTCATGCCCCCCCTGCCACACGAACGCCTCCCGATTTTTCGGTAGCATTCTATTTGCGGCAATTACCTCCTAAAAGTAACGTTTTTTTTGACGCAATGCGCTGGGAATGGATCATTCTGCGGACACAATGGGTAATACCGGGTTTGCGCGCAGGACGCCGTAGCGGAAAATCTTGAGCAGGTTGCGGGTGGTGCAGATCCGGGACCATTCCCATTTGGCCTTCTCCAAACCCCTCAGGAGGAACTGCCGCAAGCCTCTGCCATGCTTGATCTGGCCGAAAACCGGCTCGACCGTCTCCATGCGCAGGGAGTAACGCCGCCGACCCCGTTTGGTCTGCAACTTGCGCCTCATCCGGTCCCGGACCGACAGGTAGCTGGGGATGCGTGCTCCGGGCGCGGGTGGCGGTTGGTGTCCGTTGCGGGCCGGATCCGGCGCGACGAACGGGTCCACTCCCAGAGCGTGCAGATCGTCGACGACCTGAATCGAGTAGTAACCGGCGTCAGCGGATACTTCTTTGGGTACCGCGCCGGTGTTGTCGATGCTCTCGGTGATCACTGCTGCGGCCTGCTGCTTGTCCGAGGTCAGGTTGGTGGCCCGGGCCTCTACGATCACTTGATGCTCATGATCGACCACCGCCTGGCAGTTGTAGGGCTGGAGGAAGTCCTGTCCACCCGAGGCGGGCATGATGCGAGATTGGGGGTCAGTGAAGTTGCCTTCGGCCTCGGCCTGTGCCGCCTGTGCCCGGGCCTCGGCTTCCAACGCTGCCATGCCCTCCCGAAAGGCCAACTCCTCCGGCAACTCATCACCGCGCTGGTCCTTGCCGTAGAGCTGGTCTTCCTCCTCATCTGTCTCCTAAGCCCGACGCAGCAATTCTGCAACCTCCGCTGACAACTGCCCTTCCTTCTCCTTCATCCGCCGGTATCTCATCGCCTTGTGCTTGGATGCGCTGGCTTCCACCTTGGTCCCGTCCGGCGCTACATGTCCCAGCTTCACCAGACCCGTCCGCTGGCACAGCATGAGCACCTGCAAGAACAGCCCCGACAACGCTGCCAGATGGTGCTTCCGAAAGTCCGAGATGGCGCGGAAGTGCGGGGTGTTGTTCGCCGTCAACACCCGGAAGGCGATGTCCTCATGAAGCCTTCGGGCGATCCGCCGTGATGGTAACACTCCCACGCAGTAACCGTAGAGCAGTACCTTCACCATCATCCTGGGATGGTAGGGCGGTCCGCCCCGCCTTTCCTGCTCGTAGCGATCCGTGATTTCAGATAGATCCAACTGGTCCACGAGGTCGGATATGAAACAGGCCAGATGGCCCTCGGGCAGCCACTCCTGCAAGGCCCGGGGCGGAAGCAACTGCTGGTCCGGATCTTAGAAAAGGTAGCTCTTCCTCATCCTGGGTCACCGCCAGCTTGACGCTCGGACCATCTTACGCCAACACCTCAACAACCGTGTTTCTCGGACACGCTGCTGGTGGGTTATGATCCAGGGGGCCCTGATGCAGCGGGCTCCGGAGGCAGCCCCCGCGGGAGGGGCAGAATGCGCGCCATGCCGTGGGCCGGCGCGGGTGGAGCCCGGCCCGGTCGCAGGGCGCATGTCCCAATCGGTCGATCATTGCCGCTCCTGTTGGTCACCGGGGGCGCGGCGCTGGCGCCGGCCCTGTGTCGGGTTTCCCTAATTTACCAATCTGACTGACTCGCTACGGGCGGCGCATCCGGGCTCACCCTCCTGACGGAGCGAAGGCGCAAAGCGCCGCAATCTTCGCAGTTGGCGAAGCTCGCACCCGCTTGTCTGTTCAAACGGCTCATCAGGTTAGAGGCAATGCCATATGATCCGCATAACTTTTATGGCAAATTTTGTATTATGGTGTGCATAAATTTGCGCTTGCGGAAGCGGCAACCAGTTGCTGGAGTTGCATCGTCACCGTGCGATCCGGGCCCAAACCGGGCAGTAAAGTCCCTGCACCTGGAGTAACGGAAACCGGGTGGCAAGAAGAGAGCCACCACGTCATCCTGATCGGACCTACAACAAACCCGATGAAGGAGGACCGCGATGGCCAAGAACTGCATGGACCTATTGGAACTACTACGCAAGCGTGGCGTTGAGGGTGATGTGGACTCTCTGCGGGAAGCGTTGCAGGTCCTGGTGGAGGGCATCATAGCCTGCCCCGTGCCGCGACACGGGGGCTGTACGGCGGGGGCGGTAGCACAGGCGCTGGAGCGGGATGTCCATACCATTGGCCAATGGGCTCAGGCATTCGCTAACGGTGGCCCCAAGGCGCTGGTTTTTGAACAGAGTGGTGGTTCCCCCCGCGTTGGACCTGGAGCAGCGGGCCGAGTTGAAGGCGGCGGTGCCGGGGTCTCCATCGCAAGCTGGCATCGACCTGTCCAACTGGAACTGGAAGGTGGTGCGCCGGTATGTGGAGGAACGGTTCGGGCTGACGCTGAGCCGGAGTCCGCCTGTGGCGGATTTGAACTACCTGCACCGTCTGGGGTTTGTGCTGAAGCATCCCAAGAAACGGTGGCTCAAGGCGGACCCAGTACGTCGGAAAGTTTTTCTATCAGAGTACGCTGTCCCGACGGCGGCGGCCCGGCGAACTGGGGCCAAGGCATTCTTCGCTGACGAGGCCCACTTTCGCGCAGACGCAGACCTGCGTGGCATGTGGGTGTTGAATGGAGAACCGGCGTTGGTGGACTCCACCAACCCGCGCCGTGGGGAGAAGGCCAGCTACGACTCCGCGGTGTGCCTGGAGACCGGAGATGTGGAGGTGATGGAACTGGAGGGCAACAGCAACTCCGTCACCTCAGCCGCCTTCCTGAAACAGTTGCGGGCGCAACACCCCGAACCGCTGACGGTGATCTGGGACAATTCACCATCCCATCGTGGCGACGCGCTACGAGCCTACCTGGCAACGCTGGACTTGAACCTGCACCTGGTGAACCTGCCCAGCTATAGTCCCGATTTCAACGCTCCGATCCTTGACCAATCGGGCCATTTGAGGCTGGGCCCGTCAGGAGGCGACTGCCAACCGGTGCTTGGGCACACGTACCGCGGTGCAGGACAAGGTGGGCGACTTTTCCACCCGCCAGCCCAGCCGACGCGAAGCAGTCAAACGCCGCTGCCGTACCGTACTGCAAGCACGAGCGGAAGAACTGACCGCCAGCGCGCCGGCGAGACGCTCCTGTCCCGCGTCAACCATTCTTGCCGATTTATCGTCGATTAGTTTTGCCGGTTCACCTCCTCGGCCGCGGCAGTCTCGCCGCGTTGCTGGGCT